>CAMEOT010000001.1 GCA_945929965.1 uncultured Lachnospiraceae bacterium
TCGGTACTTAGCGAGGGTACTTTCCTCGCTTATGTACCGTTACGCTCTGCGACAGGAGCGCATCGTACTAAAGTACGAGCGTGTCGCGTTTCTTATACCCTGCCAAGGGCTACGGGATTATTTAATTAACTTTCAAGTCAAGTAATATTGTATTAAAAAACCTCAGCAGATTTCTCTACTGAGGTTTACTTAGCAGGTCAACCCCTGCTTCGCAGGGCTACAAGGATTCGAACCTTGAAATGACGGAGTCAGAGTCCGTTGCCTTACCGTTTGGCGATAGCCCTATGTCGTTTACTTGATGAAGTATACACTATCTGTTTCTATTTTGCAATACCTAATTTAAAAAATTTTAAAAAAAGTATATGAAATTAAAACAATTTTCGTAAAATCACCTGGTAAACACTGCGATATAGGGGTAATCTTTCCTCTTCGTGGGCTGAAAATCTTCCATCAGCCAGTGCCAGATAAAGTTATCGCCTTCCTGCCGGATATCTCCGTAGCTGCTTTCAAACACCACCACATCCGGATAACGTTCCGGATGGAGTTCCCAGTAATCCAACAGCCGCTCATCATAGATCATGGAGCAGATGGTATCGGGAGAAGCCTGGGTATGTTCTCCCAACATGCAATAGAACTGAGAGGGTCCCACATAGAGTACTGTGCTGCCGTCCGGCACCGCCTCCTGCCATATTTCCATATTATTGTTGTAGCGGTATGCCGTCATATAGTCTGTGAGAATACCCGCCCGCAGACCTTTCCTGTTAATCCCCCGCACATTACGAATTACGGACGCATGGTATTCCTGAGATCCCAAAATCAGATACGTATAAGAAAACGCATTGCCCAATACCAGGCACAGGCACAGAACCTGCAGAGCCTTTTTCCCATATGCACTCGTCTTCTGCCAATAGCCGCTTAAGACTGCCAGTCCTGCCTCCGCTCCCAGGATCAGATATGTATTTAGCAGCATCGGCTCCCAGTTAGACAACAAAAGTACCGCAAAATAGTTCACAAACACCAGCAGGATCCAGCGGAAGAAAAGTGTTTCCGCCCGGTCCTTCCGAAGGTAAATGTAGATACCTTCCAAAGATAATGCCATCAGAAGAAGCTGTGGATAGATGGCATTAAAAGAGCTGAACAGCCAGAATCCGATCTGAATCACAAATACGATCAGGAAAAACAGCATTCCCGGCGCACGGAGCAGTTCCGGAAGCTGCTTTTTCATCTTCTTTTCCACGAGCCATCGAATCAGTCCCGCAATAAGCAGAGCTGCCAGAAGGATCAGCAGGGTCTCTCCGAGACTTTTTCCCCAGTCCAGCAATTTCTCTGCCGCGGAAGTCTGATGGGATCCTTCTCCCAGAATTTCTCCCACCATCTGCAGCATGGTCTGCGGCGTCATATAAGTCAGCAGATATCCGAACATTGCCCCGGCACTCAGCACGCAGGGCAACAGATATGCCAGAACCTCCCTGCCTTTCCGCGCCGATTTACGCAGCAGCAGAAATCCCATACAACATAGGAAAACCAGCACCATGCTGGGATATGCCAGGACATCACAGGTCATGAAAATCCCTGAGAATACCAACCAACGCAGTCTGCCTTCTCCTGTCAGGTAGCGTACCATGCACAATATCATCAGCGCGAAGAACCAGTTGTGGAGATTAGAATATTCCGGAATAAAAATAGATTTCGGTGTCGTTACGTAATATAAAAGTCCCATCAGCGCAGATACGGATGCATCCACCTGCGGTGCTGCCTTCCGGATCGTCTTATATAAGAAGACACTGACTCCTGCCTGGATTGGGAAAAATACGACTCTCAAAAACAGATTCAGATAATTCACTCCGCCGGTCAGCCGTACAAACGGCGCAATAAACAATGCCGTGAAAATAGCAGAGGTCTGGTGGGGTTCCCACATATCCAGTAACAGCCGGTCACCCATGGCCAGCCGGTATCCCACCATGATACCGTACCCTTCATCCGTGTCCGCTCCGATGAACAGATTTTTCAACGTATATGCAATTACCGCAAGAATGCAGATTGTTTTCCAAAATTTTTTATTTTTCATCATGCCACTATCTTAACACAGCATTTTCTCCGCCGCAACAGAAACGAGGCTTACCGCCCATGCAGTAAGCCCCGCCTTATTCAACACAATGAGAGAAATGTATTATGGTATTTTATACTTCAAAAATCAGATCACCATAGGTAGGTACCGGCCATACCTTCTTGTCAACCATCATCTCCAGTGCATCCACGGGAGTTCTCAGGTCATCCATTGCGGTATGTACCACATCTTTATAGAAGAAAGCAAGCTTCTTGGGATCTTCGATGCCTGCTGCCTCTGCCAGCTTATCCTCCAGAGTGGTCTCGGCAGCCTGTGCCTCTGCCAGCTTCTCGGAGATGCTCTTCAGTACCGTGGTCTGTACGGTAGCATCAGCGCCTGCGCTCTTTACAGCCAGTACGGTATCAGCCAGGGTCTTGGTGTACTCCATAACTGCGGGAATGTACTGCTTCTTCGCCATATCTACCATGGTCAGAGCTTCGATATTGATGGTCTTGGAGTAGGTTTCGTACAGAACCTCCTCACGGGATCTTAACTCCGCCTCGGTGAAGATACCGAACTTCTCGAACAGTTTGATGGACTTCTCGGTGGTTAGAGTCTCGGAAGCCTCTACCATGGACTTGATGTTGGGAAGTCCTCTTCTGGCTGCCTCTTCTACCCATTCCTCGGAATAACCGTTACCGTTGAAAATGATTCTCTGATGCTCGGTCAGATACTTCTTGATCAGATCATGAACGGCAACATCGAAATCGTCTGCCTTCTCCAGAATGTCTGCTGCCTCGCAGAAAGCTTCTGCAACGATAGCATTCAGAGTGGTGTTGGGGCTAGCGATGGAATCTGCACTACCTACCATACGGAACTCGAACTTGTTGCCGGTGAAAGCAAACGGTGAAGTTCTGTTACGGTCTGTTGCATCCTTATCCAGATCCGGCAGTGTGGATACGCCGGTCAGAAGCTTACCACCCTGGATAGAATGGGTTGCATCACCGGTCTCAACCAGCTGCTTTACCACATCCTCCAGCTGCTCACCCAGGAATACGGAGATGATGGCAGGGGGTGCCTCGTTGGCTCCCAGTCTGTGATCGTTGCCGACATCGGATGCACTCTGACGAAGCAGATCTGCATGGGTATCTACGGCTTTCAGAATACATGCCAGTACCAACAGGAACTGGATGTTCTCGTTAGGAGTGTCGCCGGGATCTAACAGGTTCACGCCATTATCAGTTCCCAGGGACCAGTTGTTATGTTTACCGGAGCCGTTCACTCCGGCGAAAGGCTTCTCATGCAGCAGACAGGTCATTCCATGACGACCGGCTACTTTTTTCATCGTCTCCATAACCAGCTGGTTATGATCTACTGCGATGTTAGCAGTCTCATAAATGGGTGCCAGTTCATGCTGTGCGGGAGCTACCTCGTTGTGCTGTGTCTTGGCGGTTACGCCCAGCTTCCACAGCTCAATATTCAGATCCTTCATGAAGGAACCGATTCTCTCGCGGATGGTACCAAAGTAATGATCCTCCAGTTCCTGTCCCTTGGGTGCGGGTGCACCGAACAGGGTGCGTCCTGCGAAGATCAGATCTTCACGCTTTAAGTATTTATCTCTGTCTACCAGGAAATATTCCTGCTCCGGTCCTACACTTGCTACGACCTTGGTAGCTTCGGTATTGCCGAACAGTCTTACGATACGCAGTGCCTGGGTGCTGACAGCTTCCATGGAACGAAGCAGGGGTGTCTTCTTATCCAGTGCCTCACCCTTGTAAGAACAGAAAGCAGTGGGAATGCAAAGGATCACGCCGGTTGCATCTTCTTTCAGAAATGCAGGAGATGTGATATCCCATGCGGTATAGCCTCTTGCCTCAAAGGTTGCTCGTAAGCCTCCGGAGGGAAAGGAAGATGCATCGGGCTCGCCCTTGATCAGTTCCTTGCCGGAGAACTCCATGATCATCTTACCTGATTCATCGGGATGAGTTACGAATGCGTCATGCTTCTCAGCAGTGATACCGGTCAGAGGCTGGAACCAGTGAGTATAATGTGTTGCACCGTTCTCGATTGCCCAGTCCTTCATTGCTTTTGCCACAACATCTGCGGTAGCTAAAGACAGCTCTCCGCCATGATCAATGATCTTCTTCACTTCTTTGTAGACGCTCTTGGGTAATCTTTCCCTCATCTTACCCAGAGTGAATACCTTACTGCCAAAGATTTCTTCCACATTTAATACTTCACTCATCTTCGTTTCCTCCTTATTTTTGCTATTTTTCATGCTTCCTGCGACTACACCGACACAGTTGCTATTCAGAACTCACATGTGCAAAATCGCATCTGCGATGCTTTCCGGGTGGCTCCAAATAGCAACAAAAAAGGCGCTACACTCCTAGTGTAAACGCCTTCGTTTCGCATTGAAAAATATTAACTTGTGAGGATCGCTCCTCTATGGTTCATTACTATACAACAGTTTTTTTTCGATTGCAATACCCTTTTTGAAAAAAATTTATTATTGCATCCGAAACGACCTTTGAAACGTCCTATACCTCGAAAAGCAGATCCGCATAGGTCGGGAACGGCCAGTACTTTTTATCTACCAGCTTCTCCAGTTCATCCGCAGGTCTTCTCAGAGCGTTCATTGCCACCATGACTTTATCGTGATAGCAGAATGCCTGCTCCTTGCCTCTGGGCATGGCAGAAGCTTTCTTCTCCTCTTCTAACAGTGCCTCGGATGCCTTCTCCATCTCCGTCAGCTTCTGTGTGATCTGCTGCAGCATACGGGTAGGAACATACGTGTCTCCGCCGGCCTCTGTGATAGCGATCACAGCATCCGCCAAAGACTTGCTGTACTTCATGACTGCGGGGATGATCTGCTTATTCGCCATATCCAACATGGTCAGCGCCTCGATATTGATGGTCTTCGCATAGGTCTCATACAGTACCTCCGCACGGGAGCGCAGCTCTGCTTCGGTGAAAATACCGAACTTTTCAAACAGATGGATCGCCTTGGGGGTGGTCAGGGTGTCTACTGCCGCCACCATGGAAGGAATGTTGGGCAATCCTCTTCTGGCTGCTTCTTCTTCCCATTCCTTGGCATAACCGTTGCCATTGAAAATAATTCTCTGATGCTCGGTCATATATTCCTTGATCAGATCATGAACTGCCATATCGAAATCTTCCGCACCTTCCAGGCGGTCTGCTGCTTCGCAGAAAGCCTCTGCCACAATGGCATTCAGAGTGGTGTTGGGACTTCCGATGGAATCCTCGCTTCCCACCATACGGAACTCGAATTTATTACCGGTAAACGCGAAAGGTGACGTACGGTTTCTGTCCGTCGCATCCTTTACAAAATCAGGAAGCGTAGATACACCGGTACGGAGCATGCCGCCCTCTTTCAGATTATCCGCTTTACCGGTCTCTACCAGCTGTGACACGACATCCTCCAGCTGCTCACCCAGGAAAATAGAGATGATAGCAGGAGGTGCCTCATAGCCACCCAGTCTGTGATCGTTGCCTACGTTGGACGCACTCTGGCGCAGCAGATCCGCATGGGTATCTACTGCCTTCATGATACATGCCAGCACTAATAAAAACTGAATATTTTCATTCGGGGTCTGTCCCGGCTCTAACAGATTCACACCGTTGTCCGTGGTGATAGACCAGTTATTATGCTTACCGGAACCGTTCACTCCGGCAAAAGGCTTCTCATGCAGCATACAGCGCAGGCCATGTTTGCCTGCCACACGCTTCAGTGTCTCCATTACCAGCTGGTTATGGTCCACTGCCACATTCGCGGATTCGTAGATGGGAGCCACTTCGTGCTGTGCGGGAGCTGCCTCATTATGCTGGGTCTTGGAAGTCACGCCCAATTTCCACAGCTCAATATTCACGTCATGCATAAATCCGCCGATACGCTCACGGATAACACCGAAATAATGGTCATCCATCTCCTGACCCTTAGGTGCAGGGGCACCGAACAGGGTGCGTCCGGAGAAAATAATATCTTCACGCTGCAGCGCCTTGGCAGAATCCACCAGGAAATATTCCTGTTCTGCACCGACGGAAGGCAGTACCTTGGTTGCCTCTGTATTACCGAACAGACGTACAATGCGGATTGCCTGTTTGCTCAAAGCTTCCATGGAACGAAGTAACGGTGTCTTTTTATCCAGAGCTTCGCCCTTATAAGAACAGAAAGCAGTGGGGATACAAAGCGTCGGACCGGTTGCTGTCTCTTTGATAAATGCAGGAGAGGTAATATCCCATGTGGTATAACCTCTTGCCTCAAAAGTCGCACGCAAGCCCCCGGACGGGAAAGAAGATGCATCAGGCTCGCCCTTGATCAGTTCCTTACCGGAAAATTCCATGATCATACGGCCATCCTCATCGGGATGTGTTACAAAAGCATCGTGTTTTTCAGCGGTGATACCGGTCAACGGCTGGAACCAATGAGTATAATGGGTTGCCCCGTTCTCGATCGCCCAGTCTTTCATTGCTGTTGCCACCACATCGGCAGTCGCCAGGGAAAGTTCTCCTCCCTGATCCATGACTTTCTTGACTTCTTTGTAAGTGCTCTTGGGGAGTCTCTCTTTCATTTTACCCAAAGTAAATACTTTGCTGGCGAAAAGCTCCTCTACATTTAATTCTTCGCGCATGTCCCTACTTCCCTTCGGTGTACTAATAATATCGATTACAGTGTACAACATGTGCGTTATAGTGGTCAATTATTATTTTCGGGGTTTTATCGATAAGTTTTTCCAAAAATAATCTATGCTCAGAACTCCTCCCAACAGAATTCCGGGCATCTGATTATACAGCTGCCTGCCGCTGGCTTCCCAGAGCATCAGAAATACCACAATGCCAAAAAAGCCCAACTGGCATATCATCAATAACGACGGCGGATTCTGTCCTCTGATAACATTTCTAAGGCTGAAAAGCATTCCGATCCACAAAAGTACATACACGGACACCAGATAACAATAGCAGAGCTGGCTGGTTCTCCAGTAATAACTGCCCCAGGGAGAAAGCATTTCCCAGATCAGGGTTTGGTCGTTCTGCTCCACATTCAGGAAGGCACTGGCACCCAGATTGCCGTTTGCAAAATTATAGCTTGCCTTTTTTCTCAAATGCTCCACATTGAAAAAATCTGCCTTATTTTCCCGGATATATTCCACGCAGTATTGCTGTTTTTCTTCTTTGGTGGAAAATGTATACATCTGCTCCACAAGTTCCGTGTTATTGGTCCAGGAGCCGTCTTCCTTCATTCCCAATGCCACCCAGCTCATCACCGGATTTGCTGTAACTGCTGCTTTCCGCGTAACGTCATATGTATTTGCCCACAGCTGCAGTCCCACGCCAAACACAATCGCAGCTGCTGCATACTGCATGAGCACCCGCCGGTCTGCTTTTTCTCTCTGCCACAGCAGGATCATGGCACCGGCGATCAGCGGAATGATCGCCGTGATCTTCCAGATAATCGCCAGTATCGTTGTCACTCCGGCAAGCACTGACCACAGGATTTTTCCCTTGTTTGTCTTGGTGCTTCCGGATTTTTTCAGAAGAGCCAAAGTCAGGATTCCCAGCCCGAAGCTCATGGAATCTGTATAAAACACTGAGACCATATCCCATAGCGGAAGCAGGAACGCAAAGGTAAGCAGTATAGGAAATCTCCATCTGCAGTCCCCCTTTTGCTCCGTCAGGTATCCGCATGCCCATACCACCAGCAGTACCAACAGTACATTTCGCAGCAATACGAAATGAAACGGAGATATTCCAAGTAAGACCGCCACCCGGAACCATACCGAGAGCAGAAGCATCGGCTTCAGATTATTGGAATACGTCACAAAATAATCCGTATATTCCAGGGTTCCGCCGGTCGCCAGGTTCATGGCATCCCGGTACACGTAAGTGTAGTCCACCAAAGTGTTCTCATTCCCCTGACGACTCAGAGATGTTATGTATAACAGCACACCGAAGATTGCCAGGGCAAGCAGATATAGCGGCGTCCTTTTCCCGATCAGGGAATATATCTTATTCCATAACGCACCTGCCGCCAATAAGACTATGACACATATGCCCACCCCCGGTATCATCTGCCGGGGAATCAGGTGATTCTGCGGATATCGGAATACCACGACGAGCAGAAGCGTCATTCCTGTCAGCATTACTGTATAGGCAAAAATAGTCAATGCTTTATGAATTTGGGCACTTTTCTTCATAAAGTGTCACCTCCGGTCGGCTTTTCTCATTCGTCGTTTCTCTGGCGCAGCAGATCGAACTTCTCGGGTGTCTCTGACAGCTTTATCCACAACACCTGTTTAGGATGGGGCGCGCTGTCCACACTTTCCCCATCTTCGGTGTACATGGCTTCCACCGTGACCGGTACGTTGGTGCCGTCTGGCTTCATGATCTCTATGGAGTCTCCCACGCAGAACTTGTTCCGCTGTTCGATCCGGCACAGGGATTCTTTTACCGCTTCCACAATTCCCAGGTAAATGTACTCATTGACATAAGTGTTGTTATCATAGATCTGGGTGTTCTCATCCGGCTTGCCGAAATAGAATCCTGTCGTAAACTGTCTGTAAGTACATTTGGAAATTTCCGCCTTATACCAGTCCATATTTTTCTCATACAGATCCGGATCGGCAAAATAGTCATCAATAGCCTTCCGATAAGTTCTGGCAACGGTAGCCACATACAGTGCCGTCTTCATACGGCCTTCGATCTTCAGGCTGTCGATTCCCGCCTCCACCAGCTCCGGAATATGTTCGATCATGCACAGATCCTTGGAGTTGAAAATATAGGTTCCCCGCTCGTTCTCATAGACCGGCAGGTATTCTCCGGGTCTTGTCTCCTCCACCACCGCATATTTCCAGCGGCAGGGATGGGTACAGGCACCTCTGTTGGCATCTCTTCCGGTGAAGAAATTGCTCAGCAGGCATCTGCCTGAATAGGAAATGCACATTGCCCCATGGACAAAGCTCTCAATTTCCATCTCCGCAGGGATTTTTTCTCGAATTCCTTTGATCTCTACCAGGGAAAGTTCTCTGGCAGATACTACTCTTTTAGCTCCCAGTTTCCACCAGAACAGATAGGTTTCGTAATTCGTGTTATTCGCCTGTGTGGAAATGTGTACCTCCACCTGGGGCCATACTTCCTTGGCGATCATGAACATTCCGGGATCAGAAATGATCAGTGCGTCCGGCTGTTCCGGTTTCATATCCCGCAGCTCGGCAAAATATTTTCTGGCACCGTCAAGATCATAGTTGTGTGCCAGAATATTGGCGGTCACATAGACTTTCACGCCATGGGCGTGGGCGAAAGCCACTCCCTCCGCCATCTCTTCGCTGCTGAAATTTTTCGCCTTGGCCCGCAGTCCGAATGCTTCTCCTCCGATATATACTGCATCTGCCCCGAACATTACTGCAGTCTTCAATACTTCCAGACTGCTGGCCGGGATCAAAAGTTCCGGTTTTTTATAATTCATATTCCTTCTCCCTCGTGTCAATTTTCGAAATGTACTTTGCACAAAGCCACATCTGCTACTCCTTCTTCCAGTCGGAAAAAGGAAAGGTACTCCACACTTATATCATATTTTTCGATATCTTCCTGATCGAATCCTGCACCGCCCCAGCTGATCATATAAATGGAATTTCCTTCCAGCTTGGAAAAGTCAACATCTTCATACCATAAAAATTTCGATTCCGGTAAATAGTACTTATAAATGGTATCATAGGTACTATAATTATAGATTACATCCGCACCTTCCGGAATTTCCGAAAGTTTCTGCTGTGCATCCGTAATATACGGCACCGTCTCCATTTCTTTCGAATAAGTGATCATATAAGAAGACAGACAGAGAATGCACATCCAGACACATAAGCATAACCAGGTCAGCATCCCTCGCATGGAATAAATCAACACAATAAATATCCATGCGAATAAAAGTGCATCCAGCATATAACGATTATGCCAGAAATGGTTCATTTTCTGTGAGATTCCCCAGCAGATCCACCATGTAAGAGGATAAATCCCCACAGTAAGTGTCAGAAAATCTCTTTTGTTTTTCTCTATTTTTTTCCAAAACAGAATCAACAATAATAATGCCGCAACATATGCCACTGCCGGAAGATACGCTGACCATTTAATATTGGTATCAAATGACCATACGCATAATTTATTCAGATTCAGACTTGCTTTTAAATCATCCTCCGCCATACCTGTGCTGTCTCTCTGTAACATCTTCACAACCAGATACAGTTGTGGAAGGTACAGTACCACAATCGCCGTACAGCAGCAGATCAATTTACGGAATGTCTTATTCTTCCAACAGGCAAGCATCAGATATACATAGATCAGGAACAGCGGAATTACCGCAAAATACTGGGTATAAATTGCCCCGAGTGTCACTGCTGCAAGACCTATCCAGTGCCCGATTCTGTTTCCGTTATCCAACGCAATCTCATACGCCAGTAATGCTGCTGCCAGTACGAAAAAGGTCATCCAGGAATACATTCTGACATTGATATTATAAAAGATAAAATCCGGTGCCAGTCCCAGCACAAGGATCGTCGGAATTGCTGCCTTCACGCCCCATCTTTTTTTCAATAAGGTGGCACATAAAATCATGGATGCCAGCATACCAGCCACGGACACCAGTTTATATACCATAATTTTATCGCCGAACAATATCGCAGCAATTTTCACAAACAGGAAATACAGTGGTGGATGATTGTCGATAGATTGTGCCTGGATCACTCCCCAGAAAGAATTGTTTTTCACAATGTCCCAGGTATATGCTTCATCCCAGTCCACAGCCTGTGTAAAGCAGCTTCTCACCACCAGTGCCGTAACGATAAGGATTTCCGCTGCCAAAATAATATTCTGGTATTTCTTCAGAAGCTCCTCTGCCTTTTTCAGCACGTTGTTTTCCTGCTTCTTCGTTATGATTTCCAGAATGCAGCTTCCTGCCATTAGCACAAATGCCCACAGGCATAAAATATTTACAGCATTTAAAGGTTCTCCGTAGGTATAGCTTGTAACAGCCTGCCCCTCATACAGAACTCCGTCCACATACAGATTTTCGTTTCCGGCCGCACTGATTTCTCCGTCCGCAGTATACAGGAATCCGCTTTGTACCTGTTCCGCATTCTGTACCTCCAGGCTCCATCGATATTCGTTCCCCTTCTTTAACCGGATCCCGGCATCTACATAGCAATATCTGTCACTATCTCCTGCCTCCAGCTGAACCGATCGCTCTGTGAGGACTTTTTCTTCTTTGTCCTTCAGTTGAAATACGGCATCACATTTTTCACCGGTAAAGTGTACTGCAAAGCCGACTTTGCGCAACACCGATTCTTGTGCAATAAAAGTCTGATCCATTTGTGTATTGTATAATTGTTCCTGATTGGTAAACAAATATGCCGTCGACCGGGTTTCGCATTTTGTATCCTTTCGCACCAGTGCAAACGGCCATACACAGAACATACACAGCAGCATCATAAAAGCAGCTGTCAGAATTCCCGCTTTTTTCTTCATCTTACCTGTTCTCCTCATTTCTTACTACTTTCGTACTCAACGTCACGCCATCCCCCACGGGCAGAATCACTGTCTCCAGTTCGGGATGATGTTTTAATTCGTATAAATATTCCCGCATTCTCGCATGGATCGTACGGTTGCGCCTGGTGACCGCAAATCGGGATTCTATGATATCTCCGTCCTGCAATACATTATCCGAGATCAGCAGACCTCCCGGAGACAGAAGTCTCAGAATATCCGGCAGGAAATTGATATATTGCCCCTTGGCCGCATCCATGAAGATCACATCGTAAGTACCATCCAATTCTTTCAGTATCTCTGTGGCATCGCCTTCCAAAAGAGTGATTTTGTCTTCTCTTCCATATTTATCAAAATTTTCTCTGGCTATGGGAATTCGTTTTTCATATTTTTCTATGGTTGTGATATGGCAATCCGCCGGCGCATATTCACTCATAAGTAACGCAGAAAAGCCGATAGCAGTCCCGACTTCCAGGATGCTCTTCGGCTTTGTGTATGTCAGTAAAAATTTTAACAGGCTTTGCATAGATCTGCGTATGATCGGAACCTGCGTGTCCAACGCATATTTTTCAATTTCATTCAGCCATGCGGGATTCCCGATGTCCAGAGAATCGATAAATGCGGACATTCTCTCGTCTATGATCATAATACTCCCCGTTTCTATTGTCCGTTTTTATTGTGCAACGGTTTCCAGCGGTTGTGTCTCGCCGGTCAGTGCGCTGCCGTTATCTATGATCTCAACGGATTCTTCTTCCGTACTTTCCGTCTGTCCAGCCATGACTTCCATCATTTCCTCTGCGGTCATAGCAGTACTCAGTTCATAAGTTCCGGGTTTCCAATCCTTTTTATACTCAGATAACAGATACTGTAATGCGAACAGTCTGCCGTCTCGTACCAGTCCCTTTTCCTGCATGACCGTACCGATCTCCGTTGCGGACATATCGGAGGTCAGCGTCACCGTAACCTTACGGCCTTCTCCGGAGGAAACTGCCGGCTCTGTGAAAATACGATATCCGTAATCATAACATTTGGATACACCAGTATATACCATATATACTACGATCACCACAAACACTACTTTTAAGATTGCGCCCAAAACGGCGCCTGCTAAATTAGCTGCTTTCATGTTGTTGTCCTTTCCTACTGGAACTACTCGAACCTCATCTGATCGGTAACATAGAGACCGATCTCCTGCATCATACGGCAGAAAGCAAGCTCCGCCGCCAGGAAATCAGATACCAGCGGATTCTCACGGAACGCTTCATTCTCTCTGGTGAACTGATCGATCTTGTCAAAATTGGTGTCCTTACTGGTCTGCAGTTCAAAGTTTCTGGTCCGGAAATCATCGATCTGCCGTTTCAGCTCCGGCTGCTCTTTGACACGCGCCAATTGCCTCTGATATTCCAGATAGGCGTCCGTGTTCCGGATTGCGCCGACCAGTTGTTTCACTGCCTCGTTCACATTTTCGTCCGCTGTAATCTTCATCTGCTTACGACCTTTCCAGCAATCGCTAATATTACACTTCCATAATGATCGGAAGGATCATGGGACGTCTCTTGGTCTTCTTCCATACATAATCACCGAGGACATCCTTGGTAGTAGTCTTCAGTTTGCCCCAATCCGTGATTCCCTTATCCAGGCATGCCTGCAGCGCATCATCCACGGTACGTCTTGCTTCCTCGATCAGTTCGTCGGATTCCTTCACATATACAAAACCTCTGGACACGATATCGGGGCCGGCTACCAGTTCACCGCTGGCTCTGTCCAGACTCATAACCACGATCATAATACCATCTTCTGCCAGGTGCTGTCTATCTCTCAACACTACATTTCCGACATCACCGACACCCAGACCGTCTACGAGGATCGCGCCTACGGGTACTCTGCCGCTGACCCTTGCCTGCTCCTCGCTGACTTCCAGTACATCGCCGGAGGACAGGATGAAAATATTGTCCTTGCTGATGCCAAGGTTCTCTGCGATCTTCGCCTGTGCTTTCAGATGCTTGTATTCACCATGGACAGGAACTGCATACTTCGGATGGATCAGGGTATAGATCAGTTTGATCTCTTCCTGGCAGGCATGTCCGGATACATGGGCATCCTGGAAAATAACATCTGCGCCCTTACGTAACAGTTCGTTAATGATCTTCGTTACGGACTTCTCATTGCCCGGAATGGGATTCGAGGAGAAAATTACGGTATCGCCGGCACCGATGGTGATCTTGCGGTGCATGTTGTTTGCCATACGGGACAGAGCTGCCATACTCTCGCCCTGGCTTCCGGTGGTGATGATGACCTGCTGCTCATCGGGATAGTTTTTCATCTGATCCAGATCCACCAGTGTATTTTCCGGAATATTAATGCATTCCAGCTTGATGGCAGTATCCAGAATATTCACCATGCTTCTGCCTTCCACAGCCACTTTACGCCCAAATTTATATGCAGTATTGATGATCTGCTGCACGCGGTCTACGTTGGATGCAAACGTTGCCACGAAGATCCTGGTATTCTTATGTTCCTCAAACAAAGTATCAAAAGTCTTACCCACAGTCTTCTCGGAAGGAGTAAAACCGGGACGCTCTGCGTTGGTAGAATCACACATCAGTGCCAGTACACCCTTTTTACCGATCTCGGCAAAACGCTGTAAGTCAATGGCATCACCGTATACCGGTGTGTAGTCCACCTTGAAGTCTCCGGTGTGCACCACGATACCGGCAGGGGAATAAATTGCCAGTGCTGCGGCATCTACGATGCTGTGATTCGTCTTGATGAATTCCACACGGAAATCACCCAGATTGATGGACTGACCGAACTTCACCACTTTGCGTTTGGTCTTCTTCATGAGATTATGCTCTGTCAGCTTGTTCTCAATGATCCCCATGGTCAGACGGGTTGCGTAGATGGGCACATTGATATCACGCAACACATAGGGCAGTGCCCCGATATGATCCTCATGTCCATGAGTGATGACAAATCCCTTTACCTTATCGATATTATCCTTCAGATATGTTACATCGGGAATGACCAGATCGATTCCCAGCATATCATCCGCAGGGAAAGACAGTCCGCAGTCCACCACAATAATACTGTCCTCATACTGGAAGGCAGTAATGTTCATACCGATCTGCTCCAGACCGCCCAAAGGAATGATCTTCAGGCCTGAAGCGTTACTATTCTCTTTTTTCTTTTTCAACGAATTTACCTCCAAATTCTATACGTCTATACAACTGTTCTTAGTGTATGTATCCAGGCGTTAGAATGGATTGTTATGCTCTGCAAAGAAAGACCTGTGATTTACCTCCCGTTTTCACGGCTCTCTTCTCGAAAACTCCCGTGAAAATCAGATATCCCAGATCTTACGATTTCATCAAAATAACGGCTTTTTCTCATGCCCTTCGTGTATTCCCTGTCACTTTTGGCATAAAATCCATTATATGTCGAAATCGGCAAAGCCTCCAATATCCCTCTCTGCCAATCATACAAATCATATATAAATATAAGACCGTCCTTCTCGCAGGACCGCCTGTATTTATCTAAAATTAAATTAAATCAATGTCCTCCAGCATATCCGCAAATACTCCGGATACTGCTTCCAGTTCTTCATCATCGGAGACTACATCATAGATGCTCTCTTCTTCTCCATCCTGAGACATATCCTTCAGGATCAGGGCATCTCCGTCTCCCTCTTCCACATCGGTTACCAGGATGTAATTGTGTCCACCGATTCTGGTCTGTTCCAGTACATAAAATTCTACAGGTTCTTCGCCCTCCGGGCGAAATGTGATCTTTTCCAATTTACTCATTCTGATTCCTTTTTCTTCTCATTGTTCCTGCGATCCAGATATCCCTGCAGGATCAGGGTTGCTGCGATCATATCCACGTAATCCTTGCGGTTCTCGCGACGGATCCCCGCTTCCATCATTGCCTTGTCCGCAGCTACGGTAGTCAGTCTCTCATCCCAGAAATATACAGGCAGACCGGTCCTGCGTTCCAGCTTCTCCTTGAACTCTTTGGTCAGTTCCACGCGGACGCCTTCCGTATCGTTCATGTTCTTGGGAAGTCCCAGTACGATCTCTTCCACTTCATTCTCTACGATCAGTTCCTCGATGCGGGCTAATGTCTGCCGTAATTTATTCTCTTCCTTGCGGCGAATGATCTCTACTCCCTGCGCAGTTAAGAGCAGACTGTCGCTAATCGCCACGCCCACGGTACGTGAGCCGAAATCCAAACCCATGATACGCATGTGGGGCCTCCTGATAGTTGTGATTATTTCCAGTGTTTGGTCCTGATATACTCCGTGAGCAGTTCTTCTACCAATTCATCCCGTTCCACCTTCATGATCAGGCTGCGGGCATTCTTATGGCTGGTAATATAAGTGGGGTCTCCGCTCATAATATAACCGACAATCTGGTTCACCGGGTTGTATCCCTTCTCTGTCAGTGCCTCATATACGGTAGCAAGCACCAGCTTTACGCCGGTCTCAGGTTCTGTCTCTACCTTGAAGTATTGTGTATTTCCTAAGTCCTGCATATGATCCTCTTATTCTGCCTTAATGCAATTTCTGTAACTATTCAGAGCCCCATTCGCAAAACCGCTGCCATGCAGCTCTGAATAGTCGCATTTTTCCGTTATGCCTTATATTACCGCATTTACTTTGAAAATTCAAGGGGTGATAGTAATAGGATTTCATCCGTCAAAAAACCCTGTACCCTGCCGCATATCACGGTATTTGCAACATTTTTTTTATTTTCCTTCACAGAGACAGCCAGTTTGACATAATCTCTCGTGTGTCCCAGCAGATATTCCGTTCCGTCAATCTCCTTCGTCTCTTCCAACAGCACTTCCGCCTCCTGCCCCAGGTAATGTGCCCGAAACTGCTTCGACTGCTCCTTTTCCATTGCCAGAAGCTCTGCACTTCTGACTGTCTTTATCTGATCCGGTACCTGGTGAGGCATCACGGCCGCTCTGGTGCCTGCCCGTTTGGAATACTTGAAAATATGCATCTCAAAGAATTGAATCCGGTCTAAAAATCCTACCGTCTGCGCAAACTCTTCCTCGGTCTCCCCGGGGAAGCCCACGATAACATCCGTAGTAATCGCCGGGTGATCGAATACCTTGCGGAGCAGTGCTACGCTTTCCGCATATTCTTCGGAAGTATACTTACGGTTCATACGGCGCAGTGTCGCATCACAGCCGCTCTGTAAGGACAAATGGAAATGGGGACACAGCTTTGGCAGTGCCGCCATTCTTGCTGCAGTCTCTTCTGTGACGATGCGGGGTTCCAGGGAACCGATTCGGATCCGCTCAATACCTTCAATATCATGGATCCGTTCCAGCAGATCGATCAGCTTACTGCTACCGGAATAATCTCTTCTCTCCTCATCTTCTTTTAATACGGAGACACTTTCTCCCCGCTTCCAGGCTTCCTCGTCAAAATCAATGCCGTAGGAGCTGATATGGATACCTGTCAGTACGATCTCCCGGTAACCGTTCTTCGCCATGCCGGTGATCTCCCGGATGATATCCTCCGCCCTGCGGCTGCGGACTCTGCCTCTGGCATAAGGGATAACGCAGTAAGAGCAGAACTGATTGCAGCCGTCCTGAATTTTAATATAGGCACGGGTGTGCTCTGCCGTCTGTTTCAGAGTCATTTCTTCGTATTCTGCGGTATGGTTAATATCAATGACAGTAGTGTCATGCAGAGTCTTGTCCACTCCATGTCCGATATTTTCTGCATTCTCCGCCACCGCATCTTCCTGTTCCAGATCCCGTAAATACTCCTCCAGAATGGATGCCAGATCCTTCTTGCGGTTGTTGCCGATCGCCAGATCAATGCAGGGATCCTGCTCCACATCTTCCCTTCCGGTCTGCACATAGCAGCCCACTGCCACTACCAGTGCTGCCGGATTTTTCTGTTTCGCGCGATGAAGCATCTGTCTGCTTTTCCGGTCTGCAATATTGGTAACCGTGCAGGTATTTACGATGTAAATATCCGCGATTTCATCAAATGGTACAATAGTATAACCTTTTTCTTGTAACATTTGTTGCATTACTTCTATTTCATAGGAATTAACCTTACATCCAAGGTTGTGTAATGCTACACTTTTCATAGGATTCCTCACTTTTTTTGTATTGTTTTCGTCTTGACTTTTGCTCGTTCAGCCATTAATATGAAGTCAGAAGGTATGACACACATTAAGGAGGTAGTCAACATGAAGACAGTTCAGATTTCTTTAAATTCTATTGATAAGGTAAAATCTTTCGTAAACGATATTACTAAGTTCGATTATGATTTCGATCTTGTATCCGGCAGATACGTAATTGATGCAAAGTCCATCATGGGTATCTTCAGTCTGGATCTTTCCAAGCCTATCGACCTGAACATCCATGCAGAGGATGGCGCCGATGAGGTTCTGGAAGTATTAAAGCCTTATCTGGTATAAGTTACCGATTCGGGAATCCGAATACATAGTAAGACAGAGAACACCTTGAGAGACGCAATCCTCTTGAGGTGTTTTTTATATGCCGTTCCAAAAAAGTAACTATTCAGCACCTCTGTTTCTCCGGTTCTGAATAGTTACTCTGCATTCGCACTTATGCTTCCGCAATGATCAGTTCTTTGGTCTCTAATGCGGTCTGCACCAGTTCGTCGATCTTCTCATCCAGATTGTGCTCATGTCTGCGGATCACCTTTACATTCGGCTTCGTCACAGGATGCTTTGCCACAAAGATAGTACAGCAGTCTTCATAGGGCAGAATGGAAGTCTCGTAAGTACCGATCTTCTCGGATACTTCTACGATCTCCTGCTTATCGAATCCGATCAGCGGACGGTATACCGGCAGCTCACATACTTCATTGGTCGCGATCAGGGAATTCATGGTCTGGGATGCCACCTGTCCGATACTCTCACCGGTGATCAATCCAAGGCACTCGGTCTCCTTTGCGATCTGCTCCGCAATACGCATCATATAACGGCGCATGATAATGGTCAGTTCCTCATGAGGACATTTCTCGTAAATATATAACTGAATATCGGTAAAGTTGATCACATGCAGGTAGATCGGTCCGGTGTAACGGGCAACGATCTTCGCCAGATCCACTACTTTCTGTTTTGCACGCTCGCTGGTGTAAGGCGGTGCATGGAAATATACCGCATCGATCTTGACACCTCTCTTGGCGATCATATAGCCTGCCACAGGGGAATCGATACCACCGGATAGTAATAACATTCCCTTGCCGCCGGTGCCTACGGGCATTCCTCCGGGACCGGGCAGGATCACGGAGTAGATATAGATTTCCTCACGGATCTCGATGTTCAACATGATGTCGGGATGGTGTACATCCACCTTCATATTTGGGTAAGCATGCAGAATGGCTTCGCCCATATCCATGTTGATGGTCATGGAATCCTTGGGGTAATTTTTCCGGGCACGTCTTGCTGCCACCTTGAAAGTCTGATTACAGTCCGGATATACCTTTGCAATGTAGTCGATCACAGTCTCGCACAGCTTCTCGAAGCCTTCATCCTGTACATGGACTACCGGGCAGATGCCGGAGATACCGAAGACTCTCTGCAGATGTGCCACGACTTCATCATAGTCGAATTCTGACTCTGCGTCTACGAAAATACGTCCCTGTGTCTTGTGTACCAGGAATTCTCCCTCACACTTTTTCAGAGCGTATTTAATCTGACGTACCAGAGCATCCTCGAACAGGTAGCGGTTTTTTCCCTTAATGCCGATCTCGGCATACTTTATCAAAAATGATGTAAACACTTTTTTTCCTTTCTTATCTGCGGCTGTATCTGCGTAACATAGGTACTATATTGTACAATGCCTGAAGGCAAACGTCAATCTCTTCTTCCGTGGTAAATACCGAAAAGCTGAAGCGTATGGTGGAATCCAGCAGGGATTTATCCACTCCGATAGCTTTCAACGTAGCGGAAGGCTGCGGCTTATGCGCGGAACAGGCACTTCCTGCGGAGACATAGATTCCCTTGTCCTCCAGCGCATGCAGGAGTACTTCGCTTCTTACTCCGGCAAAGGACACACTGACGATATGGGCTGCTGTTCCCTCTCCGTAAGGAGCATCCGGCAGAAGGCCGTTAACCTTCACATGATCCAGTCTCTCCACACCTTCAATAAATCTTCTCTTGCAGGCACAAAGTCTCGCATGATCCTCATCAAAACGACTGTACAACATTTCCGCTGCTTTGGCAAGTCCGGCAATTCCCGGGACATTTTCCGTGCCGGATCGAAGGTTCTGCTGCTGACCGCCACCGAATACGATAGGCTGGATCTTCACCTTATCTCCTACATATAACAGTCCGACGCCTTTGGGGCCGTGGATTTTGTGTCCGCTGACGGACAACAGGTCAATGTGCATCTTTTTCGGATAGATCCTGGACTTGCCGAATCCCTGTACCGCATCTACGTGAAATAAAGTGTCGGGGTTCATCTGTTTGATCAGCGCTCCGGCTTCCTCAATGGGCTGCAGGGCTCCGATCTCGTTATTTGTATGCATAATGGATACCAGAATGGTCTCCGGTGTCATGGCTCTGCGCAGGTCTTCCAGACGAATGCGTCCGCAGGAATCCACCGGCAGATACGTGACACGGTATCCCTGACTCTCCAGGTAACGCATGGTCTGCAGGATTGCAGGATGCTCTATCTGTGTTGTGATCAGATGGTTGCCCCTGCGGCAATTCGCCAGGGCGCAGCCGATCAATGCCATATTATCGGACTCTGTACCGCCGGAGGTGAACAACAGCTCTCTCTCCTCCACCTTCAGGATCCTTGCCAGAGTCTCCTTGGCATAACGGAGGTACTTCTCCGCCTCCACTCCCTTCATATGCAGGCTGGAGGGATTTCCGTAATCTTCACACATGATCTTCGTCATCAACTCGGCTACTTCCGGAAAGGTTCTGGTGGTAGCGGAATTGTCCAAATAGACTTCCATTCTCTTCTTCTCCTTACTATCTGAGCAGCTTTTTGGCTGCATCTATTCCATAACCGTTCTTCGTCCATAGTCACGCGCAAAATCATCTTTTTACTGTTTTGCATTTTACTTACAGGTGCCACTTTGCACAGGAAATATTACAAATGATTTCATTGCATGACGGTATCGGAACTTCTGAAACAGTTACTATCTTCTTATGATTAAAATATGCCGTTTGCCTGTGTCCCGTGCCGTCTGTATGCTATTTTTCCAGCTGATACATCAGCCATGCGATAGTCGTAAATCCGGCAGTCTCCGTCCGCAGGATCCGTTTGCCCAGGGTAATGGGTTGGATTCCGGCCTCTGTGGCGATCCGGATCTCCTCCGGGTCGAAGCCGCCTTCCGGACCGATAAAAATAGCGATCTGCTGCCCCGGCTCCACGCTTTCGATCAGCTGCTTCGTCTGTTCCATTCCCTCTGCCAGTTCATAGGGCACCAGCTTCAGATCCATTTGTGATGCCATTTTCACTGCCTGCGCGTAACTCATCACCGGAGCTACCGTTGGGATCACGCCCCGCTTGCTCTGTTTCGCCGCTGCCTCCGCAATGCCCTGCCAGCGCTTGATCTTTATGTCTGCCTTTTTCTCATCCAGCTTTACCACGCACCGCTTCATGGCTACAGGAATCACCTGAAAAGCTCCCAGTTCCACTGCTTTTTGAATAATCAGTTCCATTTTATCTGCCTTGGGCAGCCCCTGGAACAGATAGATCTTCGCCGGAAGTTCCACTCCGTCCTCTTTGATAAAACGGAGTTCCAGACGGACGCAGTCCTCCTCCAGTGCAAGGATCCCACAGCGATATTCTTTCCCGTCGATTCCGTTGCTGACCGCCACTTCCTCGCCGGGACGCATACGCAGTACATTTTTGATATGATTGACATCGGCTCCCCGGATGATGACACTTTTTCCTGCCACATCGATCTGATCCGGCTCTACAAAAAACTGATACATTGTTAAAAATCCTCTAATTTTTTCTTGCGGTAACGCTGACCCATTCTCCCTGATAGGTTACTTCCAATACTTCCAGACCTGCTGCCTTCACTGCCTCTACCACGGTCTGTTCCTTGTCATCAATGATACCGGAGGTAATGTAGATACCTCCCTTTTTCAACTGGTGTACGATCACGGGAGTCAGGGGCACCAGTACATCTGCGAGAATATTGGCTACGACGATATCATAGCACTCATAGCCCACCTTGTCCTGCACTTCTTTATCGGTAATGATATTGCCGATCATCATGTCGAACTGTGCGGGATCGATGCCGTTAACCTCGCAGTTCTGTGCTACTGCTTCCACCGCACAGATATCCAGGTCGGTTCCCACAGCATGCTTTGCACCGAACATCAGGGACAGAATCGCCAGAATACCGCTTCCGGTCCCTACATCCAGAAGCTCCGTCTCGGAAGTAATGAACTTGCGAAGCTGACGGATACACAGTTGTGTGGTCTCATGCATACCGGTGCCGAATGCAGTACCAGGATCAATATGAAGCACCATTTTATCGGTGTCTTCCGGTTTGATATTTTCCCAGGAAGGAATGACCAGGATGTCATCAATATAGAACTGATGGAAATACTGCTTCCAGTTGTTGATCCAGTCAATATCCTCGGTCTCATCCACG
This sequence comes from uncultured Lachnospiraceae bacterium, assembly GCA_945929965.1. Classification (GTDB taxonomy): domain Bacteria; phylum Bacillota; class Clostridia; order Lachnospirales; family Lachnospiraceae; genus Acetatifactor. The sequence goes on from CAMEOT010000001.1 coordinate 22,218, forward strand.
GCTACGGAACCTTCTCCGATATCCATGAACTGACGTAAATCTTCCAGTTCCCGCTTCACATCGGCAAGCACCGCCTCGGTAGTGGTCTTCTCACCGGCTACTTCCAGACTACCATCCTCTTTTTCCTCTACAAAAAAGCTCAAATAAGCAATGCCGTCATCCTCCGGTCCATCCGGCAGGATATCTACGAACATCTGCTCCTTCTCCATGGCAGTCAGGGGCACTTTGTCCTCGATCTGTGCACCTTCCAGTCCCAGATCATACAGGGTGCTGATAATAATATCTTCTGCTTCCGTCACGGTCTTTATTCTGAATTTTACCCACTTCATATTGTGATTCCTTTCTGTTTTGGTTCTCTCAATCATTTACTTACAGCTCACAAATTCATGCTATCGCACCCTATATCATGAGCCCTGTCTTTTCCTTGCTCTTCTCGATCCTATGGTTCAGCTTACGAAACGGCGGCTCCAACGCCAGTCCCAGCAACAGTGCAATGATCAGGAATAATGCCATTTTACCCACATTGATCCAATAGTCCACGCCGTACATTCCGGCGATGCATTCCTTAAAGGCTTTCATGCCGAACTGGAATGGCAGGAACGGATAGATCCACTGGAACACCTTCGGCAATGCTTCGATAGGAAAAGTTCCGCCGCTTCCCGCTACCTGGATGACCATGACCACGATTGCCAGTGCTTCTCCCACGTTACCGAATGCAAAAGTCACGGAATACATGAAACAGCTGAATGCGGCACTCGCCACCGCTGCCGCCAGCCAGTATAAAAACTTATGCTGGCACTGGATCTCAATGTAGTAGAGATTGCCCAGGATCGTAAGCAGTGTCTGCGCTTGTCCTATGAGGAAAAACAGCAGATATCTGCCAAAATACCTCTCATGAGCCTTGTAATGATCCCCGGGATCAATCGGTTTCACCCCTACGTGAATGATGGCTACCAAAAATAACGCACCTACCCAGATTGCCAGGATCGTATAGAACGGCGATGCTGCCGAGCCGTAGTGATCCACCGGATAAACAGGCACCGTCTCAAGCTGCACCGGAGATGATACAAAGTCCGCAACAGCCGTAGGATCCGTCGCCATGGCACTTAAAATATCTTCATAAGAATCCGCTCCGGTGATCCGTTTTATATTATCCGCTATTTTATTCACCTTGTCCAGCAGTTCCTGGGCAATTACCAGTGAATCCTGCAAACTTACGTTGCCTTCCTGTAAAGTCTGCTGGTACTCTTTTAAAATATCGGAGATTTCATCCATATTCACATCCGTGCCATTCATCATCGCTGCGACATTCAAAAATGCCTGCTGCATGGATTTACCGGTATCACGGAAAGAAGGTCTGACGTTGTTATTATAGTCACTTGCGAGGTTATCCAGCTGTTTGCTGCAGATCCGGATCTGTTCCCTCATCTGCGCCCGCAGGGTATTGATATCGGTATCTACCTGTCCTTTGCCATTCTGCAGTTGCTTCAGGTCCGCCTCAATATTTTTTAATGACTGTCTGATCTCCTGAATCTGCGCATCCTGCCCGGTTACCAGGCTTCCCAGAACATCCATATTTGCCTGCATACCCTGCACCAGTCCGATTGCCATGCCCAGTCCGGTGTCCGTGGTACTGCCTACGCTGTTACTATCCATCTGGGCTAACAGTCCGTCCGCATAGATGGACAGGTACTGCAGTGCTTCCGTCACCATATTCATACTGCTGCTTACCATATCTCCCATAACGTCCACTGCATCCACGCTGGAATTGATCATGGTCTGCATGCCGATCATGGTATTCCGCCCATTCTCCAGGATGTTGTCCATATCCGGCAGCATATTCTGGCTGGTGGACATGATCATTTCCGCCGAATTCATGATGCTTTGGAAGGACTGCAGCATGACCACATAATCCTGCAGCTGCTTCTGCACAGTATCCAGAGAGTCTGTCACACTGACCTGACCGTTTGCATTCACCATGGAAAGCGCATTGCCGGCTTTCATGACCGACTCCGCCACAGTACTGATGAACGTAGCATTTACCTGCTCCTGCACGGCATTTTTCGCCTTGCCTGTGATCTTGGGTGCAATGCCGTTCTTTTTCTCATTTTCATAATAATAGATCGTTGGATGATCCACTTCACCGTCTATAAATCCCAGCATTTCCTGTGTGAAAGTCTCCGGAATGATCAGTGCTGCATAATAGTCGCTGTTCTTCACGCCCTCCAGGGCTTCTTCCGTGGTCTCCGGGAATACCCAGCCGATGGTAGTATTCGCTTCCAGAGCTTCCAGCACACTGTCTCCCACATTCAGGGACAGACCCATGATCTCCGCTCCGGCATCATCCGAAGCGACTGCAACCTGCAACTGGCTGGTAGCCGCCGGTTCATAAGGATCCCAGTTGGAGAAAATATTGAACCAGGCATACAGTGCCGGCAGGATGCTTAATCCCATGACGATCACTACTGCCACTACATTATTGCTGATCCGACGGATGTCAGTGGTAAATATCTTCCAAATGTTACGCATATTACTCTCCGTATCTTTCCGTAACCTGCAAACTTTGGTCCGCAGGCACAAATTTGCGTGTGAAAATTTATTTTTCACACTCGCCATCCTCCCCGTCTTCTGCCTGTGTCTCCGCCGGGGAGTTCAGTCCCTCACCGATCATTTCACGGGTCTTGCGGATGATCTGTGCCGCTCTGTCGAAATCCGCAGGAGTCACTGCTTCGATCGTTCCCTCTTCTCCCTTCAGTTCCATGATCTTTTCCTGCAAGTTATAATCCATATATTCCACAACGATCAGATAGATCGACAGGGCGAACAGTGACACGATCCACAGGATCAGGAAGATCACCTTGTTACTGCCGGTTAAAAATAACAGCGCCAGAAAAAAAAAGGGCACGATCCAGATGCACTTCAGACCGATCTTAATTCTTTTTCTGTTTTTTTCATGAAGGGTCTGCTCATAGTCCAGCACCTTCTGGAAAATCTCTTCGTAATCTCTTTCCATGAAATTTCCTTTCTGCTTTATTTTCTGCCTTACTTTCTGCCTATTTGGTACTTCATTCGCCCTATAAACATTGCAAAATCTTCTTACGAATGCCAGCATTCGACGAATATTATGCAATGTTTACATGGCTCCAAATAGGCGTCACATGAGCTCAGTGTCTTCCATTCTCTCTTCCACAAAATGGTTCAGCTTCACAAATGGAATCCGGATCACCAGTCCGATGAGCAGCCCTTCCAGCATGAACAGAATCAACTTCGCCAGGGCTGCCATATAGGCGGTTCCATACATTCCTGCCAGTGCCTCACGCATTGCCGTGATCGCATAGGGGAATGGGAAGAAGATGTATATCTTTTGATAAATATCGGGAAGCAGTTCAATAGGGAACGTTCCGCTGGATCCCGCGATCTGCAGCACCATAACAATTACGCAGACAGCCTTACCCACATCCCCGAATGCCAACGTCAGGGAATAGATCAGCAGGGAAAATGCAGTGGCGGTAAAACTTGCCGCCAGGAAAAACAGTCCCGGTTCCACAATATTTACTTTCAGCAGCCACAGATCTCCCGCCACAATAATAGCAGCCTGGATCTGCGCCAGCAGTAAGAACAGAAGGTATCTGCCGAAATACAGCTGATAACTCTGTACGTTTTTAAGATTTTTCGGTGATGCCTTTACCTTCACCAGTGCCACCAAAATCGTAGATCCTACCCAGATCGCCAACGTAGAATAGAACGGTGTCATGGCAGAACCGTAGGTGGCTACCGGATACATGGCTATGGTCTCCATCGTCACAGGAGATGCGAAATATGCTCCAAGGCTGTCAGGATCTCCTCCCAGGAAACGTACCAGAATATCCATCATTTCCTCTTCGGAGGCACCTTCCAGCTGTTCTGTCAGATCTGTCAGTTTTTGACTGATACCGTCTACTACGCCCTGGATCTGTCCCAGGCTCTCGCTGGTACCGTCTACCGCATCGCCGACGCCTTCCATAACTACACCTATATTCTGTACGGTACTGCTCAATGTATTTACCAGGTTGGTCACCTGATTCAGCGAATCTGACATATTTGTCAGGGCTTTCTGCATCTGGGGCACCAGATTGTTTTTATAGATGCCCTGCATATTACTCACGGAATTCTCACAGCTGTCAATGACATTCTTTAAATTATTCATGGCATTGTTGACATTGACCTTTGCTTTCTCTGCCGCCTGTTCATCGGTGGATTCCAGCACACTGCCTATGACTGTATTCATCATATCCAGTTCTTTCTGCATAGCCTTCAGCGCCTCGATGGCAGCATCCGTCGCTGCCGTATTGCCGCTTCCGCTACCGGTAGAAGCATTTCCGCCGGATACACTTCCCTGCACACGCTGTTCAATCAGCGCTGCCAGCAGATTGTTGACCTGTCCGTTCAGGGTGTTGGTATCCCTTGCCACTTTATTCAGATCCTTCGTCATCTGTGCCGTATCGTCTGCGAGCTTGCTCTGATCCAGAATCTTTTTCATATCCTCCAGCGAAGTCTGTATGGTACTCATGGAGGTATCCACATTCGTGCTGAAATTCGACAGCGTATCTCTGGTGGATGACAGATTCTGACTGCTCTGGTTCAGGCTTGCCGTCGTTGCATCCAACTTCTTCTGCATTACGGGAATCTCATAATTCACATGGGTGATCGCCGCTTCCAGTCTGTCATTCCCCGCCCGGAAAGTATCGATCATCGTACTGTATTCCTTCAGGTTGTCATTCAGTTCTTCCAGATCGGCACAAAATTCCTCCACATAGCTGTCTCCCTGCATCTGATCCGATACGGAATTACCCTCTTCGAAAATCGTGGTAGCTGCCACTTTGATAAAAGTCTCGTTAATAGTATTCTGCAACGTACCGGCTACCGTATCTGTGATCTTGGTAGCAATAGCGTTGCTCTTCTGATTCTGGTAATAAATCAGTGACGGATTCTCAAAATCGTCGGAGAATACATTGTACATACTATATGTAAATTTATCCGTGATCACGATGGCGGCATAATATTTCCCCGCTTCCACGCCTTCCTGCGCTTCTTCCTCAGTATCTAAAAAGATCCATTTCACACTGGTGTTAGAATGTAGATTCTCCAACACGGATTCTCCCATGTTCACCACAGAGCCGTCCTTTCGCGTGTAATCCTTATCCAGAGACACCACCGCTACGGGGATTCCACCGGTATTGGCATAGGGATCCCAGTTGGCGAAAATATTAAACCATGCATACAGCGACGGTATCACGCACAGCCCGATGATGATGACCAGTGCAAAAGGCTGTTTCACTAGCTTTTTCAGATCTCCTGCGAAAATTTTCCAAATGTTTTTCATGCGATTTCTATCGACTCCTCATCTGTATCCGTTCTATGTAGCTTCTCCTGCCCCTGTCCGGCTTCGCATATCCCCAGCAGTAGAAAAAAAAGTGGAGCATTCAGTACCTGCTGAAAACTGATCAGAGAATGCATTCCGTAAGTAAAAAGCAGCATATTTGTCATGAAGTTTCCGCAATATTTTCGAAATGCGGTAAAAAATACAGCTGCATAAGCCACCACCCCAAGTACTCCCATATTGATCAGTGTCGTAAGCCATTCATTATGAGCATTCGTAAAAATCGAGCCGGCAAAATAGCCTTTATCGAACAGTACCGTACCTCCGGGCAACACTTGTCCCAAATAGCCTGCAAAGCAATCCGGTCCGGCCCCCAACAACTTCTGTCTGAGATCTCCCTGGCAGAATCCCTGCCATGCCATCTGCCATAATCTTCCACGGCGATTACCCCATTCCGCGAAATTACTGCCCTGCTGTTTCAAAATATACCATATGACCGTACCTACAGCCAATACCAGACTGCCGTACAGCACTCCGACCCGTAACATCCTCTTTTTCTTATCCGGGAGAACATGATGCATCCCGCAAAATAACAGGCACACCGCTGCAAGCAAAAGCCATCCCTGCCCGGCAGCCAGCCGCTTGGCAATACCGTCCTGCAACAGGATGTCAAAGGTTCCCTGGGATTGCATCCCCTTTCCCCACAGTAACATTCCCACACAGGCGCCGGTCAGCAGGAAAAGCAGGGCTTCCCACAGCTTCGTTTTCTTCCGGCTACTCCAAAAGCACATCCACAGTGCCACACTTGCCACCATCACACCGCCGTCACTTCCCTGCAAAAACAGTAATATAACCACAAGAGTATTGCTGACTCCAAGCAACATCGACCTTCCTCTTCGCTCTTCTTCCACCGCCTGCAAAAAAAGTGCCAGTGATAAAGGAAACATCACACTGTAATACCCACTGAGCCAGTTATTATTCCCCAGTGTAGTGAGCATATGTGTATATTCCCAGTCTCCCACGATATAACCCTTCAACAATCCCAATGGATCATAACCCAGTTTTTGGAGCAATCCTATGAGTGCCACTGTGACAGACGCTGTTTCTCCCAGATATAAAATACGGCTGCATTGTCCGCTGTACTTCGCTGCCAGCAGAAATCCGCCCACCATCAGGCAGATTGTGACAGCTCCCATGTACCATTCCTTCTCTCCCGTCCACGCAGTACTTCCATAAGGACTGCAGAGTGCAGAGACCACAGCGCAGGCGCCGTACAGGCAGACCGCTGTCACTACGATATGCTCCCTGCACCATACGATCATTTTTTCCCCGGTTTTTCTTATATACATACCAATATACATACCGAAACTAGCGCAGTTTTCCATCCGACAGCATTGTTCTATCCGTCTGTGTTTTTCCATCAGGTAGCTTTTTACCACAGCGATTATCTGTACCACCAGACAAATCCCTATACAGATCAAAGAGATATTGCGATATAAATAATATTTGCTATCACCCAATTTGTAATATCCATTCCCGGGAATATAGTACAGCGGCAATACTACCAAAATGGCAGCCATATAGATCTGACATACGATTTTCAGAAATTCCTCTTTCCGCTTCTCCATCCCCAGTAGGCTCCTTTGTATCACAAACTGCGTAGCTACTTGAATTGTAAGCGTTTCTCCCCCTTCTGTCAAACCGTTTACTCTTTACAAAATTGTGAAATTGTATATTAAATTGAGAGTTACGAGCCATGCAAAGTCAAAACAGAAACAGCGATCTGGGAGCTTGCTCACAAGTCGCTGTTTTTGTTTTTGACTTTATACGGCGACAGCCGTCAATGAAATAAATGTGGAGCGCTCTTTGCGACACATTTATGAATTGAGTGCATGGCTCGTAACGTAGGGTTGCCGTAGACCCCACGAACGCCCGCGGCGAACGGAACATCACACCTTAATGTCGCGTCTCCAGGTGTGAATTTTCTACGAAAAGTGATATAGCGGTTCTAATCCGTACGGGCACGGCTCCAGTTGCCATCCATGGCAACGTCCGCCTGTCGCGAACGTCCTGTTCGCTCCACCCTGTCTTTCAGCACTTTTCAAGAAAATATCAACACCCTCCGACAGACATCGCGGCATGACATTCCGTCCGCCGTGGGCGTTCTGTGTTTTGAAAATCCCATGAAAAAATATTAAGCCTATCTCATGTTACTGGTTTCTGTATTCCTCCAAAGTCATTCACATACTTAATTCTTGTTTTCAAATTTTATACATGTGTTTTCTAAAGCGATTTACATACCTATTTTCCATTTTAGCCTATTGCGCATGTGTTTTCCCGGTTATCATACATGCCGGATCATTATTTTTTGCTTTAAGGCATGTATTTTCCGACTTGTTACACATATTTAATTTTGATTTTTGAATTATTCGCATGTATTTCCTACTTTTTTTGTACATACTAAATCCTTGTTTTTAACTTCTGCACATGTATTCTCAAATGCTCTGCCTAAATAATTGGGATGTTTTTCATAACCCAGCAGAAAAGGACTGCTCCCCCGGCGTAGATGCGGCGGAGACTGTGAGATTTTCTTGGAAAGTGGTTGAACCGCAGGGGCAATGCGAACACGATGTTCGCGTTAGCCGATAAGTGCCATGGATGGCAACGTAAAGGCGGCCCCGTCATGATGAGAAGCACCTGGCCACTTTCCTTTAGAAAATCCACAGTTGTAGCTAGCATCCGAGTCCGGGGCGGGCAGCCCATTCTGCGTGGATTTTAGAACAACTATTTCACTAACTTTCAAGTTAGTTTGGTGTAAAAACTCTAAAAACAATGAATTCCGTACAAAAAAATTCCCAAATCCGGAATTTTTGTACGGAATTTCTTCATTTTGCACGCTCAGCGAAAATAACGGCTTTTTGCATGGCAAAATCTCATATTTTTGTATTTTTTTAGTAAAAAATAGGATTTTAAATACAGAGCTCTCCGCAATGAGCACGCTATTCATAAGATTGTCAGCAAAAGGCGCAGCCAATCTTATTTCCAAAATTTCTTTTTTTTACCATCCTTCGGCTCCTTGTTGTCTCCCTCTCCGCTTTCCGTTGTCTTCTTCACCGCATTCAGGGAATCTCCTGTCAGCGCATCAAACTGCTTTAACAGTTCCTTTGCCTCCGGTTTCAGCTTATCGGGAGTCTGTACCACCAGTGTTACATAATGGTCACCGCGAACGTCCTTGTTTCTCCAGGAAGGTACACCCTTGCCGCGGAGACGAATCTTCGTATCTGTCTGGGTTCCTGCCTTTACATCATAGACTACCTTACCGTCTACGGTATCGATCAATATTTCTCCGCCCAATGCAGCTACCGCAAAAGAGATCGGAACGGTAGAGAAGATATTGAAATCCTGTCTCTGGAAAATGGGGTGACGGCCTACACGCACTTCTAACAACACATCACCTCTGGGACCGCCGTTAACACCGGGCTCTCCCAGACCGGGCTCACGAACAGCCTGACCGTTGTCAATACCTGCGGGAATTACTACCTCATAACGTTTCTTCATCGGAATGTATCCGGTACCACGACAATCCGGACACTTCTCCTTGATCACCTTGCCGGTTCCCTGACATTCGGGGCAAGTGTGTACTGTACGCATCGCGCCAAAGAGAGACTGTGAGTTATATACTACCTGACCCTTACCACCGCACTTTGTGCAGGTCTCCGGGCTGGTACCGGGCTTTGCTCCGGAACCGTTACAGGTCTTACAGGTCTCTTTTACCGTAGGCTCAATCTCCTTCTTACAGCCAAAAACAGCTTCTTCAAACGTAATCTGAACACTGATGCGGACATCTGCGCCCTTCCTGGGGCCGTTATTTTGAGAATTTCTGCTTCTTCCGCCGCCAAAGAAATCTCCGAAAATATCACCGAAGATATCGCTGAAATCAGTTCCGCTGAAATCAAATCCACCGGCTCCGCCTGCACCACCGTCAAATGCCGCATGACCATACTGATCATACTGACGTCTCTTCTCGGGATCACTCAGCACGGCATAAGCCTCGGAAGCTTCTTTAAACTTCTGTTCTGCCTCCTTGTCTCCGGGGTTCATGTCGGGATGGTATTTTTTCGCCAGTACACGGTATGCTTTTTTGATTGCAGCATCATCTGCATTCTTATCTACACCGAGGACCTCGTAATAGTCTCTCTTTTGCTCTGCCATTTTTGCACCTCTATCACATAAATCTTAAGACGGTTGTGCACAGGGCACGCTTTCGCATACCCTGTGCCGCCTGTTATCACAATCACTGTTACACAGCATTTACTGTTATACCACGGATTGCTCTGTTTGTGAAGTTATTTATACTTCTCTGAAGTCTCCGTCGATGACATCATCATCTGCGGAAGAACCTGCGTTGCTACCGCCGGCCTGTGCATTCATGTCAGGACCTGCGCCCTGAGCGCCCTGCTGTGCCTGTGCAGCCTGCTCATACATCTTGGTGAATACGGACTGTGCACTCTGGGTCAGTTTCTCTTTTGCAGCCTTCAGCTCATCTACATCGCTGTCGGTCATCTCCTGATCCTTGGTTCTCTCCAGGATAGCCTTAACAGCTTCCAAATCAGCCTGTACCTGAGTCTTGTCACTCTCGGGCACCTTGTCACCTACTTCGTTCAGAGCCTTCTCTGTCTGGAATACGAAAGAGTCTGCTTCGTTTCTTGCCTCGATAGCTTCCTTACGCTTCTTATCCTGTGCTTCGAATTCAGCTGCTTCCTTGACAGCCTTCTCGATATCAGAATCGGACATGTTGGAGCCTGCGGTAATGGTGATGTGCTGCTCCTTGCCGGTACCCAGATCCTTAGCGGATACATTTACGATACCGTTGGCATCGATATCGAAAGTAACCTCGATCTGAGGGATTCCTCTGGGAGCGGGAGCAATACCGTCCAGACGGAACTGTCCGAGGGACTTATTATCCTTGGCGAACTGACGCTCACCCTGTACTACGTTGATATCTACTGCTGTCTGATTATCAGCAGCGGTAGAGAAGATCTGGCTCTTCTTGGTAGGAATGGTTGTATTTCTCTCGATCAGTCTGGTTGCAACACCACCCATGGTCTCAATGGACAGAGACAGAGGAGTTACATCCAGTAACAGAATATCACCGGCACCTGCATCACCGGCAAGCTTACCACCCTGGATAGAAGCGCCGATTGCTACGCACTCATCAGGATTCAGAGACTTGCTGGGCTCTTTACCGGTCAATGCTCTTACCTTATCCTGTACAGCAGGGATACGTGTGGAACCACCTACTAACAGTACCTGGCCCAGATCAGAATAATTCAGGCCTGCATCCTTCATAGCATTCTGTACGGGGATAGCGGTCTTGTCAACCAGATCTCTGGTCAGTTCATCGAACTTAGCACGGGTTAAGTTCATATCGAAGTGCTTAGGTCCTTCTGCGGTTGCGGTAATGAAAGGAAGGTTAATGTTGGTGGTCATTGCGCTGGACAGCTCTTTCTTAGCCTTCTCAGCTGCTTCCTTCAGTCTCTGCATAGCCATCTTATCGCCGGACAGATCTACACCTTCTGCCTTCTTGAATTCATCCAGCATCCACTGAATGATCTTGTTATCGAAATCATCACCGCCAAGGTGTGTATCACCGTTGGTAGCCAGTACTTCGATGACACCGTCACCAATCTCAATGATAGATACATCAAAGGTACCACCACCAAGGTCGTATACCATGATCTTCTGCTCTTTCTCATTGTCCAGACCGTAAGCAAGTGCTGCTGCGGTAGGCTCGTTGATGATACGCTTTACATCCAGGCCTGCGATCTTACCTGCATCCTTGGTAGCCTGACGCTGAGCATCATTGAAGTATGCGGGAACTGTAATAACTGCCTCGGTAACTTTCTCACCCAGATAGCTCTCTGCATCTGCTTTCAGCTTCTGCAGGATCATAGCGGAAATCTGCTGAGGAGAGTACTTTTTGCCGTCGATGGTACGGCCACGATCAGTACCCATATCTCTCTTAATAGAGGAGATGGTCTTCTCTGCGTTGGTAACTGCCTGACGCTTTGCAGGCTCACCGACCAGTCTCTCACCGGTCTTGGTAAATGCTACAACAGAGGGTGTGGTTCTTGCGCCTTCTGTATTAGCGATAACGGTGGGTTTACCACCTTCCATAACAGCTACACAGCTGTTGGTTGTACCTAAGTCAATACCAATAATCTTACTCATAATATTTTCCTCCTGTTTTTATTCTCTGTTTTCATTTTATAGTTTCTATTTTCAAAAATATGTGATAATCAAATTATTGAACAACGCCTACCATGCTGTGTCTTACGACCATGTCATGGTATGTGTAACCCTTCTGAAGTTCCTGGGCTACTACACCGGATTCATACTCATCGCTCTCCACCTGCATCACTGCGTTATGAAGATTCGGATCAAATTCCTGTCCGACTGCCTCGATAGGTTTTACTCCGATGTTCTCAAGCTCTGTCATCAGCTGTTTGTAGATACGATTCATACCGTCTACAAAAGGATCTTCTTTGGATTCCTCGGAAACCGTTGCCAGACCTCTTTCAAAATTATCTACTACCGGAAGGATCTTCTCGATCACACTCTTGGCACCGGTATCGAACATTGCCTGTTTCTCTTTATCGGTTCTCTTACGGAAGTTCTCGAACTCTGCCATCTGACGCTTTACTCTGTCTTCCAGCTGATCGATCTTCTCCTTGTAGGAATCTTCCTTTTTGCTGAACTTTGCCTGCTTCTTTGCTGCCTTTTTGTCTTCCTTGCTCACGGGCTCCTCATTTTCTGTCTCTTCTTCCTTCAGCTCTTCGGCATCTGAAAGATCCTGTTCCATTTCTTCCTCTAATATTTCTTTTTCCTGATCTGCCATTCTTACTTTCCTTTCTGGAATCTGTCTATTCTTTGCGGTAAAGGTCATCCAACTGGTTCTGTACGATTCTCAGCGTTCCGATGACCTTGTCATAATCCATTCTCTTGGGCCCTATGATTCCTATGGTTCCCTTCATGCCTTCGCCTAATTCATAAGTAGCTGTCACAACACTGCAGTCCTTCATGCCCTGCACCGGTGTCTCGTCTCCGATGTACACCTGAATACCTGTGCTACCCTCGTCTGCCAGGGATTCCTGGATCAGACCGCCTAACTGCTGCTTCTCCTCGAAAGCATTGATCAATTCACTTGCCTTGGACTGATCTGCCAGTTCCGGATACCGGAAAATGTTGTTCGCGCCACTGGTGTAAATCTCCAGGTCTTCGTCTGCTTTGATGGCATCTGCCACGGCATCGATCACCTCGCTGACGATCTCACTGTGGATTCCGGCCTGCTGCTTCATCGCTGCGATCATCCCTAAGTTGATCTCCTCCATGGACAATCCATTAAGGTGTGTGTTCAACAGGATATTCAGCTTCAGCATTGTCTCATCATCCAGTTCCTGATTCACCGCCAGGATATTGTTCTTGATCACATTGCCTTCGGCGACGATGACTGCCAAAATCTGTCCGGCATCTACCTGGGACAGCTGGATGAACTTCAACTTGTTGTGATGTACCTGTGGAGCGCTGATCATGGTGGCGTACTGTGTGTTCTGAGCCAGAGTCTTAACTACCTGCTTTAACAGGTTCTCCAGCTTATCCTGTCTCTCTAAGAGCATATCCTTCATCTCATTGACTTCCTGCTCTCTGGTCGCCATCATGGTATCCACATAGAAGCGATATCCCTTATCAGACGGAATTCTTCCTGCGGAAGTGTGGGGCTGTATGATATAACCCATCTCCTCCAGATCTGACATCTCGTTCCGAATGGTTGCCGAGCTTAAATTCAGATCCGTATATTTCGAAATGGTTCTGCTGCCTACCGGCTCTCCCGTTTCCAAGTAGTTCCGGATAATGGCTTGCAATATAATTGTTTTTCTGTCATCCAATTGCATTCCATCACTCCCTTTGGGATTATTAGCACTCATCTAAAAGGAGTGCTAACATCTTCTTACCCTAAAATATCACTACCGGGTATTATTGTCAACCGATTTTCCGGAAAATAATTCTAAACAAATCTAAAGAAATCATAAAGACAGAACCGGCACTATTCCAGTACCAGTCCTGTCTCTAAATATACGGGAAGAGCCCGTACAAATACCATATCTATTGTGCCTCCGATAATGATCAGGAAGCATACCGCAATGCCTGCGTTTACCAACCATCTCGGAAAAGTCCTGCCTCTGAAGCTGATTTCCGAAAGCTTCTGAATCCCTTTTATCATATAATACATTAACGGAAGCAGTGCCGGGAGCAGGTAACGTCCCTGGTTCTGATAATCTGTGGTATATGCATAATAAATTGTCAGAAAAACCGGCATGAAAATGCAATACAACATATTGATATGAAAGAACCATTCTCTTCCGGATATTTTACGCCGCTTTTTATAACGGATCAGATACAGAAGCGCTCCCACAATGCCTGCTGCAAAAAATACTTTATATGCCCGGTACAGCCAGATGGAGCCATATATGGACATGGAACCAAATGCCCCCACAAAGCTGTGGAACAGTCCGGACAAGGTATATCGTTCCCGGAACATTTCGAATACTGTATATCCCATGGAGTGATAGGTCTGCATCGTCAGGGGATTTACGCTCTCTATCGCATACTGTATTGCCATTTTTTCCCGGGTGGCAAGTCCTAACAGATCTCCGTCCAGTACTATATAACTTCGAATGAACCACCATCCGATTCCTATCAGGACCACCGCCGCAATAAAGCAGCCGTATTTTAACATCTTCTTCCAGTCATAAGAATAACCGCCACTCTCCTTTTTCTGTAAAAAGAACATTACAAACAGTAAAATGCAGCTTAAGATATATCCATAAGCATTATAATAAGAAAGTGCGCATAAAATAATACCTCCGCTCATCCACAGACTGTTCCGGACATTGATGCCGTCCCGGTAAACACAGATCAGCGCGTATACCATCATCGCCGTGGACAGCATGCAGCAGGAATCCGTATTCACATAGGTATGCATAAACAGTCCTTCCGGCAGATAGGTCACCGCGAAACAGAACAGCCAACGGAATCTGTCATCCTGAAATACTCTCTTCCCAATAAAGTATACAACAACTGCCATCAACAGTCCGAAAGTCACATTCACCAGGCGTGCCGTGTACAGCAACGCGATCTCGGATTCCGTGAACAGGCTGACAAAACGCATGATATACCCCTGTACAATATAAGGAAACACGTTATACAACGCATAAGAAAATCCATACGCCGGAATCCGCACTTCTTCCTCCAGTCCCGTGGGGATTCTGCCGTATTTGCAGATAAACTGCGGAATCAGATATCTCGCATGCTCATCGGGCGGGTTACCGAACAGGGGCGGTGTATTGGCGAGGGGCTGCAGCAGGGCGATGGTAAGCGCCAGTGCCAGAAAGCCCAGCAGATATAATGTAAAAATAATCTTTTCTGATTTTTTCTGCATTCTGTCATCCTTTAACATTGTGATAATAATGATACAAAGACCCCAAAGTGATTATTCAACTTTGGGGCCTGCTCACAAGTATTCTTACGAATGCAAGCATTCGACGTATACTTTGCTCATTTTATCTGACTCTGGATAATTATATGTAGAAGCTTCCGGTGGTCTCTTTGTTCATTACATAGTAAACCATGTTCTCTTCGGGTTTTACATATAATTCTACGCTGGTCAGATCAGCTGCCTTCTGCTTCAGATCGTATTTCCATACATCCTTTGCAATCTTCAGCAGATCTTCCTGAGAATAGGACTTGCCGCCGAACTGAACACTGATCTCGCTCTTTAACTCTGCCTTTTTTGCTGCGGGTTTCTTAGCGGGTGCTTTCTTAGCGGTTTCCTTTTTTGCTGTCTCTTTCTTAGCTGCGGGCTTTTTAACCTCTGCCTTTACAGGTGCTTTTACTTCGGCCTTTGCTACAGGTGCCTTCTCAGCTTCCTTCGCAGCGGTCTTGGTTTCTGTCTTAACTGGAGTTGTCGGTGCTGCTTTCTTCACTTCTGCCTTAGGCGCTTCCACTTTCGCTGCTGCTACTGGTGCTACAGTTTTCTTAACTATTGCCATGTTACCGTCTCCCTTCTGTACGAATCATGTACAAAAAATATTTTCATTCTCCTCACAAGTACCGTATTCCGGCGCTCGATAAGGGTAGTGTATTCCATTTCCTTATAATTGTCAACTGTTATGCGAATACAAGGAAGTACAGTAATACGATAATCCCCAGTACGATCCGGTACCATCCGAAGACCTTAAAGTCATGCTTTTTGATATATCCCATCAGGAAGCGAAGCACGAACAGGGATACAATAAAGGATACCACCGTACCGACCAGAAGGCAGGCAAGCTCCATTCCCGTGAATGCAAATCCAAACTTCAACAATTTCAGAAGACTCGCTCCAAACATAACGGGAATCGCCAGAAAGAAGGTGAATTCCGCTGCCACTGTTCTCGATATTCCAATCATAATAGCTCCCAGGATCGTAGCTCCGGAGCGGGAGGTTCCGGGCAGTGCCGCCGCTACAAGCTGGCACAGACCGATGATCAGTGCATCTCTGTAAGTCAGCTGAGACAATTTTGTTGTGGTAGGTACACGGTCCTTATTCCAATTCTCGATCACGATAAACAGTACGCCGACCACTACCAGCATTACAGCTACCACTATGGCCTGAATTGTAACACCACTGCTTCCGATCTCTTTTTGGAAGGCTTCTCCCACCGCATCATCAAATAACAGACCGTATACGACTGCCGGGATACATGCCACAACGATCTTCACCCACATCCAGAAAGCATCCATGCTCAGTGCCACATTTCCCACTGCGGGATCTTTTGCGGATTTTACAATGCCTCCCTTTTTCGGCTGCTTATTTTTCTTCAGGTAAAAGGGCCAGATCTTGTTCCAGAACAATACAACCACCGCTAAAATAGCTCCCAGCTGAATGACTACATCGAACATATCGAAAAAGCCTTCACTGGTCTGCTTAAAAGGGATCAGACGTTCCACCAGGATCAGATGTCCCGTGCTGCTGATCGGCAGCCACTCGGTAATACCTTCTACAATACCGTAAATAATTGCTTTGATAATTTCTAACATTTCTTTTCTCTCTATACTTTCTTATATTTTTAGTACTTACTTTTCCAGATATGCCAGCAGATCCTCGTAGCAGGCTTCTGCTTCCCGATAACCCTCTTCGTATAAGGCAATCAGTTTGTCTTTGTCCTTCTCGATCCGTCCCACATCACTCTTTTTATGAGGACGGATTACGAATGCCTGACCGCATTTCTCCTGTCTTTCGATGTAGTCCAGGCACTCATTATAACGGATATGTCTGTCCGCCATGAGTTCATATACTTTAGGATATTTCAGATATCTGAGTTTTATGAGTCCTAACTGCGATGCGGAGGCGGGTTTTCTCACGAATCCCACTTCCTTGGTCATGACAACGATGTTTTTACGGTTGCCGTCCAGGATCGATTTCTCCAGAGGAATTGCATCGCTGATGCCACCGTCCAGATACAGCTTCCCATCTATTTTTACATTCCGTGCCACTAACGGCAGGGATGCGGAAGCACGGATCTTGTCAATATCTTTGCGGATATCACGGACACGCAGATACTCCGGCTGTCCCGTCTCGATGTTGGTCACCACGCTGTAAGCCTTGCCGGGATATTTTTCAAATGTTTCATAGTCATACGGATACAGATATTCCGGGATCAGGTGATAACAGAAATCCACATTGAACAGATCTCCGCTGGTCAATAAGCTCTCCAGGCTGCAATACCGTCTCGTATCCAGATAATCCACGCTGACACTCAGCGCCCGCCCCTTTTGTCTGGACAGATAGCTGCACATATGACACGCTCCGGCAGATACCCCATAGATATGGGAGAAGTCAATTCCTTTTTCGGTAAAAAAGTCCAACACTCCGGCGGTATAGACACCCTTCATGCCACCGCCTTCCAATACCAGTCCTGCCTGATACATCTTACAATGACTCCTTTCCGTACTCAGTCTTTACAAATTTTCGAAAGGCTTCCAGAGATCTCTCTACCTTCTCCGTGTCCACACAGTAGGCCATGCGGAAATATCCGGGTGCGCCAAAGCTGTCGCCCGGTACCAGAACGAGATCATATTTCAATGCTTTCTGGCTGAATACCTTGGCATCCTCTTCCAGCGCCTTCGGGAAAATGTAGAAGGTTCCGCCGGGCTTCACACAGGTGAATCCCAGGTCTAGCAGTTCTTTATAGAGGATGTTCATATTCGTCTCATACACCGACAGATCCGCTGTCTTGTCCAGTACCTGTGCCACTGCCAGCTGGATAATGGAAGGAGGACAGTTATGTCCGATACCGCGGGAGATCTGTCCGCACATATTGATCATGGTCTCCGCATCCTCACATGCCGGGTTCACTGCCACATAACCGATACGTTCTCCCGGCAGGGACAGGGATTTGGAGAAGGAATAGCACATGATGGTATTGTCATAAAAATAGGATACGCAGGGGCTGTCCACACCTTCAAACACGATCTCACGATAAGGTTCATCGGAGATCAGATAAATAATATGACCGTATTCCCGTGACTTTTCTCTCAGGATATCTGCCAGTCTCTGCAATGTCGGGGTGGAATATACCACACCGGAGGGGTTGTTGGGAGTATTGATCAGTACTGCCTTGACTTTCTCCGTCAGCATCTCCTCAAACGCCTCAAAGTTGATCTGGAAATTCTCCAGATTGGGCGGAACCACCTTCAGTACCGCTCCGGTGAGATCCACATAAGGATGATATTCCGGGAAAAACGGCGCAAAAGTCAAGATCTCATCTCCCGGCTCCGTCACCAAGCGAAAAGCATGTGCCAGCGCTCCGGCCGCCCCGGATGCCATGAAAATATGCTCTTTGCGATAAGGCAGTCCGAACCTCTTCTCCAGGTTCTCCGCAATTGCCTCCCTGACACTTGTAATACCGAGGCTGGGACTGTAGCCGTGCAGTTCCAATGGTTCCTTCGTCGCCAGCATATGGATCATACGGTCGGTAAATTCTCTGGGAACCGGAACGGAAGGATTCCCCAGGCTGTAATCAAATACGTTCTCGTATCCGATCTCCTGTCCTCTTGCCGTAGCGAATTCCGAAAGCTGCCGGATCACTGATTTTCCCGACAGCATGTCTTTGTATTTCTGAACTAACATACTACGCTCTCCCATCTGCGCTGTCTGCGCTGTTTATTTGATCTCTATAAACTTATCTCTGAACTTTTCCGTGGACAGACAGATGCCGTCTCTTCCACAGTTTTTTGCCTTATAGAGAAGATCATCCGCTCTGGAAGTGAAATCCCACTCTCTGTTATTTTCCACCGGGATTCTTGCAAAGACTCCCTGGCTGATGGATACGTATTTACTGCATCTACTGCACTCATGCGGTATTTTTAACGCACGGACCTCTCTGAGAATGTCCTCTGAAATTCTCCGGATCTGCTCCGCCGTCATTCCGGTATATACGATCATAAATTCATCGCCACCGTATCTGGCGCAAAATACCTGTCCTGGAATCTGTATCTTTTGCAGAACTCCGGCAATGGCTTTCAGACACCGGTCTCCCATCAGATGACCGTAGTGATCATTGTACTCTTTGAAAAAATCAATATCCATAAGCTCCACACCCATGATCTCCTCTTCCGCATAGGCGTGTTCGAAGCAGCCGGTAAAATATTCATGCAGGTATGTCCGGTTGGCAAGTCCTGTCAGTTCATCATGCATTGCCAGATTCTCCAGTGCCTGATTGGAGGCCTGCATATTCTCCCAGTCCATGGTGACATTTTTCAGCCGATCCTGTAATTCCATGACATTGATCAGTGCCTGGCGATTTTCCTGCCGGAACTTCTCATAGAGTTCAAAATACTTTCGGGTATATGCGATGTATTCCTGCATGTCTCCCCTGCTCAGAATGCTCTGAGACTTGAAAGGATACAGATCCAGATAAATATTGTAATGCTCTTCCACATCTTTCTCATCTATGATGTGAATCAGTTGTTCCAGATATTTTCCGTCCGGTAAAAATGCAAGGATCCCCGCCAATATTACCAGATTATCCAGAATATCTTCAAACATATCGGGATCTTGCAGGTGTTTCAGGATATCTTCCGCAAGCTTTACCGCTTCCTCGTCATGTCCCTGCACCGCTTCACAGGGGATCCGATACATCTCCACCGTTATGTGAGAGTAATAGGTGTCCGGCTCTCTGCGAAGAATCTCTTCAATGTCTTCCCATAATTTCAGAGCCTGTTCCTTATCCCCCTGATACAAATAGCAGCAACCGCATTCCACCATACAGTTGATCCTGTTATAATTCAGATAATAGTTGCTCTCCGAACGGTTGTAGCAGTCGATTGCCGTGCGGTAATGCTGGATTGCTTCCTGCCTCAGCCGCATTCTCACCAGTGTGTAGGCAATATTGCTCTCCGCCATTCCCTGTATGTAATAATAATGATACTTTTCCGCGTACTGCAGACTGTTATAATACGAGCTGAGCGCCACCATCCGGTTATTTTTCCGGTCGGACGCTGCTCCCATCATATTGTAAGTCCGTGCCAGAAGTTCGTACATCTGAGAGTTTTTCAGATATCCCACGCTCTCCGTCAGACTCTGTATCGTGCTCTCATATTGCCCGTTCTGCCAGTAATATTCCGCCAGATAATACAGTCCGAGTCCCGCCAGCTTCTGGGATCCGGTGTCCGCCGCATATTCCAGCACCCTCTGGCAGGTCTCATTGTCCAGGCATTTGCCGTTCTCTCGCAGCTGTATCGTGTCGCTTATGAAATTTTGAACGGTCTGTGGTAAGCCCTTTAAATCCATGCTGTTTCCTTTCCGGAATACCTAAGCTGTCTGTCGTCAGATCTCCTGCCGGAGATTCCTATGGGCAGTTATTGTGTTCTAATTAGTTATCATACCACAGTATTTTGACACTTTACAATATTGCACCGCTAAAAATGCACGCTATCCGGAAAAATTTAGGATTTGTTCAGATTTATTCCGTTATCAGGCGTCATCTTCCGCCCAGGCAAGCGCACATTTCACCGCACGATGCCAGCCCTTTAACAGTTTCTTACGGCCTTCTTCATCCATTTCCGGTGCAAAAGAGGCTCCGATCTGCCAGTTCTCCCGGATCTCGTCACGATTCTTCCAATAGCCTACGGCAAGTCCCGCCAGATAAGCGGCTCCCAGAGCCGTCGTCTCGATGCATGCCGGGCGCCGCACCTGGGTGTTGACGATATCCGCCTGGAACTGCATAAGGAAATCATTGGCACTGGCACCACCGTCTACTTTCAGACTCTTTAAATCAATACCGCTGTCCTTCTCCATGGCTTCCAGCACATCTGCCGTCTGGTATGCAATAGATTCCAGCGTGGCGCGGATGAAATGCTCCTTGGTACAGCCTCTGGTAATGCCGACGATGGTTCCTCTGGCATACTGATCCCAGTATGGAGCTCCCATGCCCGCAAATGCCGGAACGATATAGACCCCTGCGGTATCCGGCACATGCTCTGCATACTCCTGGGACTGTGCGGAGGTCTTGAGCATACGCATACTGTCACGAAGCCACTGGATCCCTGCACCGGCTACGAACACGCTGCCCTCCAGGGCATACTCTACGTTTTTGCTTGTGCTGGCAGCAATAGTGGTCAACAGACCCGACTGGGAGATAATGGCTTCGTGTCCGGTATTCATTAATAAGAAGCAGCCGGTCCCATAAGTATTTTTCACTTCTCCCTGCTCAAAGCAGCACTGTCCGAACAGCGCCGCCTGCTGGTCTCCCGCCGCACCGGCGATAGGAATCTCGCCGCCCAGAACGGACGCATCGGTCTTACCGTAGATCTCGCTGGAACAGCACACCTTCGGAAGCAGACTCTCCGGGATATTGAAGCGCTTCAGGATTTCCTGATCCCAGCAGAGGTTATGAATATCGAAAAGCATGGTTCGGGAAGCATTGGTATAATCCGTCACATGTACGGCGCCCTTGGTCAGATTCCAGATCAGCCAGGTATCCACCGTACCGAAGAGTAACTCTCCTCTCTCTGCGCGTTCTCTGGCTCCGGGAACATTATTCAGTATCCAGGCGATCTTCGATGCACTGAAGTAGGCATCGGGGATCAGTCCGGTCTTCTCCCGGAGGATTTTGTCAAAACCGTCTTTTTTCAATTCCTCTATCATATCGGAAGTCCGGCGGCACTGCCATACAATGGCATTGTATACCGGTTCTCCGGTATTTTTGTCCCAGAGGATCGTCGTCTCACGCTGGTTCGTGATGCCGATGGCTTCAATCTGGTCATCCGTGATACCCAGGAC
This sequence comes from uncultured Lachnospiraceae bacterium, assembly GCA_945929965.1. GTDB lineage: Bacteria > Bacillota > Clostridia > Lachnospirales > Lachnospiraceae > Acetatifactor. The sequence goes on from CAMEOT010000001.1 coordinate 43,961, forward strand.
TGCCATGCTCTCGATCGCCACTCCCAGCTGGGAGGACCAGATCTCCATGGGGTTATGTTCTACCCAGCCGGGCTGGGGATAGATCTGTGTGAATTCCTTCTGTGCCATGGAGCAGATGTTTCCCTGCTTATCAAACAGGATGCAGCGGGAACTGGTGGTACCCTGATCCAGTGCCATGATGTATGTTTTCTTCTGTGTGTTCTGTATATCTCCCATTCTGTTATGTAACCTCCCGTTGTTCATTTCATCACAATTGACACATATCCCACTCAGATAAATTTGTGGAAGCCGTTGGGATATGTGGTCATTGCTCTAATTATATGATATCTTCTGTTATCCCCGAAACGACCGGGTTGCCACTATATTGACACCTGTGTCAGCCACATTTTCCAAGATGATATCTCCTACATGGATGGGTGCCGCTACTGTGACATCTGCCAGAGCTTTCATGCAGTCATCAATCCTGCCTTTAGGAATATCGGAAGCTGTCTTCACGGATACCACAGCATCCGGATATCCTGTCACGCGTACGGTGGATGTCACAATACGCATAGGGTTGGTCACTTCCTTCTCTCCGTAGGCTGCGCCTCTGGGACATCGGTTACCGGTCACTGTGACACTACTGTCATCTGCTATAGTCACGGTCAGAGCACACCCTACCGGACAGCAGATGCAGGTCAATTCTTTTTGTGTTGTATTCTTCTCTGCCATCGTCTCACCCTCTTTTCTGTCGGATATATTCCACTGCGTAGTTTCCAGCCTTTTCCGCTTCTGCGGATACATGGTCTACCAGTTCATGGACATGGAGCACATTGCCGCAGGCGAAGACGCCGGGGATACTGCACTCCAGATTCTCTCCCACTACCGGTCCTCCGGTCTTGCCGTCCATATCTGCTCCTAAGCCCCTGGTCAGTTCGTTCTCCGGGATCAGCCCGCAGGATAACAACAGAGTATCGCAGGGAACCTCCCACTCGGATCCGGGAATGGGTTTCCCATTATCGTCCACTTTTGTCAGGGTCACTCCCTCTACACGGTCTCTGCCGTGAATCTGTGCCACGGTAGTATTCAGATACAGAGGGATGTTGAAATCATCCAGGCACTGGACAATGTTACGCTTCAGTCCACCGCTCTGGGGACGAAGCTCCGCCACGCACTGCACCTTGGCGCCTTCTAACACCATACGTCTCGCCATGATGAGTCCAATATCACCGGAGCCCAGGATGACTACATTCTTACCCGGCATACGTCCGCGGATGTTTACATAATACTGCGCAGTTCCGGCGCTGTAGATGCCTGCCGGTCTGCTGCCGGGGATATTTAACGCACCACGGGAACGCTCTCTGCAGCCCATCGCCAGGATCACGGTCTCTGTCTCGATCTCCAACAGACCGTCCTCTTTGTTCATGGCGGTGACTTTCTTGCGTCCATCGGAGCGCAGGGAAATATTTGTTACCATGGTATTCAGCATATAAGGGATTTTTGCTTCTTCTGCCATGTCAATATAGCGTTCCGCGTATTCCGGTCCGGTCAGCTCCTCTTTAAAAGTATGCAGTCCAAAACCGTTGTGGATACACTGGTTCAGAATACCTCCCAGTTCTCTGTCACGCTCTAAGATCAGTACTTTTTCACAGCCGGCCTTTCTCGCAGACAGCGCTGCTGCCAGTCCCGCGGGACCTCCTCCGATGATGACGATGTCTTCTGTACGTTTACTCATGGAGTGCCTCCTTTCCGCCAGGTTCCTGTGTCCTCTTCCATGTTCCGCCCTCTCCGGGTGCGGTGTCTTTATTTTTACCGGTCAGAATCTCTGAGCCGGTTCCTTCCTTAGTGATCTGTGCCGGATCGAGATGCAGTTCTCTCGACAGGATTTCCAATGTCTTCGGGGAACAGAATCCCGCCTGGCATCTACCCATTCCGGCTCTGGTGCGGCGTTTGACACCATCCAATGTCGTCGCTCCCACTAGGCGGTGAATGGCTGACAGAATCTCTCCCTCCGTCACCAGTTCACAACGGCAGATCACGTTTGCAAAAGCGGGATTTTCCCGGATCAGCGCTTCTCTCTCCTCTTCCGTGGCAAGCGCCATGCTGGGGATTCCTTTTCTGGTGTCAACAAAATCCGCTTTACGTTCTGCAGGATAAATATTTTCAACAATCTGTGCCACATACTCACCGATTGCCGGTGCACTGGTCAGTCCCGGTGATTCAATACCCGCCACATCGATGAACCCGGGATGCCCTGCTGCCTCTTCGATGAGGAAATCCGATTTTTCCGCAGGATCTTCGTGCACCAGATGAGCACGCAATCCAGCAAAAGAAGTGATCGTCTGTCTGCCGTCCAGGGCATCCACGCTGTTGCTTCCCAGGTTCAAAACCTTCGCCAGTCCCTCTGCCGTGGTGTCCACATCCTGCTTATCCGGAATATCCTCCGCTGTCGGACCTACCAGCAGATTGCCATGGACAGTAGGAGTTACAAGGATACCTTTACCCATTTTGGAGGGCTGTTGGAAAATAGTGGAATTTACCAGATCACCACAATTTTTGTCCATCAGACGATACTCACCTCTGCGAGGCACGATGCGGATCTTCTCTTCACAGATCATGTTGTGGATTTCATCCGCATAGACACCTGCCGCATTGATGACGATGGGAGCCTCGAATATCTCACCATCCACCTGCACCTGATACATCCGTCCTTCCTTCGCAGGCGGCTTCTCGGTCCATACCGGTCTCTGTTCCACGATGGCTGTCACCTTGTGGTCACGATAGAACTCTACGCCGTTTTCCGCCGCATTTTCTGCCAGCGCAATGTTCAGTCCGAAAGGACATACGATGCCGCCGGTGGGTGCATACAATGCTCTCACGATATTCCGGGAAATCGCCGGCTCCATAGCCCATACTTCCTCCGGAGACAGAAGCTTCAATTCCTTGACCCCATTCTCTATGCCACGTCTGTACAGTTCTTCCAGTCCGGGCATGCCGTCTTCTTCAAAGCACAGTACCAGGGAACCGTTCCTGCGAAACGGAAAGTCCAGCTTCTTCGACAGTTCCTCCATCATTTCGTTGCCCCGGACATTTAATTTTGCCTTAAGGGTTCCCGGCACCGCATCATACCCCGCATGCACAATGCCGCTGTTTGCCTTGGAAGTACCTTCGCAGACATCACTTTTCGCCTCCAGTACAGCGATCCTCAGCTTTCCCTTCGCCAGTTCCCTGGCGATGGCACAGCCACTGACTCCGGCGCCGATGATGATCACATCATAATCCTTCATAACCTCGCCCTGCCTTTCCTATATTTACATTAATATTTGAATGTTCACTTTTACCTTCTGAATATCCGTTTTCTCTTTATGAATGTCCATTTTTTTATTTGTCGAAAATGTTTCTTTGATATCTATTTTACCATATCCCACAGGAAAACACGACCGAAAACTAGCAACACTCTGTGTAAAATGTAGTCGAAAAAACCGGACAGTGATCGCTCACCATCCGGTCTCTTATTATTGTTCTATTTTTCTTCTATAATCGCATATCCCATACTTCTAAGCTTTCCAGCTTCATAGGATTCACTCAAAAGCACGCTGCCCTTTCCCAAATACTCCCGCAGATCAATCGTTGTACTACCATTATTGAGACAGACTGTAATCTTGTGATCTCCCCAGGTTCTCTGATAGATATATCCTCCGTCATGATCCATATATCGCAGAGTGTAATCTCCATAGATCAGCTCCTCATGTTCTTTACGAATAGCAATCAGCCGGGAAAAGAAATCATCCTCTCCATCCTGCACCTTTTCCCAGGGCATGGGCCCCCGCAGTGTTGTCTCGCTACTGCCGTCCATTCCCAGTTCATCCCCATAAAATACGCAGGGGATTCCGGGAGAGGTAAACAGGAACACCTCTGCCAGCCGGAATCTTCGCAGGTCTCCCTCGCAGTACGACAGGAACCGGTTGACATCATGGCTGTCTAACAGGTTTAACTGCCCACGCAGCATTCCGGTACGATATCGCAGTAGCATCTTCACGATACGATCATGAAATTCCTCTGCGGAAATTTTCCGAAGGGCAAAGAAATCACGACAGTTCTTCCGGAAATCATAATTCATGGTGGAATCAAACATATCTCCGTTCAGCCAGGTCTCCGAGCTCTCCCATATCTCCCCTATCATAACACTCTCCGGATTTTCCTCATGAGCAGCCCTATGGAAATCTCTCCAAAATCCCCGATCCACTTCATTTGCCACATCCAGACGCCAGCCATCCACCTTAAATTCCCGAATCCAATAACGGCATACTTCCATAAAATAAGCTCTTTCCTCCGGATTAGAAGAATTCAGCTTCGGCATCTTCCGCTCATAAGCGAAACAACTGTATGTCGGCTTTTCTTCTTCCGTTGCCGGGCGTATCACCGGAAACTGCAGCTGATAAAACCAGTTGACATATTCGGAGCTTTCTCCTTTTTCCACCACATCGCTAAACTGCGGGAAATACCAGCTGCAATGGTTGAACACACCGTCAATGACAATGTGCATTCCTCTGTTGTGAATATCCTGCACCAATTCCCGGAACTCTTCGTCCGTTCCCATATTGGGGGACACATGAAAATAGTCTAGCAGGTCGTATTTATGATACTCTCCCGCCGTGAATACCGGGTTCAGGTAGATACAGTTGAATCCCAGCTTCTGAATATAATCCAGATTCTCCCGGATCCCCTGTATGGTTCCGCCCAGACGGCTTTTCAACCGGATGCCGTTCTGCCATTCCATTTCTTTTCCCTGTCCTACGATCTCGCGGTGTCCGCTGGCAAAGCTGTCCGGAAAAATATTGTAAACGATTGCCTCCCGGAACCACTTCGGTTCCTCACAGATCTCTTCTCTGCGGATAAACGGATACTGGTAAAATTCGCTTCTCTCTACCGGAAGATATTTTGCGCAGATATCTGCATAATAAAACCTCGTCTCTTCCGGGTCTTTCAATTCAAAATAGTAGCATACCCTGTCATACGGAGTCTCAAAAGTTGCATCATAATAGTCAAAATGCATATCCGACAGTATCTTCTTCATATACACTGCCGTAAACACAATAGGATCACCGGGTTGTACGCGGTCTCCGTACCACAGAACACAATCTGTCAGATTATCCTTCGCCACCCGGATACGAATTGTAAGATTCATCTCACTGTTCGCAAATGCATACTGCGACAGCGGTATATGTAAAATTGCTTCTTGTAAAATCATAAGTTCCTCCTGCTTTTAACCTTTGACACCTCCCGAAGACAGTCCCGATACCATGTATTTCTGCACCAGGAAAAACAAAATCAATACAGGAAGTGTTGTCAGAATTGCCGCTGCCGAAAAAAGCGGCCAGTTGCGCGTATAGTCCGTAGCCTGCAGAGAATACAGCGCTACCGCCAGTGTGTTTTTCTCCGCGCCTGACAAAAAGACTGTGCTGAAAATATATTCATTCCACACATAGATCACCACCAAAACAGAAGAGATGATGATGCTTGGCCTTGCCAGCGGCATGACGATCTTCGTGATCAATTGTCTGTCATTCACACCATCAATTCTCGCTGCATCCTCGATAGCCTCAGGAATACTGTCAAAATATCCCTTCATATTCCAGAAAACAAAAATCGCCATACTTCCCGCATAGATAAATACCAATCCCATATAAGAATTCAACAGGTTCAGAGTCTTGATAATCCGATAAATTGCAAACATGGAGAGAATTGCCGGGAACGCATTTAACACCAGTAAAATATATAAAGTCCTCTTCCGTCCGACAAACCGCATTCTGGAAAATACATACGCAGCCGGCACAGCCACCAGCATAGTTAGCAGAACGGTCAGTGCGCTTAGCAAAAGACTGTTCACAAACCATCTCCCAAAAGGTCTCTCCGTCAGGATCGTAATATAGCTATCCATAGTGATTGTCTTCGGCAAAATATGAAATTCTGTGGAAATAATACTGTTACTCCCACTGATAGATATGCTGAATGCATACAGGATAGGAATCAGTGTCAGGAAAGAAAGTAAAATGAATCCTATATTCAGCAATATCAGCTTTACTTTTTCTTTAATTTTTTTCCCTGTCATATTCCCCTCACTGTTCCGAGATTGAAAACTCTCTTCGGTTCATGGTCTTGTAAAGCACCAGTATAATCAAAAATACAATAAACGCCACAGCGGATGAATATCCATAGTTGCTGGTAATAAACGCTTTTTCATATACATAGGTGATTACCGTATTAATATCTGCACCAGTCTTCGAACCGGTCTGCATCGTCATCAGATACACAATGTCAAACTGCTTAAACGCCGTGAATGTAGCCATAATGATCACCGGCATCAGAATGGGAAGAATCTGCGGAATGGTCACATAGAAATGTTTTTTCCAAAATCCCGCACCATCTAATTCCGCACTTTCATAGATATTCCGGTCAATACTCTGCATGGCACCATCCATCATCGTGAACATATACGGAACTCCCAGCCACAGGTTCACCACCAGACAACTGATAAATGCCATACCGTTTGTGGACAGAAAATTTACCGGTTTGCCTCCAATCTGTTTCAGTATCTGATTAAACAGTCCGAATTCCGTATTAAAAATTCCCATACGCCATAACAGAATTGATACATATGCCGGCATCGCCCAGGGCACGATCAGCAGAGTCTTGTAGACCCTTCTCAGTTTTAATCCTTTCGCATTCAGCCCAACGGCAATGAAAAAGCCAAAGATCAACTGTAATGCCATACTGGATACAGTCCATAATAGAGTCCGTAAAAAAGCAGGAAGAAATCCGGAATCAAAAGCCAGCAATGCCTTTTTATAATTGTCCAGTCCAACACAATGATAATCCTTCCAATGATAAATACTCATATTGGTAAAGGATATTTCTACGGTATACAATAAGGGCACGACAATCATCAACCCTACAATGATCAGAAACGGCATACTGTAGAACCATGCTTTCTTCTTTCCTCGTTTCATCCTGCTTTCACTCCTTACCTGTCATTACATCTGCAAATTACTGCATTGCAGAAATCTGTTCCAAAGCTTCCTTCTGGTGTGCATCGCATGCCGTCTGCACATTCTCTCCACGCTTATTCACTGCTGCCAGCAGGTCATCTGTCACTGACCACATCACATCCATTTCCGGAATGTTGGGCATAGGTACTACATTGTTTGCCATAGTCTTCAGTGCCATGATCATTTGGTCCTCTGATACAGATACATCTTCATAAGCTTTACTGTTGGCAGGTGCACAGCTTGCGGCATTTGCCAGTGCCACACCGGTCTCCTTGGATCCAAGTACCTTCAACACTTCTGCCAACGCCTCCTTTTTCGTCTCTGCTGCATGCTTCAGTACATGAACGCCCTGTACTCCGGAAAAAGGTGTCAGAGATGTGCCGTTCGGCAGGACCGGCATCGGCGCAATTCCTAAGTCAATACCGGCTTCTTTGATACCCGGTACCAGCCAGGGACCTCCGATAGTACTTGCTGCTTTTCCTTCCGTAAACAGAGTTGTCACGGTATTATACTCACCATCTGCCGGCATATATGACACAAACTGCTTATGATATTCCATAGCTTCTACCGTCTGGGGCAGATTCAATCCCGGCTCTCTGTTCTCATTGATCAGATAACCGCCAAAGCCCTGGATCCAGGCTGCTGCATTATAGGAAGTGGAATGCTGCTCGACAAATATATACTGATCTGCCGTGGTCTCATTCTTCATAAGTTCCAACAGTTCATCCGTGGTCTCCGGTGCAGTCTCCATCAGATCCTTATTGTACAGAAACAGCAATGCTTCATAGTACAACGGTAATTGATATTTGTCTCCCTGATACTCCCCGGCGCTTACCGTCATAGGAAGGAAATCCGCCAGATCATCCTCTGTCAACACATCGGTAATCGGAGACAGGATTCCCATCTGTGCAAAGGTACCTACTTTATCATGCGCCCACATAAACATATCCGGCGCACTTTCCGGATCGTCACCCACTAATTTTAAGGCATCCGACATATTTTCTTTTCTTTCAAAAGTGACTACAATCTCCGGTGCCAGTGCATCGACCTGCTTCTGTAACGTATCGGCAATAGTGGCATCCGCACAATGCCATACGGTAATATTCACCGGTTCTGTCGTCTGCATATTCTGATTTTCCGTTGTTGTGGTTACATTACTTTCTGTATTTACGGTTGCCTCTGATCCGCATCCGCTTAACATGGATACTACTAAAAGTGAACTTAGCAACATTGCAATTTTTTTCTTCATAGCTTCCTCCTTTTGATAAAACGTTTTTCTACTTTTATAAAACACAGCGCTATGTTTAAAAAGTATTGAATCTTCTTTGCGAATTCGATATACTAAAAATAGCAGACCGCCTGCGAAATAGCAACGAAACAGCCCATAAAAAATGCACAAATTACGCAAACGTTTTACCAATGGAGGATCTCAGATGGCAGCAACAATCAAGGATGTAGCCAAAAAAGCCAATGTATCTATTTCCACAGTCAGCCGAGTACTGAGCAATCAGATGCACGTCTCTTCTTCCACTTATAAACGAATCCAGGATGCCGTAGCCGAATTGAATTACATTCCCAATTCTTCCGCGGTATCCCTGGTTAAAAAAAGCAGCACAACTGTCCTCTATGCTGACAGTTTTTACAAGGGACGCCCCTACGAGAATCCCCATATGTTCGACATTATCTCCGGTTCATCCCATGAATTACGCAAAAAAGGATATTTTCTCGGCTTATTGGATCTAGATTGTTCCAAAGAAAAAGCCGAAGAGCAGATCATCAACGCCATACAATCTAAAAAAGCAGATGGCATTCTGATCAACGGTTATTACGTAACTCCTGCAATTGAGAAAATACTATTAGCCACTGATTTCCCACATATCTGTATCGGAAAACCCTCTTTCGACTCCATGCTGTCTTGGATTGACACAAATCATTCTCTGTCTTCCAATCTGGCAATCACTCACCTGGTCTCTCTCGGGCATAAAAAAATCGCCTTCGTCGGCGGTTCTGACAAAGACAATATTTACAGAGATCGTTTTCTGGGATATCGGCTGTCTCTCGAGCGCAACAATCTCTCACCCCGAGATGCCTATGTCATCCCTACTTCTTGCAATCTGGAAGAAATCATCCAACATACCACGGAGCTTCTGCGACTACCGGAACCTCCCGACAGCATTCTGTGCTTTAACAGTCTTATCGCCGTCGGCGTCATCCAGGCAATCCGTCAGTTCCACCTGCGCATTCCGGAGGACATTTCTATTGTCTCCTTCGACAATTACCCGTATGCACCTCTGATCACACCATCTCTGACTGTCGTGGATATTGATATGTACAGTCTTGGCACCCGTGCCGGAGCATCTCTGCTGAAAAAGATACAGAACCCGGAGATGCTGATCCAGACCTATACCGCCCTGCCACATTTGATTCAACGAGACAGCACGGTGTTACACAGTGAAACATAATATCCCTTATATTTTTTCCGCTAGTTCTACAAGGCCTGCTGTAATTTTGCTGACGCATTATCTTCTCTGTAACCCCTGCTCTTTTCCTGCTCAATCTGCTTTCGTATAGAAATCATTTATAAAATCTCCAATCTGATAGTTTCCATCACCATGTTTGTCTTTGGCAGTTCATATGCATATTCCATAATTTGTGTCATGTCCATTTTATGGATCGGCTTTCTATAGTTACTTATTATTTCTTTGTATAGATCAAAAGAAAATTTGCGCTTATTACGTATTAATTCAATCAGCAGTCTCTCTTCATTATAGTTTCACCCGTACATCTTCAATTTTTCTATTACTTTTGGGCGTTGCGACATAATAATGATCCGGTATGGTGTCGGTCAGTCCATAATAATAAAATGCGCTGTTAAGTGTCAGTATTGCATTCGGATATTTTTTCATGATGATCTCTAATTCCGGCACATACCTATCCTCTGAATAGAGACCCTTTTCTGTTATAAATAGATGACCTTCCTGTATGTTTTTTTAATTTGATAATCTGTACCATATTTTTCCAGACATTCATGATATGATAATAACATATTCCCCTCCTGGTTTTAGCTATTGTAGGTAAAATATATTTTTTACCTGTTTCTATTTCAATATCATCATAACTTATTATATTTGTCCCTATTTACCTTTGTGTGTCTAATATCAAGACAGTATAATTATACATTTCACGAATTGCGTATGCAATTAGAAAATCAAGTAGTCCAAATTCAAATACAATCCTAAGAGGCTTTTCAGATAATCTGGAGAGCCTTTTTATATTTTTAGAAACGTTAAGTTATTATTTTGTTCTTGTGTCTATAAATATTATAATGTCTATACTTCATGTAGTTGTACATTTAAGGCAATGAATACACATCTTAGGTAATGTCTATGAACCATTTTTTCAACACCTCAATATAGAAAATATAATTTATTTTTGAAAGGAACATTTTATGGAAAGCAAATCACAGACATTAGTTTGGCTGTAGTGTTTTTTATCAACATGTGTTAGACTACTGTTATACAAAATCGGAATTGTGGAGGATGTGGGTATTATAAAAAAAGTTAAATTGATATGTACAATTGTCGTTAGTGTACTATTTATTTCTATAGCGGGCTTTATGTTCTCCATCCCTGTTGTCAATGACTGCGTTGCGAATAAAACGGCGAAGTATGTCGAAAGAATAGAATTACCAAACAATACGCATTATATTGAAACATTTGCAAAAGCGGGAAAATTAATCGGCAATGGAAACGGTATGCAGTATATCGGTGGGATATTGATTAAAAGCGAATTATCATTGCAAGAGCTGAAATCGTATTATTCTCAATATGCAACAAATGACTGGGAGTGTATAGTGGAAAAGCAGACAGACAAGCAGATATCGTTTATTGAACATGGGACTATTTCGTTTAATAGTGACATAAACGGCGATAACTATTATGTGGTATATTCATGGAGAAGTACTAATTCGATTTTTAGTGAATTGGATTTAAGGGGGCACTAAGCAGAGTAAATCGACAAATTCAAGTTTGTAACGGAGGTATTTGCTATGAAAGGAATTAAGATTGAGTTATTGGGGATTGCAACAATACTTTTAGGAATTGCTGTGACAACAAATAATTTCTTTGGATATGTCCTAGGTTTTCTTGGATTTGGCATCGCTGTAGCTGGCTGTTTTCTAAAAGATAAGCACTAATAACTTCAAGTTTGTCAATTACAGGTGACATTGAAAGAGACAGCCCATTCAAGGTGCTGGCTCTTTCAAAAATTCCATTCTAATAAATTGCACGACAACTTATCAAAAAATAAGCTTCCCATTAGCAAAAAATGAATAGAAAATGTATAAGAGTAGCAAAAACGAATAATTATAAGGGATTATGCATTAGACACACATTTGTAAAAAGGGAGTTATATTTTTAAAGTATTTATAGGTATTTTTTATTTTTTACCTATTATTTTAAAAACCAGACAGCGATCGCTCACCATCCGGTCTTTACTATCCTATCTTTCTTACTGTCTGTCCGCAAGTTTTATGGTTTTCATCAGTGTATTCTCCAGCACACCTGCCGGACAGTCATCGCTATCCGGCTTAACTTTTTACAGCAATGTATTCAGATCCACCAGGGTTCCGCCCTCGATCTCCACGCACTTGTCACTGTTCAACTGCAGCCATACGCTGCAGGCATTGGGGTTATATACCTTTTCGTAATCCGCAGAGAACTGTAAACGTTTCGCTGCATCCATATAATCAATGATCTCAATATTGGTGGCGTACCAGATGTCGTCTCTGCCGCCCATATATTTGCAGAAGTTCTCGATCACATCCCAGTTGTCATTATTATCGAACTCGTAGCTGTGTCCCCAGACATACATCAGCTTCAGGTACTGGCTCTTCTTGAAATCAGCAAAAAATTCCGCATACTCCATCAGCTTCGGGTCATTATGATGGCAGGTAGCATGCCACTCCAACGGATCCTTCGGCAGTGCAAAATCCGGAACCGTCTCTACCACTCTGGCATAAGCCACGCCCAGCTGACGATACAGCTGCTTGATCTCCTCGCTGTAAGAACCGTTGGGATACGCATGTCCCCTGACGATCTGCCCCGTCCATTTTTCCAGGCCTTTCCGATCCTCCAGTAGTTCCTGTGCCACTTCCACTAACGGACATCTCTCGATGGTGGGGTGGGTCATGGTATGGGTTGCGATCTCATGTCCCGCATACAGCCCTTTCATTTCTTCAAAAGTCATGCGGGGGCGTTCTCCCACCAGCCCATAATTCAGATTAAACGTTCCCTTGATACCATATTTATTAAAAATGTCGATCAGGCGTCTGTCCTGTACCTTACCGTCATCATAACTCATCGTCAATGCTTTGGCTTTTCCGCCGGGAAAACAAGTATATACTTTCATCTTTTCCATCCTTTTCTACTGTAATTTCTATTGTGGTTTAAAAAATATGGTGATTTTCAACCCACATGTTTTCATCATATTACGACTGGAACAATTTTGCAACTGATAAGAATCCGGCATTAACCCTCTTTATCGTGCAAAACTTTCCATTGCCTTCCTTTCATTCATCCTTTAATATAGTAAAGTATACAACCAATAAACGAATTACAATGAGAAGGGAGCATATTTATGAAAAAATTCAACTCCTTCCGTAATCGCCAGAACGGCTTTGAAGATTTAGGTTCCGGCACCGCGGAAGCAGCAAAAACGAAGAAAAGCTGGTGGAAAGTCCCCGGCATCATTCTTGTGATTCTGGTAATCGCGATTTTTACTTTTAATTCCACTTACCAGATCCGTGAACAGGAGCAGGCGGTTCTGATCACTTTAGGTCAAGCCAAAGCGGTAACGGATCCCGGACTTCATTTTAAGATACCGTTCATCCAACAGGTTCGCAAAGTAAATACCACCATTCAGGGATTTTCCCTTGGATATGATTTAGATTCCAATTCTTCGGAAACCGATGATTCTCTCATGATCACTTCCGACTATAATTTTGTCAACGTCGATTTCTTCGTAGAGTATCGTTTCAGTGACCCGGTAAAAGCAGTCTATGCTTCCAAAGATCCCGTGCTGATCCTGCGTAACATCAGCCAGAGCTGTATTCGTACCGTGATCGGCAGTTATCCGGTGGACGATGTCCTGACTACCGGAAAAAATGAAATTCAGGCCGCCATCAAAGAAATGATTCTGGAGCGTCTGAGCGAACAGGATATCGGTATCCAACTGGTAAATATCACGATCCAGGATTCCGAGCCGCCTACCTCCGAAGTCATGGAAGCTTTCAAGGCTGTGGAAACCGCCAAGCAGGGGAAAGAAACCGCTCTGAACAATGCCAATAAATACCGCAATGAACAGCTTCCTCTGGCGCAGGCACAGGCAGACGGTATCATTAAGGACGCCGAAGCACAAAAGACCGAGCGCATCAATGAGGCTACTGCACAGGTTGCACGTTTTAACGCTATGTACGAGGAATATATCAAGAACCCGGCCGTCACCAAACAGCGTATGTTCTACGAGACCATGGAAGAAGTCCTGCCGGATCTCAAGGTAGTCATCGAAAGCCCCAACGGCAATACACAGACCTTCTACCCTTTGGAATCTTTCACAGGTACGACAACCGGTTCTTCCACGGAAAACAGTACCTCTGAAACCGCACAATAATCATTGTCTACAGAAAGGCAGTTTTAATAATATGAAAAAATTAAAAAATATATCTCTGATTCTATTGGTACTGGTGCTGCTGATCATCGGATCCTCCAGCATTGTCGTTACCAACGAAAACGAATACAGTCTGATCCGACAGTTCGGTAAAGTAGACCATGTAGTGAGTACCGCAGGTGTTACCTTTAAGGTTCCTTTTGTACAGAGCGTCGATAAGCTCCCAAAGGAGATCCTGCTCTATGATCTGTCTTCCTCCGATGTCATCACCAGCGATAAGAAGACTATGATCTGCGACAGCTACATTTTATGGCGGATTAATGATCCTCTGAAGTTCGCCCAGACGCTGAATTCTTCCATCTCCAACGCGGAGAGCCGTCTGGACACCATTGTATATAACTCTACGAAAAATATTATCAGCAGCACGACCCAGAATGATGTGATCTCCGGTCGTGACGGAGAACTGGCTGCTGCCATCATGAACAACATCGGAAACACCACCGAACAATACGGTATTGAGCTGCTTTCTTTTGAAACCAAACAGCTGGACCTGCCCAGTGACAACAAAGCTGCTGTGTACGAGCGTATGATCTCCGAACGCGAAAATATCTCTGCCACCTACACTGCTGAGGGAAGTTCCGAAGCACAGAAGATTCGCAACACCACTGACAAGGAAGTCAATGTGCTCCTGTCGGAAGCCAATAAAAACGCGGAAATTCTCATTGCGGAGGGAGAAGCGGAATACATGCGTATTCTGTCAGAGGCCTATGCCGATGAATCCAAGCAGGATTTCTATTCCTTCGTCAGAAGTCTGGATGCCCTGAAAGCTTCCATGACCGGTGATAATAAAACCGTGATCCTGTCCCCGGACTCTCCGATCGCGCAGATTTTCTACGGAAGATAACGTGAAAGCCGGCGTCTGCAATATTCTTGCAGGCACCGGCTTTTTTTATGCCAGAATCTCTTCAATCTTACGTCTTTCTTCATCGCTGAAGGAGGTTGCATGTGCAATTCCAATATTATCCAGGATCTGTGAAGGCTTGGAAGCTCCAATCAGAACACTGGTAATATCCCCATCCCTTAAGATCCAGGACAGTGCCATCTGTGCCAGTGTCTGTCCTCTCTGGGCTGCCAGTTCATTCAGAGCACGTACTTTTGTAAGAGTCTCCTCGGATACGGCTGCTTCCTTCAGGAATCTGCCATCGGTACGGATACGGCTGTCCTCAGGGATTCCGTGGAGATAACGGTCAGTCAGAAGTCCCTGTGCCAGAGGGCTGAAAGTAATGATACCGATACCGTGGGCTGCCGCATAATCCTTCAATCCATCCTTTTCAATATCTCTTACAAACATGGAATATTTTCTCTGATTAATAATGAAAGGAGTACCCAGCTCCCTGAACAGTTCTGCTGCCGCAATGGTCTGCTCCTTATTATAATTGGAGATTCCCACGTACAATGCCTTACCGGATCTGACGATACCGTCCAGTGCCCGCACGGTCTCCTCCAACGGTGTATTGGGATCCGGTCTGTGATGATAATAAATATCCACGTAATCCAGTCCCATACGTTTCAAGCTCTGATCCAGGCTGGCTACGAGATACTTTTTGCTGCCCCAGTTACCGTAAGGTCCGGGCCACATATCATATCCGGCTTTCGTGGAGATGACCAGCTCATCACGATACACACCCAGATCCTTTTTTAGGATACGGCCGAAATTCTCTTCTGCCGCACCGTATACCGGTCCGTAGTTGTTCGCCAGATCAAAATGGGTGATGCCATGGTCAAAAGCGGTATGACACATGTCCAGCATATTGTCGAAATTCCCATTGGATCCGAAATTGTGCCATAATCCCAGAGAGACTGCCGGAAGCAGTAATCCGCTGTCACCGCAGCGATTATATTTCATTTCTTCATATCTTTTTTCATCTGCCTGATACATTTAAATAACCTCCTTCTTTTCTATGCCCTGCAACATTTGTGCCTAAGGCACAAATTTGCGTGTGAAAAATGCATTTTCACACTAGCCTCCTTGTTTGAAATACCTATTGTAGACACTATTATAAGTTTATTTTCATCCCGTTTCTATGCAAATTTTATAGAATAAAGTGCAATATCTTACGAATTATCTCTTACGTCCCACGATCTTCAGACGGCTGAAAAACAGGTAATACACAATAAAAGCGATACTGGTCACCGTCCAGGTCAGCGGATAGCTGAATACAATGGTGAGAATATCATTTTTCAGAGGTACGGCTGTCAGAATCCACACCACACGCAGCACACAGATTCCAAGACAGCAGATGATCATGGGAAGCCAGCTGTCACCGATACCGCGCAGGGTGCCGGATAAAATTTCAATGGCAATGTAGGTAAAATACGTAGGTACCAAAAAGTGCAGAATCTGCTCTCCGATCACTACCACCTGTGCATCCGTGGTAAACAGCTGATAACAGATCGATGCATAATTATAGAGGATCACGGACAACAGTACAGTTGCTCCGGCTGTAATTCCCATACAGGTACGGACGCCCTTGTGTACACGGTCCATTTTCCCCGCACCGTAATTCTGCCCTACAAAGGTGGTAATCGATATGCCAAAGGCATTGACGATCATCCAGAACAGGCTGTCGATCTTGCTGTAGGCCGTCCATGCCGCTACCGTATCCGTTCCCAGTGCATTCACGCTGGACTGGATCAGAATGTTGGACGAAGTATACATCACCGACTGCAGTCCTGCCGGAAGTCCGATCCGGATGATTCTACGGAACATTCTTCCGTCAAAGCGAATCTTTTTCAGTTCCAGACGATGCATGTCACGGGTACGCATCAATACCCACAATACCAATACGGCACTGAGTGCCTGTGACAGAATCGTCGCCAGTGCAGCTCCTGCCACACCCATGCGCAATACGATGACAAACAAAATATCCAGCACAATATTGGTCAGGCAGCTGGCGATTAGGAAATACAGTGGTCTCTTAGAATCACCCACGGCTCGCAGAATACCGGCGCCCATATTGTAGATCAGGTTCCCGATGACTCCCAGGAAATAGATCCGGATATAGGTCGTCGCCGGTCCTAAGATATCCTCGGGTGTAGCCATCATCCGCAGTGCCCAGGGTGCCGCCGTAATACCAAGGATCATCACACCGACTCCGGCTGCCAGGCTGAAGGCAATGGAGGTGTGTACGGCATAGCCTACCATTTCGGCACGTTTTGCTCCGTAATACTGGGAGATGATAACTGTGGCTCCGCTGGACAATCCCACGAAGAATCCGACTAACAACTGGATCAGTGTGCCGGTACCGCCGCCTACTGCCGACAGGGCTTCTTTTCCGACAAAACGCCCTACGATCACGGCATCCGCCGCATTATATAATTGCTGAAAAAAAGTTCCGAATAAAATCGGGAAAAAGAACAGGAGCAGCTGTTGCCAGATGACTCCCGTTACGATCTTGTTCTCTTTCTGTATAGTATCTTCCATAGTTTCCATATCCTCTGTAATTCTGTGTTATTACGATGATAGTATCATTTCCACAGAACCTTTTCAAGAGGACAATCTTATCCACAGTTCAGGGCAGGAAAAACCCCGGGTGGTGGAAGCACCCGGGGTCCTTGTCTGCACCCGGATGAGTCGCAGCATCCGGGCACAGCACTCTGTATATACCAAATTGAGGGATTAGATAAAAGCTAAGTTAAAGTTATTCGACATCTTGTAATGCCGCAAAATCTTCTTCGCCGGTACGAACTTTTACTACCTTGTCTACGTTGTATACGAAGATCTTGCCATCACCGATATGTCCGGTGTACAGAGCCTTCTTGGCAGCCTCGATGACTGCGCTTACGGGAATCTTGCTGACAATAACTTCTACCTTAACCTTAGGCAGAAGGGTTGCATCCATCTCGACTCCACGATACATCTCGCCGGCACCCTTCTGGATACCACAACCCATAACCTGTGTCATGGTCATACCGGTTACACCCAGATCATTCAGTGCCTTCTTCAGAGCCTCAAATCTTGCAAGCTTTGCAATAACAACTACTTTGTAGATACCGGTTGCAGGAATTGCTGCCGGAGTTGTCTCTACCTTCACTGCGGCATCCTTCATGGTGGCGGATGCTGCGTCATAATCACTTACGCCAAGGCTGGTGTTTTCATTTACCTCCATGGTCATAGTGTTGGAAATATCCATAATGCTGAAGCCTGCATATGCGGAAGGAAGACCATGCTCACAGGAATCCAGACCAACGATCTCTTCTTCCTCAGATACACGTAAGCCTACAGTAGCCTTGATGATCAGGAATGCAATGGTAATGGTTACTGCAGTCCATGCTGCTACACTTACAAAACCTAACAGTTGTAAACCAAGCTGCTTGAATCCACCGCCATAGAACAAACCTACAACACTGTCGTTGCCGGGTGCGGAAGTGGTTGCGAACAAACCGGTTGCAATGGTACCCCAGATACCGTTCAGGCAATGTACTGCAACTGCACCTACGGGATCATCAATATGAAGCTTGTAATCCAGAAGCCATACACCGAATACTACCAGAAGTCCGGCTACCGCACCGATTACGATAGCACCGAAGCAATCAGTTACATCACAAGGAGCGGTAATAGCTACCAGACCTGCCAGAGATGCATTCAGACACATAGATACATCGGGCTTGCCATATTTGATCCAGGTAAATACCATACATACTACAGTTGCGATTGCGGGAGCTACGGTTGTGGTGAGGAATACGGAACCTAACTGCTCTACAGAAGTACAAGCTGCACCGTTGAATCCATACCAGCCAAGCCACAGAATGAATACACCAAGACATCCGATCGGAAGGTTATGTCCGGGGAATGCATTTACTTTTACGATCTTACCACTCTTATCCTTATCAAACTTACCGATACGGGGTCCTAACAGTTTTGCACCGATCAGTGCGGAAATACCACCAACCATGTGGATTGCACAGGATCCTGCGAAATCATGGAAGCCAAGCTGTGCCAGCCAGCCGCCGCCCCAGATCCAGTGAGCTTCGATGGGATAAATCAAAGCGGAGATCACACCGGAATAAATACAGTAGGATAAGAACTTGGTTCTCTCTGCCATAGCACCGGATACGATGGTAGCTGTGGTAGCACAGAACACCAGGTTAAATACGAAATTTGAATAATCAAAATTGTCGTATGCGGTGAAGATGTCCAGACCGGGCTTACCGATCAGACCTACCATATCCTCACCAAGTAACAGTCCAAAGCCGATCAGAATAAATACTACAGTACCGATACAGAAATCCATCAGATTCTTCATCAGGATATTACCGGCATTCTTGGCTCTGGTAAATCCGGTCTCCACCATTGCGAATCCGGCCTGCATCCAGAACACCAAAGCCGCACCGATCAGAAACCAGACTGCAAATAATTGACCGTCTACTGCGCTTAAGATTTCTTCTGTCATAACATTTTCCTCCTCGTTTGCAAAAATAAATGCGATACTATGAGCCCTCCCTCGAAGCCCCATCGCATCGCATTTTTATCGCTATAACAAAATAGGCACTACAGATATCTTCTGTAGCGCCTTTGCTATGGTGAGAGTATAGCACCATGATTTTAGAGTGTCAACCCGTTTTTTATAATTTTTTATATTTTTTACAGTTCAGCCATGAACATATCGAGAACCAAAATCATGCCAGCATGATTTTGTGAACGAATATGTTCATGTGATGAGCGCCGATTTATGAGCAAAGTCAGTCACGAGGTGACGGAAAGCGTGATAACGCGACTTTGCGAATGGTGCGGGCTGGACTGTCTACAGCTCCAGCAGAAGCCGCTCGTATGTCGTTCCATCCCACATGACCTGATCTATCTTACGAAATCCCAGTTTTTCTGCCAAATGCAGTGACACTGTATTCTCCGGCATCACTAACATCTGCACCCGCTCAAATCCCAGTTCTTTCTTCCCGTATTGTAACAATGCCCCGCATACTTCCGTGGCATACCCCTGCCTCTGCCATGGAACACCGATGACGAAGCCCAGCTCTGGATCCTCGTAACCCTCACGGTTGGAAAAGCCTGCTCTTCCGATCACCTGCCCGGTAACTCTGTCATAGATCGTCCATACTCCATAATTGTAAAAGTAATACATATTTTCCGTATAATCTTTCAGATAAGCTTCCTCCTGCGCCCGCTCCGGATACAGCCCCTCTGTGTATCGCGTCACGGAAGGCTCCGCATAGATCTCATAAAGGGCATCCAGATCCTCCGCACAGGTCTCTCTGATCAGGCAGCGCTCTGTGGTCAGAATATCCCATGGGATCCCCACATATCTACGATACACCTTCTCCAGGTATTCAAAATCCAGTTCCTCGAGATTCTCGCAGGCATACCGTACACCGGAGAAGTTCTGATCCCTGTTATCCTCGTGAAGCCATGCTAACACCGGATAATCCTGACGGAGCAATTCCCGTGCCCGCTGTCCCTGATCGGTGATCCAGAGTACACCTTCCGCCGCCTGTGGTATTGCCTCTAAATTCTCCGGAAACAAAACATACTTCCCAAACTCCGGAATTTGCCCGCAGGTTTTCTTAATTTCTAATATGATCTGCCGTAAAAAATGCATCCCCGACAATTCTCCTCTTTACCTTTTTCGGTATATCCATTAAAATAATACTATATATTTTTTGAAAATGAAAGGACACTATTATGGCAAAAAATCCTATTGTTACTATTACCATGAAAGACGGCGGTGTGATCAAATGTGAGCTTTATCCCGACGTAGCACCCGAATCCGTTAACAATTTCATCACTCTGATCAACAAGCATTTTTACGATGGTCTGATCTTCCACCGTGTCATCCGCGGTTTTATGATCCAGGGCGGATGTCCCGACGGCACCGGCATGGGCGGTCCCGGCTACAGCATCAAGGGTGAATTCGCTGCCAACGGCGTAACCAACGATCTGAAGCATACCGAAGGTGTTCTGTCCATGGCAAGAGCTATGCATCCCGATTCCGCAGGAAGCCAGTTCTTCATCATGCACAAGACAAGCCCCCATCTAGATGGTTCCTACGCCGCTTTCGGTAAAGTCATCGAGGGTATGGATGTGGTGAATAAGATCGCTGAGACCCGCACCGATTACAGCGATCGTCCTCTGGAGGATCAGGTAATGGAAAGCGTTACCGTAGATACCTTCGGCGAAACCTATCCCGAGCCCAACAAACTGGACAGATAATCAAGGCATTCAGCACAACTATTCAGAACCCCATTCGCGAAATCGCATCTTCGATGCTTCCCTTTTGCTCATGAGGTTACTTCGTCAAATAAATACGTCCCGCTGCCTTACGAATACAAGTATTCGACGTGCAGTGGGGCGTATTTACTTGCCTCTGAATAGTTGTTCATATTTTGTTTACAAATCCTTCAAGGAATCTTCAATTCCACAACATGTTTTGGACATTTCTGTTTCATATACTATAACCATAGAAACAAACAAAACAACAACTTAACACACAACAGTTTCTTGTTTAAAAAACTTTTTCATAATAAATGCCAAGGATCAGAATCCTTGGCATCCTCCCTTTCTAGGGATAAAATTACAGCTATCGCGGATAAAACTATTCCGGATAGTTATTTTTTTGCAAAAAAGATCTCCCGCATCACTGCGAGAGATCTCCTTATTTCTTCGTATTTTTCAGAATTATTCAGCCTTACCAACAGATCCGAACAGTTCCATCTTCTCCTTAACAGTAGCCTTGATAGCTTCTGCGCCGGGAGCTAAAAGCTTACGAGGGTCGAAGCCCTTACCTTCCAGATCCTTACCAGCCTCGATGTACTTACGGGTAGCATCAGCAAATGCCAGCTGACACTCGGTGTTAACATTGATCTTGGATACGCCCAGGTCGATTGCTTTCTTGATCTGATCTGCGGGGATACCGGTACCACCGTGCAGAACCAGAGGAAGCTCACCGGTCAGCTCCTGTACAGCTGCCAGAGTTTCGAAGCTTAAGCCCTTCCAGTTAGCGGGGTATTTACCATGGATGTTACCGATACCCGCTGCCAGGAAATCAACTCCCAGATCAGCGATAGACTTACACTCCTTAGGATCAGCGCACTCGCCCATACCGATAACGCCGTCTTCCTCACCACCGATGGAACCAACTTCTGCCTCGATAGAAAGTCCCTTGCCGTGAGCAGCCTTAACCAGCTCAGTGGTCTTCTCTACATTCTCAGCAATAGGATAATGAGAACCATCAAACATGATGGAAGAGAAACCAGCTTCAATACACTTATAGCAGCCTTCAAAAGAGCCATGATCCAGATGCAGAGCAACGGGAACATCAATGTCCAGATCCTTTAACAGTCCGTTTACCATACCAACGACTACATCATAACCGCCCATGTATTTACCGGCACCCTCGGATACACCCAGGATAACGGGGGAACGAAGTTCCTTAGCGGTGAGTAGGATGGACTTGGTCCACTCCAGATTGTTGATGTTGAACTGACCTACTGCATAGTGACCTGCTTTTGCTTTTTTGAGCATTTCTGTTGCGGATACTAACATTTTAATACCTCCATTTTATATACTCATTCTTGTACACCCGGATATACGGGTGTATTTGATTAATATTGCCTAATCCAAACTATATCACAACTTATCCAAAAAGGGAACAGCTTATTGTTAAATTTTTACCAAATTTTGACTTTTTATAATATTTACTGCTCCACCCGGATATCCATGCCCTTGCAGATGTTCTCAATCACAACTTTGGTGTGGGTTCCGCCGTATTCGCCGTCCAGTGTCCAGGGCAGCGGTTCCGTGGATGTGATCTCCAGTTTTGAAGTCCGGAAACAGTACATGGCATCGGTATCAATGTCGCGGTTCAACAGGGATACCATGACATTGTTCAACTCCATGGGATTCTTCGGGCGCTTGATTAATGTTACTTCAAATACACCGTCATCCAGTTTGACATTTTTACCGGTGATCCGCTTGAATCCGCCTACGGACACGGAATTCGTCACCATGCCGAAGATAAAATCATCCACTATCGTCGTATCCTCATAGTTGATCCTCATGGGGTAAGAACGGATCGCCGGCAGACGCTTCATGCCTTCCAGCAGATATGCCATATGACCCAGTACATTTTTCATATCCTGTCCGGTCTCATAGGAAACATCCGTGAACAATCCGAACGCTGCAATATAGACGAATATATCCTCGTTAAAGGCTCCCACATCACAGGCAAAATTATTCCCGTTTACAATACTTTCCGCTGCGCGCACCATATTTTTCGGTAATCCCAGACTTCCCCCGAAGTCGTTCGTGCTTCCTGCCGGAATATAACCGATGGGTGTACGGAAGTCACTGCGGATCATACCGGTGACCACTTCATCCAAAGTACCGTCTCCACCACTGCAGACTACGATATCGTAATCCCTGTCAAGCGTCATGGTCTTCTCCATGGCATCTTCTCTTTTCTGTGTGGGATAGATTGTGATCTCATAACCGCCTCTGGTAAATACATCCAGAATATCTGCCAGTTTGTTGCGGATCTGTGCCTTTCCGGCTTTCGGATTATAGATAAATAACATCTTCTTCATAAACACTATCCTCAAAATATGCAAAACGGGACTAACAGAATTCTCTATCAGCCCCGCTCCTCGTCATACTATGTTCTTAAGCCACCTGACCGCTTAAAAACTTCTCAATGTTGTCCACAGCGGTCTGCTCATCTGCACCCTCTGCAGCTACCGTAAGCTCTTCGCCTGCGCAAAGTCCCAGGCTCATCATGCCCATGATGCTCTTGGCATTGATCCGCTTATCGTCTACTTCAATGTAAATGTTGCTTTCGTACTTGCTGGCCTCCTGTACTAACAGTGCCACCGGTCTTGCGTCCAGACCGTCTTCCAGTCTGACCTTAATGCTCCTTTTTGTCATAATTTTCCTCCTCTTTTACGTCCTGATTCTATCTGCTAATTCACTGAGTTTGCGTAATCTGTGGTTCACACCGGACTTCCCCACGGGCGGATCCAGGTATTCTCCCAGTTCCTTCAGCGGAGCATCCGGATTCTCCAGTCTGACTTCCGCCATCTGGCTTAAAGGTTCCGACAGATTCTCCAGTCCGTAGTGATCCCGGATATAAATAATATCTTCTATCTGTCTGGTCGCCGCATTTACGGTCTTCGTAATATTGGCGGTCTCACAGTTCACCCGGCGATTTACGGAATTGCGCATTTCCTTTACAATTCTTAAATTCTCCAGCTTCATTAAGGCAATAGGTGCCTCACATACATTCAGAAGGTCCACAATACCGGATCCTTCCTTCAGATAGACAACGTAATACTTCTTCCGAAGCACGATTTTGGCTTCTATATCAAATCCCTGTATCACGCTCTGTAGTTGTCTGGCTTTATCCTCATCGGTGCATACAAATTCCAGGTGATAACTCTTCTGTGGGTCGCTCATAGAACCAATGCAGAGAAAAGCTCCTCTTAAAAATGCCCTTTGACAGCAGGAATTTTTAATCAGCAGGGGACTTACAGGCTCCGACAGATCTCCGATCTTGTCAATCACACTGCGCATTTGTTCCTCGCTGATTTTAACATCAGTATCTATATTATATGTTTTTTTCAATAATGTAAAGCCTTTTCTGACAACCGCCTCGTTTTCCGTCTGGAAACCGATCATAAAATCTCCCTCTGCAGAGCGTCCGTATTGACCACTAAAGTGCATGATCGCTGCAAGCTCTGCGATCTGGCAATGTCTTGCCGGGCTGATTCTCTTCGCCAGTTCTTCCTTTACCTCACTCGAAAATGACATGTTAGATTCCTTCTCTGGGCACATCACGATGGTATAATTTGATACCATAATGACCTTCTGCCTTCATACGTTCATACAACTTGTTCGCCAGAGTAACACTTCGGTGTTTGCCACCGGTACAGCCGATGGCGATCACCAGCCGGTATTTTCCCTCTTTAACATAGTTCGGGATCAGAAACTGAATCATGTCCGTCAGCTTGTCCAGGAAAACTCCGGTCTCCGGAAAGCTGCACACATAATCCTGTACCTCTTTGTCATTACCGGTCTTTGGCTTCAAATCTTCTATATAGTAAGGATTCGGCAGGAATCTTACATCAAATACCAGATCTGCATCTGCGGGGATTCCGTGCTTGAATCCGAAGGACATAACCGTTACCATAAGACTATTGTATTCTTCATTCTGAACAAAAATACGATCCAACTCTTCCTTCAGTTCTCTGACCAACAGGTTGGAGGTATCAATAACATAATCTGAATTCTTGCGGATGGTCTCTAAGATCTTACGTTCCTTATGAATGCCGTCTTCCACTCTGCCATCTGCGGCAAGAGGGTGCACACGTCTGGTCTCCTTATACCGTTTTATCAGAGCAGTATCATCGGAGTCCATAAACAAAATCTCGAATTTGTAGCCTTTTTCCTTTAATTGTTCCAAAATACGGGTGGCATCCGTGAAATTCTGGTCTGCACGGACATCCAGCCCCAGTGCGACCTTGCTGATCTCACTCCCGGGCATGGCAATCAGTTCCACGAACTTTTCCACCAGAGATACCGGCAGATTATCCACGCAGTAAAATCCGGCATCTTCCAAAAGCTTTAATGCCGTTCTTTTTCCGCCACCACTCATACCTGTTACTACTACAAATCTCATATGCACCTCGTTATTCTATCGTAACTATTCAGAACCTTACATGGCTCTGAATAGTTACAGCATTTTGATCTCCGGTTCCAGATCGACGTGAAAACGTTCCTTCACCCTTCTC
Organism: uncultured Lachnospiraceae bacterium; assembly: GCA_945929965.1. GTDB lineage: Bacteria > Bacillota > Clostridia > Lachnospirales > Lachnospiraceae > Acetatifactor. Next base: position 69,451 of record CAMEOT010000001.1, read on the forward strand.
TGCACTTCCCAGATCACATCTTTTACATCTTCTGCGGTGGCATTGCCGGTATTAATGATAAAACCACAATGCTTATCCGACACTTTGGCTCCTCCTACGGAATATCCACGAAGCCCCGCCTCCATGATCAGTTGTCCGGCAAAATGTCCCTCGGGACGTTTAAAAGTACTACCGGCGCTGGGATATTCCAGCGGCTGCTTCTCTCTGCGGCGGATCGCCAGTTCTTCCATTTTAGCTGCTATCTCCTGCGGATCCCCTGGCTGTAACCGGAAAGTCACTTTCGTGACTACAAAGGGCTGATTTTGGATGACACTGGTACGATAACCGTACTCCATGGTACTGTTATCCAGCTCCATGATCTCTCCATTACGATTGACTACCGTCACAGTAGTCACTACCTGGCTCATCTCTCCGCCATAGGCTCCGGCATTCATCACGGCTCCACCGCCGACAGTGCCGGGGATTCCCGCTGCGAATTCCAGTCCGGTCAGACCATTCTCTTTTGCGGTCTTCGCCACCTGGCTCATCAGGGCTCCCGCCTCTGCCTCCAGGCATGTGTCCTTCACTTCGATCCTGCTCATATATTTTCCAATCACCAGAACGATACCCCGGTAGCCACCATCGTCTACTAACAGATTGCTCCCATTACCGATCACCGTATAAGGGACATCCACCAGGCGCAGATACTTCTGTATCCTGCAGAGCTGATCTTCATTTTCCAGATAGATCAGACAATCCGCCGGTCCGCCGATGCGGAAGGTAGTATGCAATTTCATGGGTTCCTGAAACAGAATCCTCTCTGCCGGTACGATTTCTTTTAATGCTTCTATCACTGTTGCACTTATCATGTATATCAGGCCGCTCTTTCTTTTTATTATAGTTATTCCAAACAGGCCTACTTTAATACCAGTGCTGCAGCGCCGTAGATTCCGGCATCATTTCCAAGCTTGGCCAGGGCGAATTTCGCCTGCTTGCAAGGGCCGAAAGCACATCTCTTATAAGAAGGCTCTATGTATTTGAATAAAATATCTCCGGCCTTGGATACACCACCGCCAATGACAAAAATCTGGGGATCAACTACGCTGGCTACTGCGGCAAGTCCCTTGCCAAGATATTCACCGAACTGTTCTGCGATCTCAATCGCTACTTTGTCCCCTGCCTTAACTGCATCGAATATCGTCTTGGCAGAGATCTCACCACCACGCAGAATGCTGGGTGCATCGTCTTTTGCCAGGCGTCTGTTCGCCAGGCGGGTAATTCCGGTAGCAGATGCATACTGCTCCAGACAGCCCTTGTTCTTGCAGCCGCAGGCCTCTGTCTCATTATCTTCCATGTGAATATGTCCGATCTCGCCGCCTGCACCGTTGGTTCCGGTCAGGATCCTACCATCAATAATGATACCTCCGCCGACACCGGTTCCTAAGGTAACAGCTACCAGGTTGGAATAGCCTTTACCGCCGCCCTGCCACATTTCGCCCAGGGCTGCCACATTGGCATCGTTGCCCGCCTTCACGGTAACGTCCAGATCCAGTTCTTTTTTCAACGTTTCAGCAAGATCAAAAGATCCCCAGCCGATATTAACAGCACCGTTGACCATGAAGCCATCGGCATTTACCGCACCGGGAGCGCCGATTCCCACGCCTACCAGGTCTGCTGCGGTGATGCTCTTTTCCTGCATTTTGTTTTTGATGGATGCTGCGATATCCGGCAGAACTTTCTCTCCACCGTTATCCTTGACCGTAGGGATCTCCCACTTGTCCAGCACCTGTCCTTCGTCATTGAACAGTCCTAATTTAACTGTGGTTCCTCCCACATCTACTCCAAATGCATACTTACTCATCATCTTCGTCCTCCTCACGTCTTTTTGCCAGGGAATTCTGTACACGGGTGTACAGTTCCTTTGCAGCATTGTAACCCATCTTCTTTTGACGATGATTAATAGCTGCAGTCTCGCAGATCACCGCCAGATTCCGTCCGGGACGGATCGGAATGTTGTGACATACTACCTTATTTCCCAGATATTCGGTATAATTCTCTTCCAGCCCCAGTCTGTCGTACTCCTTGTCCTTATCCCAGTCTTCCAGGCGGATGACCAGGTCAATGGTCTGTGTATCTTTTACGGACAATGCACCGAACAGTGCCTTAACATCCACGATGCCGATACCACGCAATTCAATGAAGTGCTTTGTGATATCCGGTGCGGAACCCACCAGCGTATCATCGCTGACCTTGCGGAGTTCTACCACATCATCGGTTACCAGACGATGACCTCTTCGGATCAGCTCCAGTGCCGCCTCGGACTTACCGATGCCGCTCTCGCCGGTGATCAGGACACCCTCGCCGTAGACATCCACCAGTACGCCGTGTACGGAGATACAGGGAGCCAGCTTGACATTCAGCCAGCGGATGATCTCTGACATAAAATCGGAAGTGGATTTCTTGGTAGATAATACAGGAACTTCATGTCGGATCGCTGTCTCCAGGAAAATAGGATCCGGCTTCAGGTCACGGCTGAATACAATACAGGGAATATCATAAGACATCAGCTTGTCATATGCTTCCTTACGGGTTTCATCCGTCAGCCCCTCCATATAAGTATATTCCACAAATCCGATAATCTGCAGTCTGGTGGCATCGAAATGCTCAAAATATCCGGCTAACTGCAGTGCCGGACGGTTGATATCCGGCTGTGTGATCTTCACATGCTTCACATCGATCTCCGGTGTGAGGTTTTCCAGTTTCATTTTTTCGATAACACGGGTCAAACTTACACTTGCCATACTAATTTCCATACCTTTCTGCGAAGAACCCGCCCCGTACACATTTTTGAAGGTTCCCGCTTCATTATCGTATTGTAACTTTTGAAGTTACCATATTACTTATGATTGTACCACAGGCGATCGCTTCTGTGAAGCGAAAAAGGCTACAATCTCCTGTGCTGTGCGCTCATTCATTTCGGGAATTTCCATCAGTTCTTCCACTGTTGCCTGCCGGATTTCCTCTAAGGACTTGAAGTGCCGCATCAGGGCTTTTCGTCTGGCGGGGCCCACCCCGGGGATATCATCCAATACAGATTTCACCTGGGTCTTACTGTGCAGGGATCTGTGATACTCAATTGCAAAGCGGTGAGCCTCGTCCTGGATTCTGGTGATCAGCTTGAACCCTTCCGAATGTGTGTCGATCGGAAGTTCAATATTATGATAATACAGACCTCTGGTACGGTGGTTGTCATCCTTGACCATACCGCAGACCGGAATGTCGATTCTCAATTCTTCCAGTACGGACAGCGCAATATTCACCTGTCCGCGGCCGCCGTCCATGAGGATCAGATCCGGGAACTTGGTAAAGCTGCCATACTCCTGATCCATTTCCTGTTCTTCCAGTTCTCTGCTCTCTTCCATACCGTGGCGAAACCGTCTCGTCAGTACTTCCCGCATGCAGGCATAGTCATCCGGACCAGAGACGCTTTTGATCTTGAACTTACGGTAATCGCTGCGTTTCGGTTTTCCTTTTTCATAGACCACCATGGATCCTACGTTTTCAAAACCGTTGATATTAGAGATATCATAGGCTTCCATCCGGGCAGTGCCGGTTAACGGCAGCTTTAACAGATCGGAGATCTCTTTCACCGCACCGATGGTTCGTCCTTCCTCGCGTTTTAACTTTTCCCTGTCCTGGGACAGTATCAGTTTTGCGTTCTGCGCTGCCAGCTCCACCAGTTTTTCCTTGCTGCCGATCTTAGGCACCTTCAGGTAGACACGACTGCCTTTTCGCTCCGACAGCCATTTCTCAATAAGTTCCGCATCCTCGATCTCATATTGCAGCATAAGCTCTCTGGGGATAAATGGGGTTCCAGCATAGAACTGCTTTACAAAATCCTGTAAAATTGCCGGCTTGTTGTTTTCCGGCACATGTGTCATATAATAATGTTCCCTGCCGATCAGCTTTCCGTCCCGGACAAAAAATACCTGTACCACCGCTTCCGTCTCATCCTGGTACAGCGCCAGGATATCTTTATCTTCTCCGACGCCCTCGGTGATCTTCTGCTTCTGGGATACCTGTCGTACACTGGAGAGCAGGTCACGGTATCTGGCGGCATCCTCAAATTCCATAGCCTCCGCTGCTTTGTTCATCTTCTCCTCCAGATCCTTCAGGATCGGACTGTAATTACCATTCAGGAATTCCAGTGCACCTGCCACCTGCTGCCTATATTCCTCTTTGCTCACATACCCCTGACAGGGTGCCAGGCACTGCTTGATATGATAGTTCAGGCAGGGGCGCTCGATTCCTATATCCCTGGGCAGCACCCGGTTGCAGGTACGCAGCTGGTACAGTTTGTTCAGCAGTTCAATGGTATCTTTCACCGCCGCAGCGCTGGTATAAGGACCGAAATAGCGGGATTTATCCTTTTTCATAGTCCTGGAAAACAGGATCCTGGGATAATCCTCCCCCACTGTCACCTTGATATAGGGATAGGTCTTGTCATCCTTTAACAGCGTGTTATACTTCGGCGAATTCTCCTTGATCAGGTTATTCTCCAGCACCAGCGCTTCCAGTTCCGAATCCGTCACAATATATTCAAAACGGGCGATCAGCGACACCATCTGGTCAATGGCGGGGCCCCTGCCGATATTTTCACGAAAATAAGACCTTACACGGTTGTGCAGGTTGATTGCCTTTCCCACATACAAAATGACATCTTTGTCATCCCGCATGATATACACTCCCGGCTTGCGGGGGAGCTTTTTTAATTCTTCTTCCACGTTGAACATAAATATTTCCTCACTTGTTTCTATCATACCGATTCTTGAGAAAAATACAACAAGGGATTTTTATCTTGTACAAAGCAAAAGCGGTGTCTGCCAACAACTGCAAACACCGCAAAGGAAAGGTAATATATGGTATCAGCCTTTTACACTGCCACTTGTCAGACCTGCCACAAAGAATTTCTGGCAGCAGATAAACACGATAAGTATGGGTAAAAGACTAAATACTGACAATGCAAAGACATAGCCCCACTGTGTAAATTGATGTTCTCCAAAAAATCCGGAGATTGCAATCGGCATTGTCCGTTTCAAATTATCATTTAAAACCGTATTCGCCCAAGGAAATTCCTCCCATGCAGTCAAAAAATTGAAAATAGATACCGAAGCGATTCCGGGTTTTGCAAGGGGAATTATGATCCTTCCGAAAACCGTAAAAACACTTCCACCATCCATATAAGTTGCTTCATCCAATTCTCTGGGAATCCCTTCCACAAAACCCTTTATCATAAATGTGGAATAAGGAATTGTCCATGCTGCATAAAAAGGAACCAGTCCTACAAGAGAGTTGATTACACGTAATTTTACCGCCAGTTCATACTGTGGAACGATCAGTGTCAGTCCCGGCACGATCATTGTTAAGACGATAAATCCAAACAGAAAATTTTTCCCCGGGAAATCAAATCTTGCAATTACATATCCCAGAGCCGAAGCAATCGCTGCTGCAATCAGCACGGATGCTACGGATACACACATACTGTTTAAAAAGTTACGATAAAATTTTCCCTGTCCCAATACGTATTTGTAATTTTCCAGAGTCACCTCATCTAATGCTGGTAAAAATCGAGGGGGGTATTCATACAATGCCCCATTCGGCTTCAGCGATGTGCTGATCATATATACCATAGGAAGCACAACAATGATTAATCCGGCAATTAATATAATGTGAAGTAAAATCTGTATCCATGTTTTTCTTTTCATACTCACACCTGCCTATCTTATTGATCTTTCTGCTGCATGAGTTTAAACTGTATTACAGCAAGTATCGCAAGTACTACGGTTGTAATAAAGGACAACGCTGCAGCATAGCCGAATTTTCCTGTACTGAATGCCTTATGATACATCCATGTCAGAATAACATCTGTCTGATGCCCGGGTTCACCACCGGTTATCATCTTAATAGAAGTAAATACATTAAATCCGCCAATGGTGAGCATTACTAACGCAAATAAAATCGTTCCCCGGATACTCGGTATCGTAACATTCCACATTTTATCCCATGCTGTGGCTCCGTCGATAGCGGCAGCTTCATAGAGATCTGTAGGCACCGTCTGTAATGCTGCAAGGAACACAACCATATTCCAGCCAATTCCCTTCCATATTCCCAGTAACATTGCTACTGTCATACCGCCCCATCTGGTATCCAGCCATCGTACATTTGCACTAGTAATATGTACAATATTCATCAGAAAATAATTTAATAATCCCTCTGTGTTAAACACATATTTGAAAATCAGAGACGCTACTACCCATGACGTAATTACTGGCAAATAATACAGTACCCGATATCCGACTTTAAAACGTGTAATCTGGTTCAGTAAAAGTGCAACTAAAAATCCAGCCAGCATCTGTCCCGGCACAGTCACAAGCGTATATACCAATGAATTTATAAAAACAGTCCGAAAGTATTCATCTCCCAATACTTCCTTGTAATTTTCCAATCCAATAAAGCGATGACTCAGCATACTGCCAAAATCCCATTCAAAGAAACTCATAATAAATAATTTCAAAATAGGGTAGATCGTAAAAATCCCAAATACAAGTAACCCGGGTAAAAGTAATAATCCAATCTGTATTTTGCTTTTCCGTGATGTCTTCATAGAAATACCTCTTTTACAATTGGGACAGCACCTGACGGTACTGCCCCGGACTGCTATTTGACTTTATACATATGGCAAGTTATAATTAATATTATTCTGCGAGAAGTTCATCAAAACGCTCTGCGAGCTTATCCATAGCTTCCTGTGCTGTTTTCTTTCCGTTCATTACATCCGTAACCGCTACAGATAATTCGCTGTCCATTTCAGACCAGCAGGCTACGGTAGGACGGGATTTTGCTGTTTTGATAGCTTCCAGGAACGGTGCATAATCTGCTGCTTTTACCGTATCGCTTTCCAGTGCTTCCTTGTTGACAGGGATCTGTCCGCATTTTGCCATTTCCTCTTCAGCGAATTCACTGGTCATAAACTTCATAAATTTCCATGCAGCATCTTTATTTGCACTATTGAACATAGCAATATCTTCACCACCCAGAACAGATATGGATCCGGCATCTCCGGCAGGCATTTCCGTGGTTGCATATTCAAAATCAGGATAAGAACCTTGCATTTCCGCAACCTTCCAGGGCCCTTCCAGAAGCATCATATATCTACCGGTTCCAAAACCATCTGTCATCGGAATGTCACCTGCATTCCATCCTGTGATTGCACCTGCCTGATACAGTTCCGCAAGCGTTTCGATTGCCTTTACTGTCTCCGGGCTGTTGATATAACCGGATGCCTTTGTCTCCTCTTCATTGGTAATGGATCCACCCATACTCCAGATGAACGGGCAGAGATTCCAACCTGCCAGTGCCGGCTCATCATATCCCCATACCTGCTGACCATTTGCATTGGTTCCTGCTAATTTCTTAGCAGCATCAACAAATTCATCCATGGTTTTGGGAGCCTCAATACCTGCATCCTTGAAAGCCTGCACATTATAGAAGAGAATTTTGGTGTTGGTGTTCAGTGCTAATCCATAGAAGTGACCATCCACTTTTGCTGTGCTCATAGCACTTTCCAATAAGCCACCGGAGACATCATTAAAGTCAGACATCTCTTCATCCAGTGCTGTCAGAATTCCCATTTTCTCAAATTCGGGAACCCATGCGCTATCCAGTCTGGCTACATCCGGTAACGTGTTTGACTGTGCGCTGATCAGAATCTTCTGATGCAGATCTGCCCATTCATGAGATACTGCATTTACCTTGATTCCCGGATTTTCTTTTTCGAATTCCGGAATCAGTACATTCATCAGAGTTTCATTTTCTGCCGACTGTGCACTATAATGATGCCAGAAATTAATGGTAACTTCTTCCTGCGAAGCACTTTCTGTAGCTGCAGGAGCCTCTGCTGTTGCTGATACCTGACTCTCTGAGCCAGTTTCAGATTCTACTGGTGATTCTCCACATCCTGTTAAGGCTGCCAGGCTCATTACGGTTGTGAGTAGAATTGCCAGTAATTTTTTGTTTTTCTTTACCTTCATCATTGTAAACATCCTCCTATTGTTTTTTGCTCGAGTTCGATGAACTCATTATGACTTTTACAGAATACGGCTCCATTTGCAACGTAATTTTGCCCTTGTATTCTGTTATGTCCTCATTTAAAAATTCCGCTTCTCCGATATCTTCCTCTCGTAACAGTTCCCCTGAAAGCACTTCTGCAAAAACGCCTCTTTCCAAAACCGGACATTCTATTTTACAGTTTTTTGTTCCTCTATGCAGAATCACATAACAGCTTCCAGTCTCATCTTTACGAACAAATCCATAAGTATCGGTTGTTTCGTCTGCAATAACAGTTCTGAAGCTTCCGGATCGAATGCAACTATAATTTTTCCGCAACTGTATCATTTTTTGATACCAGTTCTTCACATCTTTATCCGCATTTTCTCCCCATTCCATACACCTTCGGCAATCAGGATCATTGTCTCCTGTCATTCCAACCTCATCGCCGTAGTAAATTGCAGGGGAACCCGGAAACAGCATTTGAAATGCTACTGCCAGTTTCAGAAGTGTTTTATCTTCCCGGCACAGATACAGGAAACGTTCTGTATCATGACTGTCGATCAGGTTATACAAAAGACTATCTGTCTCGTCCTTGTAATAAGCCAGCATATGATTTAGTCTACTGTCAAACTCTGTTACGGAAATTGACTTTTCTGCTATGTAATCTCGGAGAGCATCCCTGAATACATAATTCATTACAGAGTCCATCTGATTGCCTCGCAGCATCTTTCCGGCATATCCCCAGGTCTCACCCAACAGAATCTTATCCGGATATTTTTCCTTGATCTGTATTCTCGCCTCTTCCCATACGGAAGGGTCTACTTCATCTGCAACATCCAGTCTCCATCCATCAATTCCATAATGATCAATCCAGTAAAACATTACTTTTAGTATGAATTCCCTGACCTCCGGATTGGTGGTATCCAGTTTTGGCATCCATTTATACGCTCCCACACATTCATAATTATGGTGACTGGGTTCCACCGGATAATGATTGATATGAAACCATTTTACATAACGGGATTTTTCCTGTTTTTCCAGTACATCCTGAAATGGTTTAAAATGCACTCCCGTATGGTTAAATACGCCGTCCAACACAATCCGGATTCCGTAACTGTGACACGTATCCACAAGTTCTCTGAATGTCTCTTCGGTTCCAAACTGGGAATCTATCTTAAAGTAATCTGTGGTTGCATACTTATGATTAAAGTCTGCCTCAAATATAGGATTCAGGTAGATGCACTCTATTCCCAGTTCCTTCAGATAAGGAATCTTTTGAATGATTCCCTGCAGGTCTCCACCCATATGATGTTCTCTGTCAGGCAAAGTTCCCCATGGTTTACATCCTTCCGGATCATTTCCACGATTGCCATTACAAAATCTCTCCGGAAATATCTGATAATAGATCACTCCTTTTGCCCACTCCGGGAAAGTAATGACATCCGTCCCATTGACATACAAATATTCAAAGAAACCAGACTTGGGAATTACCTGCTGCAATCCATTTGCCGTATAATACATCATATTTCCACTACTGTCCGTCAGTTCAAAATAATATTTTTGATAACGCGCAATCTGATGAAATATTATTTTCCCCTGAAAATAATCAAACAGCCCATCTCTGTAGCAGCATTTCAATTCCTGTTTCTTTTGGTTCTCCGGTTTTGTTCTGTCCCAGTAAACCAAAATACATTTCGATATATCCTTTTTTGCACAGCGAATCTTAAATACTAATTCATTTCTCTTTACCGGATATATGTACTCTTCCGTATTGAAATGCTGTATTGCTTCTTTTTTCACTTCTTCCGTTTTTCTCCTTTCATTGTAGATTCCCTCTCAATAATTCTCGTCGAAAGCAATACCTCCTTTCTGTGCTGTCCCGGATTCTGAATAATGGAAAACAACGTATTGGCAGCTTCTTCTCCCAGCTTATACGTATCAATATCCACTACCGTAAGTGGCGGATCCATATATTCTGCCAATGGATAATTATCAAATGTGATGATTCCAATTGATCCGGGAATAGCTATATTTTTCTTTTTTAAAAACTTCAAAGTCTCGTAAGCAACCACATTATTGGTGCATATAATACTGTCAATATCTGGATACTTGTTGAGCGCCCTTTGTATCGCTTCACCGATCTGATTACTCTCCGCCCCACATTCAACAATTAAATTCTCAGCCGCATCTTTCCCATTTAGTCCTATCGCTGCCTGAAATCCCTGGATTCTCTTTCTTTCAAACATTGTTATGCGATTTTCAACAAGTAAAATCGTCTTTTCATATCCCATCCGGTGTAGATAATTTACAGCATCTTCTGCCCCCTGTTTATTATCCATATCAATCCAGTGAATACCATCTCTTACGTTATCCGGTTCGCCTAACACAATAAACGGAAAATGATTACCCAGCAGTAGATCTATCAGTTCCTCTGTTGCCGCAGAAACAGGAAGTATAATACCATCTATCTTTTTCTCTAAAATCAGATTTTTGACGGCACTATTATCCTCTTTATCCGAATCGCTGGTAATCAACAGGTTAAACCCTCTCTGCTGCGTTATCGCTTCTATTGCCGAAACACTTCGGATAAAAAAAGCATTTGAGAATGCATCACTGTTACCGGCATCGATTACCAGCCCTATCGTAAAAGTACTCCCATTTACAAGGCTTCTTGCCAGGCTGTTTGGATGATAATCCAATTCTTTCATGACATCTTTAATTTTCTGCCTTGTTTCCTCTGAAATACTGGCTGTTCCATTAATTACTCTTGATACTGTTGACGGATTTACTCCTACTTTTTTTGCAATGTCTTTAATTGTTGCTGGCATTTTATCCTCACCCGTTTTCTATGATTGTTGCTTGCCATGCAAACGTTTGCACAGCCTTGTAAAAAAATAATGCAAACGTTTGCATTGACTATGATTTGATGTTACCATGCAGCTATTACTTTGTCAATATTCTTTCTGATAGAATTTAATATTTTATGATAACTGGAAAGTTATGAAAGCATAGCTCATTGCATAGGGTACCATCCCCCTACGAACGCCCACGGTGAACGGAACAAACTTCTTATCCCCATAAGCTAGAAGAAGGGCACAGAGAAGCTAGTTCCTGTCTTCTGTGCCCACGCTTTGGCGGAATAAGGGTGCAGAGAAGTTTGCTCCTGTCTTCTGTGCCCACACTTTGGCGGAATAAGGGTACAGAGAAGCTTGCTCCTGTCTTCTGTGCCCACACTTTGGCGGAATAAGGGTACAGAGAAGCTTGCTCCTGTCTTCTGTGCCCACACTTTGGCGGAATAAGGGCACAGAGAAGCTTGTGCCTGACTCTTGTGCCCACGCTGAAGTAAAACAAGCGTACATTGGAAACTTCCAGGATTTTAAAACAACTATTTACGTAACTCTCAAGTTAACAAAGCAAGTATAGTACTGCCTGGAAATAATTTTAGAAATACAAGCGGTATTTTTACCGAAGAATTCATGAAAAACTTTCTAAAATTACCGCTTCGAAATGGAATCTTCCGTTCCGGCGGTAAATATCCGTCTTTGTAAAAGAAAATAGCTTCCATATTTACTGCTTCTGCAGCACAAAATGGATTTCAGGCGGTATAGACCGGATCATTAAAGCAAAAATACCGCTCGGGAAGACAGCAAAGTCATCCGGGCGGTATTCAACTAATTCTCAATTTTGCATGGACTCAATGATTATACCATCTTGAAGCCTTTCGCCTTCAGGCAGATCTCCACTTCCTCGGGATCCGCGGTATGAAGAATCATAACGGGGGTAGAGGAATCACGGTTGAAGGACAGGTAGGTGTAATCTACGTTGACATTGCTGTCCAGTAAAGCGCTCAGCAGGGTGTTCAATGCACCGGGCTTATCCTCGATCTCTACTGCCAGGACATCTACGAAGCGGCAGAGGTAGCCCTTCTCTGTGAGGACCTCTTTTGCCTTGTCTGGATCGGAGACAACCATGCGGTTGATTCCGTACTCCGCACCGTCGTTGGTAACAGAACCCCAGATATTGATGCCTGCTTCATACAGTGCATTGGTCATAGCCTGCAGGGCTCCTTTTTTATTCTCAGCATAAATAGATAACTGTTTTAACATTTCGGTATTACCTCCTCATTACAATCTGACTGCCTGGCAGTCTGTCGGAAACTTCCGACACTTTATTATGATAAAGCATTATTACAAAATAATCAACCCGGAGTTTTTTAATATAAAACACCATGTCGTGTTTGATTTGACATGGTGTTAATGAAATCTGTATTCAGAAATTTATTACAGTGTTCCGTGGGAGAACAGTCCTACCGGTCCCTGGGGAGGATCTTTGGGATCCTTCGGCTCCTCGGAAGTATCGTTTTTCTGCTCTGCGGATTCCTGTGCAGGCTTTTCCTCAGAAGCTTCTTCTTTTGCAGGCTCGGCAGGTTCCTTTGCGGTATCCTGTGCTGCTGCGGTCTGCTCCTTTGCTTCCTGCAGGCTGTCCTCAAAAGTCAGCGACTGGAAGGTCGGATCGGTGGAAGTCATGACCTGTTCACCGATGGTCACATCCACGCTGCTGCCCTTTACTGCACTGTCTACAGGCGTCTTTGCCTCGGTTCCTGTCACATCCTTCTTCTCTTCCTCCGGCTCGGGCAATCCTTTTTCCTTGCGGAAGATCTCCATGAATTCCTTACCGGTAATGGTCTCACGCTCGATCAGGAACGCTGCCAGCTTATCCATCAGGTCTCTGTTCTCACGAAGCATCTGCAATGCCTGATCATAACTTTCCTTAATCATGGCAACGACTTCTTCATCAATGGCCGCTGCAGTCTCGTCGCTACAATTTAATGCGGTTCTTCCCTCCAGATACTGGCTCTCTACGGTAGCCAGACCCACGAGGCCGAAACGCTTGCTCATACCGTATCGTGTGATCATGTTACGGGCAATAGCGGTAGCTTTTTCAATATCGTTGGCTGCGCCCGTGGTCACGGTATCAAATACCACTTCCTCAGCGGCACGTCCGCCCACCAGTCCTACCAGCATATCCCGAAGTTCTGCCTCGGTGTTGAGGTATTTTTCCTCCTCCGGTACCTGCATGACATATCCCAACGCACCCATGGTACGGGGTACAATGGTGATCTTCTGCACCGGCTCGGAATTTTTCTGCAAGGCACTGATCAGTGCATGACCGACCTCATGATAGGATACGATACGACGCTCCTCCTTGCTCATGATGCGGTCCTTTTTCTCCTTACCTACCAATACCTGTTCTACCGCTGCGAACAGATCCTTCTGGCTGACGAATTCTCTGCCTTCCTTGACGGCATTGATGGCAGCCTCGTTGATCATATTGGCGAGATCGGAACCTACCGCACCACTGGTCGCCAATGCAATAGCATCCAGATCTACGGTCTCATCCATCTTCACATCCTTGGCATGTACCTTCAGGATCTCCACACGTCCCTTGAGATCCGGCTTGTCTACGATGATACGACGGTCAAAACGTCCGGGACGTAACAGCGCCTTGTCCAAGATCTCCGGGCGGTTGGTAGCTCCCAGGATCAGAATTCCCTTGGAACTGTCAAAACCATCCATCTCGGACAGCAGCTGGTTCAGGGTCTGTTCCCGCTCCTCGTTGCCTCCGCCGTACTTGGAATCACGGCTTCGTCCGATGGCATCGATCTCATCGATAAATACGATACAGGGCGCATTCTTGGTTGCTTCCTTAAACAGGTCGCGGACACGGCTGGCGCCCACACCTACATACAATTCAATAAAGTCAGAACCCGTTAGGGAGAAGAACGGCACATGCGCCTCACCTGCCACAGCTTTTGCAAGCAACGTCTTACCGGTTCCGGGAGGTCCCACTAACAGGGCGCCCTTGGGAAGCTTCGCACCGATCTTGGAATATTTCTGGGGATTGTGCAGGAAATCCACGACCTCCACCAGAGATTCCTTCGCTTCGTCCTCACCGGCTACATCCTTGAAGGTAACACCTGTCTCCTTCTGTACATATACTTTGGCATTGCTCTTGCCGACCCCCATGGGGCCGCCACTGCCGCCCATTCTGCGGAACAGGAAGCCTGCCAGTACCCAGAGAAGTACTAACGGAAGTACAAATGTGATCAGGAACTGTACCACCGTATCCAGTACATCGCTACTGATCCGGGTTCCCTGCACGTCATGTTTCTGCAGTCTCGCTGTCAGAGTATCCAGATCCTCCATCAGCATTGTGTAATACACGGTCTGGGAAGACTGCATTGCCTTCTGCGTGATTCCATAGAAATTAATATAGCTGTCCGGCTCCGGTGTCGGTGTTGCCTCCTGCTTCAGCCGCACCGTGATCACGCCGTTTTCCTTATTGACATTTACCGCTTCCACCTTGTCCGCTTCCAGATCCTTCAGGAATTCGGTATAGGGCACCTCCGTGCTCTTATCTGTGCCGAATACAGCGTTGTACAGCATCAGCGCAAAAATAATGGTAATGAGCGCCGACAGAATCATCATCAGCGTGCTGGGTCTCTTCGGAGGACGGTTCCCTCCTCCGTTACCGTTATTGTCATTGCCTCCGTTGCCGTTATTGCCGCTGCCGGGTGCTCCGTTTCCGGAACCATACCCGTTATTATATAGCCTGAATATATTTTTCATGTTATCTCCATTTTCTGTGTTATTCTATTGTCCCCGTTTTTATTCCTGTCTATCGAGGCAATAAACCCTCTGCAACTATTCAGAACCCACATTCGTCATATAAATCATGTCAAATGTTCTTACGAATGCAAGCATTCGACGTACATATTGACCTGATTTACATGGCTCTGAATAGTTACAATCTATTCTATTATAGAGATAACGCGAGGATAAATCAATAGCACAAATGTGAAAAAGCCATGAAAAGCAGGCTATTCACACTATTTATCCATGAATCCGAAATACCGTCACTTCTCCAAAACATGACTCGTTTGACACATACTGTGGAATTCTTTCCGAAAGCATATCTTTGTGGTCTGTATGCAGGTGTCCGCAGATGAGAGCCTTCACATTTCCCGCTTGAATTAATATCTCTTTTATATCCGCACTTCTGTCGGTATCTGCCTCTTTTCGGGTTCCCTGCTCCGGCAGATTTCTTCCCAGGGTCAGCACTTTCCCCCATCTATGCAGGCTCGCCTGTGCCAATGTCCCACAGTCAAACGGGATATGCTGCAAAATAATCACGTTGGCATTCTGCCTCTCCGCCAGTACCTTCCGCAATTTCACTGCCGTTCCGGGCCAGTACATATCCATGGAATTGTCGATACCGATCCAGGTGATCTCTCCGATCTTTTTCACCTGAAAAGTCTCCTCACCCAGGCAAAAAGGCTGCAAAAGCGGCCAGTCCCTGCTGGTTGCGACATCCGTATGGTAATCGTCCGCAAACGCCCAGTCATGATTTCCTGGAATATACAGGTATGGCACCTGCAACGCCTCCAACTGCCTTTTCAGCAAAGTCAGATTTTCCAGGGCCGGATTGTCAATAATGTCTCCTGTGAGAAGTACTCCCGAGAGCCGTTCCTCATTGGCATATTCCACATACTCCTTCAGCCTTTCTGCGGCGCTGATACCATCCCTTGTCAGGTTTTCGCGCCCGGCATGGGTATCCGTGATATGCAGAAAATAATATTCTTCCTGTAAGCCTTCTATCGTAAGCTCTTTTTTGTTGATCTTCACAAGTACACTTCCTTTTGCTGATTACTCTTCCGATTACATTTCCGACATTGACAAACGGCTTCCTGACAAATCCAGGACCTCCACCGCACAGTTTTCCAGCGGCTGTGACCAGAAATCCGCCAATGCGGTCTGTTTCAATGGATTCAGTATACTCCGGTTCCACGCTCCATGTCCAACGATCAGTACATTTTGACACTGATTTTCCAGTGGAAATACGACCTCATCCATGAACTCTTCGCTTCTCTCATAGAGTCGGAAAAAACTTTCTGCTCCCTCCGGCGGAAAATAGCGGTCAGGTCCGGCGAAAAAATTATGCAATGGATGTGCCTCGTTCATAACTCTGGATATTTTCTCCCCCTCCCATGGTCCGAAGCCGATTTCCATAACTCTCGCATCCTTCTGTAATAGATCTTTTTGCTGCCCGAGAATGATCTCTGCCGTAGCTGCTGCCCTGCAAAGCGTGGAGCTGAATGCAGCATCAAAATTAATTTCCCGCAGTTTATCGGCGACGATCTGTGCCTGTTTTCTCCCAGTATCATTTAATGGATTATCTGCCTGTCCCTGCATGCGTTCCTGCAGATTCCAGTCCGTCTCTCCATGACGTACCAAATATATCTTCATACCCGTTTCCTTTCACGCCTTTAAAAATTCCACCATAGGCTCTCCTTCAGTATCCAGCAGCGTCACGCCCAACAGGCTGGCATAGGTAGGCGCCTCATCTACCACTTTCCCTCTCTCCAGTACGATGCCTTCCCGGATATCCGGTCCCTGTGCTGCAAATACCGGCTGTGCTCCCCGGTCCGGCAGATATCCGTGGGTTGCGTGTCCAAACCGGTAATCTCTGTCATCAAATTCCACTACCAGTGGTCTTACAGCTTTATCCGCAAAAGAGGTATATCCGTCACTCTCTACCACAAAAGAAAAGTCTCCCTTTAAGCGTTCCTCTTTCTCCGCTTCTTCCGCGGTAAATACTCTGCCAATCCCGTAAATGCCTTCCTTGCAATAAGCCATCAGCTCCCGGTACACCCTCTCCTGCAGCGTTTTATCCCCGGGATCCCGCAGATAGATCAGTGACGACATGGCATTTGAAAAGCTGAAAGCATCCCAGGAGATAATCTTCCCATCTGTGTCTATCTGTAACAGCCCCTGATCCGCAAGCAAAACATTCAGATTGATGACTCTGCGGATGTTCTGCTGTCCGTGATCACTTACCAGAATCAGATTCGTATCTTCCAGGACTCCGGCGATCCTGCAGGCGTCCATCAATTCTCCGATATAACGGTCCAGATAATCCAACGCCCGGTCAATATGCGGACCGAACACACCGTTTGCATGACGGAAAGAATCAAACATACCGATATGTACGAACATAACCTCCGGGGCATGCTCCCTAATCACCTGACTCGCCACATGAATGACAAAATCATCCTCTTCGGGCCATTTCATGAAGTTTTTCCTGCCGCCCTGCTCATACCCTTCCGGAAGATATTTTGCATTCGCCTCGATAATATCAAGCATTTCCGGGCTGGATCCCGCATCCGCAAAACTGCTGCGCAGAGTATCTCCTTCCTTCGGCATCCAATATTCTGCCATCAGCCAGTCCACATCCGGATGGTTGGCAGTAGCCGGCCAGGATACGGAACCCGTTGTATATCCCGCTCTTTTCGCCGCATGGAATATATCATCCACCTTATAGCCACCACACCAACGCCAGTTCTGTTCTTTATCTGCTGTCGTGAAGGCGAAATTGCTGGTAACTCCATGGGTTCCCGCGTAACATCCCGTAAGCATGGAAACATGTGCCGGATACGTGACGGAAGGATAGATGGTCCGCATTCCTTCTGTTACACGGCATCCTTTCGCCAGGTATTTTTTGCCGTTTGGAAGCTGCAGCAGCTTTTCCAGATCCTCACACACAAAAGCATCTACGGAAAATACTAATATCCTTTTCTTTCTTTTTTGCATTTCTATCGCTTTTCCTTCCTTTATTCTCTGCATTTTATTCAGAATAGAAAAATGCCGGGAATCCGGTACGACCGGCCCCGGCATTTCCGCTATTCTGTTACATTATTCCTAATTTTAAATTTTACTGATTAGACTGGTTGTACAGGTCAATCGCTTCCTGGATACTCTCTTGTGCGGTCTTGATCACACCCTGAATATCTGCCTTAGGATCTGCTGCCACAGTCTCAATTGCAAGGCTGTTGGCTGCCTTCATCTCATTGGAGATGGGGATGTAAGGATTGGTCGCAGAATCATCGCTGGCTGCCAGAGATTCATAGATTGTGGATACTGCTGGGAAAGTATTCTTCACATAATCCTGATATACATCGCTCTGGTAAGCTTCCTGATTTGGTGCCAGGTAACCGGTCTGGGTTGCAAAATATGCTGCCTGATCACCGGTACTTGCGAACTTGATGAACTCATAAGCGCCCTGCATCTGGTCTGCATTGCCATTGTTACCGATGAAGGTTCCGGTACCGCCTGCCGGCTCTCCGGTTCTCTTACCGTCTTCTGTTGCGGACAGCATTGGCAGAATACCTACCTCAAAAGCACCGTTCACGGAATCCAGCACTTTGGTGGTCATGGATACCACACCCATCATCATTGCACAATCGCCGGAAGCCAGCTGGGGAATGATCTCTGCCTGATAATCGGAGCCGTAAGGAACACACAGATTCTCTGCATGAAGCTTCTGGTATACACCCAGCATATTGGTGATGGCTGCATCTACTTTCTCATCGCTGGTGTACAGACACTTTGTAATAGCATCGGCGCCGAGACCGTTATTGTTGTCATATGCCTGTAATCCTTCTCTTCCCAGAGCGGCATTGAAATAGAAACCGTCTGCATGGAATCCGATACCGTATTTGGTATAGCCGCCATCTACCAGCTTTTTGCTCACTTCATACAGATCAGAATAGCTCTGTACACTTGCAGGATCGATTCCCGCTTCTTTGAACATATCTGCATTGTAATATACTCCGGGATAGCTGTAGCCGATGGGGTAACCGATCTGGTTGCCTTCGTTGTCGCAATAAGCGCTGCGGATGGCATCCCAGGTATCCTCTAACTCTTTCCAGCCGTCGATATCTTTATCAATATACTGCTGCAGGTCTGCACAATAGTCGGCATTCGCATACATTGCCACATTCTCTACCGCTCCGGAGAACAATGCCGGCAGATCCTGCTGTGCGGTAGACTGGATCTTGGCATTCATTTCGGACTGTTTTCCCTGATATTCAATTGTCACATGATAATTCTGCTGGCTCTCATTAAAAGCGTCGATCACATTCTGAAGATAGCCGATGTTGGTATCTCCGAAGTAGGTCCACCATACCACTTCAGTAGGCTCTGCGGGAGCCTGGGGCTGTTCGGTGCTTGCTGCGGACTCTGCGGTCTGTGCCTGTGATTCCTGTGCGGTACTTACGGTCTGCTTGGTATCTGCATTTCCACATGCGGTAAGTCCCAGCATCATAGCTACCACTGTCGCGATTGCAACTTTTCTTTTCATCATTTTTTCATTTACTCCTCTGTCTTATGACATTATTTTTACTATAGCTATAGTCTTATCTGTTAATACCTGAATTGTCTGCTGCTATACAGCCTGCACAATTCTATATGATAAAGCGTGCGTCCACGCCATTATCCCTTTACTCCTCCGGAGGTCATGCCCCGGATCATATAGTCCTGTCCAATGATATAGATCAACATTGCGGGAATAATCGCCATCACCGCTCCCGACAAGATATGTCCGTAATTCACCACATCTCCTGTGACCAGCATGGAGATGCCGATCTGAATCGTCCGCATTTTCTCGGTATTCGTCACTAATAACGGCCAGAAAAATTGATTGTAGATCTGTACAAACAGATACACCGCCATAGACGAAATCGTAGGTTTGGACATCGGTAATATAATATGGAACAGAAAACGCATCTCCCCGCAGCCATCCAGTACGGCCGCTTCCTTGTAATCTTTGGGGATGGTCATAAAAAACTGCCTCATCAGGAAAATAGAAGTTCCCGAAATCAGAGAAGTTACCACCAGTCCTGCGTAGGTGTTCGTCAGGTGCAGACTCTGGATTGTCGTGTAATTCGTAATCACGACTACCTCTCCCGGAATCATGGTCGTAGCCAGTACCAGACTGAACAGCAGCTTTTTCATGGGGAATTCAAAAAATACAAATCCATAGGCCGCCAGGCAGGCAATCACGATCTGTGCCGCAATGGAAATCAGACATACGATTCCGGAATTCAGCAGATAGCTGAAAAGCGGCACTGCTTTGATTACTTCCCGGTAGTTCTGCAAAGTCGGCGCATCGGACAACAAATGCAGTGGATACGTTCCCAGCTCCTGCTCACTTTGGAAGGAAAAAAGGATACCGATGATGAGTGGTGCAATAAACGTCAATCCCAGGAGCATCTTGATGATCTCCGGCAGTACTTTTCTTATTATTGATAAAATACGGTCTTTTTCTCCAGTGCAAACTGTACCCCTGTTAAGATCAGTATTAACAGAAACAGAAACATCGCCTGTACACATGCTGTTTCAAACCTCCCGTTGATAATGGCATTCTCATAAATATAGTAAATCAGGTTCTTCGTTCCGTTGGCCGGTCCTCCGTTTGTCAGAAGTTTGATCTGTGCAAAGCACCGGAACGAACCGGATATATTCAAAAACAATACAAAGAACAATTGGGAAGATGACATGGGAAGCAGAATATATCGCACTCTCTGCCAGGGCCCTGCTCCGTCCAGTCTGGCGCTTTCCAGCACCTCCTCGGACACATTGCGGAATCCCACCAACAGGAAGATAAAGCTGACACCCACATGCATCCAGATAGTCATGGCGCATACCGCCCACAGCGCATAAGGCATCTGCGTGGTCCATCCGATCTCAGCGCCTCCCAGCAGTTCATTCAAAAGTCCGTTCTTCTGCCGGTAGATAAATAAGAAGATCGCTGCCGCCGGAGAGGAAGCAATTGCCATAGGCAATGCGTACATTGTCTGATAGATTTTGGAAAATCGGGTCTTCTTCATCGCCAGCAGTGCAAATACAAGTGCAATCAGATACGTAAATACCAGATTGATTCCGGCCATCTTGACCGTGATCCAGATCACCTGCCAGAAAGAACTTTTCCCCAAAATCCGGATCCAGTTGGATAAGCCAACCCATTTGGCAAAATGTCCCGTCTTGTCCGTCAATGTGAAGGATAGGAACACCGCCTTGAAGAAGGGATAATAATTAAATACTATAAAAAGCAGCATAGCCGGCAGAATCAACAGATACGGTAATACCGGAATTTTCTTCCGTCTCCCCGGTCGTCTCACGGCCGGTCGTCTGTTGTCCTGTGCTATGCTGCTGTTGTTTTTTGTCTTTGTTATCTGTGCTGTCATTCTTTTTTGCCTCTCGTTTTATCTAAGGTCTATCATAGGCAAAAGAGGAATTTCAAAATACCATATCAGAGTAAATTTTTGTAAAATTCTATAAAAAATTTTCTCTCGCTTCTGTAAAATTGTAGCATCAAAAAAGCAGACAAATGCCCGGAATTCGCAAAAAGCGAACTTCCGGGCATCTGCCTGCAACAAACAACTCACAACAAACGATTATAGACTCACGCCTTTCAGAATGACCTGACGGCGGTGTAACTCTTTATCGGCAATCACAATATTCGCGTATTTACCTGCTTCCAGGGAACCGATCTCGTCCTGGACTCCGATGCTGACCGCCGGGTTGATGGTAGCAGCACGTATGGCCTGCTCTTTTGGTACTCCCATCTCCACTGCCTTGCGCATGCAGTCATACAGATTTGTGGCGCTTCCCGCAATGGTTCCGTCCGCCAGTGTTGCCAGCGGTCCTCGCACGGTAACATCCTGACCGCCCAGAGTGTACTGTCCATCCTCCATACCTACCGCACGCATACTGTCACTGATGAGGATCATGCGATGCGCTCCGAACAATCGGAAAGTATTCCGCACCACACAGGGATGAATATGAATTCCATCGCAGATCAACTCCGGCATGACTTCCGGATCATCCGCTGCGGCTCCAACCACGGCAGGTTCTCTGTGGGTCGGTACAGGCATGGCATTATACAAGTGGGTAATGTGTTTGGCTCCTGCCTGGATTGCTTTCACTGCCGTATCATAATCTGACATAGTATGTGCAATAGAGAAATGAAACTCATTCCCCAGTTCCCGGATACAGTCGATCGCGCCTTCCGTCTCCGGCGCGATGGATACCAGCTTTACCAGTCCCTTTGCGCATTTCTGTAATTCCTTCAGCACTTCCACGCTGGGAGGAATTACATATTCTTCCTTCTGGGCACCCTTTTTTGCTTTATTGATAAAAGGTCCTTCCAGGTGTACTCCCACCAGACTGTCCGGTTTATCTTCCGACACTCCTGTCAGGATCTGTTTTAAATGCTCTACCGGCAGTGTCATGGTCGCAGGGCAGATGCTGGTGATCCCGTGGCTGTTCTCATAAGCTTCAATGGCACGATATGCTTCCTTTGTCCCATCACAGAAGTCATAGCCCGCAGCACCGTGGAAATGAATATCCACCAGTCCGGGCAGCACCAGCATCTCACGTTCCGCTTCACTTAACTCTCCCTCTGTGCAGAAGTCCACTTCTGCAATCCGGTCTCCCTCAATGCGGATCCTGCCCGGACGGAACTCATATTCTGTGGTATATAATAATCCTTTTACTTCTTTTATTTGTTTTGCACCCTCTGCTGCCATTTTGTCCCCTCCTTAAGTCTATCCAAGGCAGGCTTCGTCGCCCACCAGAATCACGTTATCGTGAAGCTGTAATACCGAAGCGGGAACCTGGGGACAAATCGGTCCCCGGAATGCTTTCTTTACGATCTCTTTTTTATCTGCTCCGCATGCCATAATGAGGATCATCTTCGCCTGCATGATGGACTGGATGCCCATGGTATATGCCTGCCTGGGAACCTCATCTTCGGAATCGAAGAATCTGGCATTTGCTTCAATGGTGCTCTCGCTCAGATCCACGCAGTGTGTGGTCTTGGAGAATTCCTCCGCCGGCTCATTGAAGCCGATATGTCCGTTATGTCCAAGCCCTAACAGCTGTAAGTCAATACCGCCGGTACGCTCCAGCTTGGCATCGTACTCACCGCAGGCCTGGGCGGGATCTTTTTTCCCGTCGGGCACATTGGTGTTTTCTTTTTTTATATTTATATGATCAAAGAGCTGATGGTTCATAAAGTAGCGGTATCCATTGGGATTCTCCGCATCCAGCCCCCTGTATTCGTCTAAGTTCATGGTCCTCACCTGAGAGAAATCCAGCTCTCCGGCTTCGTATTTTGCGATCAGTCTCTGGTAGGCACCGATGGGGGTGGATCCTGTTGCCAGTCCCAGAACACTGTCCGGCTTTAATAAAATCTGTGCAGCGATCAGGTCTGCCGCCAATGTAGATGCTTCCTCATAATTCTTCGCACAATAAACTCTCATATTCGTCTCCTCCTGCACGCTTCAAAGGTCATGCATAAGGAACTCTCATAGACGGTCACAGGCTCAGCTTAAAGTATTTCGATACTCATTGGCTGAGATTCCTTCCAGCTTTTTGAATACCCGGGAGAAATGGGCCAGATCCTGGAATCCCACTTCTTCTGCGATATCATAGATTCTGCGGGAAGGATCCTGTAACAGTTCCTTAGCTTCCGCAATACGTGCTTTGTTCAGGGCGACGGAAAAATTCTCGCCCGTATGCTTATTTAACAGCTTGCTCAGATGCCACTGGCTCACATAACAGTGATCTGCCACATCCGCTAACTGGATTCGTTCTCTGGAATGTTCTTTGATATATTCCAGTGCTTTTGTCACCACAAAATTATTCGCTTCGCTATTGTACAGTACGGCATCATCCCTGTCGTCTTCCGTATGTTCCTCTGTCTCTCCTTCTTCCATGGGGAACATCTTCAGCTTCTCCGTCATGGTCTCAATAGCTTCGTACAATTCATCCATCTTGGATGGTTTCAGCAGGAAGGCCGACACCCCAAGTCGGATAGCTTCCTGCGCATATGTAAATTCACGATACCCCGTAAGAATAGACACCTGCATGTACGGGAATTCTGATTTCAGACCGGCGATCATGGTCAATCCGTCCATTTTCGGCATACTGATATCGGAGATGACGATAGCAGGCTTCTCCCTGCGGATCACTTCCATCCCTTCGATTCCGTTATAACCGAATCCCACGACCTTACAATTCCAGCGCTCCCAGGGGATACTCCGAGACAGCCCCTCCACGATCAGCGGTTCATCATCAATAATTACTACCTTGTACATAGCAGTCCCTCTCATTAGCTTTTATAACAATATTCTACCCCTTAACGGCACCTGCTGTCATTCCTTTTATGATATATTTCTGTAAGAAAATGTACACGATTACGACCGGCACAACTACCAGGGTAACGGCTGCTGCCATCAGTCCGTAGTTCGTTCCTTCCTGGCTGGTCAGTTCATTCAAAAGTCTTGTGATGGTACGCATCTCCGGACGGCGAAGGAAGAACATCTGGGTAAACAGATCATTGTAGCTCCACAGGAATGCGAAAATAGCTACGGTAGCGAAAGAAGGCTTGGTCAACGGCATGATGACCTTGAAATAAATCTGGAATGCGTTACAGCCTTCCATGTACGCTGCTTCTTCCAGTTCCAGCGGCAGGCTCTTCATGTACCCGGACAACACTACGATGGAAAACGCCAGGTTACCGGCTACCTGCGGCAGGATCACGGACAGCATGGTCAGCCACCAGCTGCTGGTATTAACGATCCCCAAGGAGGTCTCCATGGAGAACACCGGGATGATGGTGGCGAATACCGGGAACATCATAGCGGACACTACCATGGAATACAGGAAGTTGCTTCCCCGGAAACAATATCTTGCCAGTGCATATGCTGCCATACCCGCTAACAGAATTACTAACAGTGATACCATCATGGAGATGAAGACACTGTTGCGGTAGGCTCCGAAGATATTCAGATTGCCGAAGGCCTTACGATAGTTGGCTGTGGTGAACAGATCCCCCACCGGCAGAGAGAAAGAATCTGCAAGGATCTTATCCTTCGCCTTGAAGGAGTTCTGGATGACCCAGATGATCGGATAAATCGTTGTAAAAGCCCAGATGCTCAGGAAAAAGTATACCAATATGGACCCAACGGATATTTTCTTCTTCATGGCTTTCCCTCCTAGTAATCTTTTTCTTTGAAGATGGCATTTACCACCTTAGCCAGTACGATACCAAGGACTACGATCAGTACTGCCAGTGCGGAACCATAATCTACATTCTTGGTCTCCATGGTGTGATAGTACATGTAAGTTCCGGTGAGGAAGGTGCTCTTTAAGGGCATTCCCTTTGGGAACATGGTCCAGGGCAAGTCGAATACTTTCAGGGCACCGGTGACTGCCAGAACGCTACATGTGCAGATCACATTGTGTAACAGCGGTATGGATATATATCTTACCTTCTGGAATGTAGAAGCTCCGTCAATTCTGGCTGCTTCATACAATTCATCGGAAATATTATTCAGTCCCGTGATCAGGATCACAAAATAGAATCCTACATACTGCCACATAACCGGCAGCATCATGGTGAAAAGTGCGATCCCTTCGCCCTTCCAGTCTGTCAGTCCGACCTTACCCAGTTTTTCCAGGATCTGGTTCAGCATACCCTTGTCATACAGGAAGATCAGGTTGAACAACAGACCAAGTGCGGTAGCAGAGATCACGATAGGGAAGAAGTATACCGTCTTGAAAAAGTGTTTCCCGTGTGTAATATTATCTACCATCAATGCCAGGACAATAGCGATTCCCACCTGACCCACCAGCGTAACCAGCATCATGATCAGTGTGTTTTTCAGGGAAATCCACACGACTTCATCATGAAACATCTCTACATAGTTGCTGTACCAAGGATTAAGGAATCCTTCACCGCTACTTCCCAGCTGTCGTATATTCTGAAAACTATTCCAGATATTCTGTAAGAACGGGTAATACAAATAGACAATCATGAAAAGAAAGGCGGGGATCAGGAAAATTATTGCCGGTTTCTTATTCTTGTATATACTTGCTCCCATATGCTTCCTCCATTCACTTTCCTGTTGAAATCAGCCGGAGGTTTTATCCCCCGGCTGAACAAGAAATCTTTTTTATTTTACTGCTGTGCGTGATACAGCTTCAGTCCTTCTTCCACTGCCTCAGCTGCATCCAGCTTGCCGGTTACGATCTCGGGCATGCCGTCAAAAGTAGTTACACGGCAGTCACCCATGAAGATGTCCTGTACGGCTCCGGTCAGGGATGTAACACCGGACATCATATCCATAGCTTCGATCTGCAGAGCATTGAACTGACTCTCGTCTACTGCTGGAGCGTTCTTCAGAGCGCTTGCGGTATGCTGTGCAAATACAGGAACTAATTCATCAGATGTCATGTAGCTTACGAAATCAACAGCTGCTGCTCTCTTGTTGGGATCCTCCCATGCCTTTCTGGTGATGTAGTAACCCATGGACAGACCACCGATCAGATCGGTTGCCTTTCTGTCACCATTGCCGGGTACATAGGTAACGGTAAAGTTAGCCAGCTTGTCAGCATCCAAGGTAGAAGCATCCTCGGGATCTGACTGGCATGCATTTACAATACCGCCAACCTTCCAGGAACCATCAATCAGGAATGCAGCCTTGCTGTCTACAAACATAGCGAAGGTCTCATCGTCAGTTGCGGATAAGGTGTTGTCAGGGAAATATCCCAGTTCATACAGTTCTTTGATATCCAGCATACCGTCTACCCAGGAAGCAGCATCTTCAATTCCTGCGGGAACCTGTACATGATTCTCAGGTGTGTCATGATTGAAGATCGCATACTCCCACCAATAATGAGGGATGTTGCCCAGAGCTGCTGCAATCGGAGTATATCCTGCATCCTTGATCTTCTGGCAGTCTTCCTTGAACATGTCCATGGTGTAATCAGCGCCGGGTACTTCTACGCCTGCTGCATCCAGGACTTCTTTGTTCACGAACATTGCTTCCCAGAAACCGTTGACGGGAACTGCGTATTTTTTGCCGTCTACCAGAGAGTCAGCGATCAGATTATCATTCATGTTAGATGCATAATCGGGATACTCTGCGCGGATCTCATCAATAGAAACTACCTTGTCAGCTTTGATGAAGCTGTTTGCATCTGCCCCGTTGAAGAAGAACAGTACATCAGGTTCGGAGCCTGTCTCGAAGTCGGTGGTTACTCTGGTCTTGAAGGTCTCATCAGAAGTAGCAGAGGTATCTGCTACGGTGTTACCGGTCTCGTCACACCATGCCTTTACGGCATTTTTGAAATTCTGTGCGTTACCATCTTCACCTGCGAAGGTGGTGGTTACATTCAGTTCTACAGGCTTTGCTGTAGCTGTTGTTCCCTCGGAGCTTGTAGTACTTTCTGTTTTTGTGCCGGTCGTCTCTACGCCCCCGTCAGACGGCTGGCTGCCACATGCTGCAAGAGAGAAGATCATGGTACCTGCCAGCATTGCTGCAATAAATCGTTTCATACACTATACCTCCCAAATTTTGTTTTCCAGATGTTCTTCATCTGTTGTAACTATATGATAGTATGAATGGGGGAAAATCAAAATTGTTGCCTTTGGCTTTTTTTGCCTATTATTGTTGTCTTTCTTCATCAATTTTGACCAAAATTGTACTAACCGTATGATTATTTTTGTTATTAGTGATGAACAATCCGCACTCCGGTCCGTACATCATACGAAGTCTTTGGTCAACATTACGGATTCCGAGGCTCACGCGATGTTCCTTTTGTGGATTCGGTTCTTCATTTAACAGCTTGTGGATCTTCGCCTGATCTTCCTCACTTAAAGCGCGGTTGTTCTCAATCTCGATACACAACAGATCTTCCCGCTTGCGATACAGCCGGATCACCAGTTCCCCTTCTCTGGTAATACTCATGCCGTGTTCAATGGCATTCTCTGCAATGGGCTGCACGATCAGGCGGGGGATCTTATAGTTCAGCAGGCTCTCATCTATCTCTTTTCGACAGGTGAATTTCTCTCCATACCGCTGTGTGATGATATAGAGATATGCATCCACATATTCCATCTCCTCCGCCACAGTATTGTAAGGATCCGCCTTACGGTTCATGGTGGCTTCCAGCATGGTGGACAGTGCCTCGATCATCTGGCTGACACGCATATTACCGTTCAGGCGTGCCTCCCAGTTGATGATCTCCAATGTATTATTCAGAAAATGTGGGTTGATCTGTGACTGCAATGCCATGATCTTTGCATCCCGTAGCGCGATCTCTTCCATGTAGATTTTATCAAACTGCTGCTTCAGCTGGGATGACATATAATTAAACGATTCTTCCATATGATAGAATTCTTCGCTGTTTGCCATATTCTCAATCTGGGTGCCGTACTCCCCGGCTCTCACCACATCAAATACCTTAATGAGATCCTGCACCGGTCTGTTGACCCATTTATTCAGGAAATTATAAATAATGAATACCAGCGGCACTGCAAACACCGCCAGGATCCCGTAAACATAGCGGATTGTCGTAATCTCTGCATAGATTGCCGACCGGTCCAGTTCTACCACACAGTCTAAGGTGGAATGGTACAGCTTCAGCCTCTTATATACATAAGGATTCTGCCTGCCGCTCGCATGCTCTATAAAGCTGCCGTTCTCCGCAAGCTGGTTCTGCTGTTCTTCACCATAGTGCAAGCTGTCGCCCCCCTCCAGGCTTATAGCATATGTGCCGTCGAGATAGACCATAGCGTTTTCATAACCCCAGACACTTTTTAAACTCTCCATCAGAGATTCTTCGTTCAATTCGATCGCGAGGATTGCAAAAGGGTGGAATTTGTAGTCCACCAGGTTACGGATCATATACAGTCGTCCGTCGTAGCTGCGCAGTTCCGTCCGGGTATCCAGATCATCCATCTCTTCTAACAGATCCTCTGCTACATAGGTTTTGAAATAAGTGATGTCACGATAGGTTCCGCCGGTACTGTTATTGTAGGTGTAATAGATATCATCGGGATATTCCCGGAATACCAGGTTCACAGATTGGCAGTTTTT
Organism: uncultured Lachnospiraceae bacterium; assembly: GCA_945929965.1. Classification (GTDB taxonomy): domain Bacteria; phylum Bacillota; class Clostridia; order Lachnospirales; family Lachnospiraceae; genus Acetatifactor. The sequence continues at coordinate 98,327 of CAMEOT010000001.1, forward strand.
ATTGAACATATACTGCTGCTCCAGAAAGGTAAATATCGTCGTCTGAAAATCCCGTCTGCTTCCACCCTCAAGGTAGGTCAGATAAGCTTCCCGGATCACGTTCAGATAGGAAGCATTCTTGGATGCCGTCTCACTCTCTGCCAGCTGCAGCTCCATGATCTCCGCTGCCTTTTCCATGGACGATGTCACGGACCGATCGATCTGGGTATGCACTTTCCGTGTCGCCATAGTGCTCATGATGCCGTTGGTCAGAAGTAACGGCAGGAACCAGCCGAATAACAGCAAAAAAAGCATACTCCATAGCAAGGATTTCCGTCTGCATATTTTTTCTTTTGTCTTCATGAACATCCCCCCTCAGAAAATATTTGTATATAGAAAGATGATAACACAGTTCTCCACTGTGTTACCATCTCTTTCACCAAATTATGATAATCCATTTACTTTTTCAGCAATAAGTAATCCTCGAAGATCTCACAAAGCTGCTTTGCATCTTCCGCTTCGGGCATCTCACAGAAGATTCGAAGCAACGGTTCAGTACCGGAGAACCGGACAGAAATCCATCCACCGTTTTTCAGATACAGTTTTACCCCGTCAAGGTAAGAAATCTGCTCTACTTCGTAGGGGATCTCCGGCAATTTCTTTTCTTCCAGCAGATGCTTCTGAATCGCTTCCTTTTTCTCCTGGCTGAAACGGTAATCTCTCTCTTCCAATGCAAGCTTACCGTACTGCGCATGGATCTCTTCCATGATCTCGGAAAGCTTTTTGCCGGTGACAGCAAGCATTTCTACCAGCAATGCAGATGCATAGACACCATCCTTACCCTTGATATGACCGCGAACTGTCAGACCACCGGAAGACTCTCCGCCAATGACAGCATCCGTTGCATACATTTTCGCAGAAATATGTTTAAATCCTACGGGAACCTCATAGCATTTCTCACCGAAGCTCTCTGCCACGCGGTCCAACATATGAGTGGTGCAGATATTACGGACTACGGGACCGTGCCAGCCCTTATATTTCATCAGGTAATAGTACAGCAGTACCAGAATGTCATTGGGATGCAGGAAGTTTCCTTTTTCATCGATGACACCGATGCGGTCCGCATCACCGTCGGTTGCGATTCCCATGTCGCATTTTCTGTCCAGAACATAGTTCTGTAAAGCACGCAGCGTGTCTGCTGTAGGTGCCGGCAGTTTACCGCCAAACAACGTATCATGACGTTCATGGATAGTTTCCACTTCACATCTTGCAGTCATCAGCACAGTCTTAATAGAGGTCTCGCTGACGCCGTACATGGGATCCAGTGCCACACGAAGTCCTGCTTCACGGATAGCTTCCATATCCACTGCGGCAATGATACTGTCCAGGTACTCATTCAAAGGATAGATTTCTTCGATCAGTCCGGCTTCCAGTGCTTTCTGATAATCCATCTCATTCACAGGCAGATCTGTCACTTCGTTGATAAACTGCTCGATCTCCATAGTCTGTTTCTCATCCGCATCTCTGCCGCCGTAGGTGAATACCTTAACACCATTGTAGATTGCCGGATTATGGCTCGCCGTGATCATCATACCGTACTGGTAATCATGCTTCATCACATAGAACATTACCAGAGGTGTCGGTACGGATTTATTGATCAGTTTTGTATGTATCCCTTCTGCCGCGAATACCATGGCTGCCCACTGCATGGCTTCCTTGGACAGGAAACGCCGGTCATAACCGATGACCATTCCGGTGTTCTCCACACCTTCCTTTTTCATCTTATCGCACAGTGCCTTGGACAGGATCTGGATATTCTCCTTCGTAAAATCTTCTCCGATGACGGCTCGGAAACCACCGGTACCAAATTTGATCATAATGCTGCCTCCTTATATATTATCTTTTTTTGCTTTTGTTCCGTGCTACGCACTACCACTTCTCCGCTCCGGTCCCAAGGTCTTTCACCCACTTATGAGCAAGCTCATGTGGGCTTAGACCTTTTGCCCCTGGCATCATTTACATAATGACTAATACTTCATGTTCCGTACCCGCGCGGAATACGGGTACTTTATCTGCCTTATGTCCGTCCACAAGGATCTCTTTTACCCCATGCATCACCTTGCTGCGATTTTCCACCTTAATATTGTAAGTTGCTCCACGCCATCTTCTGGTCACCTCGAAGCCTTCCCAGTCTGCCGGAATGCAAGGATCGATGATCAGGCAGTCATAATCCGGTCGGATTCCCAACATATATCTGGTAGCGCTGAAGTAGGACCAGCCACCGCTGCCTGTCATGAATGGATGTCTTGCTCTGCCGAATGCTGTGTGATCTTTGCCTGCAATAAACTGACAATAGGAATAGGGTTCGGATTCCCGGATCTCGATCCTATCATTCTGCCAGTAAGGACACAGCGCATCGTAGAATTTCATTGCCAGGTCGCCTCTGCCGCAGACACAGGCTGCTGCCCATGCCCAGGGATTTGGATGGGAGAAAATAGCTCCGTTTTCCTTCAGGCCCGGATATACCCTCGTTACAAATCCGATATCATCATCTGGCTTCGTATAGGAAGGAGTGTTCAGCAGTAAACCATACGGTGTATACAGATATTTGTCGATGGTCTCCAGCGTCTTTGCACTCTTCTCCGGATCTGCCACGCCGGACAAAATTGCCCAGGCGTTGGACTCCAGATGTACCTTGCCCTCTGCGTCTTCCTTGCAGCCGATCTTTTTCCCATTCTTCGTGATGCCGCGGATGTACCAGTCACCATCCCACAATACCGCATCGCAGGATGCCTTTACCTTATTTGCCATCTGATGATAATGCTTCGCATCCTCTCTCTCCCCGAGGATCTCCGCCAGCGTGATAAAATGCTGCAATGCCCAATAGTGCAGGAAGCTTACCATAGCGCTCTCACCGCCGCCCAGATTCAGGCAGTCATTCCAGTCGGCTCGAAGTCCCTTGCAGATTCCGTCGTCGCCGACCTGCTCAGCGCTGAAGTCCAGAATCCGTTTCAGATGTTCATATACACTCTCTGTTACTTTATTTCCCAATACGTAAGTATCTGCGTAAGTGAACTCTTTTCTGGCAAAATTCAGATCTCCCGTTTCTTTTATGTACTCTACCACTGCACCCACAAGCCACAGGGCATCATCGGAGCAGGCATCCTTGATTCCGTGGATCATGCTCTGTTTGTCCGGCTCCGGGATCACCGTCGGTGACTGGAACGGTTTGTCCCCGGGCTTTTCTTCAAACCATTCCGGTGAGAACAGGTGCAGACCATATCCTGTGGTGGTCAATCCCTTTAACAGCTGTTCGATTCTTTCCCGGCACTTATCCGGATTGGAATGAGGGATCGTCATAGCATCCTGTGCCGTATCACGATATCCCAGTCCCACACGACCTCCGACTTCAATAAAAGATGCAAAGCGTGAGAACATGACGTTGATCTCTGACTGATACAGCGTCCATGTATTGATCAGTGTATTCATACCTTCGTTCGGAGTCTTGATCTGCAGTGCATCGTATTTTTGTTTCCAATAAGCTGCCAGATCGGTGTAGACCGCATCTACTCTCTTCGGGTCACTGTATTTTACACGGATCCGTCTGCCTTCTTCGCGATCGCCCTCTCCCAGCATGATCACGAAGCGGGCCTCCTCTCCGGGCTGCAGTTTGAAATTTTTCTGTAAGCTTCCGCAGTGGTTGCCTCCCAGTTCTGTGGAACCGGAGAGAACTGCCCTGTCCAATCCCGCAGGATGGTCTTCAGTGCCATACACCCCTAAGAACTTGTCTCTTACGCAGTCATAGCCATCCGGTGTGAAGCTGGCAGTAAGATACTGATACCCTTTTTCCTCGTAAAACAGGTCTTCCTCGATGATACCGTCTTCGTAGGAAGAACCGGCACAGTACAGACTCATCTGGAAATTCTGGTTATCGATCATTATGTGATGGAAAGAAAATTCCATGTAAGTAAATAAGGAAAGATCCCTGACGGCATCTGTGGTGTTTTTTACCTTTACGTCCCACAGCAATACATTCTCCCCACGGGGAATGACCATCGTCTGTGAGGATGCCAGTCCGTCATACTCACTTTCATAGACTGTGTAAGACAGTCCGTGACGGCAGCGGTAGCTTGCCTTGGACAGGTCCTTCGCCACTGGCTGCCAGGAGATGGAATGATAATCCTTCTTCTCATTATCTCTGATGTATACATAGAATCCCGGCCGGTCCATGGGTACCCCATTCCCTCGGAAACGACTGATCCTGTGATACTCGGGAGTCTTGTAGAACAGATAACCTCCCGCCGTGTGATTGATGACCGCTGCCATGTCCTCGACACCCAGATAGTTTGTCCAGGAACAGGGCAGAGCCACGTTGTCGATGACGTATTCTCTTTTTTCATTATCGAAATAACCGTATTGCAAAACGTGTCCCTCCCGTATATAGTTTTTTGCTTTTTCAGAACTTTTTTTGTTCTGTTTTATTGTAATTTCATGTAACTATTCAGAGCCATGCAAAACTGCGTTCTGCGAATGCTTGCATTCAGGCAGATAAGCAGTTTTATATGGCGAAGTAACCACATGAGCAAAAGGAAGCTACGAAGTAGCGGTTTTGCGAATGGGGTTCTGAATAGTTACAATTTCATTATAAAAAAGGAACGCTTTGTTTAAAATTGCTCATTATGTGATTATTTGCCCAAAATTGTTAGATATAATAATGATTTCCAAAAAAAATTTTACTTTTCAGTAGATTTTTGGGAGACACTAAACTATAATAGAACATCATGGGATTTTAGTTGCAAAGATCCATAGAGAAAGGTGTCAGCAATGTACAAGATAGGTTTTGACAATGACAAATACCTCAGTCTGCAGTCTGAGAAGATCAAGGAGCGTATCGCGAAATTTGGCGGCAAGCTGTATCTGGAATTCGGCGGCAAGCTGTTCGATGATTATCACGCTTCCCGTGTTCTGCCCGGTTTCCATCCGGACAGCAAGATTAATATGCTGGCACAGTTAAAGGACGAGGCGGAAATCGTCATCGTCATTAATGCAGCAGATATCGAGAAGAACAAAGTCCGTTCCGATCTTGGCATTACCTATGATCTGGATGTGTTACGTCTGATCGATGCTTTCCGCGGCTATGGTCTGTATGTCGGCAGTGTATGTCTGACCCGCTTTGCCGGACAGCCCAGTGCCATTGCTTATCAGAAAAAGCTGGAGTCTCTGGGAATGAAGGTATACCGCCATTATTCCATTCCCGGATATCCTTCCAATATTCCGTTCATCGTAAGTGATGAAGGTTACGGTAAAAATGATTATATTGAAACCACCCGTTCTCTGGTAGTCGTTACTGCTCCCGGACCGGGAAGCGGCAAGATGGCTACCTGTCTCTCCCAGCTGTATCATGAATACAAGAGAGGCATCAAGGCCGGTTATGCCAAGTATGAGACTTTCCCGATCTGGAATATTCCGTTAAAGCATCCGGTGAACCTGGCTTATGAAGCCGCTACCGCAGACTTAAACGATGTCAATATGATCGATCCGTTCCATCTGGAAGCTTACGGTGAGACCACGATCAATTACAATCGTGACGTGGAGATCTTCCCCGTAGTCAGCGCTATGTTCGAAAAGATCATGGGCAGCTGTCCTTACAAGTCTCCTACTGACATGGGTGTCAATATGGCAGGCTTCGGTATTGTCGATGACGAAGCTGTCCGCGACGCCGCCAAACAGGAAATCATCCGCCGCTACTACCACACTCTGTGCCAGAAGCGCCAGGGTACCGCCGGTGACGACCAGATCTTAAAGCTTGAGCTTCTGATGAAGCAGGCAGGTGTCACCATCGACGATCGCGCAGTAGTCAGTGCAGCCAATATCAAAGCAGAGACCACCGGGGAACCGGCAGCTGCGATCCAGCTTCCGGACGGCAGAGTCCTCACCGGACGAACCAGTACTCTGCTGGGTGCTTCTTCCGCATTATTATTAAATGCCTTGAAGGCTCTGGCCGGCATTCCGGACGAAGTACAGCTGATCTCACCTACCGCCATCGGTCCTATCCAGGATCTGAAGACGAACTACCTGGGGAACCGCAATCCCAGGTTGCATACAGATGAGACGCTGATCGCCCTTTCCATCTGTGCAGCTACGGATGATACCGCGAAGGCTGCTGTGGAGCAGTTGAAGAACCTGAAAGGTTCCGAAGTGCACTCCAGCGTGATCCTGTCCCAGATCGACATGAATACCTTCCGCAAGTTAGGCGTGAATCTGACATGCGAACCTCATTATCAGAACCAGAAGCTGTATCACAACTAAACATTTTGTCATTCTACTATAAATTATGGCAGTTATTGAGCGAAGGAGCTCCCCAAGGGGAGTTTCTCGCTCTTTTTATTTTATAAATTGTTTTTTGTATATCAAAAGGAGGAGAAAATTATGGCTGTAAAGTACGTGTTTGTGACCGGAGGAGTCGTATCCGGTCTGGGAAAAGGAATTACCGCAGCTTCCCTGGGAAGACTGTTAAAAGCAAGAGGTTACAAAGTAACCATGCAGAAATTCGATCCATATATTAATATTGATCCCGGCACCATGAACCCGATCCAGCACGGCGAAGTATTCGTCACGGAGGATGGCACAGAGACTGACCTGGACCTGGGACATTATGAGCGTTTTATTGATGAGAATCTGGATAAAAATTCCAACGTTACCACCGGTAAGGTATACTGGTCCGTATTGCAGAAGGAGCGCCGCGGCGACTATGGCGGAGGTACCGTACAGGTCATCCCTCATATCACCAATGAGATCAAGAGCCGATTTTACCGCAACTTTACCGATGATGAGACCCGCATCGCCATCATCGAGGTCGGCGGTACCGTAGGTGACATCGAGAGCCAGCCTTTCCTGGAATCCATTCGTCAGTTCCAGCATGAAGTGGGCCATGATAATGCTATTCTGATCCATGTAACGCTGATTCCTTATCTGAGTGCTTCTCAGGAGCTGAAGACCAAGCCTACCCAGGCCAGTGTTAAGGATCTGCAGGGTATGGGCATCCAGCCGGATATCATCGTTTGCAGAAGTGAGCACCCTCTGGATCAGTCCATCAAGGACAAGATTGCTCTGTTCTGTAACGTACCTCAGAGTCATGTATTGCAGAATCTGGATGTGGAATATCTGTATGAGGCTCCGTTAGCTATGGAAAAAGAGCATCTGGCACAGGTAGCCTGTGAATGCCTGCATCTAGATTGTCCGGAACCGGATCTGACAGACTGGGAGAAGATGGTAGAGGATCTGCGTCATCCCACCGATGAAGTGCAGATCGCTCTGGTCGGAAAATATGTCTCTTTGCATGATGCCTATATCAGTGTCGTAGAGGCTTTGAAGCATGGCGGCATCACCAATCATGCTACGGTACATATCAAATGGATCGACTCCGAGACGGTAACGCCTGAAAATGTGGATGAACTGTTAGGTGACTGCAACGGTGTCCTGGTACCCGGCGGCTTCGGTTCCCGGGGTATCGAAGGCAAGATCCTGGCGATTCAGTATGCAAGAACCCACGGAGTTCCCTTCCTGGGACTGTGTCTGGGAATGCAGCTGACGATCGTAGAATATGCAAGAAATGTCATTGGGTATACGGATGCCCACAGTGTGGAACTGGATCCTAACACCACACATCCTGTGATCGCTCTGATGCCGGATCAGAACGGTGTCGAGGATATCGGCGGTACCTTAAGACTGGGTGCATACCCTTGTGTACTGGATAAGGATTCCCGTGCTTATCAGCTCTACGGACAGGAGAACATCTCCGAGAGACATCGTCATCGTTACGAGGTTAACAACGATTATCGTGCCGTCCTCACCGAACACGGTCTTCGTCTGTCCGGTCTGTCCCCTGACGGACGTATCGTGGAAATGTGCGAGCTTACCGAGCATCCCTTCTTCGTAGCCACCCAGGGACACCCCGAGCTCAAGTCCAGACCCAACAGACCCCATCCGTTGTTCAAGGGATTCGTGGAAGCGGCTCTGGAGAATAAGCACCGGAAATAAATTGAGAGTTTACGCGGGCAATGAGCCGCGCATAGGCATAGTGAGGACAGCGATGGGCGCTTGCGCACAAATCGCTGTCTTTACTTATGCCGTGATGCGGCTCATTGCGAAGAACTGCCAATAAATGTGGAGCGCCCTTTGCGACACATTTATGAATTGAGTGCATGGCTCGTAACGTAGGGCTGCCGTAACCCCCACGAACGCCCGCGGCGAACGGAATATCGCGGCATGACATTACGTCCACCGTGGGCGTTCTGTTTACTGATTCCGCTAAAATCCATCGAATAGCAGGAAATAGTGGAATTATTGTTTTAGGAGTAAATAATTTCCTCCATAATTGCAGAAAAGATCTAATACAGAGGAATTGCTTCTTTTATAGAGCTTTTTTCTATTCAATTTCCACCATTTTCATTAGTTTAAGGCTGTTTTAGAGGAAACCAGTAGCCCCCATTCGGGCTACTGAGATTCGTCACATCCGCAATGAGCTTCACTAACTTTCTATTTCTTTCCGCCCCGGCAATGGTGATTCCCAGTATTTCCATGTATCGAAATCTGTTTGCCGATATTCCAGAGGAGCTGCTATATCCCTCTCCTCCGATCCAATAAGCAAAATTTATGAATTTTTCATTACCCAGGCAAATGCCTTCGCGGTCCGCAGGCCCGGATCTCTGAAATGATTCCCTGGATTCCATTCCAGCGTACTGCCGATCCCACACTGCTGTAGCCACGCATGTGCCTCCCGGATGCAGTCACCCACAGTAGCCATAACAAGATTTCTGGTCTTTTCCTCTTTGTCCCCCAGGCTTAAGTAAACTGCCCGGCTCTGATTCTCCTGCTCTTTCATATAGGGCAGAAACCCGGGGAACCACACCGAGGGCGATGCCGCCGCTATCCCTGCAAATCGATCCGTCTGATAAGATGCCCACAGAGAAAACAGCCCTGCAAGAGAATATCCTCCAAGATAATAGGTTTTACTTTCATCCGAGCATAAACGCAAAATTTCTTCTAACAACGAGGCTGCGCCCCCGCCAAAGTCCTCATTTCCGAATACCGCTGGTGCTTTCCACGGAGACAGATCGAGGTTCCAGTCATTCACCTTCACCGCAATCATTTGAAAATCCAATGCTGTCAGTTTCCGGATCTGTACCACTTCGCCCTCTATTTCCGGCAGATCATGATCTCCCACGGGCTGGATCAAAACAATGGGAGCCTCCGGATTCCCATACTTATATTTAGTCATGCCGTCCTCTTTCTCTATCAAATATCTTTCTATCAAGTATCCATTCTATTTTATCAGTTTCAGAATCCTTTGTCTGTTATATCGCTGCATGATCACAAACATCATATCAAACACGGCCGCAAGGATCGATGTAATGATAAATGCCGGATATCCTCCCAGCCAATGGCCTGCCAGAATCGGTACAAAGCTGAGCACTACAATCGTCTCATGCCCCAGTTCCGTCTAACATGTCGCCTGCGATATTTCCTCCCAGGTGTGTTGTCTGGGATCAAACAGGCTGGGATTATATGTTCCCATTTCATATACTCATTTTCTTAATGAGTTTTGAATAAATATGTTCCACGAACCACGGTTCCGTAGATTTCTCCAAAGCATCTTCCGGAGAGAACCACATCACTCCACTATTCTCATCGGCTTTTACGGATACCTGCTCTTCCGAATCTGCCTCCAGTAAATACGTGATATTCAGGTGCAAATGGCTGGACACATAGTTTCCTTTTTTCACATGTCCATCCACTGTCAGAGATTCCAGAGAAAAAATCTCCTCTGATACCGGTCTCACATTGGAAATTCCCGCCTCCTCCTTCACTTCCCGGATGGCAACGGACAGCAGATCCGTCTCTCCATCCGCATGTCCTCCCAACCAGGACCAGGAATTATAAATATTATGATATACCATAAGCACTTTGCTTCTGTCCTTATTTACCACCCAGGCAGAAGCCGTAATATGCGCAACTGTATTTTCTCTGGAAAATGCGTTCTCATTGTTCCTGATCCATCCCAGGATCAAAGCTTTGTCCTTTTCTTCCTGTTCATTGAATGGGGGATAGTTTTCTATTTGTCTGATTAAATTTTCTTTCATCCTGTTTCCCCTTTCACTTAATAACAGCACCGATCCGAATAACGATTTTAATCCGGTCGTCATCCGACCGTAATTTCGACCTGGTTGCCTTCCATTGCAACAATGCAGCTTTCGTAATAGCCGTCTCCTGTAATTCTGGGGCCGCTGACAACTTCATATCCGTCTGCTTTTAATTCTGCGGTCAAAGCATCCACCTTTTCCCGGCTTCCTACGCTGAAGGCAATATGTGCATATCCGGTTCGGGCAGCTTCTTTCGGCAGGTTTACCATTTCCGGTCTCTGCATGATCTCAAGTCGGGCACCATCCTCAAAAGAAAGAAAATAGGAACGAAAGTCTGTCTGTGGATTATGGTATCCTTCGTTTGATTTCGCCCCCAGATACTTTATAAAAAAATTTCTGGCTCCTTCCAGATCCTCTACGTAAAGTGCAATGTGTTCTATTTTCATCCTGTTGCCCTCATTCTATGTTCCTCTTTGCCTTTTTCATCTAATATAATTCTTCTGTCGCAAGCCTTGTCTTTGCCACGACATTTTCCCCATGCTTCGGAAAGCTTTTCAAACAACCGGTCAATCTCCTGCCAATCCTTACATCTCACAAACCTGTCATTGGGAAGCTCTGCCCGGCTGTTCCATGGCCGGTCGAACACGGCTGTCCTGCAGTTGTCAAAATGTATTACATGCTCAAACGCCGCCGGAGAATCCTCTACCGCAAAATCAAAGGTCATGTTGTAAAGTTCCTCCAATGTCATATTATATTTGTAGTCCTGTTTCGCAGTTTCGCGCCCGTATTTGTCTACGCAGAACAAGGGAACTCTTTCCAAATGGTGTTCGTCAAGCCATTTCCTCGATGGTTCATAGGAATTGAACGGTCTTCCGGTAATGATAAAAACCTCGTGTCCCTGATCCACCCACTTATTAATTGCTTCGGAAGCCCCCGGAGTCTCCTCGTAATTCAGTAGATTTTCCGGCAAATGCCCTGCCTTCATTAGAGCTTCATACTGCTCATCATTTAGATTAAATGATTTCTGGAGATTAAAAAACTGAACCTGCCGGTAAGGAACGTCAATACCGAACATTTCTTTTGCAATTTTCGTAAAATATTCAGCGGTTTCACATAATACATCGTCAAAATCTATGTAGATTTTCATTATTTCTTTTCTCCTATACCTTCGCATTATTCTTCTAATAGATTTTTAAACACCATTGTGATTTCCGACTCTCCCCCATGGTTCCATTTAAACTTAACATCACTTCCTGCCTTTGGTTTTTCATTAATATCACCCGCCAATTTTGCAGGAATGAGTTTTTCCCAATAACGTACATTATATATATCATTTTCTACAGATTCAACCACACCTAAATGTTGCTCAAAAATCTGCATAAAACCCTCCTTAACTTTTACTTTGCGGTACTCGGGAAACTCTTCACTGATTCTAAGCAACGCTGCTTCATCACCGAGCTTTTCAAAATCAGAACTTTCAATGAGCTTTCCTCTGATTAATGAAAAATCATCATTTAATGGTAATACCATTATTTCATCAAATGATTTTCCCCTGGCATCTGTAATTTTATATTTGGAAGCTCTCTCAAATCCAAAATGCGGATAATAATAAGGTTCTCCAATAATTACAATTCCAGCTATTCCCTGCTTTTGGGCCAGTTTTATTGTTTCACGCATAAGCGCTCCACCGATATCGTTTCCTTCCCATGTTGGTTCAACTGCTAATGGTCCAAATGTAGCAATTTCATGCCTACTATTTCCGTCTACAATCCACGCTTTTGTGTAATATATGGCTCCAACAATCTGGCCATCAATTTCTGCAATTCGGCTTATTTCCGGTATGTAGTCTTGAGAATCACGAATAATGCGAGTCAATAAATGCTCCGTGCATCCGGGCCAATATTTATTCCAAAAGCTTCTCATTATCATTAATTCCGTTTTTTTATAATCTTCTTCGGTCTCTTGTCTAATGATTAAATTATTTATCATTGTATCCTTTTCCACTCCACAGGCCTCAATTTTCCTAACCATTTAAAACTAAAATTTGTCAGTTGAGTTCATTTTCCTCCGCATCATTGAAAATATACTTCGATGTTTCCTTTGCAAGGATTTTAATCTTTCAATTCTGCCTCAATCTCTTCAATTGTAGGCAAGCTTCCCTTAAATTCTTCTGGTATCAACTTAGATAATTCATAGCTGGATATTCCCAAAGGTTGACTTGTTGATTCCAGTGCATACTGTGCCTCGACTTTATCCATATCTTTACAGATTAACAATCCTAAAGTTGGATTATCATTCTCTGTTTTCATTTGGTGATTAATTGCGACAACATACGTTCCAAGCTGTCCGGCATAAGATGAGTCAAATTTACCTGTCTTAATTTCTACAACTACATAGCAATGTCTTTGTGTATTGTAAAACAACATATCGATGAATTTCTCTACTTCCCCCACTGTGATACGGACTTCGCGCCCCATATAAGCGAATCCTGTTCCGAGTTCTATTAGAAAGTTGTTTACTTTATTAATTAATGCATCCTTTAATTCCTTTTCATCATATTGTTCCCGTAATGTCAAAAAATCAAAATTGTACGGATCCTTTGTAATTGCCTGCGCCAAATCACCCTGCACTGAAGGTAATGTATTTGCAAAATTTGTTATAGCTTTTCCTTGTCTTTCAAATAAATCCGTATCTAAAAAATTTACCAGGACATCACGAGACCAATTATTTTCTAGTGTTTTTCTCACATAAAACAATGCCTTATCCACATTGTTTTTACATTTGTCTATTATTGTTCTATTATGTCCCCAAGGAATTCTAAAAACGATAGTCGAATCGTCCACAGCTTGTGGACGATTTCCGGCACAAGGATATAATTCATAGAAATAACGCATATATTTTAAATTGGTTGGTGAAAATGACTTAACATCCGGTAATACCTTTTTTAAGTCATCACTAAGTATCTTATAAAATCCTGATCCATATCCGTATTGCTTGCTCATGGTTGAAATATCTTTTCCAAGTTTCCAATAAAAACGTAGCATTTCATCATTTATTTTTACCGCTGCACGAATTTGGCTCCTTTTAAATTCATTTGATATTTCTGTTATCCAATCTTTGTATGATTCACCATCGACAATAACCAATTTCTCCATTATTTCATTCCCCTCTATAAATTATTTTTTCCCGTTTCACCACAACTTTTATCACCGCATCCACGATGGATTCCCCCGGCTCGATATGACCTCCCGGAAGTGTATATCCCTTCCAGTCATTTTTTATTCTGTCCTGTAACAAGTATCTGCCATTTTTATGTATTAAGCATAAAACGGTAAGTTCGACGCTTTCTGTTCTCATTTACTTTCTCCTGCAATGTTTTCGACAATTTGGGAATTTCCACTCTTCCTACAAAGATTTTCCACGCTGCCATACCATTACATAGTCTTTTTCCCCGGTAACTTCATCCAATCCTTCTCGTTGGATTTCAAAACCTTCTCGTTGATAAAAGTGAATTGCACGTGTATTCTTTTGGTAAACATTTAAGTATAATTTCGTCTTTTTTTCTTTTACAAAATTCAACAGAAGCTTACCTATACCCTGCGACTGCATTTCATCACGGACAAAAATGCCTTCCATATATTCATCATTTAACCCTATAAAGCCTTCTATCAGGCAGTCATTCTCATACACATAGACCTCTGCCTGTGGCAACATTTCTTTCACTAAATCAATATTGTTTTTCCAATATTGACCCGGAATAAAATAATGTGCTTTTAAGTTGGTATCTAACCATATATCAACAACTCGTTCGATATCTGCTTTTTGTAATACTCTGATCATATTTGACATTTCTCCAAATCTTCTTCCGGAGAGAATCTAGTTCAAAACCACCTCGAAGATCGTCCCACCGGATGGATTGGACTTCACCGTAATACTGCCATCATGCACCCTTACAATTTCACGGACCAGGGCAAGTCCCAGCCCTACTCCACCAAGCTCCCGGCTTCTGGATTTATCCACCCGGAAAAATGGTTCGAACACGCGCTCCTTAAGTTCATCAGGGATTCCGGCTCCCGTATCCTCCACTGACAGATATACATGTTTTTCCTTCCGGTCTGCGGTTACCGTGACCTGCCCGCCCGAATGATTATATTTTATGGCATTCTCAACAAGATTGTATACCAGCCGGTAAATAAGGATGTCACTTCCGACCATCGTTATATCCTTGCATTTTCCGATCAGTCTTATATTTTTGCCCTCTGCGAGAGGTTCCAGATCCTCCAACACCTCATCCACCAGAGCATCTAAGATGATTTCATCATCCCGTCCTACCGTCTGAAGCTCACTCATGTCGAGAAGTGTCTTTACCATTTTGTTGAGTCTGTCGTTCTGTTCGGTAACCATCTTTATCATCTGTACCGTGTCTGCATCGTTGTCCGGATGACTGTTGGAATGATACAGATCAAGCTGTACCTGCATCAGGGCTAATGGCGTACGAAGCTCATGGGCTGCATTTGCAGTAAATTGTCTCTGTATCTCAAATGCATCCGAGAGGCGTTCCAGCATACGGTTATACGAAACGCTAAGCTGGTTCAGTTCCTTCACCTGGTTTTCTTCTATCCGTGAATCTGCCAAATTTTGCGCCTGCACCTTTTCGATCTTGTCAGAAAGCTCTCTGATCGGTCTGAGTGCATGCCCACTTATAAAATAGGTCGCCACTCCACCCAGAAGAGCCAATACTGCTGAAATGATCAAGCTGTTTTTCCTGTAATCCGCCTTATTATTATAGATCTGGACAGAAAAGTCATTAGCGAACTCATCCCACTTGTCCTCCGGAATGTTGATATATATTTCCTCCGCATCGTCCGGCTGATCATCTCCCCGTGTATCCACAGCCTCTTGCAGGGAATCCATATAATATACACCGTTTTTATAGACAAACAACGTCACGCATCCACATATCACCGCTATATATAATGTAATGATGCAGGTAAGTCTCCACTGCAGCGACATTTTTTTCATCTATCGGACTCCTCTCGTATTTTATACCCTTCTCCCACCTTGTTCAGAATCGGATCATATCACAGCACAGCCTTAAGCTTTTTTCTAAAGGAAGACATGTGTACTCTGATCGCTCCGCTAAAGCTATCCACAGATGCATCCCAGACATGCTCCATCAATTCCTTCTGGCTTACCGGTCTGCCCATGTTCAGAAGCAGATATTCCAGAATACCATTTTCTTTTCTTGTCAGAGATACCATTTCTCCTTTTGCATAAGCCTCACGCCTTACGGTATCAAACTTTATCTCACCGCTTTCCAGACATACATCCTTCTGTACAAACTTCCTTCTGGTCAGACTTCTGACACGTGCCTCAAGCTCCTGTAAATGGAATGGTTTTTCCATATAATCATTTGCCCCTGCATCATACAGACTTTTCGCAACTGTATCACATATTTCTTTTTCATCCTCAACAATGAATAATCTCAAAATTCCTTCCCCGCCCTTAACAAAGATTTTACAACAATTATTGTATAATAGCGAAGTCAACTGGTCAATAAATACCACGATCGAAAGGAGTAACAATAACTTGAAGTGCAGAAAAATATCTCAGATCGTTCTGCTCGTCACCGGGATCACTATGATCGGCTACGGTGCAGTCAGAGGCGAAGCTGCTGTCGTGCTTGGTAAAGCAATAAAATTATGTCTGGAGTGTGTCGGAATTGGATAAGAGAAAAAAGTCACTGTCAAGGCAGACAGCCGGGATACGCGGATGGATACAGGCTGCTGCCACACTGCTTACTAATATTCACATCCCTAATTTTTTTAAGGGCAAAATATATCAGGGAAACGCTAAGACCGTATGTGTACCGGGATTAAACTGTTATTCCTGTCCTGCTGCCACGGGAGCGTGCCCCATTGGCGCATTCCAGGCGGTGATCGGATCCTCCCGATTTAAATGTTCAAGGGTATGTAAAATGGATGTGGATGTGTGCAAGCATCCAGACCATCCGGAATGCATACGGTGCGGAGCCTGCATCAAGGCTTGTCCCAAGGATGCGATCCACTACCGGTTTATGGGAAAATAATCTTATTACTATTACTTAAAGGAGATTTTAATCATGAAAACAAGCAAAAAATTTCTTACTATTTTAACACTCTGCATAGCTTTATTGCTTACAGCCTGCGGCACAACAGATGCTGCCGGCACGGACAAAACCAATGAGTCTCTGACGGAAACCGGCACAGTATCCACAGACAGCTCCAACACTGCACAAATGATCTGTATCAGCAGGAGAACCAGATTTTTGCAGATCATGAGGCTGTATGGAACAAGGTATTCGGCATGATGAGCAAAAGTGGTGTTGATCCCAGCGCAAATTATGCTGATTATCTGGCTGATACCGTCGAAGCAAACAAGGACTCCTTTACAGATGATGAATTGAAAACACTTACGGACGATATGGAAACCATACGGAAAATCGAAGAACAGATCGCAGAACTGGAACAGGGAACTACCACAGCCGATCATACTGCTCCGGAAAACAATTCCGAATCTGCCATGAAAGAAGCTGCCGCCGTTCTTGAAAGCCAGGGTGCAAAGTACCGCAATATTTCCATTGACTCTGCTTCCGATGCAGGTAAATATGCCTCTGATATTATGGCATTTCCTACAACCATACTTGTCGATAGAAATGGAAATATCGTAGGGGATCCGATCCTTGGGGGTCGAGATTTCTTCATTCACCTGTTGACACCGACAATTCTTTTTGATATTATTTATCAAGAATTGAATATTCCATGAGGGAGTAGTTAGCACGAAGGTGTGATTTGTCAACATTCTGATTATAATTTTAGAGTATAATCTGGCAAATCTTAAATAATGAGACTCATGTATATCTATTAATGGTCTGTGTATAATACACACTGACTGATAATTGATATACATGAGTCTTTTTTATCTCTGGCGATACTTATCATCGCACAGCTTTCGGCTGACAACACTGTAATGGATCACGCAAAGGAGAAAAACATGGAGAAACTTATTAACAATGCCCCGTTTGCCCTTGTTCTTGTATTCCTTGTAATCGGTTTTATACTGCTTATTAAGGGTGCGGACTTTTTCGTAGAAGGAAGCTCCAGTGTAGCGAAGAGACTGCATGTTCCGTCTATCATTATCGGACTTACAATCGTAGCTATGGGAACCTCTCTTCCTGAGACAGCGGTCAGTGTATCAGCTTCCCTCGCAGGCAATAATGAACTTGCGGTCAGCAATGTCGTCGGTTCCAATATCTTTAATCTGATGGTCGTGATCGGCGTATGTGCAATGATCGCCACCGTAGAGGTTGCGCGGGAAACTATCAGGAGAGATATCCCACTTTCCCTGATCTGTGCCGGCCTCTTACTGCTTTTGGGAAGCATCGGACTTGGTGATCAGACCAAAATGACACTGGGACATTTCGATGGTGTGATATTCATAGGTCTGTTTGCCGGATATATCTTTTACATGATCAGAATTGCCTTAAAAGCAAATAAAGAGGGGAAAAAAGTAGAAATTGAGGGCGGTTCCGATGAAGAGATCAAGCTGATCTCCGTGCCGCTTAGCATTATTTTCATTATCGGCGGTGCTGCTGCGATCGCCTTCGGCGGAGATCTCACCGTCGATGCTGCATCCAGAATTGCAAGCGACCTGGGAATGACGCAGACGCTGATCGGACTTACCATCGTTTCCATCGGTACATCTCTTCCGGAGCTTGTGACTTCCATCGTTGCAGCCAGAAAAAATGAAGTCGATATGGCACTGGGTAATGCCATCGGTTCCAACGTATTTAACATCCTGATGGTTCTGGGTATCGCTTCCGCCATCAGTCCCATCAGCATCATTACGGAAAACATCATTGATCTGTGTGTACTGATCGCATTTACTGTGTGTGTATGGATCTTCGCAGGAAGCAAAAAGAAAATCGGAAGAGTCGAAGGCTTCTGTATGGTGGCTCTTTACGCAGCATATGCGGTTTATATCATAATCAGATAAATGAGGGCCGTACAAATGATATTGTTTTTTAAGGTATTTCTCACGGAATTCATCGCAGAGATGGGCGACAAGACACAGCTTATGCTGATCGCCCTTACTTCGAAATACAAATTAAGAGATATTATATTGGGAACCGCTGCCGCAATCCTGGTACTGAACGGTCTGGCTGTCCTCGCCGGCGGGCTCGTCAGCGAATTCATTCCCGGCTGGCTTATCAAGATCATTGCTGCACTTGCATTTCTTTATTTTGCCGCATCAACACTTGCAGGCAGCAATGACGAGGAAGAGGAGGGCAACGGCAGATCCAGGATCCGGTTCGTACCGCTTGCGGTTTTCTGTACCTTTTTCGTAGCTGAACTCGGAGACAAGACACAGCTTACCGCCATCACCTTTGGTGCCAATGAAGGTATGAGTTCCGCACTGATCGTATGGCTCGGCTGTTCTCTGGGACTGTTTTTAGCAGACATCCTGGGAATGCTTTTAGGCTATCTGTTAAAAAGCAAGACACCGGAAGGGCTGCTCAATACTCTCGCCTTCGCCATCTTCTCTGTATTCGGCGTCTTCACACTGTATCAGGGACTGAAACTCATCAGTACAAATATCCGTTCCATACCGGTATTGCCGATACTGATCGCTGCAACGATTGCTTTTGCCGGTATCTGTGTGTACCTGTTTTTAAAAAGAGAGAAAAAAAAACGGGGAGCAAACTAAAAACGGCTCCCCCGTTCTATGCTTATTCCCCGGCATTCCCCGCCTTGCTGTGCTTGTGTCTCTTGCGCACTTCTCTGGCGTGATCTCTGCGGGCGGCGATAGCTTCTGCCTCTTCCTTAGGTATCAGCTTCGTGGTCTTGACAATATATACACCACCGTCATATGCCTTGCGTACCCGGATCTTGCCCTTGAGGTAGCCGTGCTTCTCGCAATAAGCCACGCAGTAATAATGCCTGCCGTTAGCGCTGAACCATTTGATCTTCTTGCGCAGGTTACGATGGCAGAGATAACATTTGCTGGACACCACTTCCTTATCTGCGAAGGCTTCTGTCTTGTCCTTGAATTCCCTGGAAATATATTTTACATAGGTATCAAACTGCGCTTTAACCTCGTCCCTACGCTCCTTCGGAGGACAGAAGGTATCGTAGGACAGGTTCACCACTACCTCCGGGTGCTCCTCCAGGATCCGGATCAGGATCTTTGCCGTATAGTAGGCATCACTGAACGCCCGGTGGAAGGGAATGTCCTTCTCAATATGCAGAAAATCGATGGCATATTCCAGGTTCCTGCGGATCTTGCGCTCCTCATAGGCAATGGCGAACAGCTTCTGCACATCCAGATAGGGCAGCGGTCCCGGTGCCAGTAATGGCATCTCATAATACGCCATATTCCGCTGTAATTCCGTGAGGTCCAACGTTCCCCAGGTACAAAACAGATGCTCCTCCTGTCCGCACCATCTGACAAAATCTCCTCCGACCTCCGGGAATGGTCTCCCACGCTCCAGCTCCTGCATCTGAATATGGATCAGTTTGCTGGTGATCTTGTGCATCTCATGGTAGACCTGTGGCTTGATCAGTTCATTGAATTCGCTGACCATAACACGTTCATTATTCAGTTTGATGGCACCGATCTCTATGATTTCAAAAGGCAGCTTCTCCACAGCATCCTCTTTGCCGGTGTTACTCTGATTCCATTCCAGATCCAGAACGATATATTCCATACGTTCCTCCTAAAAATATTACTTACATTTCAGGTAGTGCAATATCCAGCACTTCCTCATGCCAGCAGTGGTCTCCCTCCCTGACATCGTGGAGCGGATATTCTTCTTTTCCGTACAGGCTGTAAGCCTTCCGCACAATATCTAACTGCTCCGTTACATTCACCAGTCCCCTGGGACCATTCAGATGATCAGCCCTACACGACTGTACCGCCAGAGGTCTCGGGGCAATGAGAGATGCGATATCTCCCATATCAAAGTGTTCCCACAGATGGGGAACATAATTACAGCTACAATTACCGTTGAGCAATAGCAACGCGTCACGATACCCATAGAGATATCCGCTGATGATGCATTTTTTCACACGGTCATCCAAAGCAGATATCCAAAGTGTCTGCATACCACCGCCGGAAAATCCCACTACGCCTAAATCATCAGTATCCCATTCGCCCCGTTCATATACATAATCGATCAGCCGGGAAGCGTCCCAGGTGCACATACCTGCCACGGTCTCTCCCAAGGGCTCCGCCATATGTGCCAGATGAAAACAGGTACTGGTCAGGAAGGATTTCTCATCGGTTCCTTTCTGCAATGCCTCATCCCTACGTTCTCCGAAGCCTCTGCAATCCGGACAGATTGCCACATAACCACGCTTCGCCAGCTGCATGCCGTAATCATAATGGTAGAATTCAATCATCCGTTTTACCGCGGGAATATCATCGCGTCCTGCCACACTGTATTTACCGGCTCCCTGGTGTCCCGGAAGGGCGAGAAAGCATTTCTGCTTCTCTTCGCTCTGCTTCGGCGGGATCAGTATATACATAGGCATATACACTTCCGGCTCTACCTGAATGATCACTTTTTCCCGACGAATGCCGTTCTCCAGCTCCACGACTTCTTCCACGCGTGGGTCCAGATCACAGGACTCCATGTATTTCCACCCCAGGAGGTCTTTTAATGTCTCTCTGGAAGTCTCCTTCCAGGCTTCCCATTCCTCTCTGGTGGATCCGGTGAACGCATCCTGCCTTGCATATTTATCAAATTTGTCCTGCATTCCCTTCAGACTTCCGTAGAAATGTGGGATCTGAATGATCGTATCTGCCTGTTCCATGACTGCTCCTTGCGTTTTCATTTTCTCTTATTGCTATTCTTACCATTCTCTGCCCTGTGCGTGCAGTCCGTCTTCCACATCTCCTGCAAAAAGGCTCTCCAGCCAGGTGTGTGCCAGCCGGATCCATGAGGTGCATTCCTCCTGTACCGCTCTGCCGTCGTTGGTCTCTGTCAGCTTATCCGCCAGTGCCAGTCCGTGGGCACCCTTTTCATACATATGGAATTCTGTGGGCACTCCCGCTCTGCGGAGAGCGCTGACAAACAGCAGGGAATTTTCCACCGGTACCGACTGATCCGCAAAGGTATGCCAAATGAAGGTCTTGGGCACTTTATTTGTTACCTGTTTCTCCAGGGACAGCTTCTCTCCCAGCTCCTCCTGTCTACTGCCTAACAGATTCTCAAAAGATCCTCTGTGAGCAAACTCTCCGGAAGTGATGACCGGATAGCATAACAGCAGTCCGTCCGGACGCAGCAGCTCATGCTCGGAAGCGGAAAGTCCCTGGCTCTCTGCCATGAAATCTTCATCCCAGAACACACCAAGGCTGGCTGCCAGGTGTCCTCCCGCAGAACATCCTTCCACTACGATCTTGTGGGGATCAATGTGCCACTCTTTCGCGTGCTCCCGCAGGAACTTGATGCTGTAAGCCAGTTCCTTTAAGGAAGTAGGATATTCCGCAGGGGCGCAGGAATAACGCAACACTGCCGCATGATATCCCATCGCCAGGAATTTCAGTGCCATGGGTTCTGCCTCTCTGTCGGAGGTTCTGGTATAGCCGCCTCCCGGGCACAACAGGATCAGAGGTCTGTCGTTAATTGCCATTGCATCCGAATACTCCTGAATATAGGTAACTAAATGTGCTCCCGGAAGGGATCCCTCCTGATGCATTTCAAATGTATTATAGATCATATTTTTCCTCATTTCCGAGCATTATCATTGAAAAATAAGGCGCAGACCCTGTAGCAATACTACCGGCCTGCGTCTTCATCTGCCTTATTAATATTATCATAACTATTCAGAACCCCATTCGCCCTGAATAGTTATATATTATCTTAGTATGCTCTTCCCCAGTATACCATCTTTTTCGCAGGTTTTCCACAACATACGCAGGTATCTGCGATCTGTTCCTGTTCAAAAGGCATGCAGCGGCTGGTAACAGCAAGCTTTTCCTTGATCTGATCTTCACATTCCCGACATCCGCACCACATAGCCTTGACGAATCCGGACTTCTCATTGAAGATCTGCTCGAACTCTTCCATGTTGTGTGCTACATAGGTATGGCTGTCGCGATGTGCTCTTGCTCTCTCCAGCATTTCCTTCTGCATGGTCTCCAGGATCTCGGCTGCCTTGGTCTCCAGCTCCTCCAGAGCCACCTCGGTCTTCTCTCTGGTATCACGGCGGCAGATCACACACTTGCCTGCTTCGATATCCTTAGGACCGATCTCCACACGGATCGGATAACCTCTCATCTCAGCCTCTGCGAACTTGAAGCCGGGGGTCTTGTCGCTGTCATCTACCTTGACACGGAAATCTTTCGCCAGGCGATCTCTCAACTCATACGCCTTGTCGAGAACGCCTTCCTTTTTCTGCATAACGGGTACAATGCAGATCTGGATGGGTGCCACACGGGGAGGGATTACCAAGCCTTCGTTATCACCATGTACCATGATCAGTGCACCGATCAGACGGGTGGTCATACCCCAGGAGGTCTGATGTACATATTTTAAAGTATTGTCCTTGTCTGCGAACTGGATGCCGAAAGCCTTGGCGAAACCGTCACCGAAGTTATGGCTGGTACCGGACTGCAGTGCCTTGCCGTCATGCATCAGTGCTTCTACCGTATAGGTTGCAATTGCACCTGCGAATTTCTCCTTCTCGGTCTTCTGTCCCTTGATCGCGGGGATAGCCAGAACCTCCTCCAGGAACTTCGCATATACATTCAGCATCTGTAGAGTTCTCTCCTGAGATTCTTCTGCGGTAGCATGTGCGGTATGTCCTTCCTGCCACAGGAACTCTCTGGAACGCAGGAAAGGTCTGGTCTCCTTCTCCCAACGTACCACGGAACACCACTGATTGTATACCTTAGGCAGGTCTCTGTAGGAATGGATGTCATTCTTATAGAAATCACAGAACAGGGTCTCTGAAGTAGGTCTGACACAGAGTCTCTCGGGAAGCTCGTTTAATCCTCCCTGGGTAACCCATGCTACTTCGGGTGCGAAACCTTCTACATGATCCTTCTCCTTGTCCAACAGGGACTCAGGAATGAACATGGGAAGATATACATTCTGTACTCCGACTGCTTTGAATCTTGCATCCAGTTCCTTCTGGATCAGCTCCCAGATCGCATAGCCCGCGGGCTTGATCACCATACATCCCTTGACACTGGTGTAATCACACAGCTCTGCTTTCTTCACTACATCGGTATACCACTGGGCGAAATCTTCTTCCATGGAAGTGATCGCTTCTACCATTTTCTTGTCTGCCATTTTCTCTCTCCTTTTCTTTTTCTGAAAATAAACTGCTAATACGATCTACGGAAACGAAAAACGCCGGGTCATCGCTCCCGAAAAAGGGACCGATCACTCGGCGGTACCACCCTGATTGATACA
Source organism: uncultured Lachnospiraceae bacterium (assembly GCA_945929965.1). Lineage (GTDB taxonomy): Bacteria > Bacillota > Clostridia > Lachnospirales > Lachnospiraceae > Acetatifactor. Next base: position 121,907 of record CAMEOT010000001.1, read on the forward strand.
AATACGTATCCTGCTCTGTCACCGTTAACGCCGGTTCTACGCTATGCTTCGCCGCTTCCAGGTACATTGCGTCTCGCACAGGACTCCAAGGGAGGTTTCCGATCCTCTGTCATAAGGGGTTCCCAGCCGCACGTCACCGTGTCCTTCCCCTCTCTCTGGGATGCTTTCCGATCGTACTGATCCTTTTCATCGTCATTGTCGTATGCAAGTAATTGTAGTGCATGCTTCCGGGATTTGTCAAGGTTCTTTCCCTATTCCAGTCCTAATTTTTTCCGGATGCTGTCGGTTGCGATATTCCAGTCGCCCATTTCTTCGTATGCCGCATCCATTTTTTCTTTTTCTCTGGCAGCACGTTCGGTATCTCCAGTCTGAAGAAATGCCTTATACATGGACGCCGCCTCAAAATATCTTGCCACACCATAGCATTCCTTTTTCGTTCCGGACAGCAAGCCGCCGTACACCATGTCCTCATGATAATTTACTACTAAGTAGGCATAATTTTCACTTTGCACATTATTCTCCATCCAGTTGGTCTTCGCAGGACGGGAAAAGGCGTCGTTTAATTGCCGGAACATATGAATGGTTCCCAAAAACAGTACCAGACACAGGGCTATGATCACCAGATTCATCACAAGCAGCGCTCCTCTCTGCTTCTGTGTCTGTTTCAGCTTATCCTTCAGATTTACCATAACCCATCACCTCGCCTTTTTCTTCCAGGAATAAGATTTTTTGTGCATTTGACATCGTACCGAAATTCTCTGCCTCTTCCGGTGTCATGTCAAAATAGGTCTGCAGCAGTGCCTTCACATTCTCTTCCATCCGGAGAATGGCTTCCTTCTGCTCCTCAGGCAGTTCCCGATATTGTTTTGCCCTATAATCATTATCTACAGGATGCAGAATCCTTTCCAGCTGCTCGTAATAATCCGAAATATCTTCATACAGGCCGGGAAGTATGGATACATTGCCGGAGTTGATAGTAACTGCCTTCATCAGACTTTCATAAAAGTAACGATACGCTCCGCTGGCTTCCATGAGCAGCTGATATTTTTCATAACTATTATTACTGCTATAAGGCCGGATGTAATGTCTGTCGCAAAAAGCTGATAAGCCTATGTAATCCTCATCTTCCAGATATTGTTCCATCTGTTTCATATAGCTGCCCTGCCGGATCCCTGCATCAAACTGCAGCAAGCCTCTGTGGATGCTCCAGCTACGGGCAGATACTACAAACACCACCACACACAGGATCACCAGCACTGTGATGATTATCATATGTGACATGATCTCCGTATTTTTCTCCGCCACTTCATAGACATCACTTTTGGTGTCCTCAAAGTTGCTCTTGTAATGCTCCATGTCTTTGACATGCTGTGCGGCTTCTTCATTCGGTCTTCCGCAATGCGGACAATATGCCTGCTCCAATGTCAGATTGCCCCCGCAATATTTACATTTCATCATTGCTTTTATGATCCTTTCCTATTCGTTATGCTTCTTAATGTATTCCTCGCAATCCTCATATCTGGGATAACCGTAATTATTTTGCAGACTATCCTCGAATTTTTTCTCTTCTTCCGCGGTAAACGTATAGCGGTCTGTCAGACTGTTCAGGGTTGCTTCCACATAGGGACGGATATACTCTTTGTCTTCCTCCGACATTCCTCCACTGTATTCCAGTCCCCGCAGAATCCAGTAATCATCCAAAAGCTGTATCTCCTGATAGTCACGAAGTGTCTCTCCACTCTGTTCCAGCGCCAGATATTCTCTCGCATTCCGGCAGCTCATGAGCCTCGTGAAAATACCGCTATGCTCCCATCTGTCGATCACTCTGTCCTCTACGACAGCCTGTTCATAAAAATCTGTCAGTCCTTCGAAGTCCTGCTCACGGTATAACCGGTCCAGAACCGGGAAGTTTTCTTTTTCCCACAGATAATCCGCTCTGGCATCCCTGGGTTCTATATACTGCGCCCGGAACACAATTACCGCAAGAATAGCTGCCAATGCCGCAATCATGAGCAATATCTGAAATACAAACTTCTTCTTTTTCTTGATCTTTTTCTTCAGTTCCTTCTCCGGTACCTGCTCTAACTGCTGCATATCCCGGCGCACGTCCTCCAGCTTCCCCAGATATTCCGCTTCGGCGCCCTTGTAATTCAAGCTTCCGCAATAGGGACACTTTGGAAGGGTATCCTCGAATTCCGCTCCGCAGGAACTACAAATGATCTTTTTTACTTCCGTATCTGCCATGATAGGATTCTCTCCTTGATCCGGGCTGCCCGCCCTACTTACTCATGTTGATTCCTTCCCCGCAACCGGTGAATTTATATTCATCATACAACACTAAAAAGCATCTCGCAATCCGGGAATCGATTTTTTACATATTTGCATATCTTGAGGTTTTTGTCGCTTTCCTGTAAAATAAACTCAGTTGGAGGACCTGCCTGCAGTTCATCATCAGCAGGCTGCTGAAAGGAATGTATTTTGATATGTACGAGAACAATTTTCTGGATCCGGCCTATATCACGCCGGAAGAACAACAGATCTTAGACGGCGACATTGCCGTTCAGAAGAATCTTTACACCAGCAAACAGGATTTTGTGGTGGAGAGCAATAAATTTTTAGAGCATTCCGAGGATGATATTACGCTGCGGCGCCATACCCGCTTCGTGGATTTTCCAAAGCATAAGCATGACTATGTGGAGATTTTCTATTGTCTCTCCGGTTCTGTCACGCATGTCATAAATGAAGAAGAGATCCGTCTCCGGCCCGGAGAGCTATTATTCATGAACCAACATATCGAACACGCTGTTATAGCGTGTGGGCAGGAAGATCTAGGCATTAATATCATCATCCGCCCGGCGTATTTTCAGAATATCCTCACATTGATCAACAAGAACAATATTCTGGCGGATTTTATTATCAACGCTTTAGAATGTGACAGCTGTGTCGGACAGTATCTGTACTTCACGGTCTCCGACAATCCCTGTATCCAGAATCTGATCCATAATGCCGTATTTCTATTATTGCAGCAGCCTCAGAACTGGCACAAGCTCTCGGAGCATACCTTTGCCCTGCTGTTCATGCATATTTTAAGCAATGCGGAAAATATTTTATTGGACCAAAAGGACGAGCAGAGCAATGTCCTGATGGTGGTAGTGCGCAGATATCTGGCGGAACATTATGACATCGGAACCCTTCATGAGCTGGCGGCACAGATTGGGTATACTCCATCCTCCCTGAGCCGTATGATCAAAAAATATTCCGGCACCACCTTCAAGGAAATACAGACAAAGCAGCGCATGCGGGTCGCTATGAATCAGCTCTCCCACACGGCGCTGCCGGTGTCTGAAATTGCCCTGTCCGTGGGCTATGAGAATCAGAATTTTTTCTACAAACAGTTCAAAAAAATGTATGACATGACGCCTAACGAAGCGCGTTTAAAGTCTCGCCAATAGTATCAAGTGTTTTATATATGTAACGATCCGAGAATCCTTTGTGTATCTCTTGGATCGCTATTTTTCATATAAAAATTCCTCAGGAAGGGTCACACCGAAATCCTTTGCCAGATGACGGAAATCATCGGGAGTAATGGTCTGTCTCTTGCCCTGCTGCATGGACAGCATCTTCACCAGGATCTCTGCAGATTTTTCTACGGTATGCATCAGACCGAAGGTCAGGTCGAAATCTTTTCCTGCTGCGAAGGTTCCGTGATGTGCCCAGATCGCCAGATCGTATTTCTTCATCAGCTCGGAGGTAGCCACAGCGATCTCTCTGCCGCCCGGTACCATCCAGGGCACTACGCCCACGCCATCCGGGAATACTACGGGACACTCGGTTGCCATCTCCCACAGTTCTCTGGTGAATACCTTATCCTCCAGCGGCAGGACGAAGGTCAGTGCGATGATATTAGTGGTATGTGCATGATATACCACACGATAATCCGGATCCTGTAACTTCTTCACTTCCAGATTCATCAGGTGGCTGGGAAGCTCAGAGGTAGGTCTGCCGCCGTTTACCAGTCCCCATACGATACGGTAATTCTCACCCTTGTCATCCAGCTCGATCATACAGATGGAATCTTCCGGCTTGATGCTGACATTGCGGAAATATTTGCCGCTGCCGGTCACCAGGAAATACTCTCCTGCCAGTGCGGGGACGGTGGTGCCGATGGGCTGGAACTCCTTCGGCTCGAAGTTCTTCTTTACCAGCTCTACCTCTTCCGGCTTCACACGGTAGGACAGGTTACCTCCGTTGCGCTCGTGCCATCCCTGCTGCCATCCGTCATCTGCCATTCTGATAAATCCCTGTACAAATTCTGCATCTAAAAATTTCATATTAATACCTAACCTTTCCGTTGCATGCGGACTCCCGCCCACAGGCATATTGTTTTTAAATCATAATCATTCGTAACTATTCCGAAACCCATTCACAAAATTGCTCTTTCAGCGCTCGCTTTTCGCTCCTGTGGTTACTGCGTCATATTTACACAAGTACCCTTACCGTGTGATCACATCTACCGGTACGTTCAATATTTTAGCAACCTTTAAAATCGTATCAATATGCCTTCCGGCTGCCGCTGCCATATGATGGGTAGGGCCTGCCTCGCTCCAGCGGTTCACGAACTCTCTGCAGGGGATCGAGAACTTGGTACGCATGTTGGTGTCGCCAAAGGTGAAGATCGGTCCGGGCTGGTTTTCGCCCTCTGCCACAACGAACTTGAAGTTGCCATCCTTATCCTGTGTGATAGCCAGGTACGTTACAGGGCCTACCGGAGGATAGAACTGTGTCAGATAGCCGCCTCCTACTTTGCCATGGAATACCTTTACGATCTTCATGGTAGGCTTATGTGCCAGCGAGATGTCCGCATCGCCGGATCCGGAATGACCGATGATACAGATGTCTTCATTGAAATCAATGGAATACATCTCTGACAACTGTCCCATACCGGAAATCGTCTTCAGAATGGACATTGCCATGGCAACCTTCATGTCACCTTCTACCGCACATGCGGTGCCCTGCTTGATCAACATGGAAAATGCGGGGATCAGCATGGAGTCCAGTTTGCCGGCTACACCCTGTGCCTTACCTGCATAGTGGGAAGCGATCATGCTCAGGTCTTCATCCTTTGCCCACTGCTCGAATGCAAGCACATGCTTTGCCATATCCATAATGTCTTCGTCGTCTGCGGTAGCGCCGCCCTCTACATCAAAGGTATCAATGATATCCTGTGCCTTAGTCTGAATTGCCTCGGTATCTGTAATATCATCCGCAATTGCCCACATATCTTCCCAATCGAACTGCTTAGTATACAGACCCATGCGGTTGTACAGGTTGGTCTCGTCGATATAGAGATCCATCATACCGGGATAAGGACGTCCGATCTGGGCAATGTTGGTCTGACGGAAACGTCTGCGGACCTGTGCTGCCTTACACCAGTCGGCGATCTGTGCTGCCACCTCAGGATCACCGCCTTCTACGACGCCGGTGATCACAGCATGTCTCTTGCCTGCACGCTCTAAGTCAGCCACCGCCTCACCTACGGCACCACAGGCATACAGATCACCCAGCCAGATGGGGATGTCGGTGTTCGCATAGTCCGGAGCCAGCTTCTTCTGCACATTGATACATACCACGGGCACATCCAGATCGCGGATGGCGGGAAGTACGTTATAGGAAGTTGCATAGGTCAGCAGCTGTAAAAATACCAGATCCACATCCGCTGCACGGAACTTATCACCGGCTGCCATGGCCTGTTCCTTGGTGGTCACCATGCCGCCGTCAATGATCTCTACGGTATCGGGAATCGTCTTCTTGAAATCCTCATACTGAGCCTCGAAATTGGGCACCAGCTGGGGGAACTGGGGCAGATATGCTCCCAAAGCAATGGAAAATACACCGATCTTTGCCTTTGTGTTTACTAACATTTATAATTTCCTCCTTTTTCTATTGTTCAGTCTGCGCCATAACTACCTTTACTCCCAGATCAGCGCTCATTTCATAAACATATTCATTACATTTCCGGAACAAATGTCTTAATCTCAAAAGACTCCCGGACACATTTTCTTGCATTTTTCAGATCTGCCAGCTCTTCCGCATGGATCATCTGTGCTAAGAGATTACCGATGGCGGTTGCCTCACCGGGACCTGCATATACGGTCTTGCCCGTGGCATCCGCCGTCAGCTGATTCAGATATGCGGCATTGGAACCGCCGCCGATAATGTGGATGCTGTCGTAGGTTCTGCCTGCAATCTTCTCCAGACCGCTTACGGTCTCTCCGTAGGACTGCGCCAGGCTGCGGTATACCACAGATGCAAGCTCTCCCACAGACTCCGGTACCTGCTGTCCCGTCTTCTGACAGTACTTTTTTATAGTTTCCACCATATTGTCCGGCGAGAGGAAGCTTGGATCGTTCACATCCACTCTGGAGGGGAAGTCCTTGCTTTCCTCCGCCATCTCGCACAGCTGTGCAAAAGAGTATGCGTCGTTATATTCGTGTCTTACGGACTGGATCATCCACAAACCCATAATATTTTTCAGGAAGCGGAACCTGTGATCGTAACCGCCCTCATTGGTGAGGTTGGCCGCTGCCGCCTCTTCGGTGATAATAGGTGTCAGCGACTCAATTCCCATGAGAGACCAGGTTCCCGAGCTGATATAGATGCCGTCCCCTGACGTCTGTGGTACTGCCATTACCGCCGATGCAGTGTCATGGCTTCCGCACAATACCACTTCCAGATCGAAACCGACTTTCTTCTGCATCTCGGGCAGGAGCTGACCTACTTTCGTCCCGGGCATCTGCAGGGGCAGGAAAATGTCCTCCGGGTAGCCAAGCTTCCGGATCAGATCCGTATCCCACTGGAAAGTGGTGGGATTCACCAGCTGTGTGGTGGAACCGTTGGTATACTCCGATAATTTGTTTCCCGTCAGTCGGAATCCGAAATAATCCGGCAGCATGAGCAGTGTCTTCGCCCGCTGTAAAAGCTCTGGTTCTTTCTGTTTTACCGCCATCAGCTGATAAATCGTATTAAAAATCTGCTTCTGAATGCCTGTTTTTGCATACAGCTCTGTCTCCGGCAGGAGCTTTGCCACTTCCGCGTCCATGCCGTCCGTACGATGATCACGATAACCGTAAGTATCTCCCAGAATGCGATCCTGCTCATCCAACAACACATAATCCACTGCCCAGGTGTCGATTGCCATACTCACCGGGATCTTTCCCAGCTCTTTACATTTTCTCATTCCGACGACGATCTCACCGAACAGCCGGTCCACATTCCACAGAAGCTTTCCGTCCTTATGATCCATGCCGTTCTCGAAACGGTAGATCTCTTCTAACTTTATTTTTCCGTTTTCTAAATGCCCCAGGATATGTCGTCCACTGGAAGCACCGATATCCACAGCCAGATAATATTTTCCCATAAGCTATCCACAGCCTCCCTTATCTGAAACCAAATACCTGGGTTAAAAGTGGCTGTGCTCCTGTGACAGGATCCTTCTCCATGATCAGAATGTCCTTCATATATTCATCCCATTTTTTCACCACGTTGCTCTCCGCCTGCACTTTTGCAGCGTACTCTACGCCTTTTTCACATTCATAATAGCCGAACAGCTCCTCACCCTGCATCCAGATGGAGTAATTGACGATTCCCGCATCTGCCAGGACTTCCTTCATCTCCGGCCAGATATTGTCATGTCTTTTCTTATATTCCTCCTGCATTCCCGGTACAATTTTTCCCCGCCATGCATATTTTTCCATAGTCGCCACCCTACCTTTCTTCGTATTTCAAGCATTTCCTATGCGCAGATGGACAGACCGCCCATTTCCGCTGATTCTGTATTAATTGTAGCCTGTGGATTCCGGTTCCGAAATGACATTATTTGCTCCGGGCACTGTCCGATTTTGCCCGAATGCAAATGGCGCCGTTCATTCTGTTGTGCACAAGATGCAGGAATTATGTTATGATGAGTAATCATAGAGAAAGAGAGTTTTTCATGGAACGAACACTGATTTATACTGCTGATAATTCCATAGTCTCCATGCCGGTCAGCCGCTTTCTGAAGCAAAAAGGCTTCTCCTCACAGAATCTGGTGCAGTTAAAAAAAGACCCCTCCGCCGTACTGGCAAACGGGATTCCCTGCTTTATGAATCATATACTGCAGCCCGGCGATACCCTGACACTGCATATCCGGGAAAATCATTCTTCTGAGAAGATTCCCCCGGTAAATCTGCCGTTAAATATTGTCTACGAGGATGCAGACCTTATAGTGATCAACAAGCCTGCGGGAATGCCGATCCACCCTTCCATGAACAATTATTACAATTCCATGGCGAATGCCCTCGCGTACTATTTTGAACAGCAGAACTGTCCTTTCGTCTTCCGCTGCATCAACCGCCTGGACCGGGATACTTCCGGACTGACCATCGTGGCGAAGCATTATGTCAGCGCCGGTATGCTGTCTGCCATGATTGCCAATAAAGCGACTTCCGGAATCACGAGGGAATATCTTGCCATTGCAAAAGGCTCGGTATGTCCCTTAGAGGGAACCATCACCGCACCCTTAGGGCGCAAGGAAGGCTCTATCATTGAACGGACGGTGGATTTTGAAAACGGGGAATCTGCGGTTACGCATTACAGAGTACTGGACGAAAAAAACGGGCACAGCCTGGTCTCTCTCATCTTAGAGACCGGCCGTACCCATCAGATACGGATTCATATGAAATACCTGGGCTATCCCCTGATCGGAGATTATCTGTACAACCCGGATATGGAACAGATACAGCGACAGGCGCTGCATGCCTGGAAGCTGTCCTTTGTCCATCCCATCACCGGGGAGAAAATGCAGTTCACAGCACAGTTGCCTGCGGATATGGCAGCGGTATTATACTCGTAGTTTTTTCAACGCTTTTTCCCGGATCAGGCATTCGCCGTGCTCTTCTAAATACCGCAGCTTCTGCTCATCCGCAGCGTATAAACCTGCGAACTCCATGGCCTGAATGCAGGCTCTGCTGTAACGCTCGTAGGAAGCACCGCCCTTCTCCACATAGACGTAGCAGGTGCCGTCCTCCATACGATACAGCGTACTGTTGATCCGTAAGTTAGCAGGCAATACCGCAGCATATTCGATCACTCTGCCGATATTTCGGAAAGCGAAGATTGCCACCTGGGGCTTTGAGGCTTCCTCTGTTTTTTTCTGCTTTTTCTTATTTTTCTCAGTGTTCTCAGACCGTGCGGGAGCTCCGGAGCTCTCCGTAGCTTCCTCCTGCTGTGCTTTCTTCTCTACTTCTTTGCAGATACGCATCAATTCCCGCAAGGCCTGCATCGGCGTATTGGGCTTGTTCTCCGCCGGATCCTTATCCGAGAGTACCAGCACCAGTCCCTCTTCCGGCAGCATCATGATCTGCAGGTCAAATGCATACTTCGGCGGCTTGTAGCCCACCTCTTCCTCTGCCTGCTCGATGATCTCCTGTACTACTTCTTTGGCTTTGTCACTGCGGGTCACAAAATCTTTATAATCAATATCGTACTCTTCCAGCTCTTCGTTGGACAGGAAGCACTTTACGGTCTTGTCATCAATTCTTTCTATTTTCATAGCTATCACCTCTTACTGTTATATGTATGATAGCATAAAAATGTTGTGATTTCCACTGTGCGAATTATGAAAACACTATAAAGTCATTCTGACAACTAGCTTTTGTGAAGCTTATGAACCAGAAGGTTACACTATGCACAAAATTTTTAAAACTCATTTAAAACTTTAAATGACTTCCGCATCCACTCGGGTGACGATCTCTTGGGATCCCTTGTGGATGTGGTATTTCACTGCGGGGATCTTGGTCTTGGTGTAGAGCAGGTTCGTGTTGGGGTCAACGGTGATCATATAGCCCACGGGCGGCTTATCTGCCACTTCATTGACCTGCACATTTTCGTCTACTACCGCACTGACCATGCAGCTGCAGAATTCATTACTTGCCTGCGCAGATACACCATCCACTTTTTCCGCGAAGCCGATCTCTTTGAAATCCCCTCTGCTGACTGCAAATCCGCAGTCATATGCCACACAGTTGATCTCACTGGTAATTTTATGTACTCTGGTATGTCCCTCTGCATCCGGAGTGATCGTGGTCTCTACCGTGATACCCGGATAGGGACTCCACTTCGACCATACTCCGGTGTCTGTGATCTTCGATGCTTCACAGATCCGGCGTACATACACATAACCGTCGATCCAGAATGCCAGCATATTGTCCGGTGCATTCTCATGCAGTTCATAGCAGGACTTCGCCACGCTGATGCTGAACCGGGTATCATAAGCGAATTTTCCGTATTTTGCCACGATCTGTCCGTGTCCGTTGGGGCTATAGACACCCGGAGCAAACGCCGTGGTATGGTTGCCGTAATGGTAGACAAACAGGTCAGCGTATTTCTGAGGGCATGCGGGTGCCAGCTTCGGCAACGGCGCTTCCTCTGCGCTCCAGAAGGGATGATCGTCGGGAAGCAGTAAAAAGGCAAATACTTTCATGCCCCAGTAAGGGGAACCGGGGGCATTGTACCGCTCCGCCATAGTCAGATTCGGATATCCATAGCCGATGGTCAGCACATGATCTCTGTCGAAGATCGGGCGCTTCAGCCAGGTGCGCAGATGTCTAGCGATCAGACCCTTCATCACAGGCACAGGGAAAGGCTCCAGTCCTGCCAGCAGGCAGACGCTGAAAAAACTTACCTGGGAGAAGCGGTAGGTCAGGGATCTGCCAAAAGGAATCGCTTCTCCCTCTTCATCGAACCAGTAAATGAACTGCTTGGCGAATTCCATGGCTCTCGCCTTGTATTTTTTTGCCCTCTCCGGGTCATCCTTTTCCATAACTACGGCATAGATCAGACTGTAGAAATGGATAGCAAAGGAAATATAGTAATCCTTCTGTCCGGAATCTCCGTCCTGGTACCACCCTTCGCCCAGATAAAAGGTCTCCAGTCCCTCCAGGTATTCCTCTAACATCTCGGGACTGTACCGGCGTCCCACCTTTTTCATAGCAATGTTCACCAGTACGGCAAAGAGGATCCAGTTGCACACCGGCAGAGGGTGCTCATTAATTTTGTTCAGATAATTGCTGAGGTTTTCCTTCTGTTCCTCCGTCAGAGGATCCCATACCACCTCCGGGGCGAACATAATGCCGTAGGAAATGGCAGCCATCTCTACGAATCTCTGGTCAAAAGAGGTACACTCTCCCCAGTATTCCGGGTTCTTCTCATCGGTTCCGGCAATAAGACCCTTGCGATAGATCTCCTCAAATTCCGGCTCCGATCCGCCGCCTGCCCAATAGGGCACCAGTCCCCATAAGGGACGGGAAAATGCCTCCATCCAGGTGGCACCGATGTCATAATGTGCCATGGTAACTCCCAGAGTCAATCTCGCCTTTTCTTCACTGTAATAAGGTTTTATCGGCTCCAGGATAGATAACATACAGTCCTGAAAATCTTTTTTGCTATGTAAGTTCATGCAGTTAGTCCCTCCATAATAACAAACGTAGTAACTATATTCATTCCTATATTAGGAATACTTCTTACAGAAGCCCAGACAGGATACCATACTGAAGATGTTTGTCGTAGAGCGTGAGATTTTCTTGAAAAGTGGTCTGGCAACAGGGCGAAAGCGAACACGATGTTCGCGTCAGCCGATCGTCGACATGGATGTCGACTGTAGGCGGGCCCGTCATGATGAGAAAACCCAAGCCACTTTTCTTTAGAAAATCCACACTCGGAGACCTTACATCAAGGTATACGTATCTGTATGGGCTTCGTATGATATGAATTTAATATACTCTACCAGTACTCTCTCCAATCCTTCAATAACCGGGTCAGTGCCTCCATGTAGAAGTAGTCTCCCCAGGAGTTACACTCATCCACGCCGTAATGGTTACAGGTATTGTACGGGGAATGGTTTGAGTAGGTGCTGTGCAGTACCAGTCCGTTGGATTCCTTCGGATCTTTTACGGCATAGTTCGTATAAACAGACTGCATGATCTGTTTTGCCAGAGTAATATAGTGCTCTGCCTCCGCAGGCTCCAGGTATTTCGCCATCTCCAGCATACCACAGGCTGCGATGGATGCGGAAGAGGAATCTCTCGGCTGGTCATCGCCGTCAGTGAACTCCAGATCCCAGTAGGGCACCAGATCCTTCGGCAAATGTGACAGCAAATACTCCGTCACATGCCGGAACAGATCGATATATTCTGCTCTTCCGGTATAACGGTAAGCCAGTGCCATACCGTAGACACCCCATGCCTGACCTCTCGCCCATGCGGAACCGTCACGATAGCCCTGACAGGTGGCACCATGATCCGGTGCTCCCGTCTTCATATCAAAGAAGAAGGTATGCCAGGTGGAATAATCCTCACGGATTACATTGGCTACTGCCGTATGAATGTGCTTCTCGGCAATATCACGGTATTTCGGATCCCCGGTCTCATCGGATGCCCAGTACAGCAGAGGCAGATTCAACAGGCAGTCAATGATCAGGCGGTAATTCTCCGGAGCATCCATGGGACCCCATGCCTGAATGAATTCTCCTATGGGATGGTAGCGGGTGATCAGCTGGTCCGCTGCCTTAATAGCTGCTTCCCTGCCTTCTTTGCTGTCTGTCAACTTATAAGCTGCCACGCAGGAAGGTGAATAGAGAAATCCCATATCATGATGATCTACTTCGATCTTATTATCAATACGGTTTAAAAAGCTCTTCACTTGTATCTCGCCCGCCTTTTTCAGGCGCTCGTCCTGTGAATATTCATATGCCAGCCAAATCTCTCCGGTCCAGAAGCCGCAGGTCCAGTAATTGTTGGGAATGGGCTGGTAGAAACCATTCTCACTGTAGGCATTCTGGAACCGGTCGGTAAATTCCGGCAGATCCCGGATCACTTGCTCTGTGGAGAACTGCAACGCATCTTTGATTTCCTTCTCCGTAATCAAAGGATACTTTTTTTCATCAAATGTTATCATAATTTTTTCCTTTTCTTACCCTATCACACAAGCCTGTAACCGATAACCGGCACAGGCTTGCGAAAATATTTGTTAACCCTTCAATCCCGTAGAGGCAACACCCTCTACAAAGTATTTCTGCAATACCAGGAATACGACCAGTACCGGGATTAATGACAATACCGATCCTGCCATGATCAGACCGTAATCGGAAGAATACTGGCTGATGAACATTTTTAATCCCAGCTGAATAGTCTTCTTCTCCTGGCTCTTTAAATAAATCAGGGGGCCCAGGTAGTCGTTCCAGGTAGCCACAAAAGTGAAGATCGTCAGTGTGGACAATGCCGGTTTCGACAGTGGCAGCATGATGCTGGCGTAGATCCGGTACTCACTCATACCGTCGATTCTGGCGGCTTCACACAGATCATCGGGAATACCTTCATAAAACTGTTTCATCATGAATACACCGAATGCAGAGAATGCCTGCAGGCAGATCATAGCAAGCAGCTTATCGTTCAGTCCCATTCTTCTCATCATGATAAACTGAGGTACCATGTATACCTGCCAGGGCATTGCGATGGTTGCAATATATGCCAGGAACAGTCCGTTCTTATGGCGAAAGTTCAGTTTTGCAAAAGAGTATGCTGCAAAACTACTGGTCAGTAACTGTAAGAAAGTAACGATCAAAGTTAAGTATACCGTATTTCCCACAAATCTGCCAAAGGGAATCTTCGTCCAGATCTTCAGATAGTTATCCCACTTTGGATTAGCGGGGATCCACACAAAAGGATTCATCTGGAATACTTCTCTATCGCTCTTGATGGATGCGGAAAGCATCCACAGGAAAGGAATGATCATGACCACTGCGATCAGAATCAGAATTGCATATATGATCACTTTGCCAAAAACGGCTTTTTTATGTGCTGATTTCATAATCTTTGCGCCTCCTAACGTTTAACCCTGCCGTACACTTCGATCTGACTCAGTGCCGGGAAGGGGGATGGATCTTCTGCTTTGATCAGATTACAAAGCTCCAGCCAGATGATCTCTTTTTCGGGGATCGGCAGTACATGCGCTCTGCTGCTCTTCTCTAAACAGAACTCCTGCTCACTGCCATCGGAGAATCTTATCATTACCTGCTGCCACCAGTTGTCATGTGGAAAATCGGATCTGGTGTACAACACAATCTTGTCTGCCAGTACCGGTCTGCCGAAGTCCAGCTTCATGGCTGCGTCATCCTGCATATTGATGCCCCACGATTCGTAGGGCCATTCTCCGTGGGAGCGGTTCGCCCGGACACCGTCGATGGCGTTTTTCGCTGCGAATACACTCTCGCCTCTGGTCTCCACATTAGCTGTCGCATGAGGATAACAGGGAACATCCATATGTTGATCCGCAGGATTCAGTGCCAGGTTTCTATAGGCTGTGATCTCATCTTCTCTTGCGACTTCCGCATAGAGATAATGTTTATTTCCGGAAAATACCTTGGGGGACATGCTGATCTTTTTCTCCCCGAAGGGAACATAATAGGATACGTTGTCGGTTATGTATACGAAGGCATCCCCCAGTGCATCATCCACCTGTAAATGTACGTGAATATTTTTCTCATCGGTTTCCAGTACGATCCGGTCACCCTCTTCATAGGTGTGGGTGCAGACCAGATCCACAAAATTCTCACCGCTGCTGACGCAGATAGTGTTGCTGTCCTTATCGAGAACCTTCAAAGCCAAGATTGCCATTATGCTTTCTCCCTCTTTGCCTGACCACGGAACTGGATGATGGTTACGAAGAGTACCATGAGGAACAGTACCATTGCTACAGAACTGGAGTAACCCAGATCCCAGTCAATAAATGCTTTCTGGTAGATATAGTATACAAGTACGGTTGCTGAAGTGGTCAGTTCTCCGCTTCCGCCCCCCGCCAGCATGATAGCGATATCGTACACCTTGAAGCAGTTGATGGTCAGCATGACGACTACGAAGAAGGTCGTGGAAGACAACTGCGGCCAGGTCACATAACGGAATTTCTGCCAGGTATTTGCACCATCCAGACTGGCTGCTTCATACAGTTCAGAGGAGATTCCCTGTAAGCCTGCCAAGTAGATTACCATGTAATAACCCATGTATTTCCATACACTGAACAGAATCATGGAGAACAATACCAGTCCGCCGGTGAACCACTGGGGAAGCTGATCCTGCGGTACATTAAATACATTTAACAGGATGTTGTTCACTGGTCCCTTGGAGGGGTGAAACAGCATTTTCCATACTGCTGTGATTGCTACCAGAGATGCTACATATGGGAAAAAGGAAAGGGTTCTGAAAACGCCTCTTCCTATTACTTTCTGATTTAATACGATAGCCAGTGCCAAGGATGCGATCATGGTCAGCGGCACGGTACCGACACAATATATAATAGTGTTTTTAAATGCTGCGATAAAGAAGGTGTCTTTCCACAGTCTTGTAAAATTGCTTAATCCTGCCCACTGGATCGGATTACTTCCGTCCCACTTCATAAAGGCAAGAGCAAAGGCAAAGATAATGGGGATCAGGGTAAATACGCAGAAACCGATAAAGTTGGGTGCAATAAAGGAGTATGCCACCAGATCTCTTTTGGTTTGACGGCTTAATTTCCGCATAACAATTCTCCTCTCGAACGCTTTTGATAAAAAAGGGGCCGTAGGTACGACCCCCTTGTGTCTTATGGAACTTACTGAGCCTGAATGTCAGCTACCGCCTGATTCATTGCTGCTATACCGTCATCAATGCTCATCTCACCGGTCATGATACTTCCGTGATAGGAATCCAGAGCAGAGTTAATCTCAGATACGTTGGGAGCGTAAGGAACTTCCAGGTACAGGTTGGATACGGTCAGTGCTTCTTTGCTGGCTTCATCGGTGGGGAATCCTTCCAGCCCGGAGATCATGCCTACTACCTCGTCGGTCATCATTGCAGGAAAGTTACCGCTGGATGCCATAACTGCTGCGCCTTCTTCGCCACTTACCCACTTAACGAAATCCCAGGATGCATCAGGCGTGTCACTTGCAGTGGTAACAGCCAGACCGGTAATAGTACCAAGAGTAGAACCTGCTTCTACACCATCGGCATGAGGATACTTAACGATACCCCAGTTGCCACACAGACTGGAATCATACTCGCCGGATTTTAAATTGGTGATCATGGTTGCAATAAACCAGGAACCCATATTCATCATTGCTACATCTCCACCGGAGAATGCTGCGGAATAATGTAAGCCTTCGGTCTTCAGATCCGTGTATTTTCTGCATACGCCATCAGCTTCTTCGTTCAGAACCATCTCGTAATAAGGCTTGAAGAAATCATAGTTGCCATCCAGAATAGTGTGCTTGCCATCCAGAACACCGAACAGCTGAACCGCACTTCTCCAGGTGTGATAATGAGCACCGTATACCTGAGAACCGAAGGTGGTATCGGTCATTTCTCTTGCCAGAGCATCGTACTCATCAAAGGTCATATCATTGGTAGGATAAGCAACGCCCTTAGCATCGAACAGATCCTTATTATAGAACAGTACCCAGAAGTCATTTCTGAAAGGCAGTTCATACAGGCTTCCGTCTACGGTTACCTGATCGGTAACACCCGCGTATTTGCTTAAATCTACGCCATCTTTGGAAATGTAATCATCCAGAGCCAGGATGGATCCCTTCTGTACCAGAGTTGCATATCCGGGTACATCCTTGATGGTTACAACATCGAAGTCGGATCCGCTGCCGGACAACTCGGTTGCCAGAACGGTCATGTAATCGGTAGAACCAAGGTCTACCATCTCAATGGTTACACCGGGATGAGATGCTTCATATGCGTCCTTGATATCTCCCCAGTACTGTGTGGTCTCCTGATCCCAGATAGCCCACTTTAAAGTAACTTCTTCTGCGGGTACGGCTTCGGTGGAAGCTGCTGCCTCGGTAGAAGCTGCTGCAGGTGCATCTGATGTAGAAGCTGCGTTGCCGTTGTCGGAGCTGCCGCATCCTGCAAGCATGGTAGTCAGCATTGCTGCTGTCAGTACTAAACTTAATACTTTCTTTTTCATGTAAACCCTCCTGTTAATAAATACTGTTATAGCTCTTATCCCGAATCCGTTTTGTATCGGTTCCTTGACTGTAACTAAAGTATAGCGAAAAAGGCAGGAACATTACATGGAAAAATTTATAATAGTATTCACAATTTTTTATAATTTGTTTACCTTTTTTTGAAAGTGCTTTCTCGAAATGTATTTTTTTATTTTAATATGCACTTTTTTTAGCATCTTGCTTTTCCAGCTACCTTTTTTCTCCTGTTATGTTATACTGAATGCATGAAAAAGACTGTATATCACTCAAAAAGCATACGAAATCGCATACTCATTTTCACTCTGAGTGCAATCCTTGGCATGTGCCTGTTGATTAGCGTGTTCAGCTACTATATTTTCCAACATTACTTACAGAACACTCTGATCCAGTCCACCGAGACCAGCCTACGACTGTTATCGGAATCCATGGACTCCAGTATCAATGATGTCTACCGTCTGGTTCGTTATTGTCAGACGGATTCCTCGATTGCCAATTATATTGAACACAATCCGAATCCGGGCTCCGTTCTGTCTGTAGCTACTTATGATTCTTTTGCCGAAGAGTGCAGCCGAAACGGTGCCTATAATTACATGCCGCGAATCGCCGTTGTCTCACAGGCGCATTATCTGCAGGTAGTTGCTACCACTTATTCCTCCACTGCAGATCTGGCGGAGCAGATTCCGCTTCTTCCTTATTATGAAGAATTACTGGCAGCAGAAGATTATGATTTTTCTACCGGTATTATTTCTGATCCTTTTCACCGGGCCGGACGAAAGGTTCTCCCCATCATTCGTCCCATTACCTATCAGTATAATAACAAGCAGGCGGGCTACTTATTTATAGAAGTATCTACCGATCTGTTTACTGTTCCGTTAAAAGATTACAGCCGTCCCGATGACAGTTATCTCTATCTTACGATTGCGGATCACACTTACATATATGAAGACAATGGATTGCGGGAATTCACACCGGAATACAGCCTGTCGCAGGATATGAGCAATCATTCCCTCACCGGAGACACGCAGATCTCCCGGATTCACAGTCAGACAAAGGGCGAACAGATTTTGGTAACAACCCCTTTGGATATGCCGGGCTGCTACTTAAGCCAGAGCATATCCCACGCAGAACGTACGAATCAGGCCATTTTATTTCTCGGAATCCTCACATGCATTCTGATCGGCATTCTATCCATCGGCGTGATTCTGATGCTTTTGATGAACCGCATGATCACGGTTCCTGTGTCCCACCTGCAATCGCGGATGAAGAGGATCTCCGAGGGAGATTTCTCCAGAGATCCTTCTATTGAATGGAATCATGAGCTTGGAGACATTGGTCGCGGAATCAATGATCTGTCGGAAAATGTATGTCAGCTGATGGAGCGGCGTCTGGAAGACGAAAAACAAAAGCAGGACCTTGAATACAAAATGCTACAAAGCCAGATTAATCCTCATTTCCTATACAATACATTGAACTCCATCAAATGGATGGCAACGATCCAGGGTGCCAACGGCATCTCCGAGATGACCACATCTCTGTCCCGCCTGTTGAAGAGCATTTCAAAGGGCACCAGTCTGTTGATCGATATTCGGGAAGAGTTGTCATTGCTGGAAAACTATTTTACCATTCAGAGTTACCGCTACGGCGGCACCATTACCATGGATGTCCAAGTGGATGATGAGGAATTATATAATAGCGAAATTATCAAATTCACGCTGCAGCCTCTGGTAGAGAATGCGATTTTCCACGGCATTGAGCCCAAAGGCTGTGCCGGACACATTCAGATCCATGTGGGCTATGAGACCCCTGATGCCACCGACCGGATCCAGATTGATGTCACCGATGACGGGGTGGGCATGACCGCGGAGAAATCCACTCAGATCTTAAGCTCCAACGACGACAGCTCGGCAGATTTCTTCCGGGAGATCGGTGTCAGCAATGTACACAAGCGCCTGCAATATCAGTTCGGCGCAGAATACGGTATAACCATAGAGAGTAAAGAGGGCGAATATACCACCATGTCCATTCATATTCCCAACTGTCCTCTGGAACAAAGGCAGGCATAAAAGGAGTTATTATGTATCAGCTGTTAATTGTAGATGATGAACCTCTGGTTCAGGCAGGAATCCGTTCCATGCTGAACTGGAACGAAATGAATATCGAGATCTGCGGCACCGCTATGAATGGTCAGGCGGCGCTGAAGATCGTTGATGAGAAATCGCCGGATATTGTCATCACAGATATTAAAATGCCGGTCATGAGTGGATTGGAGCTGGCGAAAGTATGCAGAGAGCGCTATGGGGAAAACAGTCCCTACTTTATCATCCTCACCAGCTACGAAGATTTCCAGATGGCAAGAGATGCCCTGTCTTATCAGGTCTCCGATTATCTGGTGAAGCTGGAGCTGACTCCGGAAGTACTGAAAAAAGCCATCGACCGGGTCATTGCCCAGATCTCCCAGTCCCGTAAAAAACAGATGTCTGTTGTGTATATCCACCCTTTTTACGACAAATTCCTGATCAGTCTTCTGCATGACCTGTTTGAATCGGAAGAACAGTTCCGGCTGCAAAGCAGAGATCTGAACCTGAATTTTGAATACAGCTCTTATGTCTGCTGTTATGGTGAGATCATAAGTCCCCAGGCAGATCAGCTGTCCGCACAGAAGCAGATCCCTTTGTTCACCAGTTCCCTTCAAATGATCCGGGAACTGGGCGCAAAATATCTGCCTCTCTATGCACTGTCACTGGATCTGCGACATTTCGCACTGATCTTCTGCTTCGCAGATGCGGCGGATACAGAGGATTATGTAGAAAGTCTCACAGACATTCTGCAAAGCATCAGCTCTACCCTGCAGAATTACTATAATGTTACCCTGCGTTGTGGCATCGGTACCCCGGTCCAGACACCCGGTACGATCTGTGATTCCTACCAGTATGCGAGACAAACTTTCCAAAATACCGATGCAGATACTGCCATTACCTCTTTTGATATGGATCATTCCAAAGAGAATGCCCGAAAACCCTTTAATATCAGCCTGTTCAAAAACGATCTCACCAGGGCTTTTGAGGAATACGATCCCGATATTCTGCGAACCACGATCCAGTCTCTCTGCGGCTTATTCCGGGATCATCCGGGACATTACGTTCAGGCACTGGATGCCGCCAGTAATATTCTGTATCTGTCTATTTCCCTGCTGCAGGACGGAGAATCCATCGTCTCCGGCTTCTTCGCTGACGATCCGGACGGGTACCGCTCCCTGTACAAGCAGTCCAATGTGGAGCACGTGATCCAATGGTTGCAATCCTTCTGCGATAAGCTGTGTGAGCTGTTCCAGACCCGAAGAAAAGACTACAAAAACCACATCGTAACCAATGTGCGGAAATACATCAACGCGCACGTATGCGAACGACTGTCACTAAATGAAGTAGCTGCTGTATTCGGCATCAGTCCGAATTACTTAAGCCAGCTGTTCAGCAAATACAACGATACCGGCTTCAGTGAGTATATCAACATCTGCAAAATCACGGAGGCCAAACGGCTGCTGGAAGAAGAAAATATGAAGGTCTACGAGGCCGCAGAGGCTCTGGGATTTGAGAGTGCCTTCTATTTCAGCAAGGTATTTAAACGGGTGGAGGGTGTCTCCCCCACGGAATACGTGAACAACAAATTTAGTTAACTGCTGTTGCATTTTCCCGTTACCGGGAATTATGAATATGAAATGGTAGGATTGGGAAATGAATTTACAAACGGTAAGTATAGAAAAACATTTTTATGAAACAGCAAAATCATTCCATGGAAGCTACTGTCCTTTTCAGCCTTTTCCAAAGACTTCAGAGCGGAAGGTTTACGAGGCACTCCCTACAGTGCTAAAGGAACATCTGGTACAGACCGGCGAGGCAAAGCTGGGATACAAATTCCCGGTGATTCGTGCCACAGATTATATGCGTTTTAAAAGAGATGGTGACCGCGCCGCCTTTGAAGCGCTCTATTTTGGCAAACGCAATGCCTTAAATGATCTGATTCAGGCAGAATGTGTGGAACATCAGGGACGTTTTCTAGACGATATTATCAACGGTATCTACTCTATCTGCGAAGAGAGTGCCTGGCAGCTTCCGGCGCATAATTCCTATATCCGGGATACTCCGCAGTTCATCCTGCCTGATGTAACCAGACCTGTCATGGATCTGTTCGCCTGTGAGACCGGGGCTTTGCTTGCCTGTGCGGCTTATCTACTGGAGGAGGCATTCAATGCTGTCAGTCCCTTTGTGCTGACCTGCATTGAGGATAACCTGAAACGCAGAATTCTGTTGCCGTATCTGACCGCACATTTCTGGTGGATGGGACATGACGATGAGCCTATGTGCAACTGGACCGTATGGTGCACGCAGAATGTGCTGCTGACCACGTTCCTAATGCCCTGGAGTGAAGAGATGTCCTCCAAGCTGGCCGCTCCGGTGCGTGCCTTTACCGGGGATGCTCCGCTGTTCCTGCCGGAAAATACGTCCGACACAGTTGTCACATTACAGGCGATTCTACATAAAGCTGCTGAAAGCTGTGATTATTTTCTCAAGGATTACGGCAACGACGGCTGCTGTGAGGAGGGTGCCCAGTATTACCGCCATGCAGGGCTGTGCCTCTACGGTGCCATGACAGTGCTTAACACCGTTACGGGCGGACATTTTGCCTCACTGTTTCAGTGGGATAAAGTGAAAAATATTGCAGCATATATTTTAAATGTTCACGTAGATGATAAATACTATTTTAACTTTGCCGACTGCTCTCCCATCGCCGGTCGCGCCGGAGTACGGGAATATCTCTTCGGCAGAGCTACCGGACAGGAGGATCTGTGCCTATTTGCTGCGAAAGATTTCCAAGCAGGTCAGGGGCAACTTATTACCGATGAAGTAAATGGTGAGAATCTGTTCTATCGGATGCAGACCGTATTCTATTATGAAGAGCTGATGCACCGGGATACTTCCGCTACCCTTCCTCACCGGGATGTCTATTACCCCAGTGTCGGACTGTTCCTCGTTCATTCCGCTACAATGCATCTGGCGGTAAAAGCCGGTGACAACGCTGATAGCCACAATCACAACGACACAGGAAGCGTCACGTTATACAAAAACGGGCACCCTATCCTCGTAGATATCGGTGTGGAGACCTACACGCAGAAGACCTTCTCCCCCAGACGTTACGAGATCTGGACCATGCAGTCCGGCTACCATAATCTGCCTGCGATCTGCGGTACAGATCAGAAAGATGGTGAAGAGTATCGTGCAGGAAATGTCGTCACAGAGTTGACCGGGACAGAACCTTCTATCTCCATGGAACTGGCTGCTGCCTATCCCGATGCAGGAGCCGTTGTACCGGGTCTGACCTATAGCCGCAAGGTGACATTAAAAAAGCCTTCCAACACTGTCGTATTGGAAGACCACACAAATGCACAAGATGTTATTCTTAATTTTATTACTTATGAAAAACCTGTTATTCTTTCTGACGGTAAACTCTCCATCGGAGAATCATCTGCCTCCTTCGAAGGGGCTGATCTGCTCGCCATAGAAACGCTGCCGATCACGGACGCACGTTTGAAAACGGCATGGGATCATGATCTGTACCGGATCCGGCTGAAGATGTCGGGTACAGATTTTCAACTTACCGTAAAATAACAGAAGCCGACTTCGAGAACCTCCGATTGGCTGCCTATCGGAGGTTTCTCTGTCTTATTGATTGGTATTATTCTGATAAATGCTTGTTTTTCCATTCTATTGAATTATTGAAGTGCACTCAGATCAATCGAATAAATATATTCTTCTATTTTCTCTTTCTCCAAAAATCCAATCATGTAAATCGGCAGATATGTGATCTTATCCCTACAGGTAATATTCTCGTTACAGAATACAAAAGCCTGTGGAATTGCATATCTTTCATCTTTCAGGACATTGTCCAAAGCATTATGCCTTGTGTACGCTTTTCCCGACTTTATCTCCAGCGGAAGCACATTTCCCTTGTATTCTATGACGAAGTCTAATTCTCCCTGCTTTTTGCTGTTAAAATAATACAGCTCGAATCCGTGCGCCTTTAATTCCTGTGCCGCGACATTTTCATAGATGGCACCAAAATTGATATCTTTTTCTCTGTTCAATATCTTAAGCTGCAATCCATCCACGTACATGGACGCCAGTAATCCGACATCTGATAGGAACAATTTAAACAGATTCGTTGATTTTGACAGAAGTAACGGTATCTCCGGCTCCTGCACACAATATACGGGGAGCGCAACCCCTGCTTCCTTCAGCCAGATAAAACTGTTCTCATATCGGGAGAATCGGAAGTTCTCATTGAGGTCCTTCATAATAAACCGCTTATTTTTATTGTTCAGTTCACTGGGGATCAACGTGAATATTTCATCCAGGTACAGCTTATTGTCCTTGTCATATTTTGCAATATTCTGGTAATACAGCTGTACGATGCCCTGCTGGATCCGAAGCACTTCTTTTAAGTTATTCGTACGTATATAAGCATCCACCACAGCCGGCATTCCGCCTACGATCAAATATAACCGGAACAACTCCATCATTTTCTCATGGATCAGTTCATCCACCGGCTGCTTTTTTTCAAAACATTCCTTCAGCTTATCCATGACTGTCTGCGACACTCTGTTCGCTCTGCAGAATTCCTGAAAATCTAATGGATACATTTCCAAAATTGACAAATAGCCCACCGGCATCGAACGAATGTCCTTTAATTCCACGCCAAGCAATGAACCGCTTAATATATAACGATATTGTCCGTCTTCTACCAAAAATTTTATCGCCGTTACGATCTCCGGGCATTCCTGTACTTCATCGAAAAAAATCAATGTCTCTCCCGGAATCATTGGTACATCCGTCAATGCAGAAAGCCGCAGCAGAATATCCTTACTGCCCGTGGTATTTGCAAACAGCTTTACTGCCTGCTGATTCTCCACAAAATTGATCTCTACAATATTCTTATAAATCTCTTTGGCGCATTCCCGGATAATATAAGTCTTCCCTACCTGTCTTGCCCCGGTTACCATCAGGGCTTCCTTTCGATCACTTTTCAAAAAATCCCTGATTTCCTGCTCTATGCGTCTCTCTAACATCAGTTTTCACCTCTTCACGCTTACGTTTTGAAGCTTTGATAATATCAGTATGCCACGTTTTCCACTTTTCCACAATATTTTAATCAGATTTTGTACACTTTTCCAACAGCTTTTGTCTCTATTCTGTACTTTTTTCCATTATCGTAATTAGTCATGGTCTACTTTTCTTCTTTGTGATATGATGGAACAAGACAATGTTCGACATTTTTCCACGAAAGAGGTGCCCTTATGACAATATCCTGGTTATCCCTGTTCTGGCTGTTTTTCTTCTATTCTTTTATAGGATGGTGTATCGAGGTGTGTTCTGCCGCGCTGCAGCATCGGAAATTCGTCAACCGAGGATTCGTAGCGGGTCCCCTATGCCCGATCTACGGTTTCGGTGCCATGCTGTTCGAGATCTTCCTGCCGGAGCTGACGGAATATCCGTTCTTCCTATTCCTGGGCGGCTTTGTACTGTCCTCTCTTTTGGAATATTCCACGGGAATGTTTTTTGAAAAAGTCTATAAGAAAAAGCTGTGGGATTACTCCCGCTTCCGCTATAATGTGGGCGGTTATATCTGCCTGCCCTTTTCCCTGCTGTGGGGCGCATTAAGCGTTGTGACCGTGATGTTTGCGGATCCGCTGCTGTGCGGGCTGTTTGACCGCATTCCGCATCTTCTCTCTGTAATACTTCTGTTAGTCCTCGGAGGGTTGCTCCTGTTAGACACCATCGGTTCCGCCCTGTCAACGATAAGCTTGCAGCTACAGGCGAAGCACCGGGCGGACTATGCATTAGAAAAGCAGACCGCCCGGCTGGATCAGATCACCGAAGGATTAGGACAGACTTCCCGTTTCCTGGAAAATGCTCTGACCAGGCATATGCAAAAGCGTCTGCAGAATTCTTATCCTTCCATCAGTCTGGATGCCCTGGTAAAAGCCAGAGCTGAACATAAAAAAGCCACTGTTTTCGCCGAGGGCTGTTGCTTTTATAAATTGTTTTCCCTCTTTTTCATCGGTGCCTTTTTAGGTGATATCACAGAGACGATCTTCTGCCGTATCACAGCCGGGGTCTGGATGAGCCGTAGCAGTGTGATCTACGGGCCCTTCAGTATCGTATGGGGACTGGGTTGTGCCTTTCTGACTCTGCTGCTCTATCGCTACCGGAATAAAAGTGACGGTTCCATTTTCCTGGCAGGAACATTGCTTGGTGGTGCCTATGAATATATCTGCAGTGTCTTCACGGAAATGGTCTTTGGCACGATTTTCTGGGATTACAGTGGATTCGCCTTTAACTTAGGCGGTCGTATCAACCTGTTGTACTGCTTCTTCTGGGGAATTGCCGCTGTGGTATGGCTGAAGTTCATCTATCCGAAGCTGTCCGACTGGATTGAGAAGATTCCGAAAAAAATGGGGACGATCATGTGTAATATTTTAGTTGTATTTATGATAGTCAACATGCTGATCTCCGCACTGGCACTTGCCAGATACACCGAACGTAACGATGCCTCCTATTCTGTGGAAACCACAGAGCTTAACGGATTGCAGCGTTTTCTGGACGACCATTATCCCGACGCACGAATGGAACGCATCTATCCGAATGCGAAAATGGTGGATTAATTTGGATTTATTAACGATGGGAGACTGACCGAACCATGCAGATTGATGACTTGACCGCAGGGTTATCCCTTAGCTTTATCATCCATCTGAATAACGAAGAGCTTCAATTTGAATCCCTCATTTTGGAAGTCTATTCCCGCAGACATACACTGTTGGCTGAGGGTGTGTTTACTGATGACAAAATCATCTCTTTCCGGGGAAAAGGGTTGCTCGTCGATCTGCTGGTCACTCTCCCGGACGATAAACCGCAGCTGTTCAAAAATGTCACCACCAACGTGGTGAAACGCTCCGGCGGAACTCTCTGTTACACTGTCTTCAGCATCGCCGGAAGCAAAACTTACAATCGCAGGCAGAGCTACCGCTGTTATATTGGCATCGAAACTGCGATTCAATGCGGTCTGAACCGTTCTGCCCACGATGTTATTATCAAGGATATCAGCTACAACGGATTCGCCGTAGTCAGCAAGGAAGATCTGGAACTGGGTGTCAACCAGACCGTGCACGCCGTGCTAAACGATTATCTGGAAGAGATTGCAGAAAACTTTAACTTTCATCTGTATGGACTGGTCGCCCGTGTGCAGGAATTAGAGAACGGGCTATTCCTCTACGGCTGCCGGCTCAACAATCCGATTCCCGGGCTGGAACAATATATCGTAAAGAAAGAACGGGTTGTCTTACGAAAGAGACAGTTATCCTAAAATAGTAAAAGGTACTCTGAATTCAAGACAAAAATCAGAGTACCTTTTACTATTTCATTTTACTACTTACCATTCTGCAATGGATCCATCCTCGTGTCTCCATACAGGATTTTTCCAGTGATGGGGTGTCTTGTTTTCCTCCATCACCAGTTCTTTATTGATATCTACACCGAGACCCGGCTTTTTCGGAAGATTTACATATCCATCGGTAAATATAAAATCTTCTTTATTTGTAATATAATCAAGAACACTCTTGCCCACATTATAATGTATTCCAATGCTCTGTTCCTGGATGACCGCATTATGGCAGGTTGCATCTACCTGTAGACATGCTGCCAGTGCAATAGGACCTAACGGACAGTGCGGTGCAAGTGCAACATCATATGCTTCTGCCATGGAAGCTATTTTCTTGACCTCTGTGATACCGCCAGCATGTGACAGATCCGGCTGGATGATATCTATTCCACCGGCATGGAGCAGTCTCTTAAAATCCCATCGCGAAAATAAGCGTTCACCGGTAGCTATAGGGATATTACAACCCGTCGCAATATCATGAAAATCTTCCATATTTTCACATAAAACAGGTTCTTCTATAAACATAGGATCAAATTCTTCCAGCTTTTTCGCCAAAATCTTTGCCATAGGCTTATGAACTCTTCCATGAAAATCAA
This sequence comes from uncultured Lachnospiraceae bacterium, assembly GCA_945929965.1. Lineage (GTDB taxonomy): Bacteria > Bacillota > Clostridia > Lachnospirales > Lachnospiraceae > Acetatifactor. Next base: position 149,048 of record CAMEOT010000001.1, read on the forward strand.
TAGCAATTCCAAAATATTTTCCGGTTGCTTCTCTGATAGATGCCACGCGTTCCAGAACCGCATCAATTTTGTCGTAACTGTCAATATACTGCAGTTCTTCCGTTGCATTCATTTTGATTGCACTGAATCCTGCATTTTTGCGCTCCAATGCCGCTGCTGCCACATCGGAAGGGCGATCTCCTCCAATCCATGAATATACCTTCATTTTATCACGGCATCTTCCGCCCATCAGTTCGTATACCGGCGCATTATAATATTTTCCTTTAATATCCCACAGTGCCTGATCAATACCGGATATCGCACTCATGATGACAGGGCCGCCACGATAGAAGCCTGCTCGATACAGAGTATTCCATATATCCTCAATGCGCATAGGATCCGCATCTGTCAGATATTCTGTCATTTCCTCAACACAGGCTTTCACGGTAGAAGCCTTGCCTTCTATCACTGCTTCTCCCCATCCACACAGGCCTTCATCTGTTACAATTTCCACAAAACACCAGCGTGGACGAACCAAATACGTATTTACTTTCTTGATTTTCATAATGCTTTCCTTCTTTCCCTTCAATCATCAGGAAACTTTTTCTTCTTTCAATTGTCCACATAACGTCAGGTAAAACTGTTTTACATCTTCCGTTATCTTGTCCCAATTCTTTTCCTTTAAATCTGTCTTATTTACCAACGCACTGCCTATTCCCACACCACAGTATCCATGATTGAAATAGTCAATGGCATTCTGCGGAGTAACACCACCTACTGCCACATAACTGGTTCCCGGGAACGGTCCTTTCAGACTTTTGTTATAATTCATAGGCAGTTCTCCCGCCGGGAAAAGCTTTAATGTAGAAAATCCGTATTCCTGGCATACACTCACGTCTGTCGGTGTCATAACTCCCGGCAAAAGTCTGACCTTATTTTCTTTACAATATTCTAAAACTGCCGCATTTGTCGAAGGAGATAAGATAAAATCCGCACCGGCTGCCAGTACTTTTTCAGCTGCCTGCACATCCAAGACCGTGCCGGCTCCGATCAAAGTGTCTTCCGGCATGGCTTGCTTCATATTATGAATTTGTTCTATGGCATTCCCATGACTGATAGATATCTCAAAGCATCGCAATCCTGCATGATATAAGCTCATCATATATGGTAATATGTCAGAATCGGAAATATTTCGAATAATAGCGATCACGGGATATTTTTCAACAATGTCTTTCATAATGTACTCCTATCTTTTTACACCTGGTAAAATGAATCAGTTTACTAACGACAAATTGGAGAAACATTATTCTGTGATTCTAATAGCTCTTCTTCGTATATCAGTCCTTCAATATCCCCGGATGTTTCTATGGCTCTCGCTCCGCAGACAGCACCTATCTTACCGCTTTCGGAATAAGAATAGTTATGCAATATTCCATACAGGAATCCGGCGTTGAACGCATCACCGGCTCCGATCGGATCTACACAGATTGCATTTTCCGGCAAAATCTGTAGCATATTATCCCCGTCATAGCACCAGGCTCCGCGGCTTCCGTCCTTAAATACCACGCATTTCATTTTTTCTGAACGGAAAAGCTGATCTCCCAGCTGCTTTATATCAGAAGTTCCGTAAATATACTCAGCTTCTTCCATTCCTAAAAATAAATAGGTAGTTTTCCGGATCAGGTCCTGCATAAGCGGTCGATAATCTTCCTGTTTCCAAAGTTTTCTCCTGATATTAGGATCAAAACTTATTCCTGTCTTATTCTTCATTGCCAGTTCCATCGCAGCATAAGTCAGTTCTTTACAGGATTCACTTAAAATAGGCGTTATTCCGGTCAAATGTAAAATATCTGCCTCTGTCAGTTTTTGCTCCGGGATATCGTCCTTCGTCATATGTGCTGCTGCGGATCCGTTTCTGTAATAATAGACGCTGGTCTCCCGGTTTGCATGCATTTCCTTAATCATGAGACCGGTGGGATTCTCCTTGTCTATGCATACATCAGAAGTATCTACTCCTTCTGCCCTGATCATCCGCAACACATATTGTCCAAGAGTATCATCTCCAACCCGACTAACAAAAGCTGTGGATACACCTAATCTTTGTAAAGCAATTGCCGTATTACTCTCAGCTCCCGCTATTCTCATTTTTAAAGATGGTCCGTAGCTAAGAGATACCTGCTCCATTGGAACAAATGATACCATTGTTTCACCTATAGATATAAACTGGGGCATGAATTCCCCTCCTTTCGGATATCTCTTTATATGAGATGTTCCATATCCATATCTACATTGTTAAGAATGGTTTCTATCTTGTTCTTGGAATCAAATAAAAGTGTTCTGACCAGTTTAGCCTTTTCTTCTGTGTATCGGAATACAGGGATTGCCACGCTAATTGCTGCAACGACCTTTCCCTTCTTCTGTATAGGTACCGCAAAACATCGGATGTATTGTGTGGATTCTTCCATCTCACAAGTATATCCTAAAAGTCTGGCCTCACTTAATTGATTTGCCAAATCATTAAAATCCGTAATGGTATTTTCCGTTAATGCCTTCAAACCATTTGGATAAAGCCTTTTTAACTCCAAAAACTCCGTATCCATTAACAATGCTTTCCCTAATGCAGTTCCGTATGCCGGAATTCTCATTCCTACACGAGATGTCATACGGATAGGCTCCGGAGAGTCGATTTTTTTCAAATACAAAACATCTCCGCCTTTCAATATACCAAAATGTGAAGTCTCCATACATACATTTGTCATGTTGGTTAAGATCTTCTCTACTTCATCCAAGAAATTCAACTGACTCAGATAAGAATTTCCCACCTGGTATAATGAAAAATCTACCTTATAGTGACCATTACTATCTAATGCCAAAAAGTGTCTTGCCGTTAATGTATACAAAATAGGATACAGGCTGCTCTTTGGCGCTTCCATCAGACTACTGATATCTGTAAGGTTATATTCGGAAGGGTGTTCTGCTACTAATTCCAGTATATCCAGAACTCTGCTTGTGGAACGATGGATATTTTTGTCTTCACTCATTAATAGTTCCTCCATAAAACGGATATAAGATTATGATTCGTATATAAGAACAATTGAATTATAACACTCCGTTTTTCCATATGTCAATAATGAAACTTTAGATTCCATATATTTTTTGTCTATTTATTCTCTTTTTTGTGAATTTGCACAGTTTATTATTAAGCTATTTAGTATTTATCACGAAATATAACTATGATATTTACAAATCAGTTTCCCCATGCTATTATTTGAGCATGAAACGGATATAAGTACACAGTTCGTATATAAGAACATCAAATTCTAATTTTACTTATTCATTCAAAGGAGGATTTACTTATGAAGAAAAAGTTAGCAGTCATTCTTATGTCATCTATCTTAGCAGTTTCATCACTTGTGGGTTGTGGTAATACCCCTGCTTCCGAAAGCGGAACCGAAAATGCTAATACCAGTGCAGCGGAAGCAAACACTTCCTCTGATGCTAAAACAATTACTGTGTGGGCCTGGGTCGACAACTTTAATGTAGCAGTAATGAAAGAAGCTGCAGAAGTATATAAGAAGACGAATCCCGATGCTAATATCAATGTAGATGTTGTCAGTCTGTCCAAAGAAGATGTCTATGTAAAACTGCAAACAGCTCTTGCCGGAGGCGGCAGCGGTCTTCCTGATATTGTCTTATTAGAGGACTATGTATCCGGAAAATATTTAAATACTTTCCCCGGTTCTTTTGCTGATCTTACCGACAGCTTCGACTATTCTCAGTTCCTGGACTTCAAAGTTGATGCTGTTACCGTAGATGGCAAGACTTATGCCGTTCCCTTTGATACCGGCGCAACTGCTTTATACTATAGAGAAGACATTCTTGAACAGGCAGGTTACAAAGAGGAAGATATGCAGGATCTGACCTGGGATGAATTCATTGAAATCGGTAAAGATGTAACCGAAAAAACCGGCACTCCAATGATCGTAGAAATCGCAAATAACAAAACCACCCTGGTTCGTGCCATGATGCAGTCCTGCGGTCTCTGGTATTATGATCAGAACGGTGATATCAACATCACGAACAACGAAGCTCTGAAGGCAGCTTTTGAAACCATTTTGAAAATGAAAGAAGCCGGAATCCTTTACGAGGCTGAAAGCACCGAAGGAAGAGCTGCTGCATTAAATAACGGTCAGGTTGCTTCTGTCGTAAATGCCCCCTGGTTCATTTCCTCTATTAAGCAGGCAGAAGATCAGTCCGGTCTGTGGAGAGCAGTTCGTATTCCCAGATTTTCCAATATTTCCAGTTCTGTAAACGCATCCAACGTTGGCGGCTCCAGCTGGTATGTACTTGAAAGTTCTGCAAACAAAGACGAAGCCATTAAATTCCTTCAGGGTGTATGGCAGGGTAACACTGATTTCTATGATACTATTTTGTTAAACCAGGGCGCTATGGGCTCTTATATTCCCGCATATTCTACCGCAGCATACGATGCAGAAGATGAGTTCTTCGGCGGAGAAAAGATTAATGCTCTATTCGCAGAGATTCTGCCGGATGTTGTTCCTGTTAATTTCGGTGGCTATGTAGCTGAAGCAAACGATGCAATTACTACTGCTCTTGCGGATCTCTTTGCCGGCAAAACAGATGTTGACGGTGCATTAGCGGAAGCAGATGCACAGCTGCGTAACCAGTTAGGCAGATAGGATTTCAAGATTCTGCGGAATAGAAATATTCCGCAGAATCTTTTCCCTAAAATATCCGGGATACCTTATATCCCATATTCGTTTTTACAGAAGGAGTCATTATGAAGCGAAAAAAGAAAGCAGGTCCTAATTATAATATTTACGGCTGGATATTTATTTCACTTGCATTTTTGTTATACATAATATTTACCATTTATCCTGCAATCGATTCCCTTCTTCTTGCTTTCCAGAGTTTTGAAGGAGGCAAATATACCTTTGTGGGGCTGAAGAATTTCAAGAGAATGTTTGGCGACGCCATCTTTTTAAAATCTCTTGGCAACACTTTCCTTTATATGGTCATTCAGGTACCTATAATGCTGTTATTTGCTCTCATTATTGCTACCCTGCTCAACAGCAAATTTTTGAAATTCAAGGGATTTTTCCGCACAAGCGTTTTCCTTCCGTGTGTAACCTCTTTGGTAGCTTACTCTATTATATTTAAAATGCTTTTTTCATTGGACGGTCTCCTGAATCAAGTATTAATCAAACTTGGAATTTTAGATGCACCTTATCAATATCTGCAGGATTCCACCTGGGCACGCGCCGTTATTATTATTGCAATGATCTGGCGTTGGACCGGCTATAATGTTATTTTTTATTTATCCGCCATGCAAAATATCCCTAAGGAGACTTTTGAGGCAGCAAAAGTAGATGGTGCGAATGCGGTTCAAACATTTTTTAAAATTACAATTCCGCAGTTAAAACCGATTGTTCTGCTCACAACCATTATGTCTACCAACGGCACCTTACAGTTATTTGATGAAACTATGAATATTACACAGGGTGGTCCTGCCAATGCAACCATTACTGTTTCACACTACATATACAACCAGTCCTTTGTCTATGCCCCTAATTTCGGATATGCATCCGCTATCTCTTACATGGTTGTATTTATAATGATTATTCTGGCAATCATCCAGTTTACTGTTGCCGGAAAGGAGGATTAAGTTATGCATAATAAAGAATATCGCATTTTTAAGAAAGTATTATTGCATATCGCCTTACTCATTGTTGTTTTGATTTCTATTTTTCCATTTATATGGATGTTAACCGGTGCTACAAATAAAAGTGTAGACGTTACCAATGGAGCTCTGCATTTCGGAAAATCTTTGGGTGAAAATTGGGCTAACCTCCAGTCAAGCGCTAATGTATTTCTGGTATTTTTGAATTCCATGAAAATCACACTTATTTATACCTTTGTATCTATTTTGATCTGTTCCATGGCAGGTTACGGCTTTGAAAAATATAGATCAAAGGGCAAAAACATAGTATATTCCTTGTTCCTTTTCTCGATGATGATACCCTTTTCCGCCCAGATGATTCCTTTATTCAAAATGGCATCTAAGGCTAATATGTTAAATTCACACACTGCGGTAATTCTTCCTACCCTGGCAATGCCGTTCCTGGTTTTCTTTTTCCGCCAGAGTTTCCAGTCTTACCCCACAGAGCTGATCGAAGCTGCGCGAATCGATGGTGCCAATGAATTTACTATTTTTTTCCGCCTGGTAATGGCTCCGATGAAATCCACTTTTGCAGCAGGTGCCATTTACGCATTCATGAAACAATGGAACAACTATCTATGGCCTCTGATCGTAATACAGACAAATGAAAAGAAGACCTTCACGCTTCTTCTTTCCTCTCTTGCCTCTGCTTATTACGTAGATTACGGTCAGTTGATGTTAGCCATTGTCCTTGCAACCATACCTATTATCATCGTATTCCTGACAATGCAGAAGCAATTCGTAGAAGGCATTGTCGGCTCAAGTAAATAATTTGGAGGTAACCATGCGACAGTATTCCATCGATGCAAGAAATATTAAAAATCCCATCTATCCCTGCCCGATAAAAATGGGCGGGAAAAATGCAAATGGTCAAATGTTATCCATCGGAAATTATTATCTTTCTCTGGATGGAAAACCTTTCTTCGGGATTTGCGGAGAAGCCCATTTTTCAAGGATGAACCGGGAATTATGGGAAGATGAGATCATTAAAATGAAAGCCGGTGGCTTAAATATGATAGCCACTTATATTTTCTGGATACATCATGAGGAAATTGAGGGCACTTTCGATTTCTCCGGCAATAAAGATCTTCGACTTTTCCTGGAATTATGTAAAAAGAATCATATGTATGTCATCCTGCGTATTGGTCCTTTTTCTCACGGAGAATGCAGAAACGGCGGTTTTCCTGACTGGATCTATGGTCAGCCTTTCGATATTCGCTGCGATGATCCTTCCTATTTGTATTATACCAGACGCTTTTATGAACAGATCTATCAACAGGCTAAAGGACTGTTATTCAAAGACAATGGTCCTGTCATTGGCGTCCAGCTGGAGAACGAACATGAGCACGCTTCCTGTCCCTGGGAAATGACGACAGAGAACAGCAAGGAATGGGTCGTCAGCGGACACGATGGCAAAAATCATATGAGCACACTGAAGAGAATAGCCAAAGAAGTGGGATTTGATGTTCCCCTTTACACGGCTACCGCCTGGGGAGGTGCCTGTGCTCCCGAGGATACCGTATTTCCTCTCTGGGGCGGATATGCATTTCGTCCCTGGATGTTTTACGACGGAAAATTAAAAGAACATCCTGCTACCGCTGAATACCTCTATGGAGATTTTCATAACAACAGTGCTCCGAAATATTATAATTTTGACCCTGAGTACGCACCGGAAGATTTTCCTTATGCCTGCTGTGAAATGGGTGGCGGAATGAACGTCTATTATCCTTATCGTTTTCAGTTGCCTTACGAAAGCGTCGCAGCACTTTCTCAGGTAAAATCCGGAAGTGGCTGTAATTTCCTTGGATATTATATGTATCACGGTGGCACACATCCTAAGGGAAAGACCGTTCCCTACATGAACGAATGTGATGTTCCAAAGTTTTCCTACGACTACCAGGCTCCTTTAGGTGAATTTGGACAAGTCCGGCTTTCTTACCATCAGCTAAAGCTTCAACATCTGTTTTATCAGGAATTTACCTCTGAAATTACAGCTGCTAAAACCGTTCTTTCCAAGGAAGCCGAAGTTCAGACTCCGGAAGATGTGGAAACCTTGAGATATGTCGTACGTGCAGACGAACAGGGACACGGTTTTCTCTATTTAAATAACTATCAGGACCATGTGGAAACGATCGATCAGACGGATTTCTGCGTTACTATCCAAAGTGACCTCGGAGAAGTACGTTTTCCTCAAAATGGAAGTTTAAATCTCGCCAAAGATGCCTGTGCAATACTTCCCTACTGGTTCTCTCTGGAAGGACATTTGTTAAAATACGCTACCGCACAATTAATCACAAAAGCAGTTTCCTCTCACGCGACATATTATTTTTTCAGTAAGATTCGCGGGATGTCCGGAGAATTTGTATTTCCAGAAGACGAAATTATCCCTGTCAGCGGATGCAGCGTTCAGAAGCACAAAGTCATTCTGAGTAATTCCGAAACATCTGTATTCACATTTGGTCAGGGGAATCGCTGCATAGTTACCGTTTTAAATGCAAATGATGCAGAGCGTTTATGGCAATACGATACTCCCGAGGGACGTAAACTTTTCCTATGTGACTGTCCTGTTTTATATAAGGATAACGAATTTGAACTGGAATATCCCATGGGAGAAGAAGTCGCCCTTTCTGTTTTCCCGTCCGAGAAGGAAAGTATTGTCATCCACAACCGGGAGCTTTCACGGTCGGGCAACATAGGTCCTTTCATCACTTATACTGCTTTTCAAGACAAAAAGGAATATCATTTTTCCGTAAGAGATGCCAGTTCCGTAAATTCCGATGAAGAAAGCACTCTGAAGCGCCCTGTTGTCGGAAGCCCTATTACCTCTTCAAAGGTTGTGAATGCAAGAGCTGTTCTGCAGTTTGAGCCGGATGTATTTACCGGAATGAAGCAGGTGATGCTTCGCATTCGCTACCGGGGCGATATCGGATATGCTTTTTCCAACGGTGAAATGTTCCATGATAATTTCTGTAATGGAGCTCCCTGGGAGATAGATCTGCTACCTTACAAGGAAAAACTGTTGGATAAGGGCATGTATATTTATGTTTCTCCCAAAAAATCCGGCGGCTTTATTGACTCCAGTTCAGCTATGGCAGCAATGGTAGAAGTATTCAAGGATCAGGTGGCTCATATTGATTCCATTGAACTTCAGGGCATTAAATCCCTGCCTGTTTCTCTTTGATTTTATTCTCTTTACCTGTTACAATTTAATTTATAACAGGTAAAGAGAAATTATCTGATCTGATTGCGAGGTACTTATTATGAAATGTTTTAATGTAGGAATTCTTGGTACCGGCATTATTGCACAATCTATGGCATTCACATTAAATGCTCTCAAAGATAAAGGTGAGGTTGTTCCTTATGCAATTGCTTCCCGTTCCCTTAAAAAAGCGGAAAAATTCGCCCGGGAATGGCATTTTGAAAAAGCATATGGTAGCTATGATGCTCTTGTCTCTGACCCTGCCGTGGATCTTATCTATATTGCTACTCCACACTCTTTGCATTATGAGCATGCTCTGCTTTGTCTTAATCACAGTAAAAATACTTTAGTGGAAAAATCTTTTACTGCCAATGCCAAACAGGCACAGAAGCTCCTATCCTTAGCGGCTGATAAAAAAGTGTTTTTGGCAGAAGCTGTATGGACTCGTTATATGCCCAGTCGTAAAATAATAACGGATCTTTTAGATTCTGGTGCTATTGGTCGGTTTACAACCTTAGATGCTACATTTTCCGTTCCAATTCACGAAATTCCCCGTATGCATGATCCTTCTCTCTGCGGTGGTGCACTCTTGGATCTGGGAGTATATGTTTTGACAACAGCTTCCATGTATTTTGGGGACGAAATTATAAAAACTGATTCTTCCTGCTCCTTATATCCTACCGGTGTAGATGCTACGGACAATATCATCCTCACTTATAAAGATGGAAAAAAAGCAACCCTGCATGCATCCATGACGGAAGAATCCCATAACTGTGTGAAAGTTTGCGGATCCTCAGGTTATCTTACATGGGAAAGTAATAATAATCCTCGTAATATTGAATTACACAGCCCTGACGGTACCCTACTTCAGAAAATATCGATTCCCGAACAAATCAATGGCTACGAATATGAAATTCTTGCCTGTAAAAAAGCCATTGAAGACGGAGAAACAGAATGTGAGGATATGCCTCATGCAGAAACGCTGACAATCATGAAGCAAATGGATGCATTACGCCAAGAATGGGGAATTAAATACCCTTTTGAGGCATAAAACGCCAAAACAAAAAACCGCTGCCCTTACGGGCAACGGTTTTTGTATTCAGAGATTATCCCTCAATGGCGATGTATTTATTGGTCTCCACTGCAGGTTTAGCTTCCTTCTTAGGAACATTCAGGGTCAGGATACCATGTTTGAACTCACCCTTGATATCCTCCTGGGTCAGGTTGTCACCAACATAGAAGCTACGCTGGCAAGAACCTGCATAACGTTCCTTGCGGATGTACTTGCCGGATTTCTTCTCCTGCTCATCCTCATCCAGACCCTTGGCAGCCTCGATGGTCAGATAACCATCCTCCAGAGATACCTTGATCTCATCCTTCTTGAAGCCGGGCAGGTCAACGATCAGCTCATAGCCATCATCGTTCTCCTTGATATCGGTCTTCATTACATTGTGTGCATGTCTGCCATACAGTTTCTTCTCTATCTGATTCTCTGCTCTGTTGTCAAAGAAAGGTACATCATCAAAAAAGTCATCAAATAAGTTCTCTCCAAAAATGCTAGGTAATAACATAAGTCATCTCTCCTTTTCTATTAAACATATGTCGGTGTCTTTCGATACCTCTTACCTTTTCCATCCTCCGATAACCACCATCGGACTTCCGAACCAGTCTCGGATTTCTGATCTCGATCTTCTTTACATCTCTTGATCTTTCTTCCTCTCACTTGTTCTATTTGTACTATAACACCTATATATCAGTGTGTCAATTAAGGAAAAATTATATAATTATAAATTAAAAATAAACAGCAAAAAAGACCGGAGCACTGTGATCCACAGTACTTCGGTCCTTACTCTCATAAATAATATAATTGATCTTACTTATCCTTTGCAGTGAAGAATACGAAGAACACGTCTCCCTCGGTATCATTGGAGAACTGCTCCAGATAAGAAATAGAATAATCCTTGGAATCCTCAGGTACTTCAAATACCAGCAGACCGGTTCTCTCTTCGTTGACACTCAGATCGTACTCTTCCGGCAGCTGATCGTCGCTTACAGCATCACTATAATAGGTAATCGGTACATCATAAGCTTCATCATCGTCATCATCGCCCCACTGGATCTGGAAATCGGTATCATACATGGTAACAGTAGAACGATCTGTATTCTTAACCGTTATTTCTGCTACCAGAAGCTTATTTCCCTCTGCAGGTGTATATCCTTCAAATTCCTTGCAGGTATACGCGCTGTTTACTGTGTAGTCGAAGAAATAAGTTCTCATTACATCTCCGATACGACCCTCTGCATATCCGTCGTCATCTGCGGTTACCACACCACTGTTACTGCTTCCGCTGTTGGAAACAGCTCCTACCAGATTCTGAACAGCGCTGTCCACAGGACCACATGCTACCAGGCTGAAAGCCAGTACAGTTGCTACCATAATTCCTGCAAATTTCTTCATTTTTCTTTTCTCCCTCTCATAAACCTTGTTTACATGCAGCTATTTGCATGCGAAGCCAGTATAACACACAAATCGACAGAACGCAACGCTTTATTGCGCTACCTTGTGAATGTAAGTGTTTACTCACGGGTCAGCCGCAGGATCACTTCTCTGTGCTCCGGATATTTTTCCAGTAATTCTTTCCGGTCAAACAGTTCAAACTCTTCATATTTAAAACAGGGTGACACCATACATCCCACCAGGCTGAACCCCTCCTCTTCCATTGCAGAACCGAAGATCATTCCCTTCGGAACCAGTACCTGTGGCACTTCGCCCTTTTCCAGATCCAGTCCCAGCTTCGCAGCGGTCAGTTTTCCTTCCTCATCGATCATATAGATCGTCAGTGCATTGCCATCATGGTAATACCACACCTCGTCCGATTTCAGGCGGTGAAAATTCGACACTTCACCCTTTGCCAGCATGAAATAAATGCTGCTCCACAGATCTCTGTCTTCCTTTTCCAACAGGCATTCCTTAAAATAGCCACCCTCCACATGGGGTTCCATTTCCAGATGTTCAATATAATATTCCGCTGAATGTTTCATAAATGCTTTCCTCTCTCCGACTATTTCTTTTTCCATGAAATTAGTGTATACTATGCAGAGAAAAAGCGCAATTGCAAAAGTACTGCATGGCGCGGAATGGAGAATTTTATGGAAAAAATAGCCAGCTTCACCATTGACCATATTAAGCTGCAGCCCGGTGTCTATGTATCCCGCAAGGATCACATCGGAGCAGAAGTCATCACCACCTTCGATCTGCGCATGACCAGTCCCAACGAGGAGCCGGTGATGAATACCGCAGAAGTTCACACCATCGAGCATCTGGGTGCGACCTTCCTGCGTAATCATCCGGAATACAAAGACAAGACTGTCTACTTTGGACCCATGGGATGTCGTACCGGTTTCTACCTACTGTTAGCCGGTGACCTTTCCTCTAAGGATATCGTTCCCCTGATGGTGGAAATGTTCGAGTTTATCCGCGATTACAAGGGCGAGGTACCCGGTGCATCTCCCAAGGACTGCGGCAACTACCTGGATATGAATCTGGGCATGGCAAATTATCTGGCAAAACGCTATCTGGATCATGTGCTGTACAACATTGATGACAGCCGCCTGGTATATCCAGAATAAGATGATGCCAGGGTTAAAAGGTCTAAGCCCGCATGAGCTCGCTCATAAGTGGGTGAAAGACCTTGGAACCCGCCCCGATATGAGCATAAAAGTGAGATGATAATCTCACGATATGCGAATACCGGGTAGGATTGTGGGAGTGCGTAGCACGGAACAATCCGTAGGCATCATAGATTATATTATTGTAAGAAAGAACAGGAAAACACTCATGAAAAAAATCGGAATCATCGGTGCCATGGAGCTGGAGGTAGAAACTCTCAAAGCTCACATGACCACCACCAAGATCACTACCAAAGCCCACATGGAATTTCACGAAGGCACATTAAATGGTACTCCCGTTGTTATCGTCCGCAGCGGTGTCGGCAAAGTCAATGCCGCTCTCTGTGTACAGATCCTGGCAGACCTCTTCGGAGTTACTGCTATCATCAATACCGGCGTGGCAGGTTCTCTGAATGCTGCCCTGGACATCGGAGATATCCTAATCTCCAGGGATGCGCTGCATCATGATGTGGATGCCACTATTTTCGGTTACAAGCCCGGTGAGGTTCCTCAGTTAGGCTGCCGGGAATTTATCGCAGATGAGCATCTCGCCCAAGTCGCTGTCTCCACTTGTAAAGAAGTCAATCCGGACATTCACGTTCATACCGGGCGCGTGGTCAGCGGTGACCAGTTTATTTCCAGCAAAGAAGTCAAGACTCGTCTGATTCAGGAATTTCATGGAGATTGTGCTGAGATGGAGGGGGCTTCCATTGCCCACGGTGCATACTTAAACGACATTCCTTTTGTCATCATCCGTGCTATCTCCGATAAAGCAGATGACAGCGCCGAGATGGATTATCCTACCTTTGAAAAGGCCGCAGCACTCCACTCCGCCAAACTGGTAGAGGCTATGATGCCCCGGATCTGAATCAGTGCCAAGCTCCATTGATTCTGGCATAATACCTGCTGCACAAACTTTGCAGATAACAGAAAGGCATGCATATTGACATGAAAAAAGAAAAGAAATACATCGAATACATTGTAAAACAGGCCGAGGCTCTGTTGGCGATTGACAGTCCCTCCGGCTTCACGGAAAAAGTAACGGATTATCTCTGTGAGGAATACAATCGCCTCGGCTACAAGCCGGTCAAGACCAAAAAGGGCGGTGTTCTCGTAGAGATCGGCGGCAAAGGCAACGCCATTCTGACCATGGCACATGTAGATACGCTGGGCGGCATGGTCGCTGAGATCAAGAGCAACGGCCGTCTCCGCCTGACCAGGGTAGGTGGATTAAACGCCAACAACATTGAGACTGAAAACTGCCGTATCTACACGCTGGACGGTAAAGTATACGACGGTACCGTACAGCTGACCGACGCTTCCATCCATGTCAACGACGATTATCAGAAGTCCGAGAGAACTTTTGACTCCGTGGAAGTCCTACTGGATGAAAAGGTATCTTCCAAAGAGGAAGTAAAAGCTCTTGGAATCGAAAACGGTTCCTTCGTCTGCATGGATCCCCGTACCCGTATCACTGAGTCCGGCTACATCAAGAGCCGTTTTCTGGATGACAAGCTCAGCACCGCTATTTTGCTGGGATTTGCCAAATATGTAAAGGACGAAGATCTGAAGCTGTCCCGTAAGGTCTACCAGCATATCACAGTCTTCGAGGAGGTCGGCCACGGTGCCTGCGCTTCTGTTCCGAAGGATGTGGAGGAACTGCTGTCCGTAGATATGGGCTGTGTCGGAGAGGGACTGGAATGCACGGATCGTCAGGTATCCATCTGCGTGAAGGACGGCCACGGACCTTATCATTTTGATGTAGTCAAAGCCCTGATCCAGGCAGCGAAGGACAATCATATCGACTACGCCGCAGATGTCTATCCCTACTACGGTTCCGATGCTGATGCCGCATTAAGTGCCGGCATCGACGCCAGACACGGACTCATCGGCCCCGGTGTCTATGCTTCCCACGGCTATGAACGTTCCCACAAGGATGCAGTTGCCGCAACACTGGAATTATTAAAGGCTTATCTGGCATAACTCCAAATATATATCGCATATAAAAAGCAGTCCGAAGGCCAACAGATTTTCTATCTTCTGCCGGTTCCGGACTGCTTTTATAATACTCTCGCAAGTTAATATATTTATTTTGCCTCTTCCGCTTCGCCGTCTTTTTTCTTGTTGAATACGAACAGCTTACTGAAAACATAGTTGCCGATGATGACCAGTACTGCGGAGATCAGAGTTGCAATCAGCAGATTTACACCGATTGCGGTCAGCACCTGCATCACTACCATATCCAGGATCAGTGTGGATACTCTGGACAGGACGAATTTCGGTGCCTCAGACAACATTGGAGCCTTACTCTTGAATACAAACTTACGGTTGGTAAAATATGCGAAAATGACACCCGCCGTCCAGTTGATAACGCTTAATACAATGTTCTGGAAAGGTGTGGGGTACATTGTGTTGTCAAATAACAGGAAGTTTGCCAGGAATTTTGCTGCCCAGGATACGACCGTGGTCAGTCCACCTACGATCAGGTATGCAATGATCTCCTCATACTTGATCCACAGTGCTTTTATCTTTTCTATCATGTTGTTCTCCGTTCTGTTATAAATTTACTACATTCCGGTTCTCACCGCGCATAAATGCCTTGATATTCTCATAGACACCCTGCACACAGCGGGTTCTCGCTTCCACGCTTGCCCATGCCAGATGAGGGGTAATGATCAGCTTGTTGCTGTCCTTTAGTTTGCTTAACGGATTGGACAGCTCCAGAGGCTCCTTCTCCAGTACATCCAGACCTGCTGCCTGGATCTCTCCTGCCACCAGCGCCTCATAGAGATCGGAGTTGTTCACTACCGGGCCTCTCGCCACATTGATGAGAACCGCCGTTTTTTTCATCTTACGGAGAGCTTCCTTGTCGACGAAGTTGCGGGACAGATCACTTAACGGACAATGCAGGGACAGAAAATCACTCTCTTTTAATAAAGTATCCTTGTCCACCTGAGGATAATCCGTGCAAGTGCTCTTACCGGTGATGGAATAGAAGATCACCTTACAGCCGAACGCCGTTGCGATCGCTGCTGCTCTCCTGCCGATATTCCCCATTCCTACGATGCCCCAGGTCTTACCTTCCAATTCATAAAAAGGCTGGTCAAAATTAGAGAAACGGTCCTGTGCACTGTAAGCGCCGGATTTTACATATTCATCATAGTAGGGCAGCTTCTGACTTAATGCCAGCGCCAGGGTAAAAGTATGCTGTGCCACCATGGCTGTGGAATAGTCCACCACATTTGCCACCTTGATGCCTCTGGACTTACAATATACCAGATCACAATTGTCGTATCCGGTGGCAAGTTCGCAGATCAGCTTCACATTGGGACAATCCTTCAGGGATTCCTCTCTCATCGGAGCCTTGTTGCAGACAATGACATCCGCATCGCCCACACGTTCTGCCACTTCCTGTGCGGTAACCGTATTCGGGTAGCTGATCACTTCTCCCAGCTCATGAAAACAGTCCACCGGCACATCCGTGCCGGCGCTGTTTCTCTCCAGTAAAACAATCTTCATTTTAAGTACCTTTCCCATCTGTCGTAACTATGGAACCCATTCGCAAAACCGCTCTTTCAGAGGTTTTCAGAATAGTTTGAAATAATTACAGTCTCTTCAGCAGTTCTTCTCTCTGTGCCTCGTAACCGGGCTTGCCAAGCAGAGCGAACATGTTCTTCTTGTAGCTCTCTACACCGGGTTGGTTGAAAGGATTTACACCCAGCAGGTATCCGCTGACACCACATGCGAACTCGAAGAAGTAGAACAGCTCGCCAAGATAGAACTCATTTACCTCGGGAACGGTTACCATGAAGTTGGGAACCTGACCATCGGTATGTGCCAGAATGGTTCCGTTCATAGCACTCTTATTGACAAAATCAACGGTCTTGCCTGCCAGATAGTTCAGACCATCCAGATCTACAGGTTCCTCGCCAATAGTAAGCTCCTCTCTCGGAGTGTCAATGTTGATCACGGTCTCGAACATTACACGGGAACCGTCCTGAATGAACTGACCCATGGAATGCAGATCGGTGGTCAGATCCACACTTGCGGGGAACAGACCCTTGTTGTCCTTACCCTCGCTCTCACCGAACAGCTGCTTCCACCACTCACTTACATAGTGAACAGCGGGCTCGTAGTTCGCCAGAATCTCAACACTCTTGCCCTTGCGCAGTAAGATGTTACGCAGAGCCGCATACTGCAGCGCATCGTTCTCTTCGAAATCATTCTCCAGTGCACGCTTTCTTCCGCTGGCTGCACCTTCCATCAGCTTGTCGATATCAGCACCGCTGACAGCGATAGGTAACAGACCTACTGCGGTCAGTACGGAGAAACGTCCTCCTACATCATCGGGTACTACGAAGGTCTCGTAGCCTTCCTCATCGGACAGATGCTTTAAGCTTCCCTTAGCCTTATCGGTGGTAGCATAGATTCTCTCTGCCGCACCCTTCTTGCCGTATTTAGCTTCCAGCTTCTCCTTGAATACACGGAACGCAATAGCGGGCTCTGTGGTGGTACCGGACTTGGAGATCATGTTGATGGAGAAATCTCTGTCGCCTACTACATCCATCAGGTGCTTCAGATAGGTGGAGCTGATGGAGTTACCACAGAAGTAGATCTCCGGAGTCTTACGTACACTCTTATCCAGCACATTGTAGAAGCTGTGGCTTAAGAACTCGATAGCCGCTCTGGCTCCCAGATAAGAACCACCGATACCGATAACCAACAGAACGTCGGAATCGCTCTGGATCTTCTTCGCTGCTGCCTTGATGCGGGCGAACTCTTCCTTATCGTAATCTACGGGAAGATCGATCCATCCCAGGAAATCATTGCCTGCACCGGTCTTGGATACCAGGGTCTCCTTCGCATCCAGGGTAAGCTTCTTCATGTAACCGATCTCTTCTTCAGAAATAAAAGAGCCGGCCTTGGAATAATCAAATGTAACTTGTCTGCTCATAATGCTCCTCCTTATATCTTTCAGGTATATCACATACTTAACAAAACTTTTCTGATCCATATTTGCATAACTTTTTGTGAAACTTTCTTTTTGCAAATATGCCCCAGATAGTTTTTATTTTAACAAAGTTACATTCCATTTTCAAGATGTATATCGAAATCGTTTCCATTTATTATACAGTAAGCAATTCCTGCAAAAGTGCCTGTAATTCTTCCTCCGTGACCCTAGAAGTTTCATCCTGCTGAGCCATGCCTCTGTCTTCCATTTTCCCGGGCATCTCATGTTCCGTGGAAAATACCTCTCTTCCGGTCTCCCGAACCATCTCCTGCGGCTGTGCAGCCCTCCCCCGGATCGGCATCAACTCCACTGTCCGCCTGCCGGGGAGCTTCGACGCTCCGTACAGTCTCTCGTAGTCCTGCTCCGTCACCGGGATCCTGCCGGACAGGTGATTTTCCAGATAATCGATCAGATTCGTCTTCAGTACCCGCTGCTTCCCCTTGATATCCACCAGCGCCGACAGGGAAAAATAGAGATACAGCCCCAGAAAACTCGCAATATAAAAAGGCAGTATCTCACCTAACATTCTTCCGTCCAAAATCCCCTTACATATCCCCACTCCCGCAAATACCACAGAGAACAGCATGCATTGCCCGGACAGATGATACCATGCATCAAAGGATAAATGACCGAAGGACAAGCGGTTTAAGAACTTGTCCACAAACACCGGAATATTGGACACGCCTCCGTTTAGCTGGTAACAATTTGCGAATTTGACCTTGCACTGTTTCAAAAGCCGGTTCCCCGTCGTTGCCATATTGTCCGTCTCCCGGATCATTGTATGATACATCCCCGCCAGCATCAGACGCACCAGCACGCTGAGACATAAAAATACCAGAATTCCCGCCGTGATCACTTTTTCTTCTTTAAATATCGTAAACATCCTCAAAACCCCTTTCCGTCGTTTCCTCAAGTATAACGTATATATGTCCTGTTTTGTACGGTTTTTCATCGTCATTCTTCTACTGCGTCAGACAGGAATTATGAGCTTTCTACATTTTTTATAACAAGAAAAGCATTCTGACATTATTGTATAAACCATAAAAATCTGCTATAATCAGTCTTTAGTGATTCTGTTAGAAAAGAGGTTGATTTACTTATGATATACAAGACAAAAGGTACTTGCTCCACTATGATCGACGTAGAATTAAAGGACGGTGTCATTGATTCCGTTAAATTCACCGGCGGATGCAACGGCAACCTCCAGGGCATCAGTGCTCTGGTAAAGGGCATGAAGCCGGAAGAGGCCATCAGCCGTCTCAAGGGGATCCGTTGTGGTTTCAAACCTACCTCCTGTCCCGACCAGCTGGCTCACGCCCTGGAAGAAATGATCGCAAAATAATAAACAGGTTACCGAAAGGCATTGAGATTTTATGAAAAGAATAGTACTGACCGGCGGCGGAACTGCCGGACACGTTACACCGAATATTGCATTGTTACCGGCACTGCAGGCAGCCGGCTATGAGATTGCCTACGTCGGTTCCTACGAAGGCATCGAGAAGAAGCTGATCGCCGACTTCAATATTCCTTACACGGGAATCTCCACCGGCAAATTCCGCAGATACTTAGATCCGAAGAACTTCTCGGATCCTTTCCGTGTCATGAAGGGATTCGTGGAGGCACGCAATTATCTGAAAAATTATCAGCCGGATGTAGTATTTTCCAAGGGAGGCTTCGTAAGCGTCCCCGTGGTCCGCGCTGCAGCTTCCTTACATATTCCATGTATCATTCACGAATCGGATATGACTCCGGGCCTGGCGAACAAGCTGTGCATTCCCGTAGCGGAAAAGGTATGCTGTAATTTCCCGGAGACTATGAAGAACATCCCCGCAGATAAGGCGGTGCTCACCGGTTCTCCTATCCGTGCGGAGCTGGCAGAGGGCAGTAAGCTTGCGGGACTTAACATGTGCGGATTTACTGCGAATAAGCCTGTGATCATGGTCATCGGCGGAAGTTTGGGTGCTGCCAATGTCAATAAGGCAGTCCGTGATGCCCTGCCGAAGCTGTTGGAGGATTTCCAGGTTGTACACCTCTGCGGCAAGGACAAGATCGACAATCTGTTATTAAATACCTCCGGGTATAAACAGTTTGAATATATCAAAGCGGAATTAAAAGACATCTTTGCCATGGCGGATGTGGTGATCTCCCGCGCCGGAGCCAACGCCATCTGCGAGCTTCTGGCATTGAAAAAGCCCAACATCCTGATCCCCCTGCCTGCTGCAAGCAGCCGCGGAGACCAGTTGTTGAACGCCGCTTCCTTTGAAGCCCAAGGGTATTCCATTGTCCTGAATGAGGATGATATTACGACGAATCTTCTGGTAGATAAAGTACATGAACTGTACTTTAACCGCCAGAATTATGTAGACGCTATGAGCAAAAGCCATCAGATGGATGCCGTTAAGACCATTATGAAACTGATCAACGCCGCGACAGATAAAAAGACGAATTAGCATCTTAACAATCTAAATAAGATCACTCAGCTGTGCAAATTGTTCCAGCGTCAGTGCCTCTCCGCGAACGGTAGGTGACAATCCCATCTGTTCGAGAGCTGCTGACGCTGATTCTTTTGTAATTCCGGGAAGTCCCGCATTGCCAAGACCGTTCACCAGAGTCTTCCGGCGTTGGTTAAAAGAAGCACGGATCAGGGAAAACATCTTCTTCTCATCCTTTACCTTCACAGGTGGCTCTTCATAACGGGTCAGACGGATCACCGCACTGCCGACATTGGGTCTCGGAATAAAACAGTTCGGAGGAACGTTAGCCACGATCTCCGGCTTCGCATAATACTGCACCGCCAGGGATAATGCACCGTAATCCTTCGTGCCGGGTCCTACCTGCATACGATCCGCCACTTCCTTCTGTACCATGATCGTAATGCTTTTCAGCGGTACACGGCTCTCGAACAGTCCCATAATGATCGGTGTCGTGATGTAATAAGGCAGATTCGCCACCACTTTAATGGGGCGTCCACCGTTTTTCTCCTCTACCAGTCTGTTAATATCCACTTTCAGAATATCATCGTTGATCACCGTAACATTGTCATAATCCTGCAGAGTCTCCTCCAGGATCGGAAGTAACGCCTTGTCGATCTCCACCGCCACAACACTGCCCGCGCGCTCCGCCAGATACTGTGTCATGGTGCCGATGCCCGGACCGATCTCCAGCACACAATCCTCCTTCGTGATCTCCGCGGAAGATATGATCCGGTCTAAGACCGTCGTATCTATCAGAAAATTCTGTCCGAATTTTTTCTGAAAATTAAAATGGTATTTCTGAAGTACCGCGATGGTATTCTGGGGAATTCCCAAATAAGCCATGGTAAACCTCCTTAATTACTTATGTTAATAATGTGAATCCTTAATAGAATTTAAAATCCTCTAAAAAGTGAATGCAATCATACAGTACCAGCACATCCATGCCCTGCTCGGGCTCGTACTGCTCCATGAGCTGGAACAGTTTCCCGTTAAAATACCGAAGATCCACCACATAGATCGTCTCATAGTGCGCCGTCAGCAGCGGGATCATGCTGTTCGCATAGGAATCCTTGATCACAAAAAGCGTCTTGCCAGGGTTATAGCCGGTATGAATCTCTATAAAGGCATGATTATCATTCAGGAAAAATCCGTACTGGTTCTTGGTCTCCAGATATTCCGGCGCATACAGAGAGTCCGCCTTGTCTGCGAAATCATAGGTGACCGATACCGGTTTTTTCTCTGTCTCGGGAAAATACTGTATCTTATCCTTCGTCCAGGCCACATTGATCCGGGACTGCAGGGTCCCCTGAAAATCCTCCGACACTGTTTTCATGCCTGCCGTATTATACGGATAGGGGAATTTCCCCATGCTGTCTGCCCATGCCAGGAATCCGTAATAGGCCCCCAGGCTGGTCCAGTGATGATCCGTGCGGTAATAGATCGGTTCCCCCGCATGTTCCTGCAATGCGGAATACACATCGATATAGTGCTCCTCACCGACAGACTCCTTCACCTTCGCAAGCAGTCTCGTCTCATCATAACAGGGCGCAAAAGCCGGCAGCTTATCTGTCAGAATATTATCCGCCGTAGGTACCAGCATGACTTTGGCATCCCACCGGTTTACCAGCTTTTTCAGGGACGCAATCCGGGAATCTTCCATCTGTTCTGTGTATTCTTGGGGATCATTTACCCCGATCAGATAACGGTCTGCCCCCAGATAGACTCCGTTGATCTCCTTTTTCTGAAACAGAATATCCGCGCGGGTCTTTATTCCCACCCATTTATCCCGTCCTACAAACTGGTCAGACATATATTCTTCGTAATCGTCGCCATACTCTCCCGACAGCAGGCTCTCCCAGGAAAATGTCGGTCTGGGAGCCAGCACCCTGTTCTCTGTCTCAGAATAAATTCTGTCACTGTTACACAGGTCGGCGATTCCCAGAATGAAAAGAACCGCACATATCAGTCCGACAGTCAGCAGAGCATTTCTCTTATCATCCACACACGGTTCCTCCTTCCCTGTCAGAATCGGAAATACAAAAACGGGTTATAAGATGCATCCACTATATATGCTACAGACAAAATCAGCAATGCCGCGGGAATGACTTTTTCACCTACGCGGTATAATGCCATTGCTGGCCCTGTCTTGCTGCTTTTGAGTCTGTGTATCAGCAGACTGCCGACGGGCAGACATGCCACCAGTGCAATTATCAGAAGCACCAGATACTCATTTCCCAAAAACATTGCCTGTGTGTTCATAAGTCCAACACCATTTAATCCAAACATCGCCTGCAGATATGCCAGAATCTCTCCCGGCTTCTCCAGTGCGAAAAATACCCAGCTGATCAATACCACTGTCAGCGTATAGACTCTGCCAAACACCACCGGAGCATTTTTCAGGAGCTCTCCCAAAAACAGTTTTTCCAGAATTAAAAACAGGGCAAACCAAAGTCCCCAGAACAGGAAATTCCACCCTGCGCCATGCCAGATTCCGGTCAATGTCCATACGATCAGTATATTGAGGATCTGTCTGGCGAGTCCCTTGCGGTTACCGCCCAGGGGAATATATACATATTCCTTGAACCAGGTGCTGAGGGAAATATGCCATCTGTGCCAAAAATCCGTAACAGAGGTGGCAATATAAGGATAATTAAAATTCTCCGGGAAATGAAATCCCAAAATGGCTCCCAGTCCGATCGCCATATCCGAATATCCGGAAAAATCAAAATAGATCTGAAAAGCGTATGCCACAATTCCTATCCACGCCATCAGCACACTCATCTGATCATTTTTCAGGGAAGATATCTGTGTCCACAAAAGTCCGAGATTGTTGGCCAGAAGAACTTTTTTCGCAAGTCCCGTCACAAAGCGTTTCGCTCCGTAGCTGATGGCATCCAGATCGGAACGCCTTTCCTGAAGATATTTTTCGATCTGATGATACTTTAAGATCGGTCCCGCGATCAGCTGCGGGAACATGGTCACGTAGACACCGAACTGTAAAATATTGCGCTGCGCTTTGGCATCTCCTCTGTATACATCGATCACGTAAGACATCGTCTGGAAGGTGTAAAAAGAGATACCGATGGGTAACGGAAGGCCCAGCAACGGAATCGATGTTCCAAACACTGTATTCACCGTCTGCAGCAGAAAATCGGCATATTTAAAAAATCCCAGGATGAACAGGTTGATAACAACAGAACATAACAAAAAGATCCTGGAGCGATCCTCTCCTCTATATTCCTCTATCAGCCTTCCCCATACGAAATCCGAAATCGTGGAAAAAAGCATCAGAAAAATATAGACCGGCTCTCCCCAGGCATAAAAGACCAGGCTCCCCAGAAACAGAACCAGATTCTTCATGTTCCGGAGAACCAGGAAATAGCAGATCATAAAAATCGGTAAAAACCGAAAAAGAAACAATACACTGCTGAATACCATTCACTCTACTCCGCATTTACTCCAGAGTCTGTCTGACAGCCTCCAGGGCAAGCTCATTCTGCTCCTGACAGTAAGTGATCACGGCCTCATCTCCCTGCTCTTCCGCAGAGGAAGTATCCGCGCCCAACTGTACAAAGCATACATAATCACCTATCCGTTCCACCCGGGATGCCTGAATCTTGCCAAGATTCATGGGATATTGCATCGTGTCATTCACCAGACTGTCACGATAGGCGTTCAATGCATTTTCTACATCCTCTACCTTACCATCTTTTGCGTGAATAATCAATAAAGTATCTACATTGACACTAATCATGGGACACTCACCCAGATAAGCATCATACAGATCTGCACTGACACCATAGGTCTCATTCAGCATTTCCTCCGGGATCTCGGAATCCGGCCAGTAATCATCACCTAACGCATCTGCCACTGCTTTTTTGGCGTTCTGTAATGCCGATGCCACATCTCCACTTTCCTGCTGTGTGCCGGCATTTCCCGCCTCAGTGCTCTCTACACTCGTCCCGGTGGATTCTGCGGCGCCTTCTGTTCTTTCCACACTGTTCTCTGTAGCAGCACCGGTATTCTTGTCCTGCCCGTTTCCGCAGGCCGCCATGGACAGTGCCAAAGTACCCATAAGTAACATACATGCTAATTTTTTCTTCATAATTCTCTCCTCATTTCTATGGGATATGCCCATATTTATTGTTGTAATATCCCCCAAACGGGGCTTCTTATACTATCAGACGACAGCTGATGTTGAAAAGTTTCAAAAAAATCAATTTTGCTTTCTATTTTTCTTTCTTTACAAACCTGCGGGCCGTAGGCTATACTTGCAGGAGAATACGGAAATGAGTCCGCTGCATACGCAGCAGAATGTGAGGAATTATGAGTATATTAAATGTAGAACACCTGACCCACGGCTTCGGTGACCGTGCTATTTTTAACGATGTATCGTTTCGACTGTTAAAGGGCGAACATATCGGCCTCATCGGTGCCAATGGCGAAGGCAAATCTACTTTTATGAATATTATCACCGGCAAGCTCATGCCGGATGAGGGAAAAGTGGAATGGGCGAAAAATGTCCGTGTCGGCTATCTGGACCAGCATACCGTGCTGACTCCCGGCATGACCATCCGCCAGGTGCTGGCTTCCGCCTTTGACTTTTTATATGATATGGAAGCACAGATGAATGAGATCTGCGACAAAATGGGAGATGCCACTCCCGAAGAGCTGGAACAGTATATGGAAGATCTGGGGACGATCCAGGACCTCTTAACCATGCATGATTTTTATATGATCGATGCCAAGGTGGAAGAAGTGGCAAGAGCCTTAGGGCTGATGGAGATCGGTCTCGATCGTGATGTCACCGAATTGTCCGGCGGCCAGCGTACCAAGGTACTGCTGGGAAAACTCCTGCTAGAGAAGCCGGATATCCTGCTCTTGGACGAGCCTACCAACTATCTGGATGCGGAGCATATCGAATGGTTGAAGCGTTATCTGAACGAATACGAGAATGCTTTCATTCTGATCAGCCATGACATTCCCTTCCTGAACAGTGTCATCAACCTCATCTATCATATGGACAATCAGGAGCTGACCCGTTACGTGGGCGATTACGACAAATTCCAGGAAGTCTATGCCATGAAAAAGTCCCAGTTGGAGGCCGCCTACAACCGCCAGCAGAAGGAGATCGCCGATCTGAAGGACTTCGTGGCGAGAAACAAAGCCCGGGTCTCCACCCGTAATATGGCGATGTCCCGTCAGAAGAAGCTGGACAAAATGGATGTCATCGAGCTGGCTGCGGAGAAGCCGAAGCCGGAATTCTCTTTTAAAGAAGGACGTACTACCGGACGCATCATTTTCGAGACCAGAGACCTCGTCATCGGTTACGACGAGCCGCTGTCCAAGCCGTTGAATCTGTCTATGGAACGCGGCGAGAAGGTGGCGCTGATCGGTGCCAACGGTATCGGTAAGACCACTCTGTTAAAAAGCATTCTGGGTCTGATTCCTCCGCTGTCCGGTGAAGTGGAGCAGGGCGATTATCTGGAAATCGGATACTTCGAGCAGGAAATGTCCGGCTCCGGAGACAACAGCTGCATCGAAGAGATCTGGCAGGAGTTCCCCGCCTTCACCCAGTATGAGGTCCGCTCCGCCCTGGCAAGATGCGGACTCACCACCAAGCATATTGAGAGCCGCGTGAAGGTATTAAGCGGTGGCGAACAGGCAAAGGTACGTCTCTGCAAGCTGATGAACCGCGCCACCAACGTATTGCTGTTAGATGAGCCGACGAACCACCTGGATGTCGATGCCAAGGACGAACTGAAACGTGCCCTGCAGGAATACAAGGGCAGCATCCTCATGGTCTGCCACGAACCGGAATTCTATGACGGACTGGCTACCCAGGTATGGGATCTCTCCCGGTGGACCACGAAGATATAAATAGAGGGGGATTATTTTGAAAAGATTATTGGAAATCTGCTGCGGCAGCTTCGAAGATGTGAAAACCGCCTGGCAAAATGGTGCAGACCGGGTAGAGCTTAACAGTGCACTGTATCTGGGTGGTCTCACACCCTCTACGGCCAATCTGATCTGTGCAAAAGAGCAGTGCAGCATCCCTATTGTAACAATGGTCCGTCCAAGAGGAGGCGGCTTCTGCTATTCCCAGGATGAATACGAGACCATGCTCTTAGATGCCCGCATACTTTTAGAGCACGGAGCTGACGGTATTGCTTTCGGCTTTTTGACAGAGGACCATGCCATCCATAGGAACCGGACGCAGGAAATGATCGACCTCATCCATAGTGCCGGAAAAGAAGCTGTATTTCACCGGGCGTTTGATTGTGTTGCACAACAGGAACGTGCGGTGGAAGCATTGATCTTACTTGGCGCGGACCGGATCCTCACCAGCGGTGGTGCACCTGATGTATGGTCGGGCAGAACGCAATTGCAAAAGTTACAAAGCCAGTATGGTAAGGATATCACATTTTTAGCGGGAAGCGGCGTGAATGCACAAAACGTAAAAGCTCTGATGGAATATACGAGGATAGAGCAGGTTCATACATCATGCAGAAGCTGGCAGCCGGATGTGACTGCCTCCCTGCAGGACGTGGACTTCTCTTATGATATAAGCAGAAAGAATGCATATGAAGCAGTAGATGCCGGAAAAGTGAGGGAAATGCGGGCAGCAATGCCTATATGGTAATCATGCCTGCCACCTCCGTCCGACTCACAGGATATATTCCATCTGCCGTTCTTTTGTCTTCATTCCCATCTTTTCATAAAAGTGCTCTGCCGAAGTGTTGCCTGCCCAGACGTTCAGGGTTACTTCATAGCAGCCCAGTTCTTTTGCCTGCTGCTTCACATATTCAAACAGGCTTTCCCCGATATGCTGACCCCGTGTCTGCTTGTCAACGCAAAGGTCATCGATAAACAATGATTTAAAGGGCACCATATTAGTGGAAAAGGGCTGCTCTCTGAGTTGGCAGAATGCATAGCCCATGCACAGATCATCCTCGTCTACGGCTACATAGATAGGGTGATCCTCCTGTTGTAATAGCTCTGTCAGCTCGCAGGGGGTGTATTTCGTAGTACCCGGTATAAAAATATCCGGACGGATCTCTGCATGTATCTGTAATACCTGCCCCAACAGTGCAAGAATTCTTGGGATATCCTTTTTCTCTGCCTTGCGAATCTTCATTTCTATTTCACTCCTTTACAATTCCGAATTGTTTCAGTTTACCATGCTTGCCGTTGTATAGCAATATGAGTAAAAATCTTTCTAAAACTTAAAAACAAATCGAAAGAGTAAATGCATCACTAACTTTCCATCTACTTCCGGTTCCAAAGCTTCAGCAATTGTTCGCGAATCGGTGCATAATGTTCCCCAATAAGTCCGAAATCCATCTCCTTATACGTCCAGACAGCACAGCCGATACCGAACTGTCGGAATACGGTATCCACATCCGTGAACCAGCGCAGGGTATCTTCTACAGGAGCCTGATCAATAACACCGAATTCTCCACAGTACAAAGTTACTCCGGCATCTTTCGCAGCAGTAACCGCTTCCATTACCATTTCCGTGATAAATTCTGTTCCCATAGTCTGTGACTGTGCCTTACATACCACTTCCCCCTGATAACCGATGGGCAGCGACTTTGTACGATAATAGTCCATTGCTTCCGGATAATAGATATCTTCGGTCTGGCTGATGGTCGGTACCCAGTGTGCTTTCTGATGGGTAAACAACAATGGCTCATAGAAATGGAACGTGAACAATATATTTTCATCCTTGGGCTTCTCTAACAGTTTCAATGTCTTCACACTGTTCCATTGAATTCCGCCATAAATAATAATGGTGTCTCTGGCTATTCGGCGAATAGCGTCCACCGTTTCCGCAATGAGCAGATTCCACGCTTCTGCATTTTCCTGCTCTACCACTTCATTCAGCAGTTCAAACGCAACATGAGTCTCGTTCGCATAATGCTCTGCAATCTTGATCCACAGATTTACGAAACGCTTCTGCACCATTTTATTTGTAAACAGAATATTTTTTCCCTTATCTCCGGCATTATTAAAATCATAGCCATACGCTTTATGCAGGTCCAGTACAATATTCAATCCCTGCCGTTTACACCATTCCACCACTCTGGTCACATAGGCAAAGCCCTCTTCTCTGGTTCTGCCATATTCATCTTCCAGTACTTCATAATCAATTGCCAGACGTACATGGTCAAATCCCATGGAAGCAATCTTACGAATGTCTTCCTCCTGAATAAATGCATCGTAATGTTCTGTGTTATGCACACACTGAGATAAATAGCCACCTAAATTGATACCTCTCTCTAATTTCATGCTCTTGCCCTCCTGATCCTTCGCAACGGAAAATTTATAATCCTGCAGTTCTTCTTTTTTCTAGCATATAATTTCAAACATCATTTATATATCGTTTCTATACTATTTTTATCGTTTTTATGCTATATTATTTATAGCATCAAGGTGCCACTATTTTCACTCCAAAAGAGAAAGAATCGCATAGCGGTTTTGAAAACACTGTAATAATTTCAGAAAGGTGTCCATATGAACATTACTCAGGAACTTCTCTATCAACAATATGTCCGCAGAGAATTAGAGACTTATCGCGCCCCTTATGATCCGGAAGCGGAATTCTACAGCTATGTCAGGCAGGGAAATACTGAAAAAATAAAAGAATTATGCCATGAATCTTTTCAGGAAAAGAAAGGCTTGGGTGTCCTCTCGGATTCTCCTCTGCAAAATCTGAAATACCACTTTACCATCACCGCTGCCATGCTGGCAAGATACTGCATCGAAGGAGGTATGGAAGTCACAGAGGCTTATGATCTCAGCGACTACTACATTCATAAGGCGGATCTAATGAAATCAAAAAAAGAAATTTCCGCCCTGCACCCGCAGATGTGTCTGGATTACACTACTCGCATGGAAAAATTGCATAGAAATCATGCCTGCTCCCGTCCGGTTGCCCAGTGTCTGGAATATATCTATGATCATTTACATAATCGTATCACTGTCCCGACGCTCGCCGCTCATGCCGGCATATCTCCCGGTTATTTAAGTCACCTGTTCGCAAAAGAGATGGGAATTTCTGTCAGTTCCTATATACAGAACAAAAAAATAGAGACCGCTCAGAATATGCTTTGCCATTCCGATTATGCGATCTCTGTAATTTCTGCTACCCTGGCGTTTCCCAGTCAAAGTTATTTCACATCTGTATTCCGGAAAAAGACCGGGAAAACACCAATGCAGTATCGTGCAGAACACTTCCGCACTTCCGGCATCGAATAAAAAGCCGGAAATGTTCTTATCTCTGCCGGGCCATGGCAGGTGAAGATTTACAGGATAAAACGTCATGATTATATATCACTCGTTCGATACCCTGACTTCGTGCAATTTCACAGACAGGAAACATTTCCATCAAAGATGCTCCTGTAAAAAAAATTTGTCCTGTTGAATTCCGATTTTATTAATTCTACAAACTTGAAGTTATCGGCCTGCTTTACAGTTCATAATAATACAGACAGATATTTTGATAGGTTCCATCTTTCATACGAAAACCTTTCGGTACCACTCCAATCTCCACAAACCCCAGTCGTTCGTACAAATGACGCGCATGAAGATTGTTTTCCACTACAGCATTGAATTGCAAAATTCCAAAGCCATGCTGCTTTGCTTGTGTAAGACAATCAGTTACTAATTTTTCACCGATATGCTCGCCGCGGTAATCTGTAGCAACAGCGTAACTCGCATTTGCAATATGCCCGCAGCGACCGATATTGTTTGGATGCAGGATATAGAGCCCCACGATTTTTCCGTTGTCATCTGCAACACCACAATATGTCTGTGCTGCAAAAAAGTCAGCACCCGTTTTATCATTCAAAAAATCTTCTTGTGGAAAAGCCTCACCATCTTCCACAACTTTTTTCCAGATATAAACCATTGCAGAAATGTCTTTTTCCATATACTTTCTGATTTCCATAATCTTTCCTCCACAAATTCCGATTTATTTAGCTCATTTTATCAAAAACGGTAAGAGATAAAACGGTTTCAACAATAAATTTTCTTCTTTTCCTGCTTCTTTCTGTGATATTAAATACGCCTTGCTAATATTCTGAGAGAATTTTCTGCAAAATTCCCTTATGGATTCATGTTTTCCGGATCCTGAGGACTTAACTTCAAATGCATTTATTTTACTTCCTTCCGAAATCAGGAAATCCACCTCATAATAATGCGTACTCCCTTTTTTCTCCCAGGTATGATAGTACAGTTCTCTCCCGGAGGCTGTAATCATTTGAGCAACCAGATTCTCATAAAGATATCCCAGATTTGCCGGTAATTTATCGGAAAGTAACTTCGCATAAATATCATTTTCCGTCACCGGACGGTCAATAAACATCAGTGTAACAAATAATCCTGTATCCGAAAGATATAATTTGTAACTGTCAAAATCTTTCGTGTCCGTCAGGCTGACTCTTGGATTGGTAGAATTATAGCATGGCAGAACCGTTTTTGAATCTATCAGCTCGTATAATAATTCTTCTGCTTTCGTGTTATTTCTTTTTCCGATTGCTGTGGTAATCCGATATTTTCTTGCATCCTTTGCCAACTGTGCCGGAATCGCATGATATAATGCCGATATTCTTCCGGACGCATCAATTTTCTTAAAGTCTTCCTCATACAGAGATATGATCTGCCTTTTTACCATATCTATTTCTGAAAAGTTTTTTCCATTAACATAGGCTTCTACTGCCTGTGGCATCCCCCCTACTGCCATGTAAATTCTCAAATCTCTCATTAATTTACGGTTAGTTGCCTGTCCAATAGCTGCTCCGCTATCATAAATCTGTTGCAGCAGCCCATAATTACTGCCCGTGGCATCACAGAATTCTTCGTAATCCATGGGATATACTTCTATCTTCATTTCCTCGGATGGAATCAGGATGTCCTTTACATTTTTCTTTATCGAGATTAAAGAGCCTGTTTCCAAATAACTGTATCTGCCGTCATGTATAAGATGCTTTATTGCCTGTCTGGCTTTTGGAAATAACTGTACTTCGTCAAAAATAATGAGGGACTCGTGTTCATACAATGTGATTCCGGTTTCTGCCTGCAGCCTCAGAAAAAAGATATTCAAATTTCCTATATCATCGAAACATTCCAGAATATTACTTGTTGTTTTGGAAAAATCAATTAAAATATAAGACCTATATTCATTTTTTGCAAAGGTCTCCGCAATAGTCGACTTGCCAACTCGCCTTGCGCCTTCCAACAATACCGCATATTTTTCTGAATATAGCTTTTTCCATTCCAATAATTTATCGTATACTTTTCTTTTAAAATACATAACTACCTCCACCATTATAAATATGTTATATCACATAATATACGTTTCTTCAATTTGTATATTGCATATTATGTGCATTTCTTCAATATTTATTGCAACGGTTTTGTGCTTACATTCAAAAAGTTCTGTAGTTATGGTAAATAAATTTTTTCTGTTCAAAAATGCTGAAAATCTTTCTAAAGCTTAAAAACAAATCGAAAGAGTAAATGCATCACTAACCCCGTGCACGAAAGCAGCAGCCCCATCTTTACAGGCTTTGTAGATGCCTTCTTTAATTGTATGCTTCCAATAATAATTCCCGCCAATGATGAAACAAATGGTAATAAAATCATTATAGCTGCAACCCAAATAAACTTCCAGCCATTTTCCACCATCCCAAACCATCCCCTATGCGAAAGAACAGGAATTACAGGTAATATCACATTAATAATGCCTAAAATTAACACAAACTGATGTTTCTTTTTCACTCTTTTCTCCTTCGTTAACTTCCGATTTGCGATTACATAATCTGGGAGTTGTCTGTTATTAAATACCTGCGGCAAATTCTTCTATTAAACTGTTTATCAATTCCGGTTTATCTGTATTAGAATTATGTCCAGCTCCTTCAATCCATTTCAAAGGAATTTTGCTCTTTTGGTGCCATGCTTTGTTATACCTTATACATGAACCGGCATGGTCTTGAGTTCCACATATTAACAGAGATGGGCACTTCAGTTCATATGGCAGATTCTTTTCCATTGCCTCTGCCAAAATACGAAAACCATGCCCAGCAATTTGTGCATAGCGTTTCTGGTTTCCGTCATAATCCAGCATCATTTCACGCATGAGGCTTCTACCATAGTCAGTCGTGGCAACGCCTTCCGACCCCGATTTCAGAAGCCATTTCCACGGATAATGAGCATATACCGGCTCCATTCGTTTCAAAAGCCAGATCTCAACTGCCGTCACATAGCTTCGTTGCAGTGGTGCAGAGTCAATGGAGACAAAGCCTGTCATTTTGTCTGGGTAAAGCTGCGCATAAGCCTGTCCCACATATCCACCCATAGACTGCCCGACAATAACAGGCTTTGTAAGTCCTTCTTGGTTTAAGATATCATCCAGCCATTTT
The DNA here is from genome assembly GCA_945929965.1 of uncultured Lachnospiraceae bacterium. Classification (GTDB taxonomy): domain Bacteria; phylum Bacillota; class Clostridia; order Lachnospirales; family Lachnospiraceae; genus Acetatifactor. The sequence goes on from CAMEOT010000001.1 coordinate 181,545, forward strand.
GCCTTGTCGAACAAATCAAAATCAAACCGAAACGGCCATGAGGAAGCGTGTGCCGGTGCATCCCAGACGATAACATTATACCTGTTCTCGAAATACTGAATCTGTTTATCAAACAATCTATGGTCTGCCGTCAATCCCGGTAGAAGAACAAGCGTAATTGTATCCGGGTTTGACACGCTTGCCCAATAGTGAATCGTTCCGCATCGAGTATGATAAGTTTTTTCTTTCATTGGGCTCCCCTCCACAAATTACGATTTGTTAATTTGTTTTATTATAGCACATGTAACCCCCTTCACAATAAAAAAGAGCAACCGAATTATCTCGATCACTCTCTGTTCATTACTTCCATGATAATAATATCATAACTTCCTTTTCAAAAAAAGTCTCAATACCGTAGTCAAACCGTAGTCATTCCGTATATATTTGTAACTTTTTGTAAGTTGTTTTTCTGTCCACCATAATAATATCAACTCTTATTTGAAAAAGAAAAGGATAGAACATACCGTTTTCCCCATAAGCTTACCACTCGTCACATTTCAGGTACTTACCACTCAGACTTACCACTTTGAATCACGGTTTTGCGATACTTTACGAGGTTTTCTCTGTAAACATCAAATGCCTTTAATCCCTTATAAATCAAGCATTCCCGCCACTTTCCAGTCATTACTTTTCATCAACGACCTGGAAGATGTAGAACTTGAGGTAATAACTCTCGTCCGCTGCCCACAGGATGGGATGATCCGGACCCTGTGTCTTGAATTCTACCTGGCGGAGACGCTTATGCGCACCATGAGAAGCTTCCCGGATGGTTTTGGCAAAAAGCTCCGGATCCATGAAATGGGAGCAGGAACAAGTTACCAGGAATCCGCCGTCTTTCACCAGCTTTAAGCCCCTAAGATTGATCTCACGATATCCTTTTACAGCATTTTTGATGGAATTGCGGGACTTGGTAAAAGCAGGCGGATCCAGGATCACCACATCATATTTCTCGCCCTGCGCTTCCAGCTCCGGCAATAACTCGAAGACATCCGCACATCGGAAGCTTACCGTATTTTCCAGTCCGTTCAGCTTCGCATTTTCCGTTGCCTGATCCACAGCCAGCTGAGAAGCATCCACACCCAGAACACTCTTCGCTCCGGCAATTCCCGCGTTCAATGCAAAGGAGCCGGTGTGTGTGAAGCAGTCCAGCACCTTTTTATCCTTACAGAAACGATGAATGGCGGCACGGTTATTCTTCTGATCCAGGAAAAATCCGGTCTTCTGTCCGTCCTCTACATCCACCATGTAATGCACACCGTTCTCCACAATCTCTACTTTCGTGTCAAACGGTTCGCCGATGAAGCCCTTGTAACGCTCCATCCCCTCCTGTAAGCGTACCTTGGCATCGCTCCGCTCGTAGACACCGCGGATAGTAATGCCATCCTCCGCCAGTACTTTCTTCAAAGCATCAATGATCACAAGCTTCCACTTATCGATTCCCAATGCCAGAGATTCCACTACCAGTACATCCGAGAATTTATCAATGACAATACCCGGCAGGAAATCCGCCTCTCCGAAGATCAGACGACAGCTGGAGGTATCGATGGTCTCCTTGCGGTAATTCCAGGCATCCCGTACCCTCTGTTCAAAAAATGTCTCATCGATCACCGTATCCTTCCTGCGCGCCAACAGACGGAGCGTGATCTTGGAATTGGTATTGATATAACCGTATCCCATGAAATAGCCGTCAAAATCATGAATGTTTACAATGTCGCCATTCTCAAACGTCCCCAAGATGGATGCGATCTCATTATCGAATACCCACATTCCCCCGGCTTTCAGCGTTCTTCCTTCTCCTTTTTTCAGCGTTACCGTTGTATTGTACATAGAATTTCCTCTCTTAATTTCGTGATTTTATCGTTTTTGCAACTTTTTCTTCTATCATATTCGTTTTTTGCTTGACAATCAATGGGTTTTTATTTATTATTTTAATGTTGACGCGATTCGTGTTAACAAAATCGTCGCGTGGCTCAGTTTGGTAGAGCGCTGCGTTCGGGACGCAGAGGTCGCAAGTTCGAATCTTGTCGCGACGACTAAAAATAGGTTCTCACATTTGTGAGAACCTATTTTTGTTTGTCATGATATATCCAAACTTACGTCCTCTAGCGGGCTCGAACACATCGTTCGGGCGCAGATCGCAAATTCTCTCCAATTCCCATTACTACAAACACCGTCGAAATATTCATCACCTGTTGAAAACTAAACATATTATTCACTGTATATGCCAGCACGCAGATCCCGCAGGCTCCGACCAGCATCTTGTTCTCCCCGGCACGAAGGAAGTCCCTGATCGCCGTGATCATCATCCCTGCATAACTGATCAGTCCCAATACTCCTATATCCACCAGAACCGTCAGCCATTCATTGTGTGCATTCGTAAGCCGGTTCCCGCCAAAACGGTCATTCACCATCGTCTGCAGTCCCACACTTCCCTCGTTGGATAAAAATGCATACAGGCAATCCGGTCCCACGCCGAATATTTTATGCAGAAAGTCCGCCTCCCAGAAGCATCTGGCTCCTGCTGCCCAGGTACCGCCCCGGGCACTCCCCCAGCTGACATTAAACGTCAGCCATTTTGTCACATTCGGGTCTGTGATGTTGGGAGTCAACGCGCCACCGGCTAAGGTATTGATCAGCGTCAGTAACAAAACAACCAATATCATAACCGGCACCGCAATAGCGATCCCACAATAGATTCTATGTAGCAGTTTCTCCGGATAACTCCGCTTCAGCCGAGCTCTGTATATCAAGCATAAAATGGTTCCTGACAGTATCGTCATAAGTATGGTTACCATTGAAAACGTCAGCAGATCCGTCATTCCTTCCATCACTAATTCCTGTGAAAACACATTCGCTTTTCGCAATATAAAGGTCAACAGACATGCTCCGGAGAACATCGTCATCTCCTGCCAGAACACTTCCATCCTCCTGCTGTCTCTCACGGACATCCCGAATAATACGAACATGACCATCGCGAAGGTTACAATGCCGCTGCTGCTTCCCTGAGTCGCCAGCGAGGCGAAGCCGATCGTCACATATGCCATCAGCAACAGCTTTTTCCAGGTCATTTTCTCTTCCATCCGCCACAGCAGATAGACTCCCCCGAACAATATCGTCACCAGATACCCGCAATACCAGTTGATATTCCCTATCGTCGAGATAAAAGAGGTATTTACGAACTTCGGATCTATGGGAAACAGACAGAACTTATTCACATATCCCAGGGAGAAAACAACCGCAGACACCGGCAGTACCAGCACCGGAATCCAGCTCTTCCACTGCCACATACGGGAGATCATAAAATACACGATCACCGCTCCCAGCTGCGTCCACATTCCCATCCGCCAGGACGCTGTCCCCCACAATGCCTCTTCCCGGTAATTCGTAAACAGATACGACAATAGTACCGCGATCCCATATAACGCCGCGAATTTATCCGTACTGCTCAGGTTCCTCCACAATCTCCCCGGCAATTCCCTGATCCCCGGCAGCTCCTTTGCACGGATTGCCGTAATGAGGCGAAAAAACGCCCACAGGACAAATACCGGAAGCAATGCCTTTCCTCCGTAGGTCATGGTCTTTCTGAAAAAATTCTCCTTCTCCGTTCCGATCTGTGCATATCCTTTATTATAAAGCGGCAATACCACCAGTACCGCACACATATATACGCTGATCACAATATCACACAAAAAGCCATTGAAACTGCAAAGCGTCTCCTCCACAGATTCCGTTTTCTTTTTTCCGGTCGTATGTTTTGCCATAATCATGCCCTTCCAAAGCATCCTTCAGTAATAGGACTATCACTTTCATGATAGCTTTCCGGACTTCTTTCGTCAATCTTTTCTCAGAAGCGATCCTCTCCGTTTTTCTGCCGCTCAGACATCTTAGACAGGCTATGATACGTCTCGTAGATCAGCACAAATCCCAACGGTCCCTTGATGATCCCCCAGACGCCGAACAGCCGGATCCCGGCATACAACGACACCAATACAGCAATGGGAGACACTCCTATTTTCCTGCCGATGAGACGGGGCTCCAGTATCTCCCGCAGGAAAATACATACCACATACAGCGCACCACAGATAAACGCTCTACCGAAGCTTCCCTCCAATAGCTGCCAGATTCCCAGTGGCACCAGCACCACCCCCGTGCCGATAAAAGGCAGCGCATCCAGAATCCCCGCCAGGATCCCCCACAGCACTCCATGCTTTATCCCCGCGATTCCTAACGTAATCGCTGCCGTCAGTGCGATCGCCGACATGATGATTCCCTGTGCTTTTACAAAGGTAGCGATATAGCGGACAATTCCGCAGATCACCTCCAGCAGCACATGGCAGGACTCCTGATCCAGCAGATGGTTCATGATCCCGTCATAGTCTTTCGCCAACAGTATCGACGCAATGAGAAATGTCACCAGGAATCCTCCCAGCTCCGCAAACCACCGCACATACTGCATGGATTGCGACAGCATCCCCGGCAGAATATTTTCCTCCAGCGAATCCAGTCCCTCCTGCAGTCTGCCGCTGACCGTATTTTCCAGATAGGAAGCGTCCACACAAATGATCTCTCCCACGCTGCGGCATAGGTTCCGGACCGCCTCCAGCCACTCCTGCTCCCTCGCATCCATACTCCGGATCCACACCGGCAGACTTCCCAGCACCCAGGAGCTCAGTACCCATAACAGTACAGCCAACAGCAGTGTCGCCAGAATCAGAAGCACTATGGCGCTTAAGGGTCTTGGAAAATGCAGTTTGCGGTTCATCCGTTTCATCATCGGTCCGAATATCGTGACGAACAGCATTGCCAGCAGCACCGGTGCCAGAAGAGGTGTCAGATATTGCAGAAAAAAATAGACTGCTCCCGTCACCGCAAGCAGTACTATCATCTTTTTTCCTATAATGTTTTTACCGAATTCTCCCCAGTCCATTCCTCACACTCCCTTTTTGGGATTAGTGTGCTCTGAGAGACTTTTTTTATCCCATTTTGGAGATTCCGGTTTCATTTTCTGTGAGTTTTTCAATTCCTCCATCGCAAAACCTGCAAATGCCGGATTCTTCGGCACTACCCTGAATCCCATCTTTTTCCCGGAAACGGGATGAACAAGCTCCAGAGAATACGCGCATAGTGCCACGCCGCGATATTTCTGCGCAGGCATCGCCTCTTTTAGCACTGCCGTTCCATACTTCGTATCTCCAAACAGTGGAAATCCCGCATGTGCGAACTGCACCCGGATCTGATGAAACCGTCCGGTCCCGATCGTTACATCTGCAAGCGCAAGCGGAGAAGGATCGTTGATCTCTTCCAAAATGCGATAGTGCAGCGCGGCAATCTTCGCATCTGCAAATTCCTGCTCCCTGCCGGTCACTGCCATCGCCACATTACCTTCCTTGCGAAGATAATCCACAAGATCCCCCTCCGGGCAGTCAGGATATCCACAAAGTACTGCATAATAATGTTTATTCAGCGCACCTTCTGTTAATTGCTTCGACAATGCCGCTGCTGCCTTTTTGTCTTTGGCAAATACCAGTAGTCCTTCCACCGGCTGGTCCAGTCTGTGGACTATGCCCAGATACGGCTCTCCTTTTCCCGGTCCCGGCCTCCCTGCGTCGGGAAGCTTTGCAAGATAGGATTTCAACTCGCTGACCACATCCGGTTGTCCGATTCCGGCAGACTGCACCGCCAGTCCCGCCGGTTTGCGGACAACCATGATACTCTTGTCTTCGTATATTATTTCTGTTCTCATATAAAATGTCCTTATTGTCGTGATCCGTTATCCCTTCCGTAGCCCCTTGGGATAATGATTTTTCATGATTCCGCCTGCCAGCTTCCCCCAGCCAAGGCTACAGTCATCCACGCAGATCAGATACCAGCCCTTCTCGCCTTCCGCGGAAAAAGTCTGTCCCTTCAGATAAGCCGCGGCTTCCTCCACAGACAGCTTCCACACATGCTTCACATCCTCCGGGCGCAGTGCCAGTGCTAACGCGTGCGCCGGTTCAAAACGGTTCTTTTTCAAGGTGCCCAGATGAAGTCCCGGGCGCAATACCTTCAGTCCTTTCACCCCGGGCATTCTCTCCGGCATGCGGTACAGGTTATCGCCAAATGCCAGAAAGCCTTCTCCGGCAGTGTATAGTCCTGCTTTGGTCGTCTGCTCCTCCAAAAAGGTCTCTTTTGCGAAGTTAAAATACTCTGCCCAGTCCTTTGTCAAATTCTTCGCCGGAATTCCCTTCTCTGGTCCGGTAGCACTCACCGGCTGATAGCCTTCCGGAAGCTCTCCCTTTTTCTGTAATACTGCGGCATAATGCCCCTCGCCACGTAGCTTATGGGGCCACAGACGTAAAGTCCCCGTAATGCCGGGTGCCGGATTCTCTACACAAGCGAGAATACCGTCGCAGCCTTCCGGGATCCCCAGTTCCTTTTTATCGATAGGGACAATCTCGAATTCCTCATGCTTTGCCAGGAAACGGCTGATGCTTCCCTCATTTTCCGCAGGCGCAAAGGTGCAGGTAGAATATACCAGTCTGCCTCCCGGGACTAACATCCGTGCCGCACACTCCAGGATCCCGTCCTGTCTGTCTGCACATAACTGCACATTTTCGGGGCTCCATTCCTCACAGGCCACTTCATTCTTCCGGAACATTCCCTCTCCGGAGCAGGGTGCATCCACCAGGATCCGGTCAAAATATTCCTCGAAAATATCCGCCAGATGCTCCGGCGTCTCATTCAATACACAGGCATTGCGGATACCCATGCGCTCCACGTTCTCTGACAGTATTTTCGCCCTCGCCGGATGAATCTCATTCGTAACAAGCAGTCCCTCTCCCTCCATTGCTGATGCGATCTGGGTACTTTTCCCTCCGGGAGCAGCACATAGATCGAGGATCCGCTCTCCGGGCTGTGGTGACAATAGTGTCACAGGTGCCATGGCACTGGGTTCCTGGATATAGTAAAGTCCCGCTTCATGCCAAGGATGCTTTCCCGGCTGGTCCTCTTTGGTATAGTAATATCCGTTCTCCGCCCAGGGAACCGGCTGCAACTGAAAAGTCTGCTTTACTTTTTCTGTTATGACAGACATGTCATCCCTTTTTAACGGATTCAGACGCAATGCCTGATATTTCTCATGCTCAAAGCTTGCCAGGAACTCTTCATATTCCGATCCCAAAAGTCCCTGCATTCTCTCTGTAAATGACTGCGGAAGCATAGATTTCCTCCATCTCTGTCCTCTATTCCGAACTCTGTTCCCATTAACTGTATCACAGCTCCTATCCGTGGGCAATCATTTCTTGCCAAGCTTCACAGACACAATTATAATATTTGTTGTAAGTGCTTGTTTTAGTTTTAAAAGGTAACCCATTGTTTATATTTTCATTCGTTGATTTTCGAATAAGAAAAGAGGTTATTATGTCTATTTTTAAAAAAACGCTCAGCTGTGCCGTACTGGCAGCCTTAGGCACCTGTGCTCTCGCCGGCTGTGGCAGGCAGGATACGTCAAATGAAGCCACAACATCTGCTTCCCCCGAAGCGTCTCCTGCCATCACGGAAACCGTCAACGAAAGCACCGCTGCATCCGAACAGACACCGGCCCCCGATGCTCCCGGAACGCAATCCACAGAGACTGCGGATGTGACTTCCACCCCCTTCGGACAGCACGGCGCTCTCCATGTGGAGAACGGGAAGCTGACCGATGCAGACGGGAACATTGTCCAGCTCTACGGTATGTCCACCCACGGTATTGCCTGGTTCCCCCAGTATATCAATTATGATTCCTTCCGTACCCTGCGGGATGACTGGAATACCAACTGTATCCGCCTCGCTATGTATACAGCGGAGTACGGCGGTTATTGTGCCGGCGGTGATAAGGAACAGCTGAAGCAGCTGGTAAGAGACGGTGTATCCTACGCCACAGAGCTTGGAATGTACGTAATCGTAGACTGGCATATTTTAAGTGATTGTGACCCGAATCAGAACAAAGATGAGGCGATCGCCTTTTTCCGGGAAATGTCGGAAGCTTTTACTGACAATGACAATGTGCTCTATGAAATCTGTAATGAGCCCAACAGCGGTACCTCCTGGGACAGCATCAAGTCCTATGCCGAGGAAGTCATCCCGGTGATCCGGGAACAGAAGCCGGATGCCGTCATCCTCGTAGGAACTCCTACCTGGAGCCAGGAGATCGACAAAGCCGCAGCTTCCCCGCTTACCTTTGATAATGTAATGTATACCCTGCATTTTTACGCAGGCACCCACAAAGATGATCTGCGTAACCGCTTAGAGACCTGCGCACAGAACAATCTTCCGGTCTTCGTCAGCGAATTCGGTATGTGCGACGCTTCCGGCAATGGTGCCAATGACTTCGATTCCACGACCAAGTGGCTGGATCTGCTGAACAAATATCAGATCAGCTTCTGCTGCTGGAATCTGGCGAACAAGGACGAAAGCAGCAGTGTCTTCAAGGCTGCCAGCACGACTCTCTCCGACTGGACCGATGAGGACTTCAATGAATCCGGACGGTGGATCCGTGAGTATTTCCGCAGTATGCCCCGGAATTAGTTCCCAATTCTGCCCTTAGAACTTACTGCTTACAATTCGAACGATTGCACTACATTAATTCTTCGTCATAGACTGCCCTGCCACCGCCGATGAATTTCGGTCTGGTACGGGCGCATACCACATGGGCGTCTCCGATCTGTCCGGTCCGGAGACGCACCGGTACTGCCACATCTCTCAGATGCATTCCGATCAACGTATCTCCGATATCCATTCCCGCTGCCGCCTGAATATGTTCTACTGCCACCGGATGTTCAAATGCTTTATACGCTGCCGTAGCGAAGGATCCTCCTGCCTTGGGCTGGGGAACCACATTGACCATGGGATAACCGTATTTTACAGCTGCCTCTTTTTCCAGGATCAGTGCGCGGTTCAGGTGTTCACAGCACTGGGCTGCCAGATAGACGCCTGCTTCCTGCGTTGCCTGATAGATTCCACCGAAGACCACCTCTGCCAGCTCCGGGCTGGAATAAGTACCGATGGATGCACCTCCCACCTCACTGGTGGAACACCCCACTACAAACAGTTCTCCCGCCTCCGGCTTAGCTTTCTCCAGGATCTCTCTGGCTGCGGAATATGCCTCTTCTGCAATGATTGTCATATCTTCTGTCATGATGCTGCCTCCTTACATAATAAAAAAATAATTGTATAATAATAAACACACTATAACAGACCGTTTATAAATAACAATAGAAGCAAAAAGCCCACATTGACCACTGTAAACCATCCAAAATACCGTTTCTTTTCCCCGGGAATCTGACTTGCCACCTGTTTATAAGAGATCAGGCTTGCCATAGAAGCAATCAATGTGCCCAGACCACCCAGATTCGTTCCAACGATCAATGCTTCCACATTTTCTGTAAAGCCGGACAGCAACAGCGCTGCCGGTACATTGCTGATCACCTGGCTGGCAACCACTGCCGTCATGACTTCCCTTCCTTCAATAATTTTTTGTAAAAAGGTGCAAAAAGCAGGCATTCTTCCTATATTTCCTATGAAAATAAAAAATCCCACGAAGGTCAGCAACAGCGAATAATCCACTTTTCCTATGGTCGTACGGTCCAAGATTCCAACACCAAGTACCACAATTCCAAGCGTTACCGGATAGGGAATCACATGCGCCACCGTTAACAGACACAACAAAAATAATATCAGATAAAACACAGACAGATGTCTGCACCATCCTGCCGTTTCCTGCCCGGCATCTTCTGCCTGCAACGCCCCTGCTACATCCCTGACGGCAATGTCACTGTGTTTCGCCGCAACCACCGTACAGATAAGCAAAAGGAGCAGCGACACCGTAGAATACGGCAGCATCAGCTTTATAAATGCAATCGGGGACATCTGTATTTTCCCATATAAATACAGATTCTGTGGATTACCAATGGGAGTCAGCATACTTCCTAAATTCGCTGCGATCGTCTGTAATACCACCACCGGAACTGCCAGTTTCCGGACTGCATCTTCTCCGGACAGACGAAGTACCGTAAACGTAAAAGGAACAAAAGTGATCAATGCCACATCATTCGTGATCAACATGCTGAAAAAGAAGCACAGCAATACCAGAATTTCTGCCAGCGCAATCACATTGTGGGTATGCTGCAATAATATCCTGGCAACCCTGCGAAATATGCCCAGCTTCTGCAATCCCGCCATCACAGTCATCAGGCAGAATAAAATCGCCAGCGTCCGAAAATCAATATATCCGATATATTCTGTGTCCGGCGGGATCATTACCGCCGACAATACTGCCAGCACCATTGCTGCAGTCAGCACCGTCTCTTTTTTTACAAATTCTATGATTTTATTCTTTATTTTCATCGTTTTTGTCCTTCAGGCATCCCCCGCGCCGTATCTCACAAAAAATTTTTACAGGAATATAGTAAAATTAAGAATATTTTCTACGGAGCATGCTATGTCTGTTCTGCCCTCATTGCTCTTCGGTATCTCCGCCAGTCTGGATGCACTTCTGGTAGGCTGCGCACTGGGACTGCAGAAGGTCCCTCTTCCTGCAAAACACAATCTGCTGATCAGCGCAGTCACTCTCATCGGTACTGTGATCTCTATAAGCCTCGGTAACCTTTTACTGCCTCTGATCCCCGGTGAGATCGCAACCCGGACCGGAAGCAGTATCCTGATCCTGTTCGGGCTCTACTATGCCGGAAAATGGCTGGTCTCCAGATGGCGCTGCAGTTCTTCAGATAACAGCAGCCTATGCCGGGAGAAGAAAAAATTTGCCGAACATCGGAATCTGACTCTCCCGCAGACGCTGGCTCTGGGCTGTGCCCTCTCCATGAATAATATCGGTATCGGATTCTCCGCCAGCATTACCGGACTTCCTTTTCTGCCTGCCTCGATATCCACCTTTTTCTGTTCCTTCGGATTCCTGACACTGGGGAGCCGCCTGGGACGTTCCGTCCTCCTGCAGCAGGTCGGAGAATATGCCGATCCCATCTCCGGGTTTTTATTGATCCTATTAGGTCTGTGGCAATTATATCACTGATGGACTGAATAGTTACCAAAATAATGGGGAATCTATCTGAATAATACAATATACCCACTGGGCAGTCTATGCAATCATTATTCAGAAAGGATTCCCTTTTTATGACACAAAACAATTCATTATCCACAGAACTTTCCCAAAATATTGATCTTCTCCACCGATTGCTTCCTCTGGGTAAAAGCTTTGACCTGATCACACGCGATCTCCGGTTGGGGGAAACTCCGGCATTCTGGCTGGGGATCAATGGTTTCTGCAATACCGAGATCCTCCAGCAGATCTTCTCCGACCTGCAGGATCCTCACTATACACTGGATTCCGAGATCCGCGATCTCCCCGGCTATGTGCAGAGCAGGCTCGGCTATGCACAGGTATCGTTGACCTCCTCTGTGGATGATATCCTGCAAAATCTCTTAAGTGGGCCTTCCATCCTCCTGGTGGATGGCTTCGATCAGGCGGTGATCATTGACGTCCGTACCTATCCCGTCCGCAGTATCTCCGAGCCCGATACCGAACGGAGCACCCGGGGTGCCCGGGACGGCTTCGTGGAGACACTTTTATTCAATACAAATCTTATCCGCCGCCGGGTGCGTTCTGCGAAACTGACCTTCTCCATCTGCACCCTGGGAACAGAGAGCCGCACCGATGTAGCGATCGCCTATCTGGCAGACCAGGTTAACGAGGAGTTATTAGAGGCTCTGAAGCAAAAACTCTCCCGGTTACAGATCACTTCGCTGACTATGGGCAGCAAAAGCTTAGAAGAACTTCTGATTCATAAAAGATGGTGGAATCCCCTGCCCAGCATCCAGCTGACAGAGCGTCCCGATGTGGCATGCAGCTACCTGTGCGAAGGGCACATTCTGCTCATTGTGGACAATTCTCCTGCCGTTTTATTGCTTCCCGGTACGATCTTCCAGTTTACCCAGAGTCCGGAAGACTATTACAACAATCCCCTGACCGGAACTTACTTCCGCATGATACGCTTCCTGTGCATTCCGGTGAGTCTCCTACTCCTTCCGGTCTTTTTGCTTCTCGCTGCTTATTACCCGGAAGTCACGGTACAGCTACAGCTTACCCCCGTCAGTGACCTGTCCCCTTTCCGACTCTTCTTCTATGTGCTGGCGGTAGAGTTCCTGCTGGATCTTTTCAAGTATTCAGCGGCACTCAGCTCCAGCCGCGTCTCCGGTGCTCTGTCCATTGTCGGCGGGCTATTAATCGGTGACATTGCTGTCAGTCTTAACTGGGCCTCCACGGAAGTCCTCTTCTATGCTGCTGTCACCATGCTGGCGAATCTGTCTCTCTCCAGTATAGAATTTGCCGATGCACTGCGCATCTATCGAATTCTCCTGGTTGTCACCACCGGATTATGGGGTCTGCCCGGCTTTATTATCGGCCTGACGCTTGTGTCACTCTCCATGATTACCACACCAACCTTTGCAGGCTTCAGTTACTTCTGGCCCCTCTTCCCCTTTAACGGTCCCGCACTGAAAAGCCTCCTCTTCCGCCGCCCCACCTATAAGGCACAGCCCAGTAAAGTCTGGTCCCGCGGTCATGTGCATACAAAATAAAGCTCCTATACGAACCGAATCAAATACGTATTACCTTTTGCTTCTGAAATTTTCTGTGCAGACAAGTGCGGACCGGAGCGGAGCGTAGACATCGAACTTTCGAGCCCAGACTAACGCTCGAAAAAAAGAACGATACCAATTTGGTATCGTTCTTTTTTCAAGCGCGAGACGGGGATCGAACCCGCGACCCCCTCCTTGGCAAGGAGGTGCTCCACCGCTGAGCCACTCGCGCATATTGTACAGGTCAAAACCTGTATCTTGAAGGTATGAAATTAATTGTATCGGCATTCATCCGCAATCTTATGAATGTCTGCTGTGTCTCACAGCAAAGACTATATTACATGATGAATGCCAAACTGTCAAGCAAATTATTGAAATTTTTCGTAAAATTTGTAATATAATTATTTATCCGTAGTAAGATGGCTGTATTCACCCTTGCGGTTATAGGAATCTGTCAGATAGCTTTCATCCGTGAGAATGCACTCGATCTCCTGATCATCCTGCTTATACTGACTTCTCTTCCGCAGATCTTCTTTCGTTTGCTGTTGCTTCGTCTGCAAAAAATCGCCTGTATGGGATCCCAGGAATTTCCCCGGCAACCGTTCCATCAACTTTCTCGCTACCTTCTGTACCTGATAACGCACCTTCTGAAAAGGATTCGCCGGCATGGCATCCTTTGCTTCCACAGGCCGGAAATAAGTATGTGTCGCCGCATTCTCCATTGCCGCCCTATTCATTGTAGTCTTTACTCCTACAGAATTCCCGGTGACCAGCGTCTCCTGCCCTGCAATATGATTTCCGTTGCCATTTTGTGAAGTGATCGCATCATTAGCTTCCTTGCTCTCTCCCCAGATTTTCTGTAAAAGCTGTTTGCCTTTACTACTGATATTCTGCACCCAGGACATAAGATTCACCGAAGAATTCTCCTGCAATACTTCCTCGGCGCTCTGTATAGTCTGTACGCTTCCTAATTTGGTTCCAGCATCGCCTACGTCCTTATTTTCCCCATGTTCGTGAATACATCCTGTCACCTGATGAGAATATGTGTCATGTCCGCTTCCTACTCCACCGACCTGCATAAGCCCTCCGTTCCTGTTTCCGGGTCTACCTGTTCTATCATGTATATCGGAGGTATTCACTGTTTTATTCACTATATATCCTCTCAAAATTCTGGTATCATCTGGTATCAAACCAGGTAATACAAAAACAGCGGGAAGCCTTGGTTTATCAGGCTTCCCGCAAAAAAATAGAGCGGGTGATGGGAATCGAACCCGTAAAGCATTTTTAATGGAAATGCTGATAATATGGGAAATGCTGATAAACACTAGGTTTACGGTGACATCCGAAATGCACTATATACAATAGAAATGCGGTATTTACGTGCATTTTGCAACACGATGCAACACGAAATGCAACATGACTTCTTTATTTATTTTTGGTGTAAATTGCTAGTGTCCCTCTAAAAGACGGAGAACACCCCTTCTTGTTCTCCGCCCTTCAATTTACCATGTAACTTACTATTATGTCAATTATAGAATGCCGCCTGCAGGCTGTTATATCCCGCCTTACCATCGGCTGTGAGATTAAGCTTTTTCTGCAGCTTTATTGTCTCCGCTCTGGCAGTCTTGCCATACCTGCCATCGGTGTCCTGATTACTGCCAAGGATCTCGTTACAACGTGTCTGCCACCATCTAGCTACCTCACCGGTAGATCCCACCTTATATGTAAGCCCTACACGCTTTGCCTGCAAGCAGATCTGCTTGCGGACATACTGGGTGTTCTTTCCGTCCTTACCATCGACTGTGAGCTTACGACCGTATGCATCCCGGTATCCGTCTGCGTTGGCCGCCTTCTGGAAGTTCTGAATATTGATATTACAGGTCTCTTCCCTCTGCGCCGGAACAGAAGATACCATTTCAAAGTCGGTATAAAAAATGTTGATGTCGCACTTTCCGCTGATTCCTGGAACAGATCCAGAAGAAGTGTACTGCCAAATATCTGCAAGGTTCAGCTCTGCATCTGTCAGGCTGGTGCCGTATCTTGCATACCAAACATATACCTTTCCCAGCGCTGCAACTATCTTATCCATGTTAAAATAATTTTTGAGATAATCCCTATTAGTGTAAATGACTGGGACATGTCCTCTTTCCTTTACTCTCGTCAAGAACGCAATGGCCATATTCGTTGCCAAATCTTTTGTGATGTTCACACCCTTCGTTCTAGCGTATCTTACGGTATCATATTCGAGATCATACGCGACCGGACATTTTTGCCAGTACTTTTCCACCTGATCACAGCAATAGTCCGCTTCATTTTTTGCCATAATCACAGATAAGGCATACGAAAACCAGTAAATGACAGCTGCCACTCCCAAATTAAAGCATGCCAGCGCATTGCTCACAAATTTTTCGTCTACATTATTCTTACCGTAACCGGCGCGGATACCGATACGCTTGTAGCCAGCATCTCTCACTCTTTTAATGTTTACATTCCCGTTATGTTTGGAGATATCTGGTCCTTTTGATAATGCCTGTTTCATGTTACTCCTCCTTCTTTCCGTCAAAGTCCAGCAGATTCCTCAGCAGCTCGTACATACCAGTGGCCGCCAGCCCAGAGATCATACCGCCAAGCACAACCTCTGCATTGATTCCCGCCTGCAGGTGGATGATAATCGCAATGATGGTTCCCATGCTCAATGATGCCAACGGAATAAACTTGTTCGGAAATTTGTCAAATGCTTCCTTCAGCACATAGCCTGTCAGCAGGCAGATTCCTAAAATAATTGGGTCTACGAGTTGCAATAAAAATGATAAATCCATAATGTTAATCCTCTCTTTCTTAAAATGCCTGAACGGCTGCCCACATCAAACCAGCTACCAAAAATCCAGCAACGGCTCCGAGAATAGTGTTAAATATGGTCTTTTTGGCGCTGCTCCACTCTTTTCCCGGCGCACTTTCCATGTCATCTACACGGCTGTCTATACGATCTACTTTTTGATTCATGCTCCCAACAGCCTCATTTGTATGCTTCACTTCTTCTACAAGTTTCACCATTGTATTTGACATTGTATGTATTTCATCCACTATAGGCTCCAGCTTGTCCAGTCTATGCGTGTTTGATCGTGCCCTCTGTTCTACTTCTGTCAATCTGTGTTCCACATCAAGTTCATTCATTTCTCACCGTCTCCTGGATTTCTGTTGCTGTTTTTTCTTATTTATATTGTAATATACAATCCGAAATTTTTTGTACCATTCTTCTAGCCTTCCTACTTCTGTAAATGGCAAGTTAAACAATGTACCGAGCATAGAAAAAATAGAAATAGCAAACGGCAAGATATCCTCTGGTGTACTTGTGGTCACCGATTTGATCCCAGAAGGAAAGAATGCATTTGCATTTATAATTACTAATGGTACAAACATTCAGTCGCACACTGCGCAAATATGGAAAAATTTAAACAATGGATCGGTTAATGTATCATTTAAGTTATGGTCTGAAGCTACAATCGTTATGAATGGTACAGTAAGCGGGATTTTACTTTGCATATAAATGTGCTATTAAAAACATTCTCATTTGCAGAGAACGATGCTATCTATAGTTACGGAGACGGTACCAGCATTTACTCCAATGAAGAATACAATATATCCATTACTTTCCGCATTGGATATATCCAGTATGTTATCACCAGATACTATTCTTTGAAAACTATCCTTTGGTGCCAGTCTTGCTCCGTAATTTGTATTAACAGTATTTAAGTTTACAAACACATTACTACTTCCGCTAACATTTGCATGGAATTTAATTTTTTTGTATACAGTGCGGTCTATCATTTTACCGGATCCTACAACTACAGCATATGTACCACTTGTATCAGTTGCATTTGATGCAGACATAGTAATAGCATTGGTGTTTACAGTTCCATTGTAAGAACCGCTTGTTTTGGTAAATCCACCACTTATATCTGTATTTACACTACCTTGTCCAGATACAAAGAGAGGTATATCAGTTTGTTCTCCTGATTTCCAATCTACCCAAGTGCCATTATATAGGATCTGTACAGTGTCAGTGTCAATATTATAACGTACGCTTAAATTGCCATTTAACTCAGCAAAACCTGCATCAATTCTCTCTTCCAGATTATTCATTGTGTCTGCATCAAAAGCATCACCTTCCTCGGATACTGTTCCCTCGTTTCTGGTAACTGTAACGATTTCTGAGGATCCATCCTCTTTCATCAGCGTTCTCCTGGTCGGGAATTCCGTGGTTCTGTTTTTCCATATCTTTTTAACCCACTTTGTAATCTCTGCCATAATCTGTCCTCCTATAAAAGTAATCCGATTGTGTCTCCGGCATATATCTCATTGCCGGCGTAGTAACTAAATTGTGCGCTTACAACCTCATACACATCATTTAAGATCTGTTCGATTGCATTGTATGCCTGCCATGTGTTATACGGCAGTGCCGGTACCTGCGGTGTATCTGCATGTACACAATATGCTTCTCTTATTGCTGTTACGTTTGATGATAGATTGCCAAAATAGCTTGCTGTCGGTAGTGCAGGTACATTATTAACATAACTGGTTCCATCCAGTTCCAGCACATCTAATAGTATCTGTATATCGTTTTCAATTCGTAACAGATCAGATGTGTTCAAGCACCCTTTCAGACCCGCCAGATATTCTTTCTGTTCTTCTGGTGTCAGATTAGTCCATCCAGTTTCTCGCAATCTCTGTGCATACTCTACATCCGCCTGTGTCCTGTCCGTCACCGGAGTTATCCACTCATATGGGTAACTATATGCTGATGCATTACTGGTGTACTTTGCTCGCGCCTTTCTTTTTTGTGTCCTTTTGTGGTAATAAGGATTTATAGGCCTCAGGTCCATCAGATCAGCCCCCTCTCGCCTGCATAAATTTCTCCTGTGTATGCCGGATCCGTCACCACAGTGCTATATCCTCGACACTTGGCTACCGCTATGTATCCTCCAGTGAGATCAACATTCTGGCTCTCAATCAGTGTTGTGGATGTGCTGCCATTCATAGATTCAATACTTACCCAATTTCCTACCTGTTCTTGTTGTTCCAGGTACTTCATGTCCACCTTTTTCCTTAGTGCATAATAGCTCAATAAGCTATCTGCTATTGCAGGCAGTTTCTCCGCATTATACAGCGTACAGTCCGTAAATTTCTTCAGGCTTTCCGTTTCCCCAGCTTCCAACAGTGGTACATTTTTCTGATATGTAAACGCTGTATTTGCATATTTCCGTCCGGAGATCACGCACTCACCTGCTGCCTCCATATGGATTATCAGATAATTTGTCTTTACCATCCGGATGGTTCCCGCTGTGGCTGTAATGCTCTCCGGCTTATACGGTTCCGAAAATGTTATCCTGGTATCTCCCGCCTGCAGGCTGCCCTTATAAATGTCCGTAGTTTTATCTTCGATTGCATAGCTTTTGCACTCTATAGATACTCCTGAGATATATTGGTCCAATGATACCTTGGTATGTCCGTTCAGTTTGCGGTTGGTTCCAACCGTAGATGACACATAGCGGTCTGGTTTATATACCTTAATGGTATCGCTCCGGCTGTCATCCGCCACTGCCCCGCAAGCAAAGCATATTCTCTGCAATGCCTTCCGGCACGTCTGTATCCCTAAATAACCAGTCAGCTGTATCTTTGCCACATCATCGTCTATGCTATACTTCGTAATCCCTGCTGCCGCAAATACCTCCTGCAGGATGTTTCCCGCCAGCTCATTTATGTATATCCGTCCATCATAAAAGGTGTATTTATCCATCAGGCCTACACCGTCGATGAGTTTAAATGTTGCCACATTTTTTGCAAAAGAAAAATCATCCACATAAAATGCCCCGATAGGAATCCATTCTCCGCCGCGGTACTCCGTGAGGTTTACTTCTTGTGTCTTCTGGATGGACTTCCATGCTCCCTCTTCGTTACCGATGTCAAAATCATTATTCACATCTACGATAGACAAATCTGCCTTATTGATAGGTATCGTAGCAGAAGTAACATCTATATCCTCCTGCACCTTCCCTGTCTTGATCATATCCTTATCCCATACGATATATTTGCCATAAAGAATATACTGCAGTTTAACATATCGCTTCGGATATGCAGTCCGAATAAACTCTATCTCGATTCTGCCGTAATTCTGTACCGGATTGTTACATACATAAACCAGGCTATCCGGATAGAATGTCTTACTGATCAGTTTTGTGCCGGAAAGTGTATACCAGATAACCACCAGTTCTGCCGGAGGCACATCTATAAAATACAGCGTGATTGCCGCCGATGTATGCTGTGCAGTAAACTGGATCCGCAATTTAGGGTTACTCTCAAATGTGCAGTCGTCCCGTGATTGTTCTTCACTCCAGAATGCAATGTCTTCCGGCGCATCCGGCAGGATGCTTTTCTCCCCGGACAGCACAAACTGATTTAACTCTGTTGTTCCATAGTCTTCCTGCAGATGCTCTGCTTCAAACAGTTCGATATTTCCTATGTACTGGTTATCATCCGTAGAAGGAGACGCATCTGACAATGCCGTGACGTCTATAAATTTCATTTCTGCCTTGCAATATGTCCTCATGTCTCCCCCCTACGGTGTCTTATATGGCTTCTTTGATGTCATCCGCCAAGATAATCCTTTATACTGTGCCCCAGTCTCCAACACCATTTCCACCTCATCCTGAATGCTGGAAAAATATCCGCAAAAATCGAATTGCTTACTGGCATCCGGAAGAGTAACATGATGGAATCTATTCTCACAATCTGTAATGTGCTCAATCAAAGCATCATACAGTTCCGGATCCTCAATCGTACCAATGGATATCCTATAATTCTTGTACAGTCCGATGGTCTCAATATGCGTATCTCCATCTTCTGTTCTCTCTGCAAAATTTTCCAAAAAGTCCAACGTCCTCTTGATAGATATTAAAGGGATGCTATATGTAATTCCATCTATGATCAGACCCTGCGTATATTTCCTTTCCATATTTCATCCCTTCCTATCCTTCTGCGATTCCTAACCGTACTTCTTCGTTCTGCAGGTATGGTAAAAATAGTCTGCCGCATGTCTCTCCGTCCAGGATCAAGGATGCATCTACTGTGCCTCCACTCGTCGGCATGCGATCCGCAATCTTATCAGCAAGTGCATCCATCCAGCCAGTATTCTTTTCCAAAGGTAAGACTGCTTCGCGTCCAGCTTCTCCGATCTCCGCCAGTGTAGCCCCCGTGGTAATTCCTCCGTCAGCCAGTCTGGGCAATGTAACACGAGGCACCTCCGGAATATTAAAACCTCCGAATGATTTTCCACCAATACCAGGTATCCAATCAGGTACATCAAATTTGATACTATTGATCGACTGCACCATTCTGTTAATTGCATCTACCAAACCATTTGCCATTGTTTCTGCTATGGACAGAATTCCATTAACTATATCCTTAAAGATCTGCTTTGCATCTTCCCAGAGTTTTTTCCAGTCTCCACGAATCAGATATCCCAGAATTGCGAATACTCCTTTGATCACTTTAATCATTGTCGTAATTACATCTGCTATGATATCAACTGCCAATTTGACCTGTTTCCCAAGATCCTCCAAAATCGGTTGTAACATCGGAAGCACATTTTCTATAATCCACTGCAAAGGAGCCTTCAGATAATTGTCCCAAAACAGCTGTATATATTCTATCAGTACTCCCAGTAGCTCCATAAATGCGTCAATCATCGGCTTAAGGTGACTCTGATAGGTGTCATCAAACATCGTCGCCCATTCTGCCAATACAGGTTGCATATTGTTATTCCAAAATTCCAAAAATGCTCCCAGCAAATCCGATACTCCATCTGTAAAGTTGATAACAAATGGTGATATGTAATTACTATAGAGTGCATTGAATCCGCTTCCAACCTGCCCGACGATATCTGATACAGTCCCGGAGAATACTGCCAACACATCTATGATACCTTGTACTGCCGTTGCAATATCATCCTGGTTATTTGCAAACGGATCCAACAGCATGTGTAAAATATCATCTGCAAACTGTGCTGCGATAGCAGATACCGATAAAAAGACATCCGAGAACATCTGGATCAGATTTGCAGTCAGCTGTTGTCCGGAATCACTTCCAAACGCTGAAAAAATCAGTGCGAACGCTGCTGCCGCAGATGCAGCCAATAACAAAATATCTGCTCCGATATCAAACATCTGCGTGAGATGCTTCTTGATATCGTCTTTGTTGTCATCCAGGTACTTCTTAATTCCCCCGGTAAGGTTCTGCGCGATGGTCGCACCTATGCTGACAAAGGATGCCGCAATTGTCCCCAGGCTGGTGACGAATGTAACAGCAAAATTCCCTGCCGCATTCTTCACAGAATCCGCACTGAAGATATCTATAAAGCTGTCCTTTATGGATGCCAGGTTGCTACGAATATTCTGAACCTGTCCATCAATTCCAAGCTTTTCAAAGGCTTTCTTCCAGCCTACCGAAAACTCTTCTTTGATCTGCTTTGCAAGATCTTTGACTTTTCCAAGTTTGGAAGCCATCTTATCGCTGACCTGTACTTCTTCGTACATACCAGCGGTACTGCTGCCGCTTCCCCCGGAATCGTTTTTCTGTAATACATTCAGGTCATCGAAAGCTGCCAGTGCTCCTGCTGCCTTTTTGGCAACACCGGATGTCTTTTCCAATGATTTTGCATAATCGACCTGCTGCTGTTTCGCTCTGGTCCATGTACTCTGCCCACTTAGCAGAGCAATAAACTGATTCATGGTGTTGATTGCTTTTGTCAGCCAGTCACACAGCCTTGCCAGCGCCGGTGTCACCATCGATACGATAGGTGCCGCAAGCGTTCCCAGCGCCGCATTCAGAGTGGCGATAGAACTTTTCAAGGAGGACATTCTCTCGTTGAAACTCCCGGAATACTTTGCCATGTTCTGGATGCCTGTCTTAAAAGATTCCACCATTGCATTAAATGCTTTTGTAATCCAGTTGAAAATCAACAGAGAAAGTGCAATCCCCTTTAGGCGACTGAGCAGCGTAGACATAAGTCCCGCAGATTTTTTAGCTGACTTTCCGACTTTCTCAATCTGCTTTGCTCCGGATCCTACCTTTTTCTGCTTATCAATAATCTCATCATGTTTTTTACTCAGAATATCCATTTCGCGGTTGGTGTCACCCAACTGGTCTGACAATTTTCGATATTCTTCCGTGGCTTTGACATCTTTAAATGCAGTACCGTCTTCCTCCATTGCTTCCAGTTCACCTTTGGCATAAGCAATAGTATTCTCGAGATCCGCCATGTCATACTGCATATTCTTAAAACTTGTACTGCTTTTCTTGCCACCAAGTTCCAGGAATTTCTCCATACGATCGTTCAGACCGGATAGCTTGTCCTGCGCTTTCTGGATCTGCGTCTGAACTTCTTTATATTCCTCTGTGGGTATCTTTCTGCTTTCCATTTCCCGCATGGCATCCTCTAACTGCTGCGCCTTGCGGGCAGTCTTTTCCATCCGGTTTTCAAGCTGCATCAGCTGACTGGACATATCCGCATTTTCAATTTTTGTTTTAATCCTGATCTCTCCATCATATCCGCCAGCCATTTATATAGCCTCACTTTCTAAAGATTCCCAGTGCTTCCTGTACTGCTTTTTTCTTTGCTCTTATCTGTTCCATCATGGCATCATAGTCGTCGATCTTCTCTTTTTGCTCTATGGTGTACTCCGGTTCCGGCTGATCCAGCGCATAGATCTGCTGTGCATCCTGGATAGCCTTCTTCTCCGCATCCGTCTTGGCTTCCTCTTTTTTCTTTCTCCGGATCTCTATCACCTGAAGAAAAGAGGACTGCTTATGAGGCATATTCCAGAGCAACCCGCAGAACTTCCACCAGTGCATATCTTCTGTTGCGAGATCAATCCCGTAGATTGCCCGGAAGTCCGCATAAATGCGCCACTGGTCAATGTCGTAATCTATCAACCGACGCTTTTCCTCACTGGTCCCATGCCCGTCATGGTGCCAGCCGTTCGTGAACCACTGAATGCATTCGTTCGCGCTATTTCCCTGTGGCATAGGTCGTTCTGACTGCGTTTCATCATCATAAAACATAAGTCCAAGGATAACCGCCACCCGGTCATACTCCGTGAGATCAGGATCATATTGTGCCAATGATATCTGAATTCCTATGCGGTAATCGCAGTTAACGTGGTATACATCTCCGGTTGATGGATCTTCCCATTCCTCCGGGAGCGGATCAAGCATGACGTTCGTCATTTTCTTCCACCTTTTCTTCCGGTGTTATACCGTTTTTTCACCTGTTCAAATCTGCGGCCAAACAGAGTATTCATCACCGGGATTACCTGCTCTACAAACTCAAACAGTGCCGTCTCATCCGGTACGATATCTCCATAGATGTTCTTGATCGTGTCCTCTCCAAACAATTCATCCAGCGCAGCAATAATCTCTTTTAGATACTTTACGCGGATGCTGTTAATATCCAGTGCCACCTTGATAACATCACCGGTATCTTCTGTCGTAAGCTGATCTTCTGTGTGACTATCCTTCCAGTTCTGCATTTCTGCATCACATCTGGCAGAGATGCTGTTGAGCTGGTCAATGATATGTGCAAATCTGTCTGCTGTCTGTGCATCTGCCACATTTATCCGAAGCACGGCCACTACCTGATCATCGTCCTCATCTCTGATTGCAATACTTTTATAGCCTGTGCTTAACTTTACCTGTTCCATAATTACCATCCTTTCAGAAATGGGGCAGGACTGAAAGGAACCTGCCCCATTATGCTAATTGTTCATTAACACCTACTTTATTTTACTGCGTATCTACACTGGCTTCCTTCGGTGCCCAGGTGAATGTACCATCCTCGGATATAGTAATAGTACCCTGTTCCACATCCCCATTGCCATTGATCTGTATGGTAGAAGTAAGGTTGTCCCCACCGGCTCCACCTACGCTGGAAGGGCACACTGTTACCGGTACTCTGATACAGTCTCCGGTTTTATTGGTAATGTCCGTCTTGAAGTACCTGTAATAATAGGTATTACACTCTTCTCCAGTCGGAAATTTCTTCAACAGATCATCAATTGCCTTCTGCATATCATCAGACAGGTAATCTCTCTGTGGAGACATGGATAAAGCATATCCCTTAACAGAGTTGCTGGCACTCTTCATGTTGACATACTGGGTAGACTCTGTATTCGGTCCCCAGTCCTCAGTGATCTCCTTGTAACCGTCACCCATCTCTACAATTTTGGGAGTTTTTCCACCCATGAGAGATCCGATATCCATCAGAGAGACCATGTTGGTTCTATCTTTTGCCATCTCGCTTTTCCTCCTTATTTTTTATAAAAATACCGCAGCTGCATATTCACTGCGTACGTCACTGTATTATCATCCTTTGCCGCTGCAAACACCGGGGATGTTCTATCGATGGATTCCAGTTGCATTCTGGAATCACTGAACGTGATCCCGCTCTCCTCCAGCCATCCTGCCAGCTGCTCCAGCATCGTCTGATCATCTATGTTTGCCCGGTTGGTATCCGCAGAACATTTGTAAGCTATCTGGAACGGGTACTGTGCCTCATAACTGCCGCTCACATACCGTTTGAGGTATACGGCACCCTGCATCGGGAACAGTCCGATAGATCTGTCCTCATTGAGATTGCTCCATTTCACGGTGCTGTTGTCGGCGGTAAAGCTTTCCGGATAATCCGGATACCCAAGGACCAGTTCCAATATGCCTTTCTGCACGCTGGTCGCATCCTTAACCGTCAGTAATTCCTGCTTTTCTTCCATCATTTTCCTCCTATTTCAAAGTGAGGTAATATATCTTCGTAGCTGTCCACAGACGTGATCCGGTATGTGCCATAATAGTGATCTCTGAAATACTCATACACCCTGCTGTCCGGCAGAGTTGCACCGGTGCAATTTCCCTTTACGAAGAAATCTTTCTCCGGGGAAAATGTCAGGTACCGTTCTTTTTCCTTCGCAGAGAGCAGTTCCCATTCCTTCGGATCCTTGTACGGCTTCGGCAGGTTCTGATAGGACATGTACAGGGTGACCGCTGCCGCTTTGTCCTGTCCACTTTTCGACGCTGTCACACTGTTCTTTTCCACAAGATCTGCTTTTTCAAGTACCGTAAGATAATATTTTTCTTCCTCTGTTTTTGGATCAAATGCCCGGTTAAACAGAGTAACTACTTTGTTATCCCAGAACATCATCCCACCCCCGCATACAGCAGTCCTGTTCCTGCCAGGTACTCACAAACCGTATCATAGAAGAGATGGTTCTGTGCTGTCTTGTCTCCCAACACCTTATCTATCAGAGTTTCATTGCTTCCGAAGCTGACAGATCTTCCGCCGGAAGACATGGACTTAATATTTGCCACAGTCTCGTCGTTGGCATGTGAGTTCTTGTAATCGATCTGATACATAAGATCTGCCAGGGCGCAGGTAGCCTTTTGGATTTTCTCTCCGTATTCGGCGACTGCATCCGCATCAATGTTTCCAAATGTCAGCTGATCCAGCTTTGTGCTGGCACGGTCATTCCATTTTGGAAAAAGGGACTCCCCAATGGAATTCCCATAGTATTTTTTTGAGTAAAAATCATACGTAGTATATCCCACCAGCAAGTCCCTCCTTGTTTATGCGAAGTCAACCAGTAAATTGCTGTCCAGTTCCTTAATACCGTAGATAATATCGAAGGATACCTTATCCTGTTTATGGTCGGAATCGTAGTCCATTACCACACGAATACCCAGTCCATCAGCAGATGCGATATATGCATTCTTGTTGCCAAGAGGTAATTCCAGATTACGGGTTACCAATGCAAGGCCATTTCTGTGGAATCCCAGCGCATGTGCCTTGTTTACGACGAATGCATCCGCATCATTTACTGCAGCAGGGATATTCTGATCTACTTTCAGCGTTCCGGCTCCAGCAGATAAAGTGCAATCCTCGGTAACAGTATAAAGATATCCATCTACAATCAGCTGATCACCCTTTAAGATGGTTCCGGCTGCTGCCTTTCCATCAGATACTGTAAACTGTGTTGCATTTTTAACTCCAGTCACCTTGTAGGCAGTTGCTGTACCTGCTGTTGTGTTCTGATTTTCGGGGCAGTTCTGAGACATATAGGTCTCACAGGTATACACTTTTCCGATTTCCGCTTCTTTCAGTGCCTGGGAATCCCCCTTGTAACACTGCTTCGCAAAATTTTCCAAAGTGTTGTACTTGTACAGTGTGGTGGGCGGCAGTACCAGTCTCCGGTTTGCTCTGGGTGCTTTTGCCTGATCCAGTTCTTTACCTACTCCTGCTATATCATCAATCTTGGGTGTCGCAGAAACGCTTGCTTTTCTTGCTGCCTTGGAAATACCAACAGCCAGCAGATCCATATCTACCTGCTGTGCCAGTGCTTCCATTGCCGGAGTAATCACCTGTGTGCTGAAGTCCTTAATGTCTAAGGTCAGTTCTTTCGCTCCCACATTGACTGTGATGTCGCGGAATCTGTCCATCTTTACGGTTACAGACCCTTCTGTGATGTCCTGTGCCTCCGTCTGTCCCGTGAAGTTCTTTGCGACGAATGTTGCCGGTTTCCTTACGGTGATAGTATCACCTACTTTTACAAATTCCTTGGAATAATCTCTGTGTACGAGATTTGCCATTGTCAAATTGCTCTGCAGCACCAGGAGTGCTTCATTCGCAATGATCTGTGGTGTTAAAATTTTGTTCGGCATTATTTTTTCCTCCTATTGATTCTGATTCCTCCACTTTTTATAAGTTTCGAAATCCATCTTTTCAGGGTCTCCTGTGATCTTTTCTGTATCACTTCCACCCATCGGT
This sequence comes from uncultured Lachnospiraceae bacterium, assembly GCA_945929965.1. Classification (GTDB taxonomy): domain Bacteria; phylum Bacillota; class Clostridia; order Lachnospirales; family Lachnospiraceae; genus Acetatifactor. The sequence continues at coordinate 208,063 of CAMEOT010000001.1, forward strand.
TGTGTAAACTGGGCCTGATTGTCTTCATCCTGCTCTTTCTGCTCATCCACAAATGCTCCGGAATCATTTTTCTTTGCTTCTTCGAGCAGATCACTAAATCCGATCAGTTTACCGTTCTTAACTGAAACACTTGCGGTAATCTCAGCCATAATGGACTTTCTCGCAGATTCTGAGGTGAATTTCACATCTTTCATTGCTTCAGTCAGCAGATCTTCTTTCTCTCGCGCTGCAATCTTCGCATTATAGTCCTTCTCTGCCTTTTCTGCTTTCTCCTTCCACTCATCCCGTTCCTTTTTGATGGCATCCATGTCCTTTCCATCAAATCCTTTCAGAGTTTCCTCTGCTGTTTCTGCTCTGGTTTTCCATTCGTCACGATCAGTTTCCGCTGCTTTTACCTTCTTTTCGAGCTCAGCCTTAGAAAATAGTTCCTCACCCATGCTCTTTTTTACAGCCTCTTTCTGTTCGTCTGTCAGTTCCAGACCGAGTTTTTCCAGTTCGCTGATTACCTTTACCATGTTTCTACCTCTCTCTTTCTCTGTTTTTACTCCGGTCAGCCCGGCGCGATCGAGTTGCTATTTACCCCATAGCTGGCATTTTTCAAATTAAAAAGGCACGCCCAAAACAGGACGCACCTTAGCGGTCATCCTATAATTTTTGTAGGTTAGCGAGCAGACCTCTTGTCTGCCCGGTTGTGCTCTTTTTAATTGTCAATATAATTCTAACACGTTGCACTGCAAATTTTGTACCAATTTTTACACAAAATAAGAGAGCCTATTACTAAGCCCTCTTCTAAATTCAACATCCTATTTATCTATACGTTCCTCACGGATGGCTGTGCAAATCATAGACAATGATTCTGCATAACTGATAACTGTTTGTTTGTCCTCCTGTGAAGCATTTGATTTCAAAAAAGCCTGTACCTCTTCCTCCAGTTTAACACACTCTTCTGCACTCTTCTTAGGTGCCATAATTTCGTGACACAACCGTTCCGCCTCCGTCCAATTCTCCGGATGGCTGTTCTTCTCATTTGTCTCCCGTACTATTTTCATAAATTCATCAAATGTCATTGTATCACTCCTTTTAATGCTTGCAAAAATAACATGACATCATTGTACTCTGAGAATGTTACTCCCATAGTTCTCAAACTGTCATCTACTTTGTCTTCAAGCCACTGGTATCTCTCCGGTAATGGAATATTAAACAGTTCCTGTGCAAACTCCATATCTGTTCCATATTCAAATTTGCCGTTTATCGCCCTCAATATTGAAACCTGATCTGCATAACCTTCCACAGATGCTATTTTCATTTTTTCACAGATCGTCTGTTTCAGAAATTCTACCGATGCTTCCTCTATTGCCTGATTCTGGAAATACACATTTGCATCATAATAGCTTTCGGAGCAAGAATGTAACATTTCATGCCATAAAATACCATCATCTGCGGTGGCAACAAGTGCTATATTGCACGACCACTCTTTCATTCCTATTGCTTCACCGTCAATTAAAGAATCATGAACAGAAATAGTGCCACTCCACATTGACGCTCTATCAGAATATTGTGTAATTTCTCTCCTGATCTGTTGTGCTGTACTCTTAAATTCCTCTTCTGTTCTTTTAGTATACCCCACATTTTCTGCCTTTTCCATAGGTTCTTTTATGGAATTGCTGTAAGCTGTTGCCCGACCATTTGCAACAGATGCCTGCTTTTTCTTGAATCCTGCCACTTTCAGCCGCTCTGCCTGAGTCTGCAGATCATGTTCTGCACAGAAATGCTCATATGCCTGGTTCTGTGTCCGCAGCTTATATGCCAGCTTATCATACTGCGGCTGTAACATCTCTTTTACATCCGTTTCTGCCACTCCATCGATTTCCGCCTTTTTCATCAGTAATTCCCGCTTGGTCTTCCGGATGGCGCGTTCCATTCGACGCTGTTCCTGCTGCCGCTGGTAAAGTTCCTGGCTCTCGTGGATGTCAATCTTCGGCTTACCATCTGCATCCACGTAAGGATTCCGGAGTGACGGATCCCACGGCTTATGCGAATGTCTGCAGTTATACCCATGCAGGCCTAAAGGATTCACAACGGTTCCCTGTCCGCTGTCAGGATCTATGGTATACCCTGTCGCTTCCAGCAGATTTTCTATTCCATCATCCCTCCCAACAATTTTATAGACCTTGCCCTGCCAGTGATCATGCGATCTCAGATCTTCCGGATGCTTATCATCGTGTCTGGCACCCATATGAGCCGATACCAGGACATATTCTATCCCGCCCTCTGCTATGTACTGATTCGTTACCTGTGCCGCCGTCTGATTCATCGATGTCACAATGCAACACCGGACTGCTGCCTCCAGTGACCTGGTTGCTCCTGTCGGATAATCAATCGTCACTCCTTTTTGTGCATACCGATCCAGCACCTCGCACACTGCACTGCTATATGACTGAAAACCGGTTGCCACTCGCAGGTCCACCTCATTCAGCAGATTCAGTAGATCTTTCTGCGACTGCAGCATGGTTGTCCTGGTCAGATTATTCAATTCTCTGAACGTTTTCTGCATCTCTGCATTCATGGCAGCTATCACAGCATTGTTTTGCAATGGTGGTGTCACAGTCCCCAATTTACTCAGCACCTCTTCATCATCAGAAAATGATGTCATTACACTCTCTCGCAGGATCCTGCGGACCTCTTTTTGACTCAGGCCGGACAATTTTGCAATTTTCTTTACTATCTCATCATTATGCAGTCCCAGCTGCTGTAATCTCCACAGTTCTCTGTCTGCTGTCCCGGAGATCTCACCATTTTTCAGTAAACGCATAGCTATGTCCTGCAGAATCCAATCTTCCAATTCCTGGTACAATTCCACAAGTTTATCTGATTTTCCATAAAAATAATCCGGTGTCAGCATTAACCTTTTCCTGCCTCTCTCTTTACAAGATCCACCCATTCTGATCCGTGCGCCTGCTTTGCCCGCTCAAACCAGTGATCTCCGGTTCCCGCTGTATGATATTGTAAAGGTCTACCCGTCGGCTCCTTTTTCTCATACTTGTCTGCAAAAGATCTACCATCTGATGTGAGATACAACTCTCCTGTATACTGGTAGTGCGCATATGGTGTGTTGTACGCTATCTCGCCACCATAAATCCCTTCCGGGTAGTTCACACTTCCGCGCAGTGCCCCCTGGGAAAATGGAATATATTCATCACAGTCAGCCACCACCTGCATATTCAACAACTTCTGTGCATTTGCAATGTTCTGGTCCAATCTGTCGGTATTTATTCGGATATCAATGCATCCGATAGTTTTTCCATACTGCATGTTTTATCATCCCTTATCCTTATAAACAATTCCTGCGGTCCTATCAAATCTTTTTCATCACAGTTCGGTCCTACTGGATGCCCTTCTAAAGGGATAAATCCTCCCTTTGCAAATTTAGGTAACTGTAACCTAATTGCTTCCTCTATAATCTCATTCGGTATTTCATTCATTCCCTATCACTCCTCGTCAAATAACCCTTTTTTGTCGTCTCCGCTTGCCTCTGCCACTGCTGCCTTAGCTTCCACCTCTGAATATCCCTCAAATCTCACAAGATACTGCCATTTCGGTATATAACCACTGTTTGCAAGCTGGAGGTTTCTCTTTCTATCCTCTTCTTCGTTATAGGTGATATCCCCGAAGTCATACTGTGTCTCATAATCTCCTGCCGGTTCCAGATTGTACAGATCTGCAAATACTGCCTGCGCATAGAACAGATCATCAAGTCCTGCCTGCATGGCATCCCGGACATCTTTGATCAGCTGGATGGTTCTTCTGTCATCCGACTCCACCTGTGTTGCTGTCACCATCCCTGTTTTTTCATCAATTACAAAATACCCATTGGAAAATCCACACTTTACCCCGATAATAGATAATTGCTGATTGATTCCTGCTTTTCTGATCTCTGTATTCAGCTGAGGAATAATCTCATGATAATAATCTGAATTTTCCCCGTTAATTGTTCTCACATATTTAGGCAGATTTAATTTCTGTCTGATTACATTTCCTTTTTCATCCTTTTTGGCCGGGAGCTGCACCACTCTCTCATCCAGCAAAACCATCTTACTACTGTCTTCGATCTCTTCTGCATTCCTACTGTAGGCGATATCAAGGTCTCTTAACTCTTCTAATGCCTTTGAAAATGCTGACATTCCCAGCGGACTTCTCCGATCAATCCTGTTTACAGACGGCATTCTGAGCACACCAAAAAGCATAGAGTTGATTTTTCCACCGTTCTTTTTGGAAATATGCACATCAGGCTGCAGTGAAGACCATTTTGTATACTTCAGTTCTATCTCTTTCCCCAGCTCTCCGGCATTTTTACTTATGAACGCTCTGTTTGATACAACGTAGTACATTGTATCTGTATATTTTTCTGCCTCTGGCATCTTTACCCTGGCAGAAAGGAAACGGTGATACTCCAGTTTTGTATAATAATCTTCTCCGCTCTGGTACTCATCCTGGAATACAATACCGTAAATTTTTCTGTTTCCATCTATTGCCGTGATTTCCATCTGATCCGGTGTTACAAGATCCACTCCCGTTCCATTCGGCTTCAGAATAACCGTTCCAAAAGCACACATTGATTCCGTCCACTCCCTGATATGATCTTTCACACAGGTGTCCCAGAAATCTTTCATGTATTTTGCCCGTCTGCCATCAAAGTTGACATCAATTGCCAGCGTTGCGAGCCTCGCTATTTCTTCACATATAAACCCTGCAAAATTTATTGTTCTGATCCCGTTTTCCGGATCCAGCCATTCCGGTTCTCCATTATAAATATTCATCCATTTCTGGATTGCATCCTGCATCGCTCCCGATGTGATACCTGTTACCTGAAACTTGTCCTTGATTTCTGATTTGAACATACTATTCCACCATCCTTTGATTGCTGATATGATTCCCATTTTTGTTCCACCGCCTTAAATTAATCCTCTGTTATATCTTCGTGCCACTGTATAGATAAAATATCTGATCAGGTCCATGTGATGATCATTCTCTTTTATTACACGATCCTCTCCCACAGCTTTGTCATCCCAGGCATACGCTCCAAATTCTTTTTTCGTTTCCACGCAGCTATCATGAATCTGTAGCATCCCCAGATTCAGATACTTAGTTACCTCCTGGATGCCGTTAAGGACATCGTTATTTCCGTCCGTACAGGTATATTCTCCGTATTTCTGTATGGTTGCCTTCATGGCTGCTGCCGATGGATCAATTACTATGGATGTTATCGGGAAATCCCCGGCAACATCTTTTATGATCTGATAATACGCCTCATTGTCCAATGTGACTTTTTTCTCCCGCCCGGAATAATGTCCCTCTCGCAGCATCCTTACTCTGCCACTGTCCTGCAGTTCCATGAGACCCACTGCAAAAGGATTCATTGTGCCATAATCGATTGACAGATAGTACGATGCCTGTCCAGAATACTCACATTCTCCGTGGAAAACGTTGCGCTCCTCGTTAAACATTCCGTACACGAGTCCCTCAGCAATTACCCACAGTCCAAGAATGTATCGTGAGTAGAATACCCCGCTGTACATTGCCTTATATCTGTCCTTGATTTCCTTTGTAAGAGACAGATTATCGTCCATCGTAAAATGGAGATAGATCAGCTTTTTCTTTTCTATGTCATCAATCCAGTTTGTTTTAAACCAATGGCTGGGAGAATCCGGGTTACAGTTAAACCAAAACTTCGATCCACTCACGGAGCATCGACCGGTCGCCTGATTGACGAATGATTCCGGCATTAGTGCCACCTCGTCGAAGAACATTCCGGCAAGAGTAATACCCTGTATCAGATCCTGTGATCTCTCATCTTTACCACCGAATATGTAGAAAAAATTTGTCACATCCCCTTTTGATATGACGATCATGTTGTCAGATCTGTGATCTGATACCTGATATCCTCTACTCTTCAGCATTAGTTTCAGCCAAAACAGCACATTTCTCCGGAAGGATCCTATGGTCTTTCCTGCCATTCCAAGGTTTTGCATATTGAAGGTGGACATTGCCCATATTACAAAACTCAGTGACATGCACAATGTTTTACCTGATCGAATAGCTCCGTCTGCAATAATTCCCTCTTTTTCCCGGACAGGAGAATCTTTACACCACCATGTAAGTACCTTCTTCTGCTTTTCTGAAAATGGTTTGAACTCGAATCCCTTCTGGCGATACCGTACCAGCATTTTTGTGGCATTCTTCCATGCATTTTCCCTTACTTTTTTGACTCTCCTGTCAAAATCCGTCCAATCAACCATCTTCCGACCACACTTCCTTTGCAGATGCATTCAGCATATCCAGGAAATTATCATGTTCTGATTCATTCTCCTGCTCTTTTCCTTTTGTCTGCATTTCCAGTCTTATGAGTTCCAGTTCGAGCTTACGCTTATCAAATTCTTTCCGATGCTTGTCATCCGGATTCATCTCAAAGAATTTCGTCAACCAGTTTATAGCCTTCTGACGATCCTCTATCTCAATCGAAACTCCATCTTTTGTCTCTTTCACTTTCTTTATCAGCTGTGTGTCCACAAATCTGGAGTCTCTTGGATACACTCTCATTTCATCGTATCTCGCAATATCTCCAAAATCCGCAAAAGCAATTCTCATCTGTAATTCAACGATGTCGCTTTCATCTGCCACGATCTGCTTTCGCTTGATTTCTTTCAATCTACCAATTTCTTTTTTTATACAAGGTTTTACAAGGAGCTTATAGCCCTCTGCATTGGCTACATCATAACTGCTGGCGTATGCTTTTAGATAACTCTGCGTTGCATTAAACGTCCTGGCATAATATACGCAGAACAACTGCTGTTCCGCGGTAAGCTCCTCGTTCTGAAAAGTCTCTTTCGTCCCATCATCTGCTTCCTGTTTTTTCTTCCCCTTTTGACAATCCGAACGTTCGCTTTTTGATGCCGAACGTTCGCCATCCCAGTTATGAGTACTTTTCCACCTTCTGACAGTCCCAGGAGGTACCTGCAGATTGGCAGCAATGTCTACCAGTTTCATCCCCTGCATGTACATCTCATATGCTTTTTCACTTATCGGATTCCTTTTTGCTGCCAACAGATCACTCCCTTTCTAGGTAATCCCTATACCATGATTATAATTCACCTTTTCTTTTAATTTGTACCATTTTACAGTAACGAAAAAGAGAGGATCACTCCTCTCCTTTTTCCTGCTGCCTCAATATCCTCTCTGCTTTTCTTCTTTTTCGGTAAAAGCAGTTACGGCTTATGGCAATAACTCCATATTTTGCTTCCAGTTTGTCATATGATCTGTTGTATTCAATGGATTCTGCCAGAAGATCTGCCAGGTATCCATCCACAGATACACACACTTCATGGATTTTTTCCCTGTTCTGTGGTCTTTTATCCATTGCTCTCCTTTCTGATGACTGCTGCCTCGTATGATCTTATGCCAACCTGGTTGCACCGGTGCAACTTGTCATGCTACTCTATTGTATTTGTGCTGCATTTCTTCAATATCGTCGATCAAATAATACTGTACTGTCATATCAGGCTTTGCATGGCCCAGTAATTTACTCACCAGCAATACATCACCCGTCTTACGATATAACACGCTGGCAAATGTCTTACGATACACATGCACGGTTGCTGTTATCCTGGTTACTCCTCCCCTGACTGCCATCTCCTTGGCCAGCTTTTCTATGCCATACTCTCGCATCCGATTGTACGGTGCTCGGTCTGCCAAAAATAACGGATCCGTCCCAGGCCTGTCCCCGATATAATTTCTCAGCGCCATCACAGCTACCGGAGTGAGCATTCCTGTGCGATATGTGTCCGTTTTTTCTGCGTAAATTGATACCTGCTTATTTGTCAGATCAATATCTGACACGTTGAGGTAAGAGATTTCACCTACACGCATGCCGGTACAAATCATCAATTCAAACAATGCCTTCTCCTTTGGCGTTTGCAGCGCATAGCGGATAGTTTCAACTTCCTCATCTGTCAATCGTACCTTCTTTTTCTTGATCTGCTTAACCTTATCTACTCCGTCAACAATATTATCCTGGATATGTCGCTTCTTAAATGCCCAGGAAAAGAATGTGCATAAGTACCGGTATATTGTGGATTTATAATTGTGGCTGATGTGATCACGATAGGATCTAACAGCAAGGTAATCTGTGATATCCTGCGCTGTCACATATTTATAATTCTTGTTCACAAAGTCAAAGAATTTCTTTATGATTCCAATATAACTCCTGATAGTTCCGGCATGGAGTCCTGCTGCCACGCCGTCTACGCAATACCTTTGCATTAACCATTCATTGTCATGCTCCATAGTCATAGGCAGCTGTTTGATTTCTGCCAACTCGAAATCCTGCATTTTAACATAAAGAGTGATTTTCATGCGGTCAATCTGCTCCTTAGTCATAAAACTGTCCAGTTCATACGCAACTTCATTAATCAGGTCTGTCTTTGTCATAGGCTGTACCTCATTTTCTAATTGCCTGCCAGCTGATCATATGGTATGATACTGGTAAGCAGTTGAGCGGTAGATGATATCTTTGGACGGATGGTCTACCGCTATTTTATTGGCATCGATTGCAGGCCCCTCTGCAGCTGGAATTTCAAACGGTGTATTATGTACTTATTACACTTTTACAAAATTATCTTTTCTATCACTCCTTTCATCTCCCTGGAATGTCCCGGGAATGCCGCACAGATATGTACGACACTCCCAGATCTTCCGTAGTACGTTATGTACTACATTCCGAAATACTTCCGAAACCAGAAACAGTCATTCCAGTTATGGAGCCGGTCGCAAACAGGATCATTAGTATCAGCGTAATTTTTCACTGTTACTCCCTCTGCCATTTCATCTTCCCAGATATCCGCTTCGCGCTCGTAGTTGTCCAGGTCTACATTGCTGTCATCGTAATTAGGATCCAGGTCTTCCATTCCGTGTCTGTAGTACTCTTCTTTTTTCATTTGCATTTCCTCCCATAGGTTTTCATTTTTGCAAGACGTATTTGTCTTACATATGGATATGTCAAAAAAAACCGTAAAGAAAAGCATTTTTTTGAAAAATATTTTTATTTTTTCAACTTTTTCGTATTTTTCTTACATAAATATTTTTTGGGTTAAATTTCAGTTTACGTTACTATGCATATCCTCTTGTGGTTCCATATTCAGATACAAAAGGTTCTCCATCATAGCAATTTGCATATTGATAAATTTTACCCTCCAGCGGTGTGTCTGCCATTATGTAAAACGTGCCTCTTGTGAATCCATTTTTCTTAGCAATAGCGACACAATCATCAAATGATAATTGTTCATCGTATTCTTCTGATATGAATTTTGTTACCAAGAACCCCTTTTGGCTGACTTCGATTTCATTTTTTTCATTTACACATATTTCATCATCCATGAATATGCGTATAATATCTCCCCATATTTTATCTGATAAATTTATTTTTTCCATCAGTTTCTACCTCCGCTAAATCCTAAGTTAACTCTTCATCCCTATCCACTATGTCTACGACTCCATAAGGTGACATATTTTCCAGCTTATCTTCTAATTTCTCGCACTCTGTTTTATGTTTGCAGTTATTGCAGTTAATCAGTATTGATTTACAATACTCTGCCAGTTCTCGTACTCTCATTTTCAGCCTCCACTCCTAAAGTTACCATCCGATGATACAGTATCCCGGCATCAGTCCATATTCCGGTACATCCCGGAGCACATACATTACTTTACGTGCTTCCATTCTTCCAGTATACTGGCCATCGTTCCATTCTCGCAGGATCAGTATGTCTCCCGGCTGTATATTGTCCTCATCCTTGCGGAGCTCAAAGTTTTTTCTCTCATTCCTCACTGTCTGGAAGTACTTCGGCAGGATTTTCTTCTCCACTGTCTTCATTCTTCTTTTTCCTCTTCTTTCGGTATTTTTCCGGATCATAGTCCGGATTGAAGGAGCTGCGTGTCATTGATATGCTCTCTTTCCGCTGGTCCGTTGCATATGATCTACGCATTGTCTCTATTTCCGGATCCTGGTTCTCCAATCCCATTGTCAGGAGATCTCCGTAAGAAAAGCTCCTGCGGAATCCAGTCTTTTTATCCCTGGTTAATACTATTCTTGGATAAATTTCTATAATTTCGTATTCCCTGAGTGGCTTTCCCCATCTCCCCGGATCCTCTTCGTTTTCTTTTATTTTTATAACATCCCCGATATGTACATTATGGATGCGCGGCGCAGGATCCGGCAGAAGATTGCCGTCCCAGTCCTTATACTTCATTGTTGTCTCCTTCCTGGACGGCTGCTGCCTCTTGGTATCAGCGGCCGCCCCGTGGCTTCGTTTACAGTGTCTATTGTGATTCACTTTATCCAAAAGGCTTATTGATTTTTCTGGGCTGCCAGTGCTTTCTGTACGGCGGCATAGTAATTATTCACTCCTGCGATCAGGATCTCCGTCTCGGTCTTTGCCATTTTTTCGGCGCAGTATTCCAGTCGCCGCTTTTCCTCCGGCGTCATCCGGATGATCTTGCTTATTGTTCTGCTTTTCATCTCTGCGCTCCTTTCGTGTATATACAAATTTGTATATACATCATCCCCACTTGTTATAAGTCAGGGCATCCTCGCTCCAGTCCGGGTAATGGTCCTGCAAATACGCTCGGAAGAGTTGCAGCATCTCCTCCCGTCTGCCCTTGTTTCCGTTATCCAGCATCTCATGATGGCTTTGGCAACCCAGGGCTCCATTCTGCGGTATCCCGAGACCACCCCGGGAGCGCGGTATGTAGTGCATGATGCTCTGCAGCTGCTGTCCGTACCAGGTAACGTCCTCCATGTGATATTCCATGCGGCAAAAGATGCACTGGTACAGATCACGCTCCTTGATAATCTGCCGGGAGGCGGCATTAAACTCCCTCGCTCTCGCCTGTTTCGACATTTTCGCCATCCGGTCCGCCTCCTTTGCTGAGTTCTTCCAGCCGGTCTAAGTATCCGGAGATATCAGCCAACTGCTGTCTGGCGGCGGCGATCAGATCCATCTCTGCGTATCGTACCAGGTTCTCCACAGCTCCACGTAAGGACTGCAGATAAGCTGACCGCTGGTCCTCGGTATCCGGGCAGTATTGCGGAAAGTCATTTTCGATGTCGGTCTGCCCAGGTACCTGTTCTTCCGATCCCATGGTGTCGGTATTATGATCATCCGCGTCAGTTTCCCCGGAAGGCGAGTCATTTACCTGTGTTTCCGGCTCTTCCGGTGCCGGATCCGGTACGGCTCCCGGGATGGTCATTTGCTCCGGCTTCTTGTCCGGTTCCTTCGGCTTTTTCTTCGGTTCTGTGTTTGCTTTGGTCACACGGGATTCCTTACGCTTTTCCGGTTTTTTCTCTTTCTCGGGCTCATCCGGTTGCACCGGTGCAATTTCCGGTTCTTCCGGAGTCAGATCCTCGCCATAGAGTTTCTTGTACTGCTCCTCAGGACTGCTTCCTCCATCTATGAGAGCCCGGACTGCATCACAGATCTGATCCTCTGTGTATTTGCTCCGCTCCAGCGTTTTCAAATTCACGATGGTGGCTCCATCAGAATTTACAATGATCTGCGTTCTACGCTCTCCTGGGATCCGGACGGTATACACTGCGTCTCCCTGTGGAATCAGTACATCCATGATCTCTGCATTATTTTTGTTGCCAAATGCAGTATGTAAAAAACATATCCTCCACAGCTTCCGGAAGAGTTCTTCCTGCTCTTTCCCCAGCTGCCATAGGTTTCTTTTCAGCGGTGATCCCTCCGGTGGAAGCATGGGCTTGTCCGTTACGGCTGCTGCCTCTGCCTTCTCAATCTCCACCTCAATATCCGTGACCTTGCTCTCCGCATCCACCTCGTCTTTGATTGCCTGTATCTCGGTCTTGGACAGATTCGGAGATAAAGCCTCGTTAATAGCTTCCGGGATGCTTAACATTATGGCTAACTTTGCAAAACCAAAATCTTTATACTGGTCTTTTAACACGTGGCTGTTTCCGTCCACTGAAAAATTCTGGACAATACGTATGTATCGCGACACAGTCCCGGGGTCCAGCTGATAGCGTCTCTTGGCAAAATCCTGATAGTCCGTATATTCCGAGTCCTGCAATATATCCGTATCCCTTGCCATTTTTAGGATGTATCCCATCTCCATAAATCCCTCTTTGATCTTGTTGGCAGTCCTGTCTGCTGCCGCCTCGAAATCTTTATATCCCGCAAATGCAAGTACTTCCGTACTTTCTGCTTTTATCAGTTCTTCCATCAGATTACCTCCATCAGATCTTCTGCCAGTCCTTTCAGGACCACAGTATTATTCTTTGCCTTCAGTTCTTCTATGTTCTTCTGCCGCAGGATCTCACTCTGTGCGGCAAATTCATGATCCTGTTTGCTCATACGCTTGCGGATCACCTTCTGCCACTCCCTCAGGAACGGCTTGATTTCTTCTATGCCCGGCTCCTCGTCGTAGGCTCCCCGGTGCTGGCGTATGGTACCGCCCGGCTCCACCTCTATTGTATAAAAAGGCTTGTCCGGGGACGACTGCTGCCGCAGGAAGCAGATATAGGTCTCTCTGCTGACAATCCGGTCAAAATACCGTTCTGTGTTGCCTACACAGTGATGCAGTGCCATGCCCTCTGCCGTGATCTCCATAAAATTCTTTGGAACCAGAATGCAATAGCTGTCGTTCTGATACTCAAACTTCGCACTGATCTCTGAGAGAATATCCTCATATCCCGGATACTTCTCCCTCATCTCCTGCGCCTGTCTTTCCGCTTCTCTTGCATCCCGCTTCCGCTGGATCTCTTCACGTCGCAGTTCCATCTCTGCATTGACTTCGTCATGCCGGCGCTTTAATTCCCGGGGACGGTACACCATGGCATCATCCATATGTTTTCCCAGTTCTTTTGCCATGCTGAGGTAATCCTCGTACTGATCCCAGACTCCCGCTATGGTTCTGCTGGGATAGCTTTCTTTTTTCTGCCGGTTGATGTAATTCATTAACTGTTCCGGTGTTAGGTATTTTCCCGCTTCTGACCGCAGATAATTATCCGGTTCAATCTTATTTTTTTCTGCCCAGGACAAATACTGCTCTGACAGCTTCCTGTTATTGATGTCAGACCACTGCAGCCAGCGCAGCATACACATTCCGCCATCTGCCTGTCTGAGACGGTTGATCAGCTGTTTGTCCTCTATCTGCAGGATCTCCTCTGCATTTTCTCCGGATACATCAATCGTGCTTCCGGAATATCCGCCCCAGTAGGTGATGCATAGTGACAGTTCATTCAGCAGACGATAAAAGCGCCCTTTGGCCATATATTCCGCAATCCCTGTAAACTCCTTATTGCTCTCCACCATGAGACCGTTATAGTGCGCTTTTATTCCCATCTGGGCAAGCTTCGGAAATACATCTGTCCATGCCTCATATGCCGTTCCATGTAATCCGGCCTGAATACCTTCTGTGTCCGGATATAGGTAGGCGCTGTGCCATCTTCGGTTGCTGTTGTTTCCGGTGCTCCATCCCGCCCAGTAAAGGCTCCCATAGTAATAGATTTTCATGATATCCTTTGTGTTCCGCAGCATCATCAGCCGGATGTGCTCATCCAGATCGGTGGTTCTTGTTCCGGTTCTGTCCCACTCAACGGTTACCTTAAAATGCCGCTCTACACCCTGTTTTTCATCCACGTTATGGATCATGGTGAGCCAGTCTGTTACACTAATGATATCCGCTTTCTTATCCACAGTCAGGAGATGTCCGCACAGAGGACAGGTGATCTGCTTCCTGTGTTTCACCGGGACACCTGCTGCCTCCTCCTGAAAATCTCCGCCGCATGCCGTGCAATGGCAGGTCTTTTTCTGCTTGTCATAAAAGGCATACTGCAGATCACCTACCATCTGCTCTGTGATCCAGTCATATACTGCTTTTCCCGGATTCGGACATTTGCTCATCAGCCTGCGGATCCGCTCCTCCTTGCTGTTTCTGGCCTGTTGCCTTTTTTCTGCGTTATAGTCCTTTTCCATCCGCTCTATACGCTGCAGCACATCTTTTACCCAGTCCTTCTTTTCTCTGGTAAGGATATCCAGTTCCTTGATCTGCTCCGGTGTCAGCCATTCTTTCTCTTTCAGCCGGTAATCCCAGTAATTTCTTTCATAGTTATCTGTACAGCTGTTGATATTTGTTGCCTGCTTTATGCCGGTATCCGGAAAATACGTGCCGTATTCCCATGTTTTCAGGTTGATTGCATGACGGCAGGTATTATTTTCGCCCCTCCACACGTCCAGGATCAGGTAATTCTCCGTCGTCTGGAATGTGATCTGCTTAGTTCTTTTTGCATCCGCCGGTATCACTGGTGCCCTTAGTATCTCTGTCCACTTCATGCCTGCTGCCTCCTCTCTGCTTCCGCCAGGGTGTCCAGCGTATACCAGATGCCCGGCAGGATGTTCTTTCCGTCCACATCAAACAGTTTTGCTGCGACAATCTTTCCGTTCTGTTCTGCGATCAGTCCCAGGTGGGCTCCGATGCATCCGCTTACTCTTGGACTACTGCCTCTGGCTATTGCGATTCCATCCGGTATTTTAATGTCGGCTGTCTGTTCTGCGACACACAGCATATGTCCGCTTTTCTGCCACCCATTTCTCTGTGGATGATGCAGCATGTACAGCATGGCTTCCCTGGCTATGTCACGGTTATCCAGTTCTTTCTTCAGTGTCAGTCTGGTGCATGCGATACGCGTATTCGTTCCGTCCTCTGCAATATCTCCTACTGCGGCTGCTTTGAAAAACCTGTTTCCGCGTCCCAGAGAGTAGTAGCCGGTACAGTCAAGTACATACTCGCAGGCATGGAGACCGGTATCACCGCACTTTGATTTTTCTGCCGTAGCCGGTACACCCAACTGATACTGGAATGTTCCCTGTCCCATCGTGCAGGTCATGTCATTGTTCGTTGCCTTGTATACGATCATTTCTTATCTCCCATGTAATAATCCAAGATGATCTTTTTCAGTTCATCCCTGCCACACATTCCGATCTGCCCAGCACTCTCCGGCAATCCTGCTGCCTTTGTGATTCTCCGGTCGATTTTTACTCTGTTTTCTGATGCCATCTTCAGTCCAGCGGCCAGTACATCCAAGAGCTTCTTGTCCGGATTGAATACCGCATTTGCCAGTGCAGCACCGTCTTCCTCTTTATGCTGTGCAGGGTACTCCAATATCATCTGCACTACAAACTCCTTCCAATCCTTCATCTGGCTCTCTAACTTCAGGTCCTGTTCTTCCAGCTTCAGTTTTCCAATCGCTGCCATCGTCTCATTACAGAGTGTCTCCTCCGGATCGTCGCTGTCCATGTAGTCCTCGGCATCCTCTTTCTCCAGTCCGTTCTCTGTGGCCAGTCCGATCAGCGCTTCCAGGTCTCCCTCTGTCTTCTGGGCGGCTGCTGCCCTGTTCAACTCCTCTACGGTATTAAATATTCCAAATTTCTTCTCCATCTGATTTCCTTTCCCCGGTTGCACCGGTGCAACTTCCGAATTTTTCTCGGTAGTTCAGTCGGTTTCACCTTGTGACCGACTGTTTTTCTGTCATATTGTTATATTCTCACCATCTCTGTGGATTCACCGGAATGGTCTCTAACATGAGTACTCTACTCATGCTGTCAGCTTTTCGGAACTTCTGTGAAAATGTCTTTTAATGCTCTCTTCAGTGGCATATTAAAGCGCATCCACTCGGCATACTCATGTTTCTCACCTTCCGCCAGCAGGATATGCCCGCTGTCCTCAACCTCCTGCAGGAGCATTTCCCACAAGATTGCATTTTTTACGGTGTTTCCTTTGGCACTCTTCCAATTGTTCCGTTGCCACTGCTCCGGCCAGTGCTGCTGTATGGCTGCTGCCACATTGCTGCACTCTGTGTGGATCACCACCGTGCAGGCATAGTTGAGACGCTGCAGTGCATCCCTGATGGCATAAAGGACGGATGCGCTCTCCGTGGTATCGTCATACTCTGCGATCTGCGGGGAAGCTTCATAGTCACTGCCGTTCTTACGCTTGGTCCTCATGATGTACATTACCCGTCCGGAGCCCTTCGCAGATCCCCGGAGAGTCGTGCCTATAAAGATATCCACTACTTTCAATTCATTTTCCAATTTATCAACACCTCCTTACCCTGTTCGGCGGTTTCTTCCGCTCCTGTGTTTTTAACCTGATCAGTGTGTAACTCCTGTATAAAAATCCCGTAACCGGATTGATGCCCTCATGGATCCGGGCTATGTAATATCCCTTGGGTGGTTTTACTTCCGGCTTCCAGCGGACCAGCTTGTCCGTCTTAGGCTCCGGAAGCGGCATATTGCGGCTGGTATTATAGGATGACTCCGCAATTCTGGGCTTTCCCGGTGTGCCGTCCGTCTTGATCTCCGCTGTGTGCTCGTCCTTGGTCAGGTAGTCTGCCAGCTGCTCCATATCATCCCCGTTAAACTTGCTGTGTCGTATCTCCGCCACGTAGGTGCCACCCTTTGCCCATGCCTTGGTTACGATAGCCGCTGCATCTCCCTCCGGTGTCTGCTTGATCGCAAGATGAATGTGCCAGGCTCCCTTGGTACCGCGTTCGATGTTGCGGATCCAGTAGAGCGGTGCTCCTCTCAGCCGATAGATCTTTCTGACCTTTGCCATCGCCTTCTGGAAGTCTTTCAGTGCTCCTTCCATATCCGGTGGTCGGTTCTCCGTCGCATAGGTCCATGTGATAAACAGGTCGCCCTGGTCAAAGTACTGTATCAGTCTCCACCGGCACAGCCTTGCCTTATTTCTCCGGTTGATCAGCCTCACCTGTTCCTTGGTTGGCTTCTCCTTCTTCTGTCTGGTCTTACCCTTCCCCCCATAATTCCCATCATGGTACTCTTCTACATCCAGGACATCCCCATGCCTTAGCCTTATTTTCTTTCTCTTAACCATACTCTGTATCCTAACTTTAATATCTTAATCAAGTGCGCAGGGGCTTTCGAAAGCCCCATTTTTCTTGACTTTTTTAGTCCACAGAGTTACAATTATCTTGTCTATATAAGTAGCTCTGTGAGCTGGCCGGCATCGCCAAATGCCGGCTTTTTTATTGCTCTGCGTAGACAGGCTCTACTATGTAATTATCCGGTGACCAGTAGTACCGCTTTTTGCCTGTCAGCAGGTACTCCACGCCCTGGATCTCCCTGTCGTAGTACTCCACCGTGCGCTTAAAATCTGCCCTCTCACGCTGCAGGCGGTCCAGTATGACCCGGATGGCATCATCGGTGATCGTGATGTACCGGATGCCTTTCATCATGATCAGGTGTGCATCCCGGTATCGCTGGAGGACGTACGGGAAAACCTCCTGTGCCTCATGGTCAACCAGCATCATTAATGGCTCTGTCGGGGTCTGTTCCAACCTCTCCATAATCTCCTGCACTCTCTCGTCTTTCACGCTTTCCGCCTCCTCTCAGCATCGCTATCCTCTGCTCCATATTCCGTGCCCTCCGACGCTTATCCTGCCATTTTTCGGTCAAATTCTCACAAAAAAGGCAAAAAATAAAAAGCATAGCCGCCAATCCCATGATCATGGCGATCTGCTCTCCTACTTCTGTTGTCTTAAATACCGGTTCCAGAAGCAATGCTCCGAGAAGCGATATCACAATATCTTTATACATACCTTTGCCTCCTTGTCCCCTATGGTTACCTGCATACGTGTCACTTTCAGTATCTTAACCAGTGCCTCTACTGTAATAGCCTGATCACCTTGTTCCCAGCGGCTAATAGTTTGGCGTGCATATCCCGTCTTCTCCGCAAGCTGCTCCTGCGTCAAATTTTGTGATTCCCTTGCATGTCTGATAAAAGCTCCTAACTTCTCCCTGCTCATATGCCCACCTCCAATATCTGGCATCTCATATCATTAATCTCGCAGATTTTTCTCTCATACATATCCTGCAAAGTCTCAAAATACAATAACAGTGTTTTTTCCTGCATTTCGTTTACCGTAATAAACTGCACTCCATCAAATTCGTAATACTTTGCTTCCGGGATCATCTCTTTGACACGCTCATACGTCTGCTCAGCAAGCGGGCGATTGCAGGCTGTCCAGTATGTTCCCATATTTTTATTCCACATAATCTCTTCCACGAAATGCTCTGGATCTGTATACATGCTCATTTTCTTTTTCCTTCCCGATCACGCTCTCTGCGTGGCCCCGGTGCTGATCTACCCGGGTACCACCAGAAAGAGGGCAACATACCATCATAGCAGTGGATGATATGCCGTCATATGGTGATGCAGCAAGATGCACCACGCACAAAGCGTGATCTATAATATGATGCTTGTCCCCATGCCCTCTACGTGGTGCCCAGCCAGGGGAGGACTGGACACACATGCTAATTGTGTAAAAGGGGAAGGTGTGGTGTACATACACCACGTACAGGGCACGGATACCTGTGGTTACAATAATTTCTGTTGCAGAAGTTTTGCCAGCATTTCCTCCGGCAGATCCCCACCAGCCAGTTCTCCGACCGGAGCATCTATGATCTCTGCCAGGTCCCACAAATCTCTCAGCCGCATGGATCCCGGATCCTCGATCCGGTTCATCAGCGTTCTTACCTGCACATTCTGCTTCGCGGCGATCTTGTCCTCCGGCACTTTGCTCAGTTCTATGTGCCGTTTGATTCCCGCTCTGGCCCTGGATGCATAATTCTTTCTTGCTGCTTCTGTTTTTAAAAGATTGGTTTTCGGCATCTTTTCACTTCCCTTCTAACTCAAATGCCTTGGTGTCCTCGTCAATGTCATCACGCTTCAGCAGAGTATATAATCTGTCGATTCTCTCCATTCCTGCTGCCTCCTTCCCTACTGCTGATCCGTCACAGTCCACATTTTGTAAACTAGTAAGGTAAAAAAATATAGTCTTTGGGAAATCCACAAATTGTAGAATAAAGAGTCAAATCCGCCTCACTCATCTTTACCTTGTTGTTCTCCCAATTGACTATTGTCGCTCTGGAAACATGCATCCTATTTGCAAGTTCTTCCTGGGATAATCCGGCATTTACTCTGACTGCAGGCAACCTTATCTTTAAATGTTGTGCCATTTATTTTTTACCTCCTTCTCATCATTTCTTAACTCATGGCTAAATAATACTCTACATTTTGTGGACTGTCAATACATTTTGTAAACTTTTTTAACTTTTTGGTTGTGTTTATGAAAACTTTGGACTATAATAAAGCCATAACATAGAAAAGAGGTGACCCTGATGGGAGTAAACCAATTTGCAGAAATGCTAAAATATTATTTGATGCTTAATGATAAAACGCAAAAGGATTTGGTTAACGATCTTGGATATGATAAATCCACCGTCTCCAGCTGGTGTTCCGGCAATAGAGTGCCTAAAATAGATGTAATTATTGACATCGCGAAATATTTACATGTTAATGTTGGGGATCTCATAGAAGACAATCGAGGTAATGAAGGTCACAATATTAATGATGATAATTTAGAACAGATATGTGAATTCTACAATATTTTAAATCCGGAGGGAAAGGCAGAGGCGTTAAAACGAATATCAGAATTATCCCAGATCTTGCAATATTCCGCTAACCATAAAGCTGTTGCTATTCCAATGGCGGTTCCATACGATACCCTCTTGGCTGCTGCTCGCAATGATCATGCCGATGATCCTGATGAACAGGCAAAGATGCAGGATGATATGAAACTTCTGAAAAGACCTGAAAAGTAAAAGGATGATGTGAATTGACATATGAAAACTTACTGCAGGAAGCTGCCGATGAAAATGTATATGTAATAGAAGATGCTCCGTTCCAATCCCGGGCCGATGGGCTAATCCGTAATGATGTGATTGGTATTAACCGGACCGTACGGAGAACAACGCAGAGAGCATGCGTACTGGCTGAAGAACTGGGACATTACCATACTACTGTTGGAGACATTATCGATCAATCCTCTGATGCTAACCGTAAACAGGAACTCCGGGCACGTCTCTGGAGTTACAACAAACTGATCGGATTACACGGCATCATCTCCTGCCACAAGGCACACTATACTACCTCTTATGAGATGGCTGATTACCTGGGTGTCACGGAGGAGTTTCTGCAGGAAGCTCTGCAGTGCTATCGGAGCAAATACGGTCTGTGTGTGCAATATGATAATTATGTTATCTACTTCGACCCGGTTTCCGTGTTGGAGCTGATATAAATACTAATATGAAAAGGGGAAATTATATGAAAAAGAAAATTTGTACTCTGTTAATTGCAACATCTATCTTTTGTACTGCTTGCGGTGCAGCTCCCGCAGATGTATCTGCTACCAGTGAACCTGCCACAGCCGAAACCGCCACATCAGAATCTATAGATACTACAGCTCCGGAAGATATGACTGCTGCCGTAGAATCTCTAAACGAGACCATTCAGGCTGAAATCGACAGCATCGCAAGCAACTATTCTCCGCAGGAAACCACAAAATCTCTGAAAGCCCTGTGCGAGTACCTGGAATCCTCTGATCTTGTCATTGGTGAACGAATTGAAATGGCCGGAGAAATGATTGGAGCTATCAGTGGTGTGAAATATACCGATTGCAATGTCGAGATTTACGAATATGACACCGATTCCGAGAAATATAAAGATCTGGTATCCACTGGAAAAGTAATGCTTGAAGGTTTCAATGTTGATATCACTCCCTCTGCCATCCATAATCAGTATGTTTTGATCTGTGATGACGCGCCTAACAAGGATGCTCTTATCGATGCCTTTAATTCACTGGATTAGTTGCACCGGTGCAATTTACTATGATATTGATATACACATAGTTTTGCACATGGTTATCCACAGATTTATACACATTTTGTGTAATATGTATTGACAAATCAATCCTGAGCATATAATATAAATGTGTAGCTAAGGTTACACGTTAATAATGCTTCAGGTTGTACGTCTCTCAATATATGAGAATGACCGAACCCTGGAGCTTTTTATTTTATACGGAGGATAATATATGAAAACTGCTATACTTGTAGATGGTGGATTCTATCGCAGGCGGGCTCAAATTGTTCTAGGCGATATTCCTGCCAAGGATCGAGCTATTGAATTGGCAAACTATTGCAAACGCCACCTGAACTCTCATGGAGAACATAATAACGATCTGTATCGTATATTTTACTATGACTGTCCTCCTGCTTCGAAAAGACTTTTCCACCCCTTTCTTCAGAAACAGGTGGATCTGTCCAAAACTGACCTGTATATCTGGATGAATGAATTCCTCACTGAGCTGAAGAAAAAGAGAAAGTTTGCCATCCGCTTAGGAAAACTCGCCGAAGAACAGGCCCATTACACTATCCGTCCTGATGTTGTCAAAAAGCTCTGCCGCGGATCCATTTCTTTTTCGGATCTGCAAGAGTCTGATTTTTGCATTGAGATAGATCAAAAAGGTGTTGATATGAAAATCGGTTTGGATATTGCATCTATGGCATATAAGCATCAAGTTGATCAGATCATCCTGATTTCCGGAGATAGTGACTTTGTATCTGCTGCAAAACTTGCCCGTCGGGAAGGTATTGATTTTATACTCGATCCGCTGGGGGCTCCCATTAAGCCAGATCTGTTTGAACATATAGATGGACTGCGTACCTGCGATAAACGGTTCACGCCAACCAATAAGTAAAAAAAATCAGCCCCAGTGCGCCAACACCGGAGCTGATCCGATCTTACCGGGTAAACCGATAAATCACCTTGAACAAGTGCATTTTATCATTTTCCCGGTGAAATTTCAACCCACCGGGCATTTTTATGCCCATTTTTAGGAGGATGATACTATGGCAAAAGCACATAAACTTCCGAGTGGAAACTGGAATTGTAAGGCCTACAGTCACTCAGAACCAATTTATAATCCGAATGGCTCCCCAGTTATCCTTTCTAATGGTAAGCAAAAAACGCAGAGGATCTATGAGTCCTTTACTGCTCCCACCAAAAAGGAAGCCGAATTTCTCGCCGCACAGTTCCAGCTTACGAAAGCCGAAAAACTAAAGCAGCAGGCAGATGAGCAGAACAAGACTTCTGCCGAGAAAAAGCTGGATATGACTCTGTATGAGGCCATCAGCATATACATTGAGTCACGTAAGTTACTTGGCCGGTCTCCCACTACGATCCAGGAGTATGAATGCACTCAGAAATATGGTTTCCAGGACATTATGGATATGAAGCTTTCTGATCTCGATGAGGAAATTCTACAGGAAGCCATAAACATGGAATCACAGCGTATGTCCTGCGGACGAAATAAGCGAAAGCCCATCGGTTCTAAACGCTTAAAGAATGAGTGGGGGCTTGTTGCAGCTACTCTACATAAATTTCACAAGGCACTGGTCTACTCTGTGGAACTTCCGGAAGTGCCGGACCGTGTCCCGGATCTGTTGTCTGCTGAAGAACTACTGCCCGCCGTCAAGGGTACCGAGATTGAACTTGCTGTGCTTCTTGCTGCCTGGCTCAGTTTCTCTATGTCAGAGGTCCGCGGACTTACCAAGTCAAAATCGATCTCTGGAGACTATATCCGAATCGTTGAGGTTGTCGTAGACGTACATGGGCGCCCCGTTACCAAGGAAATCGCTAAGAATAAATACCGCAACCGTACACATCGGATTCCACCCTATATAAAGCATCTGATTGATACCGTCCCAGGAGATGTGTTAGTTCCATTCAACGGCCGCCAGCTATATCACAAATGGATCAAGTTCCTGGACAAGCATCATTTCCATCACATGACCTTCCATGATCTCCGGCACCTGAACGCTTCCGTTATGGCATGGTTGCAGATCCCGGACAAATACGCTCAGGAGCGCGGCGGGTGGAAATCAGATAAAGTAATGAAGAAAGTATATACTCAGACTTTCCCACAGGCCAGAATCGAAGTGGATAATACAATCGATAATTTCTTCGATGGCATTGTTGATCCGGGTTCCGAAACTTTTAATTATGAAAAATATAATGCCTGGAGACTTTTGTTTGATAAAAAGGATACTAAAGAGAATCGACGCGCCTTTTTGGAATGGATGCAACATGAAATGCAACATGAAAATTAAAAACCCTTGAAAAATCAAGGGTTTTTAAAAGCGGGTGATGGGAATCGAACCCACGTATCCAGCTTGGAAGGCTGGTGTTCTACCATTGAACTACACCCGCATGTTTATATATGAAGCAGGGCGGCCATTTTAATAAATGGTGTCCTGCGAAATGCCCAGAACCGGAATCGAACCAGTGACACGAGGATTTTCAGTCCTCTGCTCTACCAACTGAGCTATCTGGGCCCGCGACTTAATCCTTCTTGCAATCTGTATTTCATGACTGCTCTGCGTCACAACAATCGTAGTTTACATAAATTCCGATCAAATGTCAAGTAGTTAATAGAAAAAAATTTAAATTTTTGCAATTATTCCTCTATCTCCTACAAATGTTGCGGCTAGTACTCCCCTTGTTGGCCGTACCATTGTAACAACAGCTCCACTACCCGGTTGTAGCTGACCATGCCGTCCGACACACCGTTCAGCTTCAGCGAAGCATCCGTCAGAGTATCTGAGACACTGTCCACGGTCTCCGTGTCCACTACCGCTTTTCCGTTGATCCTCTCCCATTCCGCCTCTGTGACGAAGATATTGTCCTCCCGCACCTGCTGCAATACCTGCAGTGGACGCACTGCCTCCCTGGCTGACGCATAGCTCTCAGGATCCGCCAGTCTCGTCTTGTACAGATCATTCGCCACATAATTCAGGACGCTTAAATATCCCGAGTACTGAAATGCAGCATCATCCGACTCCACACAGGCGAGAAATGCAATAAAATTCGCCTCATCCTCGTAGATATATCCCCGGATATGCGCCAGTTCATGACACATAGTCGCCGGCTTCTTCATGATAGACATAACATCATTATAATTTGCTTCCATGGAAAACGGGAAATAGTACCCGCACATATACATCTGACACATAAAATCCGAGAAAAACATAGCCTTCGGTCTCGGATAATAACCATCCAGCTGGGCATAGCTTTTCCCAAGGTTCTGCATCGCATCGATGGCTTTCCCTGCCATATCCACCGTACTCCCCTTGCTGTCCACACCTCCGGAATATACCACGGCACCGCTGTCATCCCGCTCCATCTCCATACTCAGTGCATTGCAATGGGACACGATATCGTTATAAATCCTGAGCAACTCCTCCGTCCGCTCCTGCAGCGTCACATCCTGCTGCCCCTCTTCCTCTCCGAAATACTTCTCCGAAAAGGTAGAACCATGATAGATCATCGTACAATTCAAAGTCATGATCGCAAACACGAATAGCAGCACCCATGCAAAAAACCGTAAATACCTCTTAACACCGCGACAATACTTTGCCGAATGCCTGCATCCCGGAAAGATCATACTCATCCCCAGCAAAACCGCTGATATTACAACAGCGATCCCCGCCACGATCATCCATTCTCCCACAGAAAACGGGAAGCTTCCCGTGATCCTGCCACAGGTATTGACCCAGATAGGGAAAATATAAGCAATATAAGCATCGCTGAAGCTTCTGCTGTTCCAGGCAATGACCTGAAGCAGCAAAAGTACTACAACGATGCTTATATATATCAGACGACTCTTCTTAACTTTTTTCTTACTCTCCATGGTGCTCCTTAAGCAGCTTTTTTTCCCACTTTGATCCGCGTCTTCTTCCAGATACCACAGCGGTACAGAACATACAGGATCAGGGAAGAGATACCATTACTGATCACTACGGAATACCAGACACTGCGCACGCCCATATGCAGAATGCTCTCGCAGAACCACAGCGTCACAAAACGGAATACCCACAGTCTCGTCACATCGATTACCATGGTCACTTCCGTATGTCCGGTTCCCTGGAACAGCCCGGAGGTCGTATTATATACTCCGTTGGTAAAGCACCACAGTGCCATCACGCTCAAAAAGTCTGCTGCCATTCCCACGACCGCTGCATCTTTGGAGAAAATACTGACGATCGCCGTGGAGATCATATCTCTTGATAAGATCATACCACCAATGAACAAAAATACAACTGATATCCACATCGAAAAGCGATATCCCTGCTCTGCACGCTCCGGTTGTTTTGCTCCCATATTCTGTCCAACGATCGTCGCAGTCGCTGAGCCGATGGCATTGGAGGGCAGAGTGATCAGACCATTGACCTTGTTGCCGATACCGTAAGCTGCCATCGCCTCTGTTCCATAGACAAATACATTTTTACTCATGAGCAGAAATCCGAGCTGCATGGTGCTGCCTCCGATAGCGGTAGGCAGTCCGACCTTCAGGATCATGCCCAGTTTTTCTCTCTGCAGCTGCATATACCTGCGATTCAGGCAGATGTCATTTTCCGGTCTGCACAAAAGTATAAATGCCACCGTAGCAGGCACCGCTTTTGCCAAAAGTGTTGCCAATGCCGCTCCGGCCGTGCCCATATCCAGAATAATCATAAAAAACGGATCCAGGAACAGGTTCAGCGTAATGCCTCCCAGGTTCAAAAACATCGGGCGCACCGTATCTCCCTGTGCCTGATGCACCGCGGAGAAAATATTTACCATATATAAAAAGGGCATATCCCAGATAACTACCCGCAGATAAACTCTTGCATAATATGCCGTGCCTCCGTCAGCTCCCAGCCAGTTCACGATCGCCGGAGTCCCCAGAAAGCATAGCGTAGCGCAGACTACCGCAAATCCCATCGCGCAGACGAAAATCTGATTCGCCATGGATCTGGCGTCCTCCTTTTCACCCGCACCAATAAACTGGGCGATGAGAACAGCACCTGCCACCGTGATCCCACTGCCGAAATTCGTAATGATATTCTGCATCGGTGTTACCAGATTAATCGCTGCCAGCTGCTCCGTGCCAATCTTCCCCAGCCAGTAAGTATCTGTCAGATTATACATGGTCTGTAAAAAGCTGTTGATCACCACCGGGATCGCCAGAGATAATATTGCACGGATCAGATTTCCATGCAAGATCAGATCCGGATTATACTTTTTTGCAGTCTTCATTTCTGTTACTCCTAAACCTTTTTACTACACTTTATTATAAGTCAAGTTTTCAGTGATATCCATAAGATTTTTAGGGTTATTGCATATAAAACGCTTATTTTTTGTCATACATATACATCAAATCAAACGTTGACGCGCTGAACGAGTTATCTTATCGGACTAAAAATCCCTCCCGCGGTGATAACACCACGGAAGGGACCTTATTACTTTTATCATAATGACTGTATTTATTTGATCACAACATTGTTCCAACCATCGGAAGGAATCAGAGAGATGTAGGTCTTACCGGTATTTACTTCAATCTCCTCGCCGGTCTTCGCATCATAGTAATGTGTGATCGCATTCTCGGAAGACTTGGTCCAGTTCACTTCGATCGCCTTACCCTCGGTGATATAGTAACCGGAGCGTCCGGAATCGATCGCATTGTAGATCAGATAACCTTCGCCCAGATCTGCAAAAGTGGTATTCTGCAGGATAACGTTCTCAAAAGTCAGCTGTTCGCCGCTGGCTGCATCCTTGTGCGCAGAACCATACTCATAATAATCATAGGTTCCGGTCTCTTCGTTGTACTTTAGAGTAGAACCGTTATGCTTAAAGGGAAGCTCAATAGTGGTTGCACTGATCGCATCGTTTCTGTCAGCAAAGGTAACCTCTGCATCTGCGAACTTGAAGTGAGGTCCCTGATAATAATCATTGTAAGTCGTGGTATATCTGGAACTCTCAAAACGCTGCTTCAGACCATCATAGGTCTTGCCCTTCTGGGTGTTGGTGTACTTATCGTAAGTGATATACTCGGTGAACTCTGCTGCCTTACCGTTGCTGTAACGGGCAAAGCCGCCGCTGAAGTTCGCGGAATAATCCTTTGCTACCCAGTCATTGATGAAGAAAGGGCCACCATCATGACACAGAACTGCGTTCCACTCTGCTGCCAGCATGAAGTTGGTAGGGCGGGCACTACGAATACTGCCCAGCTGCTCGATCTTATCCCAATCCTTTACCACTACCATGAAACGTGTAATTCTGTCATTCAGGGTACTGTTCATGATCTCATATACTACATCTGCATCTGCCACACCGAAATGAGGAAGTGCGGTCTTCTCGTTATCTACCATTACGGCGATGGGACGCTGATCCTTCAGGCTCTCATCGATCCATTCATTGGTAAGCTCACTGCGGTACATATGGTCATGATTCTCATTGGCTTCCTCTGTCGCACCGGGCTGTTCAACCTCCTGGATATCAGTAGCAATAGGCTCTGCTTCCACAGTCTGGATAGGGGAAGAGATAGGTTCTGTGTTTCCACATCCTGTCAGAACACCTACTGCAATCAAAATTGCTGCAAGTACTTTCTTTTTCATGAATGCTTCCTTTCATCTGTTTGTTCTAACCGGTCATCCGACCGACACTTTAAAATATATTGTATCGCGAAAGCCTTATGTTTGTCCATTCAAATTTCTTAAGATTTTCTTATTCTTTTTCGGTTGATTTCTTGCGCAGCACTTCTTCAAACCGATCGATAGGTACCGGCTTGGAATAATAGTATCCCTGCTGCCAGGTAGATCCAAACTGCTCAATATAGTCGCTGACTTCTTTATTTTCAATACCCTCAATGCAGGTCTCGGTGTTAGTCCTCTTGGCATAATCCACGATAGACTGCACCATGGCCTGATTCTGAGGTTTTTGCTTAATATCACGGATGAAGCTCATATCTACCTTCAGTTCATCAAAAGGAAGCTCCAGCGCCAGACTTAAGGAACTGTTGCCTGTTCCGAAATCATCCAGTGCGATCTTGATCCCCTGGGAATGGAAAAATTCTACCTCTGCGCGCAGGAAATGAATATCCAGATCTCTGCATCGCTCTGTCAATTCGAGGCAAAGCTCCTCCGGCCTCGCACCGGTCTCTTTTAAAATATTCATAACAGCACTGCGGAACTCTCTGCGCTCCAGCTGTGCCGCCGCCACATTGACATTGACGAAAAAGCCTTCCGTCTCCTTGCGCAGCTTCTGTACATCCGTAAGTGCTGTCCGAAGGATCCAGTTCCCCAGATCAAAAATACAGGGATCCTGTTCCAGCCACTCCATGAACACACCGGGAGATACCATCCCGTAAGGCTCCAGTTCCCAGCGGAGCAGCGCTTCCATTCCCCGGATCTTGCCGGTCTTCGTATCGGCAATCGGCTGATAGAACATCCGGAAGCCTTCAAAGTTATGAGTTGCACATTGATGGATCACACCGATCAGTTCAAACTGGTTCTCGTCACTGCCACAGACCTCATCATTAAAAATCACCAGCTCTCCATGATGCTCAAGCCGGGAATGGTTCAACGCGTAAGTCAGACGGCTGCGGACCGCATTTGTCTCCCTCATATAAGGTTCCATAAATATTGCGCCGGCAGATACCTTCAAAGGGATCTTTTTCCCTTCCACCTCTGTATTCTCAAAAGCTTCTACAATCTCATCGTATATCTGCTGCAGTTCCGCTTTGGATACCTTTTTAAAACTGATCACAAACTTCGCACCGGAGAGCCGGTATACATATCCTTTTCCCTTTAACAGGCGCAACAGCTCCTGTGCCGCACAATTCAGAATCTTATCCGAAAAAGCAGCACCGTACATAACATTGATATGGCTGAACTGATCCAGTCCGATCTTCAGTAGTGCCCCCTGTCCGCTTTCCTCCAGGAATTCCATGATCTCCCGGTTCAGCGCCGGTTCCGTATGCAATCCGGTGGTCGCATCCACCTCGTCGGAAATACCGTAGTTGTTATATCGTATTACGATCACAAAAGGCTTTCCATCCTTATCATTCAGCATTTTCGCCCTGGCACTGATCCGGATGTAGGTGCTTCCGTCACTCACCCGGTATTCCCAGGGCTCGTCCATATTTTTCCCGGCAACTCTCTCCCGGAATCCCCTCCGGAAATCCTCCAGATCATCCGGATGAATCGATCTTTTTGATTTTTCCTGTCCGCGAATGGTATAGTTCTCCTGCATACCAAAATATTCCATCGCCTTCTCGGACCACCATGTCATGCCGTTCCGCAGATTGGTTATGGATATGTAGGACTTTTTCGCCAGAGAAGTAATTGCTTTTACAATATCCGGGAACAGGATATCCACTTCCTCCCAGAATTTCTGTTCATCATATGTATTAATACTCATATCTCCTCCCGGCACTTTCTTCTGTATGCCCACAGTCTTTGAATAGGAATTCCAATATGAATTATAACATATCGAAATGATGTTTACGATAGTATAATGAATATAAAATTTTTATGAAATAAAATATCTTATGATTGACTTCGAAAACTATCTGTAATACTATACAATATAGCATTTATTTCAAATTTGAAATATTCATTTTTGTAAAAGGAGCCTTCGAATGAATACTGATATCGAATTCGTGCAAAAATTCAATCTGGCTTACAACGCCATGTGTAAGCCTCTGTGCCAGCAGTTAAAGCTGCCACAGACAGCTTTTGATATTCTCATGTTCTTCGGCAACAATCCGGAATACCGGACCGCCAGTGATGTCGTGGAGATCCGCCGGATCAAGGCGAATCTGGTGTCCGTCAATGTGGACAAGCTGGTGCGCGAGGGGTACTTGGAACGCAGAGGGGCTCCTGATGACCGCCGGAAGACTCTGCTGTTCTGTACGGAGAAAGCGCAGGATGTCATCGAAAAAGGTCGCATGATACAGAGTATTTTCAAAGATACTCTGCTCGATGGCACTGATGAAGCAAGCAAAGAGATCTTTTTCAACATGCTTCATGTCATGGAAGAAAATATGGACAATATCCTGAAAGGAGCTAAATAAATGCAGATTTTAATCACAATTCTTGTCACTTTTTTCGCCGGTATGGGAGCCGGCCTGGGCACCGGTTTCGCCGGAATGAGCGCTGCTGCCGTCATCAGTCCCATGCTGATCACTTTCCTCGGCATGGATCCCTATATGGCTGTTGGTATCGCCCTGTCTTCGGATGTCCTCGCCAGCGCAATATCTGCCTATACTTATGCAAAGAACAAAAATATTGATATCAAAAACGGTCTGATCATGATGGGAAGTGTGCTGGTATTCACCGTCGTAGGCAGCTACGTATCCAGCCTGGTGCCTTCCGCTACCATGGGGAATTTCTCCGTGTTCATGACTTTCCTGTTAGGTATCAAATTCATCGTCCGTCCCGTAATGACCACCAAGGAAGCCATGCAAGGCGTCTCCGCGAAGAAAAGAGCCATTCAGTCTCTGGTATGCGGTATGCTGATCGGCTTCATCTGCGGTTTCGTCGGCGCCGGCGGCGGTATGATGATGCTGTTGATCCTGACCTCTGTCCTGGGTTATGAACTGAAGACCGCTGTAGGAACCAGCGTCTTCATCATGGCATTTACCGCATTTACCGGCGCTGCATCCCATTTTGCCATCGGCGGTATGCCCGACTGGACGGTATGGATCCTGTGCGTTGTATTTACCCTGATCTGGGCGCGGATCGCTGCAC
This sequence comes from uncultured Lachnospiraceae bacterium, assembly GCA_945929965.1. Lineage (GTDB taxonomy): Bacteria > Bacillota > Clostridia > Lachnospirales > Lachnospiraceae > Acetatifactor. Next base: position 238,620 of record CAMEOT010000001.1, read on the forward strand.
TGTTCGCCAACAAGGCGACCCCTAAGACCCTGAACCGTGTCACCGGTGTGATCCTGGTGGTGCTGGGCATTGCAGTTATGTGTTTTAACCTGTTAGCCTAGCTGATTTCCTATACCTTGTGTATTTTCCGGCGGAGTGATCGTTGCATTGCTCCGCTGATTTTCTATGATCTTGCGGATTTCCGACAGATCCTTGGCAAAATAAATGCCTTCCTGTCTCTCCGGGGAGGACAATCCCATCTCCGTCATATGTGATAGCAGTGCTTTCAGGCCGTCATAATAGCCGTTAAGGTTATAGAGGATGCAGGGTGCCTCCAGATGCTTCAGTGACACCTTGGACATCACTTCGGCGATCTCTTCCAGCGTTCCGGTTCCGCCGGGAAAAGCAATAAATACATCTCCCAGTTCGATCATTTTCGTCTTGCGTTCTGTCATGTCCTTTGTGACGATCAGCTCCGTAATGGCATCATACTGATATTCCATATCAATGAAAAACTGCGGCTCCACGCCGATCACCTCTCCGCCTGCCTGTAATACGCTCTCCGCGATCTCTCCCATGAGACCGGATTTGGATCCACCATATACCAGACGGTTACCGCTTTCACCGATCCAGGTTCCCAGCTCACGCACCGCTTTCCTCAGAGAAGGATCATTTCCTTCATTTGCTCCCAGATATACCGTAATATTCATCGTATTAGCCTCCTGCTTCCAAGTATAAGGGTTTTCCTTTCTTTTGACAAGGTAGGAGCTACCGGCACAAATGTGAATGACGTATCTCTTGCGTTAATTCAGGCGTAGTACATCTGCTGTCCGGATTCTGCTTTTACGTAAGCAATAAATTCTTCAGCCACATGGGACAGGGTATGATTTTTATTCCAGATCAGTGCATAGGACGCATGGGCATCGGGATGCTCCACTTCCCGCACACAGACATCCTTGTCCCGGATCAGGGAAGAAATGGATGCCGGATAAATAGAGATCCCGACTCCGTGCAGACTCAGCTCATACGCATTCATCATATGAGCGATGCGCCCCCGGATCACCGGTGCATGCCCCGTTCCCTCGAACCATTTGTCGATCTCTCCCTTACGGGACTCTCGGGAAGGGATCAACAGGTCGTAGGGTAACAGTTCCGAAGGCTTTACCGGGTCATTTTCCTCCGCATACAACGGATGTCCCTTGGGTATCACCGCCACCCAGGGTTCCTCATAGACCGGCAGCACCTCATATTCTTCTGTATTATAAGGTGCCGTGATCATGGCGATCTCGCACAATCCTTTCGTCACACGATTATTCACATCATCCGTGTTACCATTCCACAGATTATACTGCACATGGGGATGTTTTTGCCCGAATCCCGCGATCCATTCCGCGAAAAGTCTGGGACCGCAGCCCTCTACCGACGCAATGTATAATGTCCCCTGCAGTCCTTCCTTGCGCTCTCTGACTTCCTCCTCCGACCGGTTCACCAGGTCCAGGATCTGATTCGCATATTGCAGGAAAAGCTCTCCCTCTTCTGTCAGGGACACTTTATGGGGCGTCCGAAGGAACAATGTCGTCCCCAGTTCCGCCTCCAGATCCTGGATCTGACGACTTAAGGGCGGCTGCGCGATCGCCAGCTGCTCCGCCGCTTTTGTGAAGCTTTTCTCCTCCGCCACTGCCTTGAAATACCGGATATGCCGCAATTCCATCTTCCCAGCATCCTCCTTCCATGCTTTTTCAAAAACGTGCTTAATCATTCTATTTGTGTAACATGTTGTATTTTCTTTTGCTATACCTTTTGGGTATTATTATACTTCTATTATATGTATTTCACATTATAAGCGCAATATGGTAAATTATAATCATCAAAAGGAAGTCAGGCCTGACCCCTTAAGCGTAACAACAAAGTCAACAGTTCATTTGTCTTGGAAAGGTTAAGGGTGAATATTATGAAGAAGATTATGGAAAAGGTTAACAAGTTTTTTGACGAGTATTACAAGAGCTTCGCTGAGAAGTTTTAAGTAACGAAGTATCCTTTATTTTATGATAGAAGTGTGTTTTTCACGCTCATATACACAGAGAAAAACAGCAGATCTGGCGGGATCTGCTGTTTTTATATCATCAGTTTCCATTTTCCACAAACTTCATCTTAATGATCTCCTGCAGACTTCTCGGTTCATAGTCCATCCAAGGCTTCATACATCCTACATTGTACGCCTGTATGGCACTGTCACCGGTATGACGGCAGTCGTTGTCCTTCATTTCCACTAGACACTTCTGAAAATATTCGTCCTCCGGGCTGTTGTGGGTGTGTCCGTAGAGCAGAATGGTGCCGCGGCTCATGTGCTTCCAGCTAAAGATCGGGTAATGGCATAATACCAGTTCATAGCTTTTCCCGGCTATGGAGTCCCGAATCTCCTTATAATCACAGACTTCCGAAAAAAGCTGTCGGTATCTGAGAACGGACGGTCATCAAATCGTATCGCCGCTTCATGAAACAAATGCAGATCACTGATATAATAATTCATACTGTTGTCTCCCTATCAATCCATGATGGTTCTGCAAATTTTGAAGTTTCCACATTTGCTATTTCCCTGTCTTGATATAATAGTATGAAATTGGCATAATCATCTCTAATATCAATTCCATTTATTTTCCAACCATCATCCGGTGTCCATGATGCAATATTATTAATTGGCTCTGTTTTACTTTTACAGCATACTAAGCTTAAACATAAAATTGCAATAACGAGTATAATTTTTCGTTTATATATATTCTTCATAGCTTAGCAGTACAGCCTCCTTTTATTGGGGACATCGTTGGTATTTACACTTTAAAGATAATATACTCCAAGAATTATTTCAGCCTCCGATGACTGAAAAACATATCTACTGGATAACGCTACGAAAGCTGCCGGTATAATTCAGCACTCTGCTAGGCGTACATACAAGTACATACATTTTCCACCACAAATAAAAGTGGGAGAAACGCTGTAAAATCAACGTTTCTCCCACTTTTCAACAAATGCTGGTGGCCGGACTTGAACCGGCACGGAGTTGCCCCCGAGGGATTTTAAGTCCCTTGCGTCTGCCTATTCCGCCACACCAGCGGACGCATTGCGTTATACTCGACTGCATGGACTTACGCGCTAAGCACTGTTCCATTGAGCTCATCAACGCAACTGGATGGAGGTGGATTCGAACCACCGAAGCAATTTGCAGCAGATTTACAGTCTGTCCCCTTTGGCCACTCGGGAATCCATCCATGTCAGGCAAAGTGCCCTAACAATGTGAAATTGTAGCATATGTTCACACAAATTGCAAGATATTTTTTATTATTTTAGTGTAAAAGTTCAGCCATAGGATGACAAAAGCAACGTTTGGGTGCTCGCGCTCAAAGCGTGTTAACGCGACTTTGCGAATGACGCAGGCTGAACTGCTTCAATATAGTACAGATAAAAAGAATACTGCGCCAGCTGCATCTGCCCGTAATCAGTCACCCGATATCCATCCTGCTGTAATCCGGCAACAGCCTCATCGCTCATGGCATCTGGTGTAAAGTACCAGAATCTGTCGGATTCTGCCTGGTTGTAATTGCCATTTACGATCTCATTATCGGGGTAATAATAATACAGTACTGTCCATCCCAGATGTTTCACTCCGTTGGTGACCATCTGCACATCCTCTTCGGGCGTGCCGATCAGGTCCAGGGTCTTGTCAGTCTCTACCTTCTGCTGTTCATAACTGTCATAGCATTCCCGGTAATTCTGTATTCCCATGCCAAACATTACAAGCAGTAACAGCACAAACAGCAATCGGGCTGACAGCTCCAAGCCCTTCCAGGACCGGTTCTCCAGCTCCGTCACCTGTTCCAGCAGACGGCTGCTGCCGATGACCAGCATCATGATCGCCACTGCACTTAACGGATACAGATATCTCTGTGCCAGCATCGGTGCCATTACAACACTCAGCAGATACGCAAATGCCAGCGTTCCCAGGATCGTGCAGGCACCTACTACCATGGCGTAAGTTTTGTCAGACCATCTTTTCACTGACGGCTTCTGCAGACGAATACCCTCTTCTCCCATAGAAAACAGGGAAGAATCCGCCACCAGCGTCACTATCAGTAATACTAACAGCAGCGGAAATACGATTACATTCATTCTCCTGCCGCCCATGACGATCTCCAGGCTCTTATCCAGTCCGAGGATCTCCGTCATCCACCAGCCTCCGCTGACAGTCCGAAGACCCGCATAGAGGAAATACAGCCAGGGTGCATAGCCGATGAAAAAAGCTACGATCGCCAGCACACCCTTTTTCCAGATCTTACCACGATATTTGATCCAGACTGCCACTCCGGTGAAAAACATCATAATTCCCACCGCTACCAGTGCATAATAATGCGAATATGCCGCAGCCAGTGCCCACAGCACCATTCCCACCCAGGTCTTCCTGCTGCCGTCTGCAATAACCCGGTAAGAACAATAGAAACAGCCCATGACGCATAAAAATGCGAGCGCATACATACGCACTTCCAGATTATATTCCAGGCACGCCTGTCCCAGTCCGGAAATCGTCAGGAAAAATGCAACAGGCAGCATACCAAAACGCTTCCGCACCACAGTCAGCGCCAGCACCAGTCCAATGACAAAAGGCACCAGGGATGCCAGATGGAATACCGGAACGCTGAATCCGAACAGTGTTCCGAACAGTTTCAACCAGTAATAATACAGCGGCGGATGATTGTCCCAGTAATACATTACCTGAAGGATACCGCCGACGCTCTTATGTGCAGTATTTGCAGAAAAAGCTTCGTCGCCCCACAATACACGGTCGGACATCATGCTGAAATTCAGGTACACCATAAAAGCTGTGGCTGCCAGCATCACTGCCGGAGCTATGTATCTGCAGATGATCTTCCATATTTTGCTGTCCACGATTTTTCCGAACACCTTCCGGATCTTCTCATGTTTGCCGGCTTTCGCCTCTTCCACGAACAGTTCACAGATGGTATATGCCAGCATGATGCAGATCTCCAGGATCAGCACTTTGACTGCATATTCTCTGGATTCGATGAGTTTTCTCCAGATCGTATTGTCATCATTACCGGTCAGGGAAAGCAGCACCCAGGGTCCAAAAAACATGATCATCAGGCACGATGCATAACGAAGAACATACCCTCCTTTACTGCCGGTTACTTCTTTCCCGGTGCTTCCGTTATTTTTTAAAACATATTGCCGCCAGATCCCTAAGGATACCAGAGGCAACAGCAAGGTAATAATGATGGTAAACATCTAAAATCCTCTCTGTCTTTGGTAAATTGTTATTCCTGCACGAATTTCAGGATCGTTGCGGAAGTCTGGGGCATCTCGATCAGGATCTTACCTGCCTTGATCTCATACTCCTCGCCTTCCATACAATATCCGTCATCTCTGGACTGCAGGATCACTTTCATCTTGCCCGTCTTAGTGGCTCCGATCTCCCATACGTGGATCTCCTTGGTAATCGGATGATAATTATTGTTGATCAGGATCGCACACTGTCCCTTGCGATTAAAACGCCCGTAGGAGATGAAGTTATAATCATTCTCCAGCATTTTCAGGGAACCTGTACGCAGTTCCTCGTTCTCACGGCGCAGGCGGATAATATCCTTGTGAAACGCCAGCAGCACCTGATCCTCATGTCCCCAGGGATAGGTTCTCCGGTTGTCGGGATCCGTGAATCCGCAGACACCCGCTTCATCTCCGTAGTAGATCGTCGGTGCGCCCGTCCAGGTCATCTGGATCACAACACCCTCCCGAAACACTGCCTTATTAATGCCCTGCTCTGCAGCCTGGGGGCCTAAAGTATTGGTACGTCCCACCTTATGGTTCGTTCTCGTCAGGAAACGGGAATGATCATGGTTGGACAGTTCATTCATAGCCACCTGCCAGCTGGGCATGGAAAAACTGGAAGTATGATGCCGCATGGCTCCCCAGAAGCTCTCTGCATTACCAAGCAGGTCCTCTCTGTAATCATCGCTGTGCTTCTCCATACCGGTGAGGAACCAGGTCACAGGCTCCATGAACGCATCGTAGTTCATGACAGTATCCCATTCGTTGCCCTGTAACCAGTCTCTGGTATTACCGTAATGCTCTGCCAGAATAATAGCCTCCGGATTGGCCTCTTTTACCGCTTTCCGGAATTCCTGCCAGAAATGATGATTGAACTCCTGGCTGTGACCTAAGTCTGCCGCCACATCCAGTCTCCAGCCGTCCACATTATAAGGCGGAGATACCCATTTTTTCGCCACATGAAGAACGTAATCCATCAGTTCCTGAGAACCTTCGTAATTCAGCTTCGGCAGGGTATCATGTCCCCACCATCCGTCATAGGAATTGTTATAGGGCCATGCCGTCTGATTGTGGAAATCAAAATAATTCCGGTAAGGGCTGTCTGCGCTGACATAAGCACCCTTGTCATAGCCTTCCGCATTCTCGTAGATACGTTCTCTGTCCATCCATTTATTAAAGGATCCGCAGTGGTTGAACACACCGTCCAATATGACTCTCATGCCTCTGCGATGCGCCTCTGCCACTACCTGGGCAAACATCTCGTTGCTCGCCTCTAAGTTCGCCTTATTGGTCACGCGATCGATATAGCGGGAAGCGAAACGGTTCTCCCGCTGTCCATCCGGAAGCAGCTCTCCCTCATCACTGACGATCTTACCCAGATGGGGATCAATATAATCATAGTCCTGAATATCGTATTTATGGTTGGACGGGGATACGAACAGAGGGTTAAAATAAATTACCTCAACGCCCAGCTCCTGCAGGTAGTCCATCTTGTCCAATACGCCCTGCAGGTCTCCTCCGTAGAACTCACGGACATCCATCTGTGCAGGATACCGTCCCCAGTCCTCTACACGGTGCACCGGCTCCCCGATATAGCAGTATTCATTGGTCAGCACATCATTGGAAGGATCGCCATTACAGAAACGATCGGTATAGATCTGGTACATTACCGCACCTTTTGCCCAGTCGGGAGTATGGAAGCCGGGAATGATGATAAAGTCATAATACTCGTTGACCTCCTGCACCAATCCTCTCATATCGAAGATACCTGTGATCCTGCCGGTCTGTACCTCAAAGTAATAGGATACCTTCTGATCATCCAGACGCATCACATAAGCATAGTAATCAAAATCATTATTGCTCTCCACTCGTACCATGAGATGCTTCTGTCCACCGCTTACGAGGAATATTCTGTCCACGTTGTTCCTGGCGGTACGGAAACGGATCGTCACCTCGGAATATGGTTCCGGCTCTTCCGGGATCACATACTCCGCACTTGTATCCGTAAAAAGAGCTCTTCTATTAAATACGGGTCTCATGGCAGCAATATACTGCTGATTATATTCTGTTCGACGTAATAGCTCCAGATCCATAGTATCTATCCTTTCTGAGACTAATGTCTTACTATCTATATTATGCTCCTGCTATTCTTACCTGTGCAGCACACACATATGTAATTATACCCTTTTTCCCTACATCTGACAACAGCCTGACTTGTTTTTGAACGGTAAAAAGGACAGTCTTGGGAGGACTGTCCTTTTTAGAGAAGGTATTTCTTTCTTATGGGGTATAGCAAAAAACTATATAATGTATTGGGGGGGTTACAAGTAGTATAATAGCATGCACTACTATTTTTGACTATTCTCAAAATTCACAAATATTACAAAAATGCATATTCGTTTTTGTTAATTTTTCACAAAAACAATTTGTACAATACTACCAAATATACGAAACACCCTCGAAAACCTTTTCCTATACGAAAAGTGCTTCAAACTCTTCTCTGTTGATCTTTTCCTTTTCTAACAGAAGCTTAGCGCAACTGTGAAGTACATTCTCATGTTGCATAATAATGTCTTTTGCCTTGGTATAGCAGTCATCTATGATCCGCTTGACTTCCTTATCGATCTCACCGGAAATCTCCTCACTGTGAGCCTTGGCATGTGCCAGATCCTTACCGATAAAGACCTCATCATCGTCATCATCATAGCAGATGACTCCGATATTATCAGACATTCCGTAACGAGTTACCATACGGCGGGCTGTCTTGGTGGCTTTCTTAATGTCACTGGATGCGCCGGTGGTAATATCTCCGAAGATGATCTCCTCTGCGATACGTCCGCCCAAAGATACCATGATATCCTGGAGCATACGGCTCTTGGTGGCAAACATCTCATCCTTTTCCGGCAGAGGCATGGTGTAACCGGCTGCCCCTACGCCGGTAGGAATAATGGATACGGTGTAGACAGGTCCCACATCCGGCAGCACATGGAACAGGATGGCATGACCTGCTTCGTGATATGCCGTAATCTTCTTCTCCTTGTCGGAAATAATGCGGCTCTTCTTCTCCGCACCGATTCCTACTTTGACAAACGCCCTCTTAACATCTTTATTCGCGATAAAAGAGCGATTCTCCTTCGCTGCGATAATCGCTGCTTCGTTCAACAAATTCTCCAGATCCGCTCCGGTAAATCCTGCGGTAGTCTGTGCGAGCTGTTGTAGATTTACATCATCTCCTAAGGGCTTATTCTTCGCATGTACCTTCAGTATTTCTTCTCTTCCGCCCACATCCGGAGTCCCTACCGCTACCTTACGGTCAAATCGTCCGGGACGTAAAATCGCGGGATCGAGAATATCCACACGGTTCGTAGCTGCCATGACAATAATGCCTTCGTTGACACCGAAACCATCCATCTCTACCAGTAACTGGTTCAGGGTCTGCTCTCTCTCATCGTGTCCGCCACCCATACCGGTACCACGGCGTCTTGCCACGGCATCGATCTCATCGATGAACACGATACAGGGTGCATTGTGCTTCGCTTCTTCAAACAGATCACGCACACGGGATGCACCGACACCGACGAACATTTCCACGAAATCAGAACCTGAGATGCTGAAAAAAGGTACTCCGGCTTCTCCTGCCACGGCTTTCGCCAGCAGTGTCTTACCGGTTCCGGGAGGTCCCTCCAGCAGAACACCCTTGGGTATTCTCGCACCGACACCGGTGTATTTTCCGGGTTCTTTCAGGAAATCAACAATTTCCTCCAGTTCCTCTTTTTCCTCCTTCAGACCGGCTACCTGTGCAAAAGTGACGTTCTTGTCACCCATGGACATTTTGGCCCGGCTCTTGCCAAAGTTCATCATTTTACCGTTACCGCCACCGGCCTGCTGGGCATTCATCATCATGAAAAGGAATACACCCACAGCCAGTACTACCAGCATCGGCAGCATATAAGTAAGGAACCAGTTCTCTCTCTCAATGTCATTCACTACGGGGTCAAATCCGTACTCGCGGACCAGTGTCTCCAGCTCGGTGATATCCGTAGCATACAGCTTATGATTCAGTCCGTTCTTCATCTGGATCTCCAGATAGCCGGTAGGGGCTTCTCCATTAGGCTGTATTACGATCTCCGATACATTTCCGGCATCCAGATCCGCGATAAATTCTGCTCTGGTATATTCCTCTTCCCGACCGCTCAACAGATTGAGCCCTACGATCACCATGACCAGAAGTATGATAAATATAAAATATGAGTTAATTGTTCTGCCGTTTTGTTTCAACTTCACGGGCCTCCTGCATCTTCGTATTGCTTAATCGAATTCTACCACACCGATGTAAGGCAGATTACGATATCTCTGATCATAATCCAGACCGTAGCCCACTACGAATTCATCGGGAATATTAAATCCGGTATAATCTACATGAACATCGATGACTCTTCTCTCCGGCTTATCCAACAGGGTGCACAGACGTAAGGAAGCCGGTCCTCTGTCACGAAGCATCTCTAACAGATAGCTTAGGGTTCTGCCACTGTCTACGATATCCTCTACTACGATAACGTCCTTATCCTTCAGGGATTCATCCAGGTCTTTTACGATCTTTACCACACCGCTGGACTTGGTGTCGCTGCCATAGCTGGATACAGACATGAAATCCAGAGATACGGGAACGGTGATACGTTTTGCCAGTTCACACATGAAGAAGCTGCCGCCCTTCAATACGCATACAAGGTGTACCTGCTTACCCGCATAGTCCTTGCTGATCTGTTCTCCGATCTCCTGAATTCTCTTATCTACTTCCTCTTCTGTCAACAGTACTCTGATATGTTCTGCCATTTTCTTTTGTCTCTTCGCTCTTAGGCGAACTCCTTTCTTATTAATTGTACCTTTAAAATACGTTTTGTATTCTCCGTAACTTTATAATATTCGCTGATGCGATACCCCATGACCCACAGCACATGATCTTCCTCCGCCAGGATCGGCAGTCTGTCACGTTCCTCCCGTGGAATTTTCTGATCGACAAAATAGCTTTTTAATGATTTACGGATCATTCCTCCTCTGCCGTCTGCAATGGTCAGATAGTCTCCTGTCTGCCTTGTACGTATCGTCGGACATTTTTTTATTTTATCATAATCAAACCATTTCGTATACTGATTTGTGGGAACTTCTTGGTTTTTTTCAGATTCAGGGGGCACCTCACACACAGAATATTCCAGTGTGCCCAGGGCACATTCCACTGTTTTCATCTGTCCGGGAACCATATCCTTATCCCGCTGCTGCCAGAGCGGCATCGCAACAGCAGTCTGCATGCCGCTGTCCGTTTCTTTCGTTGTCTGACTCGTCTGTATCGCCAGGATGACCTGTTCATATTGCCGCCTGCCGCGGATTCCGAAGGGAAGACAGATCGTCCGGTTTCCTTCCTGCGTAAACAATGTCAGAAGTTCCGCAATATGCTGATAGGTGATGTCTTTCTGCCCGGGGGAAAGTCTTTTTACCTCTTCATACAACAGTCTTTTACGGATCACCGGATGCAGCGTCAGAAAAGGTTCCACCGCGATATACACCTCTTGTGCCCGGCTGCTCACATCCGGCTGTAGCGCACTGCCCGGAGCCTTTATGCTCCGTATGCATCTGTTCACTGCCTCCGCCGTCTGAAGCTTTAGATATTCTTCCGTCTCCGCCAGCAGCTCCGCTGTCTGGTTCATATGTGTCACGCAGCCCCGCGCAATATTCTGCTCCGCATAGGGTAAAATATGATGCCGGATCCGGTTCCTGGTGTAATCGTCCTCATCGTTGGTAGCATCCTTACAGTAGAAAATTCCCTGCTGTGTTAAAAAATCCTCGATCTCACATCTCTCGAGACACAGGATCGGTCGTATGATGTTATCCCGCACCGGCAGTATGCTCGCCAGTCCCCGGATTCCACTGCCCCGAAACAGATGAAACAGCTGGGTTTCGCTGCGGTCGTTGCTGTTGTGCGCCACAGCGATCTTCGTGGCTCCCCAGTCCTGCGCCGCCTGTTCAAAGGCTTCATACCTCGTTCTGCGTCCGGCTTCCTCCTCGGAGATTTTCTCCCGTCCGGCTCTGTCCCGTACATCCGTCCGGGTCAGGAAATAGGGGATTTTTCTCTCCTCGCAGAGCTTCTCGACATACCGGGCATCCTCTCCTGCCTCGGCACGGATCCCGTGATTCACATGTACCACAGCAATATCGATCGGACATATTTTCTGCCATTCCAGCAACAAAAATAAGAGGCAAACCGAGTCTGCCCCTCCGGAGACGCCTGCCACCACACGATCGTGCGCCTGCAGCATACGGTGTTCTCTGATATATGCAAATACTTTTTCTCGCGTATCCTTCCATGTATTCATGTTTTTACTCTATCCTAATTATGCGGAAAAATCAAGGCAGCAATCACGCATTCTCCCACAAGCACAGCACAAACACTGTCATATCATCCCGGATCCTGCCTCCGCAGCTACATATGGCATAAGAAAGTATCTTCTCTGCGATCTCCTGGGGATTCTGTTCTTCCAGCATATCGATCCTATTTCGCATACGCTCCTCACAGTCATCTTCCAGTGCATCCAGCACGCCGTCCGTCATCATGACTAACATTTCTCCCGGTTTCAGCATCCGCACGTTCCGCTCAGTCTGTGCCTTCTGAAATATACCAAGAGGCAGACTGTCTCCGCCGATGTATTCCGTGCCACTGCTTCCCTTGATAAAAGTAGCCACTCCGCCCACCTTACAGATCTCACATTCTCCGGTATACAGATCCAGACTGCAGATATCCACAGTAGGATGATCCCCCTCTTCGTTTTGGGCATATAATGCGGAATTCAACATATTTACAGAAGTTTCCGTATCGAATCCGGCTTCCAGCATTTTCTCCATGAGATCCAATACTCTGCCACTTCCCCGGCCGGCATCCTCCCCTGCGCCGGTGCCGTCCGACAATAGCAATATCAGCCTGCCCTTTTCCGACTCCAGCATCGTATACTGATCGCCTGAGATTTTCTCTCCCTCTTTCAGTGCCCGGCTCACACCGGTGAGGGCTACATATCCCGGTTCCTCTGTGAACAGGAAGCAATGGGGCTCCTTTTCGATCAGATAGGGACTCCCCGGCGATGGCTGCAGCCGCTTCCCCAGCAGTACTGTCAGCATATCCGCTGCCTGCGAAGCTTTGCATCCGGATCGTTCCGTGGAAAGTGTCATACTGATGCCTCCCTGTATGCTCTTTTTCCGGACATAACATAATTCTCTTGCCTGGATTCCCTCACTACCAAACGCCTGCGTCAGACTTTTTCTTTTTTTCTCTTCTAACGGAAGGTAGACCAATTCCTCTCCGGCGACTCGTTCCATGATCCGGGCCACGGTCTGTAAATGATCTCCCATGATCTGACGACTCTGCTGAAGCATGTATTTTTCCAGAATACTCTGTCTGTCATCCCCGACAATCCCCACTTCCTCACAAAAACTTTTCCCCAATTCTTCAAAGCTTTCCGCATATCCCAATAATCTCTGCCTGCAGAGCATGGACACCTGTGCACACTGTTCCTGTCTCGGATTTCTCTGTTCCTTTTTCCCTATAACCATGATCCTTCCCCTTTCTGTCTTCACGATTATAGGACGATCGTTTTTTTCTTTTTGTCAAATTTAAGGATCCGGGTACTTCATTTTTTGCGACAAAAAAAGCAGGTCAACTTAAGAAAAAGTCTCCCTGCTTATTTATCCTCCTGAAAAAGGATCTCACCCTCATACACCAGTCCCAGCTTATCCTTGGCTACTTCCTCCACATAAGCCTTGGTCTGTGTGTACTTACGATACTCCTCGATCTGTTCCGTCCTGGTATTCTCTGCTTCGATCTGCGCGTTCAGGCCCGCGATCTGCATGTCGTATCCATCAATCTTCCGTTGTAATTCCACACTCCGCACTGCCACGACGACCATGATCATCAATACGACCAGGCTCACTAAGAACATGCTGAACCGGTTCTGGTGTCGTCTCCTGCGGTAGGCTATTCTTCTCTTTGCCATACGCGCATCTCCCTTTATAGAATATTTTAAGCATTTTCCACAGGCTCGTCAACTGCTTTTTTAGCCAACTCTTCACCGCCCGCGTTTTCCTGCGGATAGGGCTTAAGATGCTGTTAAGCAGTCCGGATACATATTTTACCCAAAGTGGGCTGAAGGTTTTGTGATACAGGTACATCCCTGTCAGCGCACCCAGTACGGCGAACCACCGCAGATTCCCATTACTCTCCCGAAACATCAGCAGGAACACTTTCCCTGCACAATAAATCCAGAACGCGATATCCTCCAGTGACACCATGATGCCACTGTGGGCAAAAGCTCTCCGCAGGATCCGCAGTATATCATATAGAAAAGTGATCTCCACACCCAGGAGAACGGCATGCAGCAGAAAAACATTCTCATTCATCAGCGGAACAGCCTGGTGAGAAGAGATTCCTGTTTTTCTCCAGATGCTGCGGTATCCGAATATACAAAGCTGTCGATCCTGCCGTCGATATCCACTTCCCCTTTATCCAGGGTCAGACGGTTCACATGAAGCTCATTTCCGCGGATCATCAGCATCCCCTGCTCCGTCTCCAGCACGATCTCCCGCAGATCAAAAGAAAGCACATCGTTTACCCCGTTCACCGTGCAGGTCCGACGATTTGTTATCGATATTTTATGCATGCGTCCTGCTGTATTTAAATCTTCCATATGTCCTCCCATCCTTGCCACACCCGTTCCATTGTACGGACTTATATTTCATCTTATGGTACAAAATGGGAATTTATACGTACATTAAATATAACGGAACAGTTCTTTTGCTGCTTCTTTTTTCACCGTCTCCTGCACATCCAGGACTTCCACCTTAACCTCTTTATTACCGAAAGAGATGGTGATGATGTCTCCCTCTTTTACGTTGGCGGATGCCTTCGCGGGCTTGTCATTGATCAATACTCTGCCGCTGTCACAGGCTTCATTTGCCACGGTACGCCGCTTGATCAGACGGGATACCTTTAAATATTTATCTAATCTCATGTTCCTATCCTCTTAATTCGTTCACAGATACAAAAGAGACCCGAAAGGTTGTCCTCTCGAGTCTCTGAAAATTCAGCTTCTATTAAGCGTTCAGCATATCCTTTAATGCCTTACCAGCCTTGAACTTAGGAGCCTTGGAAGCAGCGATCTTCATAGGCTTGCCGCTCTGAGGATTTCTACCCTCTCTTGCTGCTCTGCTGGATACTTCGAAAGTACCGAAGCCAACTAACTGAACCTTACCATCCTTCTTTAACTCTTCAGCAACAACATCGGTGAAAGCCTTTAATGCCTTCTCTGCGTCCTTCTTGGAAAGACCAGCCTGATCAGCCATAGCTGCAACTAATTCTGTTTTGTTCATATTGAACTCCTCCTATAATGAGTTTTCGTGATTAAATTTACGCTCGAAAATAGTTCTTTTGAAACGTCTATAAATATATATATCTGTTTTTATCCCTTTTGTCAAGGCATTTCCACATATTTACGGCATTTCTCACGCCTTTGTAACGCTTACTCCGATGCCGATGTACTTGCCACCAGATCTACGAAGGAATAGGACACATCCTTCTTCTCTTCGTCCACCTGCACGGTATAACTCCTGGTCTCATATCCGGACTTGCGCAGGGTGATCACATGGCTCCCCGAAGTCTTTTTAAAACTGCAGGGCGAGATTCCCACGTAGTTGCCATCGAGATATACTTCCACATTCTCCGGTGCATCGATATGTACCCGGTAATAAGTCGTTGTAGTATCTGATGTAGCGGAAGTCGCAGTGGACGATGTCGAAGCCGAACTGTCCGTGCTCTCATCGTTATCGCTGTCCGAATCTATCTTGTCCAGCTCCACATCCACGCCTGCTGACTCCTGGGCTACCCGCAGGTACTGGGTCAGAGATTTATAGCCGTCCGCCTTCGCTATGATCTGATGGATGCCATATTCCAGCGTGATGGGCTGGGAGGGATCCGCCTGGCTACCGTCGATATACAGTTCCGCGCCGGAAGGATTCATGGAGAACAGCACCATACCGTACTTCGCCTCGGCGACCTCGAGATCCCCGATGTCCAGCGCGGTCTCTTCATTACGGTTGATCACCACATTTTTTGTGCCGCCTCCGCCGTTATAGCTGATATCCACCTGATAACTGCCCTCAGGCACCGTCACCAGCATGTCCTCCGTGATCCGGACGATCTGCTCCTGCCCGATCTCCAGCCATCCGCCGATAAAATTTTCATCATTTACCAGTCTGAGATACCCATGTCCCTTCTCCACCGTTACGCTGAGTACTGTGGTGTCTATCCCATGAAAAGTCAGGATATCGGAAGGGTTGAGATCCATTTCTTCGATACTGTGTCCCTGGGAAAAATACCGGGTATTCCGGGACAGTTTGAAGACTTCTTCCCCGATGGTCACCTCCCGGCGTACGGTATTCAAATCATAGCGCTCCACATCATCATACTGCCATGCCGACCGGGACAGCTGCAGAGTTGTCAGATGCTTCTTCGTCTTCAGAAAAGTTACATCCACGATATCGCCTTCTCCCAGCTGCTCCAGAGAGATTGCCTTGCCGTATTTGTCCGTATAGCGCGTAGTCCCGTCCATGAACAGGGTATATTGCTTCCCAAGATCCAGATTCAACAATGTGACAGTATTGTCAACACTGTTGATATCCACCAGTACCGCTGTATCCGCCGAATCATAGCTGTCCGGATTCGTCACCACGAAGCCGGTATCCACTCTGTCGGATTCTTCCGTTGTCTGCAATGTTACTGTGTCCTGTACATCTCCTGCAGTAGATGCCTGCCCGCAGCCACTTATTGACAATACTGTCACAAACAAAATACATACTATTTTCTTCCTGTATCTTACGTTCATACCTTTGTTCCTTCCCGGTGCCTTACGGCTCCATGATTCGCAGGAATCGTTTTCTGGCAGTCTCCTGCTTTAACAGGTGCTCCAGCTTCTCCTGATTTTTCTCCGGTATCCATGCCTTTCCCGAATTATAATAGAAGTTAACGATCTTCCACAGTTTCTCCGGATAAGACAGTCGATAATACAGATCCCTCTTCTCCGTAAGAGTAAGCGGTCTGACTTTCTCGTAGCTTTCGAGTAGTCCGATTCCCAGACTTCGGTCCCATTCACTTTTTTCCAATAATTTTCGCAGGATATGATATAGATCTCTCACCGGACCGTCTGCCTGGCATTTTTCAAAATTCACCAGGAAGAAGTCTCTGTCCTGGCGCAATATATTATGATACTGATAATCGCCGTGGCAAAAGGTTACGTTTGCTTCGGCATCCTGTGCCGCAACAGTCTCCTCTTCCAGCGCTTTCCACTCGTTACTGACCCTCACCGCTTCCTCTAAAAAAGAATCCAGTACGGCTGCAAGACGAATCTCGAACCAGGTCTTCTGGCTTCGCTGTTTTAAAAATTTCCGGGCGCGTTTCAGTTCTCTGTTATGCTTCTCATAATCTCTGCTGGGAAGATATCTCTCTATTTTAGGTGCCGGTTCGTCCTCCGTCTCCGAAAATACCGGTCTAAATTCCAGATCTCCATGAAGCCTTGCCAACAGCCCCATGGCTTCCATGCATTCTTCCCTGTCACGGATGTTACATTCTCTGCCTTCCCACCAGGTCTTCAGAATATATCTGACACCGTCCCTGTCCGTGACCGACAGTGCACCCTCTCTGGTGGCAAGCAGTCTCTCCGCAGAGATATTCCCACAAGCCTCCAGATGCTTTAGCACCTGTTCCTGCAGACGCAGCTGTTCCTCGCGTCCTGTATATTCCTTGAAGATCAGGCAGCCCTGCTGTGTATCGCACAGAATCGCCCCCCGCCCTTTTCGGGTACGCAATACCTCTATCTCATACTGCTCCAGCAGTGCCACCGCTCTGTCATTCACTTACAACCCCTCCTAAGATATGTACTTAACCGGTTTGACGGTTCCTACGCTATCTTATGAGAGATCTTATAAAAATATGCTCACTCTTTGCCTGCTGCCAGCTCGCCCGCCTTTTCCAGAAGTTGTTCTCTGGTATTCTGCTCCGGGTGCTCTAAGACCAGTTCCAATAGCTTCTGCAGCATATCGCCCAGCTCCCTGCCGGGCTTCATTCCCATAGCAATGAGATCTCTGCCTGTGACAGCCAGCGTTTTCAAGGATACGCACTGCTTTTTCTCCAGCATCTCTTCATATAACTGCTTCCAGAGCTCCAGGTTCTCCAGCTTCTCTGCCCGCAGATAATCGCTCTGTGCCAGGATATCCGCCTGTTTCACCGGGAACAATAGCGGGAAGATGTCTTCCCCGATCTTATTCACAGCCCGGCGCACGATCCGCAGGTCAGGTGTAACATCATTACCATAATCATGATATCTTACCAGACGGGTCACCACTGCCACTGTATCATTATCAAATCTGAGTCTCCTAAGGATCCTGCGTGCCATCTCCTCACCCACTGCGAGATGCCCGTGGAAATGGGTGGTACCGTTTTCATCCACGGAAAGTGTCTCAGGCTTGCCGATATCATGAAGCAGCATCGCATACCTCAGATTCTTCTCAGGTGCGATCTCTATGAGGGCATGTAAGGTATGCTCCCCTACGTTGTATTTATGGTGCTTATGCTTCTGAGGAGTCTCCATCATGGCATCGAATTCCGGCAGGATCACCTTCGTGACACCCATGTCATAAGCATCTCGCAAGGTGTCAGGATGAGGGGAGATCAGCAGCTTGGTCAATTCCACCTGGATCCGTTCCGCACTGATCTTCTGCAAAGTGGGTGCCAGCTTCCGGATCGCCGCTTCGGTGTCCTCATGGATCTCGTAGCCTAACTGCGCAGAGAAACGGATGGCACGCATGATGCGCAGAGCATCCTCTCCGAAACGTTCCTCCGGATCGCCCACGCAGCGGATCAGCTTCGCCCCGATATCCTGTAAGCCACCGAAGATATCGATCAGACCTTCTGTTTCATTATATGCCATGGCGTTGATGGTGAAATCCCGGCGTTTTAAATCTTCTTCCAGATTCGGGGTAAAAGTGACCTCCCTGGGATGTCGGCTGTCTTCGTATTTTCCATCCACGCGGTAAGTGGTGACCTCGAAGCCCTCTTTGTCCAACATGACCGTCACGGTACCGTGCTGGATCCCGGTGTCAATGGTACGACGGAACAGCGCCTTCACCTGCTCCGGTCTCGCCGAAGTAGTAATGTCCCAGTCCTCCGGGCATCTTCCCAGGATGGAATCCCGCACGCAGCCGCCTACCACATAGGCTTCAAACCCAGCATTCTGTATAGTCTCTATGATATATTTCGCTTTTTCAGGTATTTGTATCTGAATCATATATATCCTCTTTTGCAAAAATCACACAGGCTCATTGCTCTGTGATTTTTCGCTTGTTACTGCTTTGTGTCTATTGTTTGTTTCTAAGAAAGGCTATTCCTGCTCCGGTTTCATGATAAATTTATCGATGACCTCCACCAGCCCGTCCTCATCGTTAGTACCGGTGATGTAATCTGCAGCTTTCTTGACTGCCGGCTGGGCATTCCCCATCGCTACGCCGGTCCCCGCATATTCGATCATTGAGATGTCGTTGTAGCCGTCACCGCAGCAGATCGCATTCTCTCTGGTCAGTCCCATACCCTCCAGCATGTGATCGAGAGAGGTCGCTTTATTCACATCCTTGGGCATGATCTCAATGAAATAGGGCTCGGAACGGTAGATGCTTGCCACATCGCTGTATTTTTCCTGCAGCTGTTTCTCCAGTTCGGGAGCAATCTCTTCCGGTGCCGTCATCAGACATTTGTTGATATCAAAATCTACGTAGGATACAAAATCATCCACCACTTGAATGGGGATTCCGTTAATCCTCGCTTCTAACTGCACATATTTATCCGGCTCAAATGCGGAGATGACTCCCTCCCCCTGATAAGTGATCAGTCCGCAGCCATTCACTTTGGCGAATTCATACAATCCGGGCACAATGGACAGGGGCAGGGTTCTCTGATAGACCACTTCTCCCGTTTTACATTCCACGATGCGGGCTCCATTAAAGGACAGAAGATATCCGCCGTATTTTTTCAACTCCAGTTCCTCTTCACATTTCCGCATACCGGGCGTGGGACGTCCGGAAGCCAGGATCACCTTGTGTCCATGCTGTAAAATATTCCAGATTCCCTGTTTGGTAGCTTCTGTAATCTCCTTTTTTGAATTGGTCAGTGTTCCGTCAATATCCAGTACCAGAACTTTTTCCCGCATGTTTATTCATACCTTTCTCAAAGTTATTCTCTGTTCAGCTCACGTAACTGGCAAAGTCACATTATCATGTTTTCCGCCATTTTTCGACTATCTTTGCTCATAATCTAACAGTACCTGTCTCTTCTGCTTGCGCAGTGAAACAGGTACTTGTCTGTTGTCTATGTTCTGTTCCCCGGCAAGCCTTACTGTGCCTGTGTTGCGGTCTCTTCGGTAGCAGCGGTCTGCTCCTCGGTGATCTCCTGAGTCTCTGCCGTTGCAGTCTCAGTCTCAGCAGCTGCAGATTCCTCTGCCTGCACCTTCAGATAATTCAGCTTACCCTTGGGATCCTCTACCGTTACATCTGCGGTAATATCCTGCATATGCTGACTCATTGTATCGGATACCAGCGTATTCTTGATGTTGATCTTCCACTCGGGCTGATCCTGTCCGATGTAGTAAAGTACATAAGTGGTGTCACTGACAGTGATGGCTACGGTATCTCCTGCCTGACGGCTGCTGTCGAAGATCCAGTTGCTCAGCTCCTCTGTCATACCGGTCTTGGTTACCTGCTCGAACAGACCGCCGTTCTCTACTGCGGAAGTATCCTGTGTATACTTCTTGCACAATTCTGCGAAGCTGTCCTCAGTAGCTGCACCATTCTTCCACTCCTCCAGGATCTCTTCACCGGTCTTATCCTCGGTGGGAATGATCACACGTACATCTGCGGAAGGAGTCTCGTCCAGATATCTCTTCTCAAATGCCACGACATAGTAGCAATGGCTGTTGTCGTTGGTAATGACGGTGGTGTCTCCTGCCTTTCTGGCATCATCGAACAGCCAGTCGGAGATCATGTAGTTCACGGAAGACTTCTTCTCATTCTCATGTGCTTCGCCGTCTTTTGCCACGGTCTGCTCTGCATCGTCAGCCAGCACCTTGGCATCATCCATGGCTTTGGCGATCTCAGCATCGGAAGGCTGATAAGCGGTATCCTGTGTGCTGTCTGCGGCTGCGGTTCCATCGGTGGTACCTGTGGTATCGGCAGCAGTCTCCTCTACGGGATCTGCCAGTTCGGTAGGCTCGGTGGGCAGATCAGCTTCGATCGTGGTCAGGCGGTAGTCTACGGAATCGTAGGTTGCCTTATTTTCCTCATAATAGCTCTGGATCTCATCATCACTGGGAGCATTGTCCTCCTGCAACTTCTGATAATAAGCGTTCATTACCATGTCATTCTTCACATATCCTTCGATACGACCCATGGTTGCATAGCTTCCGTAGATGGAACGTACATATTCCTTATCAGATACGCCTGCAGCTGCAGCGGAGGTTTTGATGGTCTCCTTGAAAGTGTTATACTCATCCGTGGTATCGTAGGTGAAGCCGGCTGCTTTGGCTTCTGCCATCAGCGCCTTATTCTGCTTCAGGCTCTCTACAGCATTCTGCTCAAAATAGTCCTGCCAGGTCAGAGTATCGGAATACATCTGGGTGGACAGATCCTTGCTGGTATCCAGTCCGAAATAGCTTAAATAGCTTCCGTACTGTGTAATGTAGTTGTTCTTGGAGGTGTTGTAGACATAATCAAATTCTACCTTATTCACCTTTTCACCATTGATCACTACATAAGTCTCATGGGTTGCCAGATAGGTCCGGATTGGGAAAGATGCCACCAGGCATACCAGCGCAACAAGGAATACGATCCCGACTGTTGTGCTGATGCGCTCTTCCTTTTTCTCCTTTTCCTTCTCTTCTTTACGCTTCTGTACCTTACGGTCATATTTGGTCATGACCTTCTGTTCTGTTTGTTCTTTTTGTTCCTTATTTTCTGTAACTTTTTCATTCTTAGACATCGCTTACATGTCTCCTTCCTAGCGTCTTAAGTCCAATGACTTCTTATTTTACCGTATTTTAGCGGAAAAAGAAAGCTATTTCACATATTTTTCAAGTTTTTCCACGATATTTTTCACACATCCGGGCTCAAAAGGACTGTCCAGTCCGACTTCTTTGATCATATTGGTGTAGAAATCGCTGGCAGACAGCCGGCACAACTTCAGATAGCTCTTCCACGCCTCTGTAAAATCAGCATCCATCTTCACCTTGTACTGCAGTGCACAGGTCTGTGCCAGGCAATAATCGATATAGTACAGCGGGTAGTCGTAAATGTGCAGCTGCTTCTGCCAGAAGCCTCCCTGTCCGAAGAAAGGATCTCCCTCGTAGTCCAGATGGGGCTTGTACTCCCGTTCCAGACGGCTCCATGCCTGTTTCCGCTCTGCCGGGGTCAGCTCCGGGTGCTCATAGACGATATGCTGGAACTCATCCACCATACAGCCGTAAGGGATAAACGCAGCCGCATCCTCCAGATGCATTTCCACGTAATCCTGCGCTCTGTCACCGAAGAACAGGTTCATCCACTTTTCCGTGAAAAATTCCATGGACATGGAATGGATCTCCGCGGTCTCCATACCGATATCCGCATGCTCTCTGATGGGATCCTGTGCAGCGAGATACCCCTGGAACGCATGGCCACACTCATGCGTGATGACGTCCACATCACCGCTGGTACCGTTAAAATTGGCGAAGATAAACGGTGCATGATAGAGGGGCAGATAGGTCATGTAACCGCCTGCCTTCTTCGTCTTGCGTCCCAGAACATCAAATAACTGGTTCTCCATCATGAAATCAAAAAATTCCGCAGTCTCCGGGGACAGTTCACGGTACATCTTCTGTCCGGCTGCCATGATCTCTTCGGGGGTTCCGGTGGGCGCCGGGTTGCCGTCCTTAAAATATACCTGCTCGTCGATATAGCTGAGCTTCTCCAGACCCAGACGCTGTCTTCTACGGTCATGCAGTTTCTCTGCGAAGGGTACGAAATACTCCTTGATCTGCCTGCGGAAAGCCTCTACCTCGTCCTTGCCGTAGCAGTTGCGGTTCATCCGGTAATATCCCAGCTCCAGGTAATTTTCATAGCCCATTGCCCTTGCCTGCGCGGTACGGTTTTTCACCAGTTTGTCGTAAATGCTGTCCAGTTTTTCCTCATTTTCCATGAAAAAGGCACTCATCTTCTCCCATGCCTGTCTGCGGACATTGCGGTCGGAATTCACCAGATAGGGCCGTAACAGGGACAGATTCAGTTCCCTGCCGTCGAAATCGATCTTCGCACCGGCGATGAGCTTGTCATACTCCATGGTCAGGGAGTTCTCCTCCTGCATCAGCGGAATCAATGCCTCGCTCATGGACTTCTGTGCCAGCTCCATATTCTTGAACGCTACCGGACCGATCTTCTCCTCCAGATACGCTCTGTATGGGGATTCATATAATTTCTTCTGATAAGCCAGCACCAGATTACTGAATACCGGCCCCTGCTCATCGTAGTATTTATGCTCTTCCTCGTAGAATTTATCGGAGGTATCGATGTCGAAGCGGATATTCGCGATCGTCATCAGCGTCATGACACGGTCCGTCAGCGCATAGTACTTCTTATGCACCTCGAACTGCTCCTCCCCGCTCTTCGCCGCCTCCAGCTCCCGGATCAGCTCTCCCATCTCCTCCTGCACTTTGGCAAAATCTATTCTCTCGTAAGGCATGTCCTGAAATCTCATAATTATAGTAACCCTCTCTTTCTGTGTCTTTAGAAACCTATACTGCTTATCTTACCCCAAAATGCCGGGAAAGTAAAACTTTAGAAGCGTTCTGTAACATTTTTCTGCTTGTCATTATAAGAACCTTATGATATGGTGGTATTGGAAGTAATTTTTCTTCTTTCAAAAATTCTTATAGACCCGTCAGTGGTCAAAGTTTTCCCTTATTATTTATTTTATATAGAAAATATTTGTTTTTTTATGTCGTTTTATTTTACTTTTACATTTATTTTGCAACAGAAAGGAGATTTATGGAGTTAAAACAAAATAATATGACCAGCAACTATTTTTCGGAGGAGTATTTAATGAATACTGTGTCGAGATTCTGGAAGAATTTTGTTGCGGAAGAAATTTCGTATGGGAATGCGATAGCTGCTGTACCGGGAAATGCGACTGTGGCAATACCGGCTTCCGGAAAGCGGAATTATAAGGATCTGGTGTTCCGGAAAATATTTCATGACAAGGAGAAGCTGCTCTCGCTGTACAATGCGCTGAATCACTCGCATTATGAAGATCCGGAGCTACTGCATATTACAACTTTGGAAAATGCGGTTTACCTAATCTTGCAGAATGACCTGTCGTTTGTTGTGGATTTTGATCTATGGTTTTTTGAGCACCAGTCCACCTTGAATCCCAATATGCCGTATCGCTTTTTGCTGTATCTGGCAAGTGAATATTCAAAGATGAACACAGATGACCTGCTTTACTCCAACAAGTTACAGATGCTGGATACTCCACATTTTGTAGTGTTTTATAACGGGACGGATCCTCTCCCGGAATACAGCACCCTGAAGCTGTCCAGTGCCTACCGGAATAAGGAAGAGGCTCCTCAGCTTGAATTACAGGTACAGGTAATCAATATCAATCTCGGGTTCAATGCCGAGCTGATGAATGCCTGCCAGATTTTAAAAGAGTATGCCCAGTTCGTCGCAGAAGTCCGCGAGCAAGCAAAGGTGTATCCAAATCGACAGGCCATCGTTCAGGCAGTGGATGTGTGTATTAAGAAAGATATTTTGAAGGAATTTTTGCTTGAGAATAAGAAGGAGGTTATTGATATGGTGTTATTCGAGTATGACGCTGAAGCGGAAAAGAGAGTTATTTACAAGGATGGAAAGGTTGAGGGAAAGGCAGAGGAAATTGTTCGTTTATGTAAAAAATTTCACGTATCAAAAGAAGATACCATCCAGGAATTAGAAACTGAGCTTTCTATTTCTACACAGGCAGCCACGGATTACTATGATAATTTTTCGAAGGAATTGGAAAGGAAATCTTTGGATGATCAAAAGGCCTTATAAGAACCCAAAAAGGGCAGCCCATCATGGACTGCCCTTTGGTTCTTACATAACTCTTACAGATATGGTTCGTTCCTCTTTGGAAACAACCTGATCTCAGCTTAAGCTTACTGTAACAGAGACAGTACGCCCTGGTTGGACTGGTTAGCCTGAGCCAGCATAGCCTGACCTGCCTGGGACAGGATGTTGTTGTTGGAGTACTTAACCATCTCAGTAGCCATATCAGTATCACGGATAGCGGACTCTGCGCTGGTGGTATTCTCAACTACGTTGTCGAGGTTGTTGATGGTGTGCTCCAAACGGTTCTGAACAGCACCAAGTGCGGAACGTTGGGTAGATACTCTCTGAATAGCATTTGCAATGGTATCAATTGCATTGTCTGCATTGGTAGAATCCTTGCCATCAACCTTCAAATCCTGTACACCAATTGCCTTTGCGCTCATGGAAGAGATTGTCATCTTAATCTTATTGTTAGAAGTAGAGTCTGCACCAACATGTAAATCAAGTTCTACTGCTTCCGGAACATAGGTTGCATCGTAGGCATTTACTGTTGCAACACCGTCAGCATCAACTTTGATAGTTGCCTTAATATCCTCACCAAACTTATAACCACCTGTAGCAATTTGAGCTGCTGTAGGAGCTGTCGGATAGTTGATTTTAGACTCACTCAGCTTGCTATTTGCAACAAATGTCTTAGTCAATTCAAGTTTTTCAGTATCTGCGGGCGCATTTGCTGTCGTCCATGTAATTCCTGCATCATTTAATTCTTTATCGGAATAAGTTGCTGTTCCATCACTCCAGGTTCTATTACCGTTTGCTACCGTAGCAGTAAGTGTGAGCTTTCCATTAGGAGCGTTAGTGGTATTATTCAGTGCATCGGCCAATGCAGAAGTTTTTAAAGTTTCAGAATCAACGGTTATTTTTGTCGCCGCAGATCCACTCTTGGTTACTCCTACAGTACCAAGTACAACATCCCCTGCCTCTACCTTGGTTCCGGCATTTATGGTTGCAGTTGCTCCTGCAATATTAGCTGTTGATGCATTATTACCTACTTTTCCTGTCGTTTCGCCTTTCAGCAGATATGTCTCATTGAACTTGGTGGTCTCAGATACTCGATCAATCTCTGTTACCAACTGATCAATTTCATTCTGAATATAGCTTCTGTCTGTTTCGGAATTAGTTCCGTTTGCAGACTTAACAGCCAGTTCATTCATTCTCTGCAGCATATCCTGCACTTCGTTCAGGGCACCTTCAGCGGTCTGTACTGCACTGATACCGTCCTGTGCATTGGAAGAAGCCTGTGTCAGACCTCTGATCTGCTTTCTCATTTTCTCACTGATGGACAGACCTGCTGCATCATCAGCTGCACGGTTGATCTTATAACCGGAAGAGAGTTTCTCGGTGGACTTTGCCTGAGAAGCGGTGGTCAGACCTAACATTCTGTTAGAGTTCATAGCTGTAAGATTGTGTTGTACTACCATAATAATTTACCTCCTTGTATTACTGCCCAATTCCTTTTGCGGCAGTGTGCGTATCTGTATTGTTATTGAGAAATCCTTTTCTCCCAGATACTTGTTTTTAGTTTTTATAGTAACCGGAGTAGGAGCTTCCCTGTCGGGCCCTGACAGAACCGCTCTTCCTCCGATTATTACCATATGAAATTATTTGTCCGCATTTCCCTTTGTGATGATCACGTTGGATTTTTTGCGGTATTTCTCCGGGTGCTCCTCTTCCGCATAATATTTGGGAAGCATCGCTCTCTCCTCCGGATCTGTGATCTGGTTCTCTAATACCGTGCTCCGCACGATGTTCACCTCTTTCGGTGCATCAATC
This sequence comes from uncultured Lachnospiraceae bacterium, assembly GCA_945929965.1. Taxonomy (GTDB): domain Bacteria; phylum Bacillota; class Clostridia; order Lachnospirales; family Lachnospiraceae; genus Acetatifactor. Next base: position 264,960 of record CAMEOT010000001.1, read on the forward strand.
ATGATACGGAGATGATTCTTGGTTCCTCCCAGGAACACGATCTTGATATTGTCATTGATCATCAGGTATTCTTCCGGACTAACGGTCAGACGCAGCATATCGATAACCTCCCTGTTTTTATTCAGCCTTCCTTGCCTGCTGGTTTGCGCTGATGCAACATTTTGTTATGGAATGTTGCATTTTCCTTATTCATTAATACTTTCAAGGAGGCTATTATGAGCACGACACAACCTATCCGTAGCAAACAACTTTTACATGATTTCAAAGATTACTATCTTACCCAACAGCCCAACTTCCGGAATTACACTCTCATCCTGATCGGTCTGAACACTGCTCTTCGTATCAACGACATTCTTCATCTCACCTGGGGAGATGTCTATTGCACAGAACACAGCCGCTTTTACATCCATCTTCTGATCACAGAAAAGAAAACAGGAAAAGAGACCCGAATCCTGATCAACAGAGAACTTCAGAAAACATTACAGTCCTACCGGAAAACACAGTCTTCCGTAACCGACACAGACTACCTTTTTCCCAGTCCCAGAAAAACATCGTCCCCTCCCTCCAGGTATCAGGCCTACCGCATTGTCCGTAAGTCTGCTGAAGCCGTAGGGATCGAAGACGTGATCCGGTGCCATTCCCTGCGGAAGACCTTCGGCTACCATGCATGGAAAATGGGAACTCCGCCCGCATTGCTGATGGAGATTAACAATCATTCTTCTTTTCAGATCACAAAACATTATCTGGGAATTGAACAGGATGACAAAGATGCCATATTTCGTGACATACAGTTATGACATGCGGTCTATATAATCACTATAGTGATACAAAAGTAACGCAGTGACGATTTTTATTAAAAAGACTAAAGTTTTCCCATGGTCAGCCGAAATATGTAGTGCAAGACAAAATGCAACATTCGATAACAGAATGTTGCATTTTCTATTTTAATCTATTCATTTCTGTGTTATTCTATTTACGATTGCATATCGCTATTTCCGACAAATACTAACATTATAATGCAGTTCCATCAGGAGTACGTCATTTCAACGAAGATTGCAAGGAGGAATTACCTAATGACATACGATGAAAACGTCTTCAAAGAAAAAGCTAATCGGAAAGCCCGTAAGATCTGGATCGTTTTTGCTGTTTTACTGAGTGCCAACTATGGCTCCGATGCGTCCGGGGGATTATATCCCACCACTTCTTACCTTATTTTTCTGGCATTGTGCTGGCTGCCTCTGATCTTCGGCGAAGTGCTGTTACGTGTAAAGGGTTGGGCAACGGAGCTCTACCGCTACGATCTGGTCATCGGTTACGGTATCTTCTACACTTTTGTCATCTGTACTACAGCTTCCCCGATCGCTTTCACTTATATCCTGCCAGTGACGAGCCTGCTGGTACTGTATAAGAACCGGAAATTCATGATCGACTGTGGTATCGCCAATGCTCTGATCATCGTCGGTGCGGCCGTCTATCGTTATATGCTGGGCTTCAACAGTGCTTCCGATATGAAGAATTATCAGTTACAGCTGTCCTGTATCGTCCTGTGCTACATCTGTTATGTCATGTCCATCCGTCATCTGAACGAATCCGACGGTGCCATGACCGACAGCATCAAGGCCGACCTGCACAGAGTCGTAACTACCGTAGAGCAGGTCAAGTCTTCGAGTAATATCATTCTGGATGGTATCACTGTCGTAAGAGAGCTGGCTTCTGAGAATAAGCATGGCTCCGATATCGTCATGCTGGGTATGAACGAGCTGACTGACAACAACAATATGCTGCTGGATCGTACCACATCATCCACACAGATGACCTCCGATATCCGCGCCCAGGTAGAAAATGTGGTAGCTCTGATCGGAGAAATGGTCACGCTCGTCGAAAAAACGCAATCCCATTCCGGCGTCAGTGCGGAAGACCTGAAGAGTCTGGTGAATACCGCTGCTACCATGTCACAGCTGTCCACCGAGCTGGAAAATGTTCTGGAGAATTTCCGTCAGGAATTCGAAATGGTAAAACAGGAGACCGGCACCATAGAGAAGATCACAAACCAGACGAATCTGCTGGCATTAAATGCTTCCATCGAAGCTGCCAGAGCCGGAGAAGCCGGCAAGGGCTTCGCTGTCGTAGCGGATCAGATCCGTACCTTAAGCACTGAGACCCACGCTTCCTCTGAACAGATCAGGAATGCTCTCTCCCGGCTGGATGCTACCTCCGCGAAGATGACCTCTTCCATTGAAGAGACATTAAAGCTGATCCAGATCACTCTGGAAAAAGTAACGCAGACCGGAGATAACGTAAATCAGATCGCTTCTGATTCCGTGCAGCTGGGCAATCACATTCAGGTTGTAGATAATGCCATTAAAGAAGTAGAGAGCTCTAACACTCAGCTGGTATCCAACATGGAGCAGGTATCTAACATCGTAGATACCATCACAACCTGTATCACGCACTCCAGCCGGACCAGTGAACGGATGCTCAGCAAGTATCAGGAAACAGCAGACAATATCAATACCATCGAAGATGTCATGGAAAACATGATGTGTGATCTGGGCGTCGGTGGTTTCATGGGTATTGAAGACGTCAAGCCCGGCATGAAGATCGACTTACAGCTAGTCGATCAGAAGGATGACAAATATCTTGGGGAACTGATCGAGCAGATTCCGGAGGGACTGCTGGTATCCTGTCAGAAGAAGCTGACTATTAACGGGTCTGCTTCCTGTATGCTGCAGGTCACCGCAGGTAATATCCTGTACTGTTGGGACGAAGCCGCCATTTCTCCTGCTCCCGAAAGTGGTGAACATGCTTTCAAGATTACCATTACTACCAGACCCAGAATCAACAATAGACGCAAATACCCTCGTATGGATCTGAATAATACCTGTACTATTAAGTTCAAAAATTCCGATACGGAATATGCGGCTACCATGGAAAATATCAGTGCCAACGGATTCGCCTTCCTGGCCACAGACAAGATATTCACCCAAAGCAAAAATGCAGAAGTCATTATCACGATTCATGATTTTGCTCTGCCAAATCATAATGAGCTGGAAGGTCGCATCATCCGCTGTTCCGACGATAACGGACTGTATATCGTCGGATGCCAGATGCCGGAAGATAATTTCTATATTCTGGAATATGTAGAAAAGAACTTAAATAAATAGAATTCCTGTGTAAAACCAAGGCACCAAAAATGCCCATTCATATTCAATGAATGGGCATTTTTAATGTTGTTCTTTACGGTTTCAATAGCCGGGCGATCAGACCCTCGACCTCCTGGAGTTGTTCTTTTGTGCTCTCTTTGTGACTTTCCTTGCGGTATTTTGACGGAGACATGCCCTTCATGGCATGGAACGCCTTGGTAAATACCAGCGCATCACTATACCCACAGGACAGGGCAATGCTCTCGATAGGATAATTCGTAGATTCCAGCAGCTCTCTCGCCTTGGTGATACGGAAGGTGGTGAGGAACTGCTGAGGCGACATTCCCAGATAATTCTGGAACAATGTATATAAATAACTGCGGTTGATACACACATAATCCGCCACATCCGTTACCTTGATAGGGTTACAGTAGTTACTCTGGATAAAAGATACCGCTTTTTTCACATACTGGTTCCCCTTATCCTCTTCCTCTCTGGCTACCACACCGGCGCTGTCCGCGATCACAGACAGGAATACTCCCAGCAGTCCGTTCCGGCGCAGATCATCCGCGATTCCAAAGGTATTGTGTTCCATCATATCGCGGACAATAGAATACAGCTCCTCTGATTTATCACAGGAAAAAATAGGATGCCTGTCTGACAGTCCCATGCTATGTAAATACTCTTCCGCGCGGCTCCCGGCGAATCCCACCCATAGATAACTCCAGGGATCCTTCGCATCCGCCTGATAGAAAGCCAGCTCGTTGGGCTGGATCAGAAATCCGTACCCGGCCTCCAGCCGGTATTCCTTGTCATGGAACCGGAAATGCCCCTTGCCGCTTAAGACATAGTGGATCAGGTAGTGCGGCTTGGATGCCGGTCCGAAGCTGTGCAGCGCTTCCGTCTGAGAGCACCCGCAGCAATTCACATACAGACTTCCTGTTTTGTCATTGATAAAGTCCAGCTTAAATGCTTTTTCCATGGCAATTCCTATCCTTTCCTCTATTCCTCATCCGCACATGTCACTATCCACACATCTGCCTCATCATCCGAAAGTTATCAACATTTTCCATCGGTCAATTCACTATAATCCCGCCGTCCTCATCAAACGCCACACAAAAAGCACTGCTGTATTCGTTCATACGCTGCAGGATCCTCTGCTTATCCTCCCCCGTTGCCGGCATCGGTCGGAAATCATTCCTTGTTTTGACAGAGCTTACCATACAGGGAATGATCCGGGCGTTCTGATCCTCCACCTTTTCCCCGTTCTCAAAAGTAAAGATCTGCTGGAAGATCATAGTGTCCTTGTCCTCCGGATTCCGGTTGGCTCCGAAGCAGAAATTTGCCAGGCTGTAAATGATATATCTGCCCTTGTATTCCTCGATTCCCTGTAACACATGGGGATGATGACCGATGACCAGATCCACTCCCCAGTCAATGCATTTTCTGCCAAGCTGTTGCTGATAATTTTCCGGATAATTGTCTTTTTCAATACCCCAGTGACAGCAGGCGAGGATCAGATCCACGTTCTGTTCCTGCAAGACTTCGATATTGTTCTGAATCAGTTTCTCCGCCTGCGCGCCCCATTCCACTTCATTGACGGAGATAATACCGATCTTCAGATTCCGCTCTCCGCCGTGGGCTGCCGCACTGTCCGGGATTTCATAGATGCCTACATTTTTATCATAGGCATAGACAATGCCCTCCTGCTCCAATGCCGCCACTGTATCCCGACTGCCCTGTTCTCCGTAGTCCAGTCGATGATTATTCGCAAAACTGACCGCCTCAATGCTGCCTAAGGTCAGCAGATGGGCATACGCCGGATCTCCCTTGATGCAATAGGTCTGCTCCTCACGCATCTGTTCCGATGTGGTCAACGGTCCTTCGAGATTCACGATGGTCATATCATCCGCCTTGAAAATATCTCTCACATTCTCGAAAAAATATCCCTCATCCTCCGCCTGATCGTACGCCTGACGGAATGAATAGCTGTAATCCTGTTCCTGATGATTGCCCATAGTCACATCCCCTGCCGCGGAGATCGTGATCGTGCAGCGTTCACCCGTCAAAGTATCCGAATCCCCGGGCTGTCCCGCTTCCTGCAATGCAGTATTGTCACCGTCCATACTGCCGGTCTCAGATGCCTCCCCGACATTCTCAACGGTATGATCGTTCTGTGCCCCGGCATTGTAATTGTAACCACCGATAGGCTGCGCCAGTTCTTCCCGCCCCGGAATACAGACCTGCTGTGTCAGATCATCCCCGCAGCCGCTAAGCGCTATTACAATGACCGCACAAGCCAGTGCCACGAACCGCTTTTTTCTCTGCCCCATAAAAGTTCTCCCCCTCGATTTACCATATATGACGACAATGTCATCGTCACATCAGTCTGCAGTCTCTGTTGTCGCAGTGCTGTCTCCCGTTCCATACAGATTCTCCTGCAGGAATTTCTTATTTGCCCCGAAATCCACCTCCAGCACGGACATTTTACGATGAGTCGCATCCTTATACGTGCCTTCAATGGGAATACTGTTCTGTATAATATCGTATGTCAGGATCTTCGGTGCCATAAGACTTAACCGGTAACACTCCGCCTGGGTCAGGTTCGTAGTCAGATTCGGCATCAGACCGTCGATCAGTCCCTTCGGATTCGTGAGTACGCCCTTAGGCAGCTTATGAATGACCTCTGTCAGCACCTTTCTCTGTCGCTCGGTTCTGCCGAAATCCGTACCGATATAACGATTTCTGCAATAAGCCAGCGCCTGGGGTCCGTTCAGATGTACCATACCTCCGGACAGGTCATCGAAATAGTCCGTTCCCTCCGGTCTGCCCAGCAGGATATTATATTCTACCAGGTAGCCGTTCACGTATTCCACTTCCTTGCCGGTCAGCTCCAGATCCACGCCGCCCACGGCATCTACCAGATTCGCAAATGCCTCAAAATTCACCAGCACATATCGGCTGATATGAATGTTAAAATTCTGCTCGATAGTCTGCATCAGCAGTTCCGCACCGCCATAGGAGTATGCCGCATTCAGACGATTGTCCTTATGCCCCGGTATCTCTACATACATGTCACGGAGCAGAGATGTCATATATATCTTTTTCGTCTTGTTGCTGATAGACAGCAGGATCATGGCATCGGATCTGCCATCCTCCCCGTTCTCACGGGAGTCGTTACCGATCAGGAGAATATTTGTAACTCCTTCTTCCTTCATGGGGGAGCTTGCCACAGATTCGATCTCTTCATAATTCATCTCGGCATAGACCTTACCCACCAGGACATACAGCCCTGCTGCCAGAAATACAATGATCAGCGCTACTGCGATCAGGAAGCGCTTGAAGCTGGATTTTTTCTTTTTTCTGCCGCTCCCGGCTTCCTTTTTGTTTCCTTTTCTGCTCTTCTTATCTGTTTTCGTGTCTGTCTCCTCACGCTTCCCTGATTTTTTTCCGGAGCGTTTTTTGTCTCTGGGATCTTCGTAATCCTCGTATTCGTCCGCATAGTCCTCCCGTCTGCTACGCCGGGTTCTATCGGATGCCGCCTGTCTGCGACGATCTGCATTACTGTTACTGCGACCACCACCATTACGATTCTCTGAAGTCTTACGCGTCGTCTCTCTGCGGGCTGCCTGTCTCTTACGATACGCAGGATCATCCCAATCCTCCGCGTAATCATCCTCTCTTGCTCGTCTTCCGGATCCGATCACGTCCAGTTCCTCCTCATCCTCGTCATCCTCATTCATGTCAAACATCTGTGGAGCCGGACGCTCTGCTGTCCGCCTTCCGGTCCCGGACTTCCCACTGCCGGAGCCGGATGTCTGCATTTCCTGCAGCTCCTGCTGTAAAAAGGCTTCCAGACCTTTTTGTATATCTTCCATCTCCTGAATGGAGTCTCGCTCTCTGTCACTCATGTTGTACCTCATTTCCACATACCGGCACCGGTACGTTCCTTAAGTCTCTTTCCTATTCGTCTCCTAGGATACCACACTCCTTTGTATTTGTCGCGGCAGAAATCCTTAATATTTGCTTAAATGTTGTCCAGCATTTTTTAAGACACACTTTCTATGACAATAAAAAGAAACTGTCTACGGCAGCCACAAGATTTTCTCTTGCATGCTTTCCGCAGACAGTCTCTGCATTTTTGTTGTCTTATGTCATTCTATATTATTTTATTTATGAGCGATTCTCGCATCTATGTAATTCTTCAGAGATTCCACGGTCTCCTCCACGCCCAGCTTGCTGCTGTTGATGGACAGGTCGTAGTTACGGGAGTCGCCCCATTTTACCTTACAATGGCTGTTGTGGTAAGACTTTCTGCGGCGATCCTTCTCGATCATACGCTCTTCCGCATGACGGGCATCCAGTTTATAGATCCGCATGACACGCTCAATCTTGGCTTCTCTGTCTCCTAATATGAAGATGGAGATCAGATTCGGATTGTCCTTCAGCACGATCTCGGAACAACGCCCTACGATCACGAAGGATTCTCCTGCTTCTGCCTTTTTCTTGATATAGTCGAACTGCATTCTCGCCACATTATCTGCCGGAGAGCTGTTCATTCCCATTACGCTTCTGTACAGGAATTTGTTACGTCTCATTTCATCGAACTCTGCCAGTTCCTTGCTGCTCACGTTCATGCTTGCAGCCACCTCGTCTAACAGGTTGTGATCGAACATCGGCAGCTTGTAATACTCTGCCAGCTTCTGTGCGATCTCATGTCCGCCGCTGCCGTACTCACGGCTGACGGAGATAATCAGTTGTTCACTCATGGGTCTGCCCTCCTTAAGCTTTACAGGTATCTCGCATAGATCATTACCATGGAGATTACTATTACTATTATAGTCGCAGGAGCCATAACTTTGCAATATTTTCCCCACTTAATCATATGACCTGCTTTTGCTGCGGTTGCAATACCTACGACATTTGCAGAAGCTCCGATCGGAGTTGCGCTTCCGCCGATATCGGTACCCATAGCCAGTGCCCATGCCAGAATAGACAGGTCCACGCCCTGGGTAGCGGACAGACTGCTGATGATAGGGATCATCGTTGCAGCAAAAGGAATATTATCCACAAACGCGCTGGCGATGGCAGACACCCACAGGATAATCGCGATCATCAGCATCAGGTTACCGTTACTGATGTCACCGATGAAGTTCGCCATGACTTTCAGGATACCGGTCTGCTCCAGACCGCCTACCACCATGAACAATCCGATGAAGAACAGCAGTGTCTTATAATCGATCTGCTTGATCAGTTTCAACGCATCCTTACCTGCGGCGATCAGCGTTACAATGGAGATAAATACGCCGATACAGGATACGGTCAGTCCGGTCTGTGCATGGGTTACCAGCAATGCTACTGCACACAGGAAAATAACGGTACTGATAATGAATCCCTTTTTATCGGTAATCGCCTCGGAAGGATCCGGGTAATTCTGATTGCTGCCGGCTGCTGCCGCCTCGCTGGCACGCAGCTCCTTGTGGAATACCAGGTAAAAATACAATACAACTACGACCAGAGAAATACCTGCGATCAGACCGGTATTGGTCAGGAAATCCGTGAAGGAATATCCCAGGGAAGTACCGATGATGATGTTGGGGGGATCTCCACACATGGTAGCGGATCCGCCCAGATTCGCACAGAATACCTCTGCCAGGATCATAGGCACCGGATTGAATTTCAACAGCTGTGACAGTTCAATCGTGACTGCTGCCAGGAACAGAATTACGGTGATACTATCAATGAACATTGCCAGAATACCGGATAATACCATAAAAGTCACGAACAGCGGCACTACCTTATACTTAACCATTTTAGCAAGGCGCATACAGAGCCAGCGGAAAAATCCGACTCTCGCCATTCCCTCTACCATGATCATCATTCCCGCTACGAATACGATCGTCTCCCAGTTAATGCCGCTGGAAGTCTCCGCGGACTGTCCCGCCGTATACCAGAAATGACTTGTAAAAAAGCTGCCTAAATTCAAGGTCTCCCACACTGCACCCATACTGTGCATTCCCAGTCCGAATACCAGCACCAGCGTCAGCAGACCGCAGCCCAGTGTAATAACGTGTCTCTCCCATACTTCCAGAACGATCAGGACAAACATCGCTACAAATATAACTACTGCAAGTATCTGTGCTATCACTTTTCCTGCCTCCTCGTTAGTTTTTCTTATAAACGTACAAGAGTAGATTGTATCTGAAAAAGCAGGGGAAGTCAATCATTCTTTGGGAGGCTATGCATAAATATTCCGTTAAAGTTTTCCGGATCATTCATTCCGGAAGCTTTCGATATCGTTCTTACCCACATAACGTAAGAACATGCGGTGCATGTCGATACCGCTCTCTCCGAAATACAGCTTCATATATTTCTCGCCGTCCTGACGAATGGGCAGTGTTACAACACGTTCCATGGTCTGACCTTCCGTACCGTTAAGGGTCACGGTCTGTTGTAATGTATTGTTCAGGAACACGGAGATCGGCAGCTGCGCCAGTTCTCCTAACGCAGAACTCATCCGGAATACCAGTTCATATCTTCCGATCCTGGAGAAATGCAACTGGTATACCGCACTTGTGCCCTTCTTCGTGGACAGCTTCTCCAACGGAAGCTCTATGTCCTCTAAAATCTTCGGCTCCGGAAGTTCCAGACGCGCCAGCACCTGTCCGCTGTCTCCTGCGCCCTCGGTGCTTATCGGATTGTGAAGCTCCGTGCATTCCTCTTCCTCTCTGTCCAGAAACCGTTCCATAGCAACGGAACGTAACAGGAAGCTACAGATATTTGCCGCATTCCGTGTAAGCTGTGCTCTGGTCAGTCTGCCATCTGCCAACCCTTCCGCGGTATTGTCCCCCGCGGAGTTGGATGCCGCATCCGCTACGACCATATAGATATCGTTCTGTGCCCGCACCATGGGAATCGTCTGTCTGCCGGAGCCGGGCTCACCCTCCTCGTTGATCTTCGCCCACCAGTCAGTCATCACAATGCCCTGATATCCCCATTCCTTACGGAGGATCGTCGTCAGAAGATCATAGTTGCCCGCTGTCCACAGTCCGTTCACCGGTCCGTAAGTAGACATGATGCTGTAAGCGCCGCCCTGTTTCACCGCGATCTCAAAGCCCCTCAGATAGATCTCCCGCAGTGCTCTCTCCGATACAATGGCATTAGCGTCATGCCGCTTGAATTCCTGATTATTACATGCAAAATGCTTAATGGTGCCGGTGACACCGTATTTTCCCATACCGGTCAGCTGTGCTGCTGCCATGATACCGGTGAGATACGGGTCTTCCGAAAAATACTCAAAATTACGACCGTTCAATGGATTCCTGTGGATATTGATGCCGGGTCCTAAGAGGGTGTCAATCTTGTTCTTCCGAAGCTCCATGCCCTCCATCTCATACAACTCCTCCACCAGCTCCGGATCAAAGGTGCAGGCAAGCAAGGTGCCGTTAGGCAGGGCATATGCCATGGTGCCGCAATCCATACGGATACCGGAGGGTCCGTCCGAACAACAGGCTATAGGAATCCCAAATCTCTTCAGTCCTTCTGTCACTCCGCCGAAGGCTGCTGCCGTACCCGGAGTCACTTTCGGGGAACACATGCCCTCTCCGCGGGTCATACAGATCAGGTCTTCGTCCGACAATTGTGTCAGAAACTGTTCCAATGTGATTTTTCCATCCGATACATCCGCCAGCTTCCAGCCACGGTCTCCCGCATACTCACTCTGCGTAGGTCTTTCCTTAAGGATCCTGTCCGCCAGATCTATCGTTCGTAAAGGTACATCTTCCCAGTTTGCAATGGCATGATCCTTTTCCTCGAAAAAGAAAGGTTTCAGACGCTTAAACTCCTGTACCGGTGCCATTGCTTCCGTCACCATCCGTACTATCCGAAGCTCTGTCAGGGTCGCCTTGCCAGCCTCTACTGCGCTTCGCACATCGGTTCCTGCATAGAAGATATAGTCTCCCTCTTCCAGTACATAGCAGGATTTATGTCCGGTGACACCACTGTCATCATAGGAAGCATACTCCGTCAGCTCTGTTTTCAGCAGCAGTTCTTCTGTCTCACCCGGCTTCAGTTCTTCTGTCTTCGCAAATGCAGCCAGCTGGCGCAGAGGCTTTCCTAATTTCCCCTGAGGTGCTTCCAGATACAGCTGCACAGTCTCTCTGCCGGATACTCCCCCGACATTGGTTACTTTTGCAACTGCCGTGACTGCCATGCCCTGTACTGAGAATCCCAGGATCTCTGTCTGGAACTTCGTATAAGATAATCCAAATCCGAAAGGATACTTCACCTTATCTTTCGCAAAGGTCTCAAAATAACGATATCCTACATAAATATCCTCGGTATAGAAATTCTCCACCGGATCTCCGAAATTTTCCGTGGAAGGATAATCTTCAATATCTTCTGCAATCGTGTCACTTAATTTACCACTGGGATTTACATTGCCGGTCAGAACGTCTACACAGGCCCTGCCCCCCTCCTGGCCTCCCTGCCAGATATAGAGTACTGCCTGCGGCTGATACCGGTCTACCCACTTCATATCTATAATGTTGCCGACATTCAGTACCACGATCGTATGCTCAAAAGCATGACATACATTATGAAGGAGCTCCTCCTCCAAAGCTGTCAGCAGATAGCTTCCCTCCGCCGCACTGTTATCCTTATCTTCCCCGGCAGTACGCCCGATGACCACGATCGCTGCATCCGACTGTCCGGCTGCCTGCGCCGCCAGTTCTTCATCTACGGGCATCTCCTCCTGATTCCAGGGTTCCATGGCCCAGCCTTCTCCCACATCAAAGGGATGCTCCTTCAGCCACTCACGGTACTGTGTCTCCAGCGCTTTGTTTATCTGCACCGTGCCGTCTTTCTTCAGGCTGTCTGTAATATTGGTAACATAAGGGGCATTCACCATACCGCCGGAGCCGGTGCCACTCTTATAATGCTCGAACTGCGTTCTGCCGAAGATTGACACCCTCTGCCCTTTTTGCAAAGGCAGCACACTGTCTTCATTTCGAAGCAATACGCTTCCCTCTGTTGCCACTCGTCTTGCCAGTTCCGCATACTTCTCATAATCCAAGGTATATTTCATACGTTTGTCTGCTCCTTTCCTGTTTTATCTGTATTTCTGTCCGCACCAGGAACCTATTCCATGATCTTATGTGAGTGCAGCTTTTATCCTATAAATGATAACACTAATTTCCTGATACATCCACAAAAAAAGCTCTTTTCCCTGCGGAAAAGAGCCTCAAAAAAGCAATTTATTTGATACCGGAGTGCATAAAGCTTTCCATGAACTGTCTCTGAAAAACAAAGAACAGGATCAATAATGGTGCACATACCAGTACTGTCGCCGCACTGACATCACTCCACTGCATTCCTGTCTCGTAAGACATGGCGAACATGGCCAGTCCCAGAGACAGCGGCCGCTTTTCTACGGAGTCCGTCATAACTAACGGCCAGAGGAAATTGTTCCATTGGAACGATGCCGAGATCATTCCAAAGGAAATATACGCAGGCTTGAGTAACGGCACATACACCTTCCACAGAATCTGGAACAGATTGGCTCCGTCCATTTTCGCCGCTTCTTCCAGTTCGTAGGGGATCGTCTTGATGGTCTGTCGCACGATCAGAGTTCCCATGGCCGAAGCAAAAAAGGGGAGCATAATGCCGATCTTCGTATCCGTCAGTCCCCATTTTGCCATCATGGAATAATTGGGCAGGATCAATACTTCCGGTGCGATCATCAGCTGTGACAGGAACAATACAAATAATGCTTTGGAGCCGTAAAAATCTATTCTCGCAAAAGCATAGCCCGCCAGTGTAATCAGTACGAACTGGACCACCAGCACTCCCACCACAATAAAGATCGTATTCCCGTAATATTTTCCAAAGGGCGCTGCCGCCAGTACTCTCCGGAAATTCTCCAGTGTGGGCCACGCCACAGCCGTCAGATCCAGGGTCAGTTCCCTGGGAATAAACGCAGTCCTCACCACCCACACCAAAGGGATCAGAGACACGGTCAACAATAAAAACATGACTCCGTAGACCAGGATCCTTCCCAGGTGAACCGAATGATGTACTCTTCCCCGCATCGGTGCCTTTACGGCAGAATATTTGATATCCATAATTTTCTCCATCCTCAATTATTATAATATGCTTTTTTATCCTGCACAAAGAAGCAGACACTGGTCACCACCAGAAGAACCGCTACCAGAATTACGGTCATGGCCGAAGCCTTACCGGTATCCCAGTAATCAAAGCCGGTCTGGTAGATATAAAACAGCAGCACATTCGTGGCATTGCCTGGGCCGCCCTTGGTCATGATGTAGAGGTGATCCACCATCTTGTATGCATTGGTCAGTGTGATGATCAGCACATAGATGGTCGTCGGTTTTAACATGGGCCAGGTCACGCGGGTAAAGATCTGCCAGCCGTTGGCACCATCAATCTTCGCTGCTTCGAAAAGTTCTCTGGAAATTCCATGAAGTCCCGCCACATAGAACAGCATAATATAGCCTGCCTGCTTCCAGACCAGCATGACCATGACCGCCCAGATGGCTGTCTTGCCATCTGCGAGGAATCTCCAGTTGGGATTGATATATCCCAGAAGACCGTAGATCGGCGTATAGATAAACATCCAGATATTGGCGGCTGCCACTAACGGGATAAATGTCGGATAGGTAAAGCCCAGTCTGGCTGCCGCTTTGCCCCATTTCAGACTGTTGGCAAACATAGCCATGGCCACCGCCAGTCCGATGCTTAACGGCACCGTAACGACCGCGATCAGCAGATTGTTCCAAAAACATTCCCAGTACACCTTATCCTGAAACAGTGCGATGTAATTGGAAAATCCGGCGAACACCGGCTGCATCACTGACAGATTATCCAGATAAAAGCTGCTGATAATACTTTTTACGATAGGATAGATCGTGAACACACACAGGAATACCAACGACGGAGCCAGCAGCAGCCAGCCGGTCAGCGTGCGTTTCCATTTGTTCGTGATCTCTTTTTTTAATGCGGTTTCGTATGCTTTTTCTTTTGCAAGTTCCTGTTTTCGGAGGGTTTCCCCGGCAGTCTCCTGTGGAAACAGTGTATCCGCCAGTACGGTTCCCGCTCCCAGATTTACCTGCGGCATCATTGTTTCTGCCATATTCATTCCTCACTTTGATTTCTCGATGTTATGGGGAAAAACCAGTCTGCTCCAGGACGGCAGGCTGGTCTCCTCACATGGATCAACATTTATGGGATTATTTGTAAGCCTTTAAAATGTTCTCTGCAGTGGTCTGCGCTTCGTCCAGCGCAGATTTCACATCCTTCTGATCCGTCATGACATAGGAGATGGCATCATCAATAGCCTTCTGCACTTCTGCCTGATTGTAGGTGGACAGTTCCGCATAACCATACTCCAGCTGGTCTCTTGCTACCAGGCAGTAAGGGAACTCTTCCGCATAAGCCTTCATGCGCTCGGTCTCATAAGCACTGGGTCTGGTGGCTACATAACCGGTATCAATACTCCACTGTGCTACTCTCTCGTCATCGGTCATCCATTTGATGAACTCGAATGCTGCCTGCTGTCTCTCGGGAGATACACCCTTGAAAATGTAGAAGTTACCGCCGCCGGTAGGAGAACCTGGTGTCTCATCTGCTGGAAGCATTGCCACACCGAAATCAAAAGCTGCGTTCTTCTTCACGTTGGTCAGGTTACCGGTCGTATGATACATCATAGCGGTTTTGCCTTCGATAAAGTCGGAAGGCGTGGTAGCCCATGCTACAATGCCGGAGGGCATGGAACCGTCTTCTGCCAGAGACTTCCAGAAGCTTAAGCCCTTGGCGGTTCTGTCATCGTTGTAATATACTTCGGTACCGGTATCATTCATCAGATTGAACCCGCTCTGCTGGGTGCAGAAGGTCTGTAACATCCAATAAGCATAGCCGTCGGAAGGAATCTCAATACCATACCGGGAGCCGTCTGCCTTGGTCAGCTGCTTCGCATATTCCTTCATTTCCTCCCAGGTAGAAGGAGCCTTCTCCGGATCCAAGCCTGCCTCGCGGAAAGCATCCTTGTTGTAATACAGCACGATGGTACTTCTCTGCCAGGGAATACCGTAGGTCGTCTCACCGTCACGGCTGTTCATCATGAATCCTTCATAGAAACCGTTCAGCCACTCTTTATCCGCATCGGTAGTGCAGAAGCTGTTGATATCTGCAATGGCATCCATGGCCAGCAGGGAATACAGGTCGATGGAGAACATAATGGCAAGATCCGGTGTATTACCGCCTTTGATGGCTGCCTGCACCTTGGTTCTCGTGTCTGCGTAGCTTCCGGCATATACCGGTTTGATCGTAATATTCGGATTCTCTTCATGATATTGTGCGCACAGGGCATCGATCAATGCGTCCGGACCACCGCCAACAGATACCGGGAAATACATGGTCAGTTCCATAGGTTCTGCTGTAGACTGGGTACTGTCTGCCGCTGCTGCCGTCTGGGCTTCGTTGCTCTGTGTGGTCTGCGCATTCTGTGCTGTTGTCTGGTTGTCGGTTGCGTTCTGTCCGCAGGCTGCAAGGGAAAATGTCATGATACCTGCCAGAACAAGGCTAATTAATTTCTTCATCTGCTTCTCCTCTGATTTCGTTTTTGTTTTCTTTCTCATCAATTGACATCTCCGATTATAAAAAAAGCCGCCGGCAGCTACTACCAACGACTCGTAAAAAAAAGTAAACTCTCCGTAAAACTTTTCGGAAGGAATTTTACATTGCAAGGATTGTTTCGATTTATTCCATTGTGCTATTCTTTTTTATTGGAAAATTTGAAATTGGAAAACAAACAACAAGAGGAGGCTTTTATGAATAAATATACGAATAGATCAGTTTTTCCGGAACACACGAACCGGTACCGTGGAAATCTTCATTCCCACTCCACCAATTCCGACGGCTGCCTGACTCCCACGGAAATGGTCTCTCTTTATAAAAAGAACGGCTACAGCTTTTTATGCCTGAGTGAGCATGACTATTATACGGATCTGCGGAGTGAATTCGACACCGATGGCTTTATCCTTCTTCCCGGACTGGAGGCCTCCGTAAAATTATGCGATGCCGAAGGCCATCAGGTGAAGACACATCACATTCACGGAATCCTGGGTAACCGCCAGATGCAGGAGCAGGCCGGCAGCCGGTTATTCACGTCCGGAGAACGTCTTACGGTCCCTGTCTATACTACGGATTCCTGGCCCGGTGTCAAAGCTGCCCAAGACAGGATCGATCTCCTTCGTTCCAAAGGCTGCTTTACTACCTATAACCATCCGCTGTGGTCCCGGGTGGATCCGGAGGAAGTATGCTCCCTGCAAGGTCTCTGGGCCATGGAGATCTATAATCACGGCAGCGAACTTGGCTTCGGCGAAGGCCATACCACCTTTTTCTGGGAACGGATGTTAAAACAGGGCAATTTCGTCTCTGCCTTCGCCTCCGATGACAATCACAATCCTCCGGAATATTTCGACAGCTTCGGCGGTTACGTCTGTGTCTGCTCCGAATCCCTGGATCACGAATCCATTGTAAACCACTTACTGGCCGGAGATTACTATTCTTCACAGGGGCCGGAGATCTGCCAGTGGGGCATCCGGGAAGATCACGCCTTCGTAGAATGCTCTCCCTGTTCCAAAATCTGTTTCGTGACAGACGGGCCGACCTATAACAGCCGGATGCATCTGATGCAGGCGACACCCCTCACCCATGCCGAACATCCCCTGAACGGTACGGAGAGCTATGTACGGATCGAATGCACCGACGAAAAAGGGCGGATCGCCTGGACAAATGCGATCCGCCTGTAAAATCGTCTTTTAGAGAATGATCCGGACAACAAAATCCCCATTCTCCATAAAGAACTGGTATTGTCCGTTCAGCTTTTCCACATAATATACGATGCTTCTGGCCCCCAGTCCGTGTCCGGAGCGCTCCGTCACCGGTACATCGTCATTAAATGCCGGGGCATTCCGCACGGTATTTTTCGCCATCAGGAGAAGATGTCCCGACTTTTCAGACAGGGGCAGCTGTATCAGCCGCTTTTTCTGAGGCAGTTCCTGCACGGCATGCAGGGCGTTTTCCAACACATTGGAAAGGATTGCACAGAACATCATTTCCGAGCAGGGAAGTTTCTCCCCGATGCTGACCTGTACCTCCCATCGGATCCTATGCTCCTCAAACCGCGTATTATAGATGGACAGTACGGAATTCACCATCTCATTTTTACAATAGGTCTTGATTACCGTATCATCATAAGTCTGGCTGACCTCATTCAGATATTCCAGCGCCTTGTCGGTCTCTCCCTGTTGGATCAGTGTCCTCAGGACGGCCATATGATGTCTCGTATCATGCCGCAGGATTGACATCTTTTTCTCGCTTTTCCTTGTATTGTCCATCTCCGCCTGAAAAGAATTCATCTGCATACGGATCAGCTCATTATACTGCTCTGCCTTGCTCTTCATCTCGTATTCCCGGAAATACACCAGCAAAAAAATCAGATACGACAGACAGATGGCAAATCCGAGAAATTCCGGCACCGCCCTGTTGCCGGTATATAGCAGCTTGGAAAACTTCGTCGTGGCATAGTCAAAAATATAATACACCAGAGGCAGACTTCCGATGATCAGCAGCTCCCGGTCCGTCTTCGCAAACAACATTGTCGTCGTCTGACACACATAATGGTACAGCACCCAGAATACTACCAGCGTCACCACAATACGACAAACGTAATAGCACCACTCTTTTCCCGTTATCGACAGTGCGAACAGCCCTATCCAGTTACTGCACTGGCAGCACAGACGCGCAGACCATATATAAGCCCCCGGAAATCACTGCCAATAGCAACAGCTTCCCTACATTCGTTTTGTCCTTCTTCACACCCAGAAAAAAAGCCGACAGAAGATGCCGAACAGCATAGTCATAATATTATGTGTATATGTCAGAATTTCCAGTATCATAAGAGCTCCTCACTTTTATTTCGTAAGTTCATAGAAGCTTTTTACAGCTTTACTTTTACAAAATCATGTTCCATGGCGGGAAGCACCTTTTCGATCAGATCCGCCGTCCGCATCCGGAGGCTGGAGGTATTGATGCAGGGATGGCATCCGAAATATTCGCTGTCCAGCACCTCCTCATCGATCAGCAGCTTCACCTGATGTTCCTTATCGTTCATCAGTCCCAGCACGCTGACAGAGCCGGGGGTGATATCCAGGAATTTCTCCATGTATTCCGGCTTGGCAAAAGAAAGCCTCGCCGAGCCGATCTGCGCCGACAGATCCTTGGTGTGGAACACCTTGGTATCCGGGATCATCAGCAGATAAAATGCGGTCTCCTGACGGTTGCACAGGAACAGATTTTTGCAGACCATGGATTCCAGGATCTCATCCACTTCCTTACAGTCCTCCATGGTCATTGCGGGTGCGTGATCCACGCGGTCATATTCCACGCCTAAGCCATCCAACAGGTCATAGGTACGTATCTCTTTGTCCAGTCTGCCGGTGGTATCGGCAGGTCTTCCTTTTTGCAATACTAATGTCATTGTCTTTTCCCCTTTGTTGTCTAGTAACCGATGGTGTCGTTTACGAGGATCACATGGATCCGGTCCGTATGTCTGGAATATCTCGTGATCAGGAACTGGCAGCAGATGGTATCCGGAGACTTGCAGTCGAAGCATTTTCCGGTTTCTTTGCAGGGAGTCTTGATGTCGAATCTCTGGGCATTGATAGGTGCAGCCACGTTTCTCGCACGCTTCATGGCGCTGTCTAAGTCTGCGCAGACCTTGTTCATGCCGACGATGAAGATTACTTTCCTCGGTCCCTGGGCTATGCAGGAGACACGGTTGGAATTGCCGTCGATATTGACCATGACACCGTCGCTGGTGATGGCATTGGCACTGGAGAGGAAGATATCCGCATCGTAAGCTGCCATAAGTCCTGCTCTGGTATCCATCTTAGAGCGGTCGATATAGTGGTAATTGCCTGCTTCCAGTGCGGAGATCAGTCCGATCTCTCCGGCACTCATGCATCCGCCCATGGCAATGGTGCTTCCCTCCGGGATCAGCTCCAGCGCCTGCTTTAGTGCAGCTTCTTTATCCTCCGCATAATAACCTGACATGTTGCGGGACTGTAATCCCTTGATCACTGTTTTGGCCAGCTGTTCATTTCTTTTTCTGATCATTTCATTCATCTCTTAACCTTCCTGCCTTTCCGTAATCTGTTAACTTTATTCCTGTGGGACGATTTCTTTTTGATCCTATGATGTCGGGGTCAAAAGCCCCCGACTTTGATACCTACGGATTGCTTCGTGCTACGCACTCCCTCGTCTCCGCTCCGCTTCGGTCCGTGCTAAACATGTGCCACTGGCACATAGCACCCTACCCAATATTCGCATATCGTGGGATTATCATCCTATTTTATCAAAAAAACAATTTCGTGTATAGCAACCAATAGAAATATTTGACAATACTTTTTGCATATGCTAGGATATTTCCAATATTAGGGAGTAGTTCACATCGGGTAACCGGTGTTGTGTTGGTCGTCATCACGTTAGTGAAGCCTCAGGCAGTCGCTAACCGGGCAGTACACTTTTACAGAAATGGAACGAGACTTTTATTGTATGTTTATCGTGCAATAAAAGTCTTTTTTTTGCGTGATAAACAAAGGATCCGGGTACATTATTTAAGAAGGAGGATTTGTATATGACACAAAAAAACATCTGGAATATTTCTGTAAAAGAGCTCATGGAAAAATATCAGGTGACAGAACAAGGGCTTACTACTGCCCGCGCGGAGGAGCTTCGCCTGGAAAAAGGTGAAAATATCCTGCAAGAGAGCAGGCGCAAAAGTATACCGGAAGTATTTATCAGTCAGTTTGCTGATCTGCTGGTCGTAATCCTGATCATTGCGGCTGCGATCTCCATGTTTTCCGGCAATGCGGAGAGTACCATTGTAATCCTGCTGGTACTGGTGATCAATGCCATCCTGGGTACCCTGCAGCATGTAAAGGCTCAGCGTTCTCTGGATAGTCTCAGGCAGTTATCTTCGCCCGGTGCAAAAGTCATTCGAGACGGTGTGAAACGGGAAATTCCATCGAAGGATATTGTGCCAGGTGACATTGTCATATTGGAAGCGGGAGACATGATCGTGGCTGATGGCCGTATTCTGCACAGCTATTCGCTGCAGGTCAATGAAAGCTCTCTGACAGGCGAGTCTGCCAATGTAGAGAAAACAGATGCCGTTATAGAGGGTGATGTGGCACTTGCTGACCGGGCAAATATGGTCTATTCCGGAAGTCTGGTCACCTACGGACGCGCCGAGATGCTGGTGACTGCTACCGGCATGGAGACGGAGCTGGGTAAGATTGCAGGACTGATGAATGCAGCCAAAGAACGCAAGACACCGCTGCAGGAGAGTCTGGACAAGTTCAGCAGCAGACTTGCCATACTGATCATGATCATATGTGCTGTCGTATTCTGCCTGTGTATCTATCGCCGGATGACGCTGTTGGACTCCATGATGTTTGCAGTGGCACTGGCTGTTGCTGCAATCCCTGAGGCACTAAGCTCCATTGTGACCATAGTGCAAGCCTTTGGTACGCAGAAAATGGCAAAGGAAAATGCAATTATCAAGAATCTGAAAGCTGTGGAAAGTCTGGGCTGTGTCTCTGTCATCTGCTCTGATAAGACCGGAACACTGACACAGAATAAAATGACGGTGCAGCAGATTTATATAGAAGACCGGTTATACGAGCCGGACCAGCTTGACCTTTTGAATCAGACTCATCGTTATCTGCTATACGACGCAGTCCTCAACAATGATTCGAGCATCGTCGATGACAAAGGCATCGGTGACCCTACAGAATACGCGCTTTTAGAAATGTTCCGAAGAATTGAAGCGGATGCATCTTCTATTTTGAAAGAAGCAAATATGCATGAAGATATCCTCAGGCAGAACATGCAACGCCTTGAGGAAGTGCCTTTTGATTCCGACAGAAAGCTGATGAGTACGAAATATATGCTGCATGGTGTACCCACGATCCTTACCAAAGGTGCTGTGGATGTTCTCTTAGACCGCTGTGACTATGTGCGCTGCAGCGATGGTATCCGTCCTATGACGGAAGCTGAAAAAGACAAGATCCGTATGCAGAATCAGCTTTTTTCAGAAAATGGCCTGCGTGTATTGTCTTTTGCTTACAAGGAATCGGAGGAAAATCTCGACATCCATGCGGAGTATGGCTATACCTTCCTGGGCCTGATCTCTATGGTAGATCCTCCCAGAGAGGAATCTGCGGCTGCCGTTGCAGCTTCCAAGAGAGCCGGCATCCGTCCGGTCATGATCACCGGTGATCATAAGGTAACAGCAGTGGCAATTGCCCGCCGGATCGGAATATCCGAAGAAGGAGACCTTGCACTGACAGGTGCGGAGCTGGATGCCATGAGCGACAGCGAACTGGATGAACAGATAGCACAAATCTCCGTCTATGCCAGAGTATCTCCCGAGAACAAAATCCGGATTGTCGAGGCATGGCAACGCAGAGGCAATATTGTCTCCATGACAGGAGACGGTGTGAATGATGCTCCTGCATTGAAAAAGGCGGACATCGGCGTCGCTATGGGAATTACCGGAACCGAGGTGTCCAAGGATGCCGCAGACATGATTCTGTCGGATGATAATTTCGCAACGATCATCAAGGCAGTGGCAAACGGGCGTAATGTATACAGAAATATCAAAAATGCCATTTTGTTCCTGCTGTCCGGCAATACCGCCGGTATCTTAGCAGTAATATACACATCCCTGATGGGACTTCCTGTGCCTTTTACACCCGTACATCTGCTGTTCATCAACCTGCTGACCGATTCTCTTCCGGCCCTGGCAATCGGCATGGAACCGGCAGATGACGACCTTCTGAAGGAAAAGCCCAGGAATCCACACGAAGGAATCCTCACCAGAGGTTTTATGATTACGATGATAACACAAGGTCTGCTGATCGCAGCAGCCTCCATGACAGCTTATCACATCGGACTGACAGTCAGTTCGGCTATGGCCTCCACTATGGCTTTTGCCACACTGACACTGGCCAGATTGTTCCATGGTTTTAACTGTCGTGGCAGCGAATCCATCTTCCGGCTGGGACTGACCTCGAACCGCTACAGCCTCTATGCTTTCGCTGCGGGAGTCTCTTTACTGGCACTGGTAATCTTCATCCCGGCGCTGCACAGTGTATTCAGCGTAGCCGATCTGACTACGTCGGCACTCGGTCAGATCGTAGGTCTCGCTCTGCTGCCGACAGTGATTATACAGATAACGAAAATTATCAGGCATAGATAATTGGAAAAAGAAACTGCAAGGTGTCGATACTTTTGTACCGACATCTTGCAGTGGTTTAATCAATATCTTCCACAGACTGCAAATTTTCCTTTTTTACCTTCAGAGCATCCTCCACTTTGCCGCAGCCTGTCAGAGAAAATGCCACGATCAATACCAGTAATCCGCTGCTTATTTCTTTGTGAAGCTTTCTTTTGTACATACGCCCTCCCCCTATAGCCGGTAAATACATTTTCTATCTTTATCATTTTCCATTTTATTATTTTCCTTGTTTGCGCATTTTTTCAACATATCTCGTAGCAATCAAGAAAAGCAGCTATCAAATAAAAATAAGTATTCATGTATAATTTATGATATACTATTTAAAATGATGTCGGGGTCAAAAGCCCCCGACTTTGCTTTGATGCCTACGGATTGTTCCGTGCTGCGCAATCCCACTTCTCCGCTCCGCTTCGGTCCGTGCTAAACATGTGCCACTGGCACATAGCACCCTACCAAATATTCGCATATCGTGGGATTATTATTCTGAGAGAAAGGAATTCCGACTATGGGAATCAGATTAGTCTGCAGTGACCTCGATGGTACACTTTTACAATATGGAAAAAAAGAATTAGAGGGAGAAATTTTTGAACAAATCCGTGCGCTGCATGACAGGGGAATCTTGTTTTGCCCGGCGTCTGGAAGACAGTATACCAGCCTGCGGAAGCTGTTCGCTCCGGTGGCGGATTTCTGTATTTTCTTATGTGAAAACGGTGGCGTGATCTATAAGGACGAGCAGTGTATTGCGAAAAATCCCATGCCTAGAGAGTTGGCAGAGGAGATCGCGAAAGATCTGTGGAACCGGAGTGACGGTCAGGGCGAAATCATGCTCTCCGGACAGAATACAGCGTATTTGATGGAACGTGGGCTGGGAATGCTGGACAGAATAAAATTTATTGGCAACAACTATCAAGTCATTCAGGATCCTTCCGAAATTCCGGAGGACATCGTAAAGGTCTCTGTATATCTCCATGAAGGCGTAGCGGCTTATGCTGACCGCTTCGTCCCCCGCTGGAAGCAGGCGAACTGTGCGGTGGCGGGACCTTACTGGATCGATACTACCCTTGCCAACAAAGGCATCGGTGTCACCTCTATCTGCAGGATCCTTAACATTGACCTTGTGGATGTCATGGCATTCGGTGACAATTATAATGACGTATCCATGCTGGATATCGTGGGACATCCCTATATCATGGATGGAGCTGCCGGTCCGTTAAGAGAAAAATATCCGCAGCACACTCCCCGGCCCGAGGATGTACTGCGGAATCTTCTCTAATCCTAAGCATCCACAGTATCCGCAATGATGCCCAGCTTTATTTTCATTTTCAAAATACGCAGAACCGATTCGTTGAGTCGTTCCTCGGTAATCTCACCGGTTTCGACCGCCTTGATGACTGCAGGTACCTGTACTTCAAAATCGGTGCAGCACAGCATATCATTTCCTGCCTGCACCGCCCGGACGGCAATCTCCGCATCCCCGGCGAACTGTCGTACTCCTTCCATGACCAGATCATCGGTAATGATCACACCGTCAAACCCTAATTCGTTACGCAAAATATTATGCACCGGTAGAGAAATAGATGCCGGTACCTGATCATCCATGCAGGAGACAACATTGTGGGCTACCAACACCATATCCGCCCCTGCGTCGATTCCTGCCTGAAACGGCAGAAAATCAGAATTTACAAACCTCTCTATGGGACGTTCATCATAAGCAATCCCTGTGTGCGTGTCCGAGTTATTGCCATATCCCGGGAAATGCTTTAACACACTTCCCATCTGTTCCTGCGACATGGTCTGCACGACGGTCCGTACATATTCCGCTGTCTGTTCCGCATCCTGTCCAAAACTGCGGGCATAAATAAAGTCCTGCGGATCCTGCGATACATCACATACCGGAGCAAAATTCAGATTAATTCCCAGGCTCTGCAGTAATTGACATTTTTCCTGTGTATCACTCCGAATAAGATCCCATCCGCCTGCGGTATACAATTCCTGCGGTGATGCAAAGGGGGTCTTCCGCAGGTTCGTATTTTTGCTGACACGGTTTACCGTGCCGCCTTCCTCATCCACACCGATCAACAGAGGCATTTTTGCAGCATCCTGATAGCTTTGAATGGCTGCCGTTACTTCTTCTTTTGTTTTACCGGTAAAATCCCGGGCAAATAAGATATATCCGCCGAGATGATACTGTGTCACCTTGGATGCTGCATCCGTCTCCGGACAACGGGCGATGAACATCTGCCCGACTTTTTCCTCTAAGGTCATTGCTGCCAGGAGTTCTTCTGCCTTCTGCTCTACAGGGTCTACCGCTTCCACCGGTTCGCTTTCTTCCGTCTCCGGCAATTCCGTAGGATCTCCACTGTTCTCTGCGCTGTTGCCGCTCACATCAGAATCCGATACACTCTGTTCCGACATAGACTCCGGCTGAACTTCCGGTATTATTTCCTGTGCAGACTCCTCTGTACTTCTTAAATTCCACAACAAAAAAACCAGAATTCCAACACATATGACAGATAAAACGATCACTGCGATATTCCGTACCTTTTTCATTTCGCATTTCTCCATAACCATATTGTTAAGACGCCAGGGTCAAAAGGTCCCGGTCTTCGGCTGATACTTCATACTCGATACATTATATACGGTAATAAACGCCTTGGGGTCCAGTTCATTGATGAATTTCATTAATTTCTGGTACTCACTTTTGTCCACAATGGTGATGATCTCGTTGTGTTTTTCAAAATGATAGGCACCGGTGGCTTCATAGATCGTGGCACCGCTGTGCAGATCTCTTGTAATAAACTGGCGCAGTTCTTCCTCTTTCTTCGTAATAATGCAGACACGTCGCTTGATATTATTGTCAAAAATAAAATGATCCAGAATGATTCCGTTGAAATAGGTACCCAGAATACTCAGAACCACAGTCTTCTTATCATATACCAATGCTGCGGACAGTGCCACGCACATACCGGACAGAGACATTGCCCTGCCCAGCTCCATGTGGAGATATTTGTTCATGATCTTTGCTACAATATCCAGTCCTCCGGAAGATGCATTCCGGTTGAACAGAATGCTGAGTCCCACGCTGACCACCAGAATATAGCACAGTACATCCAGTTCCTGACTGTCCGTCATGGAACCGAAATTTGGAAACAGCATCTCGAAAAGCCCTAAGAATACCGGCAACATCACACTGGTGTACACCGTCTTTACCCCGAATTCTTTCCCGCAGGTGGCAAAGCCGATAAGCAGAAGCACCACATTCAGGATCATCGTAATGACCGACAGTGGAAGTGGTATAAAGTTAGACAGCACAATGCCGAGACCGGAAATACTGCTGACCGACGCATGACTCGGCACCAGGAAAAAGTAGACTGCTGCCGCGATGATGGCTACAGCCACAGTCAGGATCCCTGTCTCTTTCAGAATTCCTGCATAATTTATTTTTTTCTTCATAATAACATTTTCCAGCGATATATTTTAATTTGTTTCTATACTTTTCTCATCTTATTATTCTTAGAGTACTATTACAGCGGCATCAAGTCCCTCTATTTTTCCATCAAAGGGATTCTCTCTAAGTAAATCATATTTTTGCGCATACTCATTAAACATTCTTGCGCTGCTGCTGCAGTTGAAGATCAAAGCGAGTGTCTCTTCTCCATTTTTTCTGGTCAGGACGATCGTCTCTTCCTCGTCCCTTGCAGCTATTTCAATTGGTTCACCCTCTACGATACATGCATGTTTTTTTCGCACCTTCAACAGCTGCTTATACCATTGAAACATCTCTTTATCCTGGTATTCTTCATCCCAATACATGCCACGTCTGCAATCCGGATCATTTGCTCCGGGCATCGCAAATTCATCTCCGTAATAAATCATAGGCATTCCCGGTAATAACAATTGAAAAGCTGCTGCCAAATGCTGCTTTTTCTTATTATCATCACATAGATGTAAAAATCTTGCTGTATCATGGCTGTCGATCAGATTCCACATTAGAGGATAGCATTTTTTGTTTAAGCGCCCCTTCAAATATCCAAGATTCTGTATAAACTGGCTGACATTGATTTTTTCATCTGCAAGCAGATCTATGAGATTCAGGTAAAATGGATAATTCATGACCGTATCCCATTCATCTCCCTCAAGAAAATCTCCTGCATAATGCCAGATTTCTCCAATGATCAGCAGATCTTTTTTTACTGCCTTAACAGCCTTTCTAAATCGCTTCCAGAAGAAATGACTGATTTCGTCACCTACATCCATTCTCCATCCATCGATATCGCATTCCTTAATCCAATAACATGCAACATCTGTAACGAATTTTTCAACCTCCGGATTTTTCAGATTTAATTTTGGCATTCCGCCATAATAACCAAAACATTTGAAGTTAGGAGTTTCTCCTTTTTCACCCTTCAGCGGAAATCTCTCGATAAAATACCAGTCCAGATATCTGGATTTATCTTCTTTTTCTATAATATCCTTAAATGCAAAAAAATCTCTTCCTGTATGGTTGAATACCGCATCCATCACTACTTTCATTCCACACTCATGCGCTTTTTGCACCAGCTCCTTAAGATCCTCTGTTGTTCCGAAGGAAGAATCAATCTGGTAATAATCAGTGGTATCATATTTATGGCAGGAATCCGATTTAAAAATAGGTGTTAAATACATAACATCTATTCCCAGCTTCTGAATATGATCCAAATGATCAATAATTCCTCTGAGATCACCATGCAGATTATCCTTAGATGTAATGGGTGCTTTATACCACAGTTCCTTGTCTATTGGCTGTGATGCTGCAAAGCGAGATGGAAAAATCTGGTACACGACCTTGTTTGCTGCCCACTCCGGCACCTCAAA
Source organism: uncultured Lachnospiraceae bacterium (assembly GCA_945929965.1). Taxonomy (GTDB): domain Bacteria; phylum Bacillota; class Clostridia; order Lachnospirales; family Lachnospiraceae; genus Acetatifactor. The sequence goes on from CAMEOT010000001.1 coordinate 292,341, forward strand.
CATTTCTTCCTCGCGAAGGTTTTGCGGACAATCGAACATTCTGTCCCTGTTTGTAATGCATTCCCGGCTAAACTCATAGTTGCCGTAATATACCTTTTCTCCCTGCATATCCGTAAATTCAAAATAATAGCGGAGGCATATCAAATGCATCTGAAGCTGTGCCTCATAATAGTCATGAAACTGTGATGTGGCAACCTTCTTCATCGGAATCGTCTTTCGCGTATCCTTCCATTCCAATGGTATGTACTTGTCCTCATAATGGAGAATGATCTCTTTTATATCATCTTTTTTTACCTGCACACGTATCACGAATAAATCCTTATCGATTGCATAGCAGAATCTTTTATCCATATCATGAAGAATTGCCGAATATTCCATAATTTTTTTCTTCCTTTTATTTAAGATACTCTATTTTCACATCTTATATAGTTCAATTTCCGGTAATTTTTTTCTATCTGCTGATCATAATTCAAAAAAACTTTTGCATATACACTATTCCCTAATATAAAAAAAGAGGAGACCCCGCAGGTTCTCCCCCGGTCGCAGGCCTCACAGGTTTCTGCAACGCGATCACTGTATTTTAGCTTACTTAACTTTATGTGTCTTGTCAAGCAATTTCTACTATAATTTACTCCGAGCTTCTTCGATTGAAAAGGGTGGAAGCTACTACTCCCGCCTTTACACTTATACTTATCTCATCAATGTACCATTGAAATTTTATTTTCTACTGATATAAAATGTATCAATGGCTTTACTTACAAACTCTGCTGTGCCTACTCCTCCAACATCATCGATATTTTCCGTAAGTTCTCCTCCACCGGCATACATTCTTCCAAGGCCGCTTAAAATCTTATCAGAACATTTATAAAAATGATCCGTAATGTAATCCTGAAGTTTTCTTACATGCACCTGCACCTGTTCATCTGCTGGATCCATTTCTTTCATCTGTCCGAATTCAACAAATAATTGCATAAACTCATTTGCAACGGTAGCTTCATCATCTTTTGTCCAGTTCTTTGTTTTCTCTTCAAACTCCTTGTACTCAGAGGTTTGTCCCCATTGTTCTTTTGCTCGTTTAGAATACTCATCAATCTTTCTTGTATCAAATACTTTAAAATCCATATATTTCACTCCTATTCCTTTTATTCCTCGAGCGAAACTAATAAGATTTTCAAGATGCTCCTTTTTCATAGTAAGCAATTCAATCTGCTGCTCTAATGCTTTGTTCCTGTCAAAGTTAGGAGCATCGATTATCTTTTTAATCTCCTTAAGCGGAAATTCCAATTCTTTAAACAGTAGAATTTGTTGCAGCCTTTCCAAGGATGTATCGTCATACAACCTATAACCAGACTCTGTATATTCAATAGGTTTTAAGAGTCCAATGGTGTCATAATACTGCAGAGTGCGTATACTCACTCCAGTTAATTTACTTACCTCATTCACCGCCATCATTGTTATTTTCTCCTCTCGATAAGCATATTGTAAACTATTACGCAACGTAGGAGTCAACAGTTTTTTGAAGAAATCAAGTTTTACTATCTTTGCATCCTTTCGTTTACTCTTCTTTACAGGAATTATTGTAGATAAACACAGAGTAAAAATCGTTCCCAAAACAAAAGACAAAAAGTATGTTCTGAATAGACTTTTTTCAATGAATCAAAATATTTATAAACGGAACACTGATTTTAATCTTAATTGATTATATTGAATTTTTGTCCCGAATAATATATAAAATTGCATGTCTGCCAGATGATGACAGAAGAGTGCTCTTCCGAAATACCGCTGATAAAATGGGCTTAAATGATGCTATTGATCTGATCCTTGACTGGCGCGTACTAGGCTGTGGAAAACTTGAACCCTGGAAAAAACGATCCAGCACAAAACAGGATGCATTTAATATGGAAGGGTGTCGATATAAACTGCGTGTGGTGCGGTATCATGAGCAGTGGGAAGAAAAGGGGGAAAAAGCCGAATGTTTTATGTGGCTTGTAACGACACTGGAAACGGCAGGTTACCGGGTGACTACAAAGAAGGTTCCGATTCTTTTGTGGCAAGCTATCAGTCTATCGCAGAACATGGCTGGGCAATGGTTTCTTATGACAATGAAGAGAACATTTATGAGAACGTCCACAAAAATATGCGCATCTTAGGTCTGATATGTATCATCTTCGTTTTAATCATCAGTGTACTGGCATTTATCACAATTGCAATCAGTGTCAGACCTCTGTTATATGTCGAAGATGCAATTATCCAGCTTAGCAATTTAAAACTTGAAAAGAGCAAACGTCTTACGCCTTGGATTAATACCAAGAGTGAAATTGGAAAAATTGCAACTGCAATGAATTCTTTATATGATGCACTCAGTGGCATCATTGCCACTTTATCTGACTGTTCAACATCACTTAGCAGCTCTGCGACCGCAATGCAACGTTCTTCAGAAACACTTCTTAGTTGTGTGGCAGACAACTCAAAATCCACGCAGACATTTGCAGAACATTCAGAAGATATTAACGCTACTGTAAACGATGTAGGACAGCGGATTTCCGAAATGACAACGGTTGTTTCTGATATCGAAGAACGTATCCGTCAGGGTAATGTCCACAGCAGCGAGTTACTTCAAAAAGTGGAAAAAATGCAGACCTTAGCTAATAATTCAATGGTAAATACAAATACCCAGATTGCAGAAAATCAAAAAGCTATCGAAAATGCAATGGAAGAATTACAATCATTAATGCGAATTGATGAAATGGCATCTCAAATTTTAGACATTACAAGCCAGACAAACCTTCTGTCCTTAAATGCTTCTATTGAAGCTGCAAGAGTTGGAGAGGCTGGAAAAGGATTTGCTGTAGTTGCCGGCGAAATCGGTAACCTCGCATCTAATTCATCCAAAACAGCCACAGATATTCAGGCTATCTGTAATGAAACTAAAAACAATATATCACATGTCAAAGCTTGTTTCGATCAGATTATTTTCTTCCTGCAAAATGACGTCCAGACACAGTTTACAGAATTGGTTCAGGAAACCCAGGATTACTACCAATCCATTCAGGAAATTCAGGTTATTATATCCGAAATTGCAGAAGAGTCTGAAACCTTTGTCAACACAGTACAAAATATTCAAAACCAGATCCATGCTATTTCAGATGTTCCTGATTCCGACCATATCAGCAGTCAGGATATCTTAGAAAAGGCAAGACAAACAGAAGAAACGACACAGGAAATGTCCGTTATCGTAAATCATAACAAAGAAAATGCGTTGGAAATTAATAATATTGTAAAACGCTTTTCCTGAAAAAATAATTAATATCATATGCCAAAATAGATGTACATCCACCTGTTCAAGTGATCGTACATCTATTTTTATGTGTCAATTTTTTCCCTGATTTGATTTATCAATGAAATCTTTTTACTTCTCACTCCATATTTTTCTGTATTTCATAAAATAGTAAATACTCATGATCATACTGAGTATCTCGCCTGTTGTGATCGACAGCCAGATGTCGTCTATTCCAAGCAGATTCGGCAATACCATAATGCATTGATTTTAGCAATTGTTTCTTCATCTGTTGCAAACATTTTCAAAAAATCTTTATATGACATAACATCGTCTATATTATGTTGCATTAACTGTTTATGAAAATCAACAAACTTATCCATGCCTTTGTTTTTAACACTCTTCAATAAACACTATACCGTATATCTTTTCAGGCTTCAGCAGTTCTATCCCAGAAATCGCGCATTTTGTTTTCCTCGTCAATTCTATAAGCTGCTCTTTCGTACATTTATAAGCAAAACTTCCCCAGTCAACCTGTACACAATCCGTAAACACTTCATCTGCAATAAACAGAAAATCCCATCCGCCAAGTCTTTCTATCCTGTTATTATCTGCAAGTATGTCATAAGGATTTTTATTTTCTTTCCACGTATTCAGCCTGTCCTCTTTAATTTCTCCATAAAAGATTGATGACATCATAAACATCTGCCTCCGTTAATCTTCCAGTCCCCATATAACAGTCACAGTATCAGAGATATCTATATCATCAGGCTCGATGTCCATATCATAGGAAGCAGACTCACATTCCTCCGGTTCACAGCACCGAAGCGACATTTCCTGCAATGGTCTTGATACAAAATCAATCTCTCCCCATGAATAATCAATATTTATGATTTTTCCCAAATTTACACCTGCTGCCTCTGCCAGTACAGATGCCTTTGCCTGGGAATCCTTTACTGCTGCACCAAGCAGCTCATTCTTTGACTTCCCCGGATCTGCAACTGTATATTCGATAGTAAATTCCGGAGATACAGAACAATGTGCCAGAGCATATAATATTTTTCCAAGTCTCTTATTATCTGCTGGGAACTCCAGCTTCATACGGTGCACATATTTATATCCTTTGAATCTTCTCTTCCAGCTTTTATCTCTCGCCTGATAGCTCTCGTATTCAGTATCAATGTTGAAATATAGTGTTTTCAGCTCTTTTCTCTCATATCCCAGTTTTTCAATAAGATCCTTTAGGATTTCCACACAATCGGATGATTTCCGCAATGTTTCATCATATTCTTCATACATCCCCTCTATATTGATTCTGAGTCGTATCATATCCGGTTTTACAGATAGTTTTCCCTTACCAGTTACTCTGATTGTTCTTTCCATCATGCTTCGCCCTCCATATTCTGTCTGCACGCATCAAATATACATTCAATGACTTTTTTATCTGCTTTAAAATATTTGCCGAAAGGATTGATCACAACTCCGGCAACCTTATCATTATGCAATCCAATTTCTAAAATCTGTCTCCTTCCTGCAAGGTGCTGGCATCAAGATTTTGAAACATTTCTCCGCTTACTGTTACAAACGGCACCCATCCCTGTCCATCGTTCATTATGCAAAAACATATTGCTGTGATCACGTCTATAAAACTCTCATGATCCTGATTTTCATATAGATTACTTATGGTATTTTCTATCAGATCATTTCCACTTAGTGACTCATCTACTTCCAGGTTATTTCTTCCAAGTACTTCATCAAATGCATCCAACACCCTGTTCATTTCCGGATCTATCCTGTTCCGGCATTCAGCTTTCAGAACTGCCGGTATTCCGAAGAAAGCCTCGGCTATACTTCCCGTGATTGCGGCAAGGGTATCTGTATCTCCACCCAGCGAAACAGCATTTCTTACTGCATCCTCAAAATCTTCCGCCTCCAGAAAAGCGGTGATTGCTTCCGGCACTGTCTGCTGACAGCTCTCTACATGATGATAATACGGACGGATTTCATCCAATGTCCTGCTCAGGTCATAATGGAATTCCTGCTCCACATAATCCCCGATTTCTTCCTTAGAAGCTCCATTTCTTGCAAGAAATATACAGCTTGCTGTTGCTTCTGCTCCTTTGATTCCTTCCGGATGGTTGTGTGTGACTGCTGCCGTCCACCTTGCGACCTCTCGCGTTCTTTCAATCGTAGGATATAACCAGCCTGCCGCTGATACCCTCATTGCGGATCCGTTGCCATAACTTCCATATGGCTGTGGATGTCTGTCTTTTAACCAATGTCTGAAACTCCCTCCATATCCTGCATGAGGATAATGTTTTCCCCAATCCTGCATATTGGCAATTACTGCTTCCTCTATTTCTTTTTCATCTGCATCAGGACCTACTGCAATCAATGCCTCTGCCACAGCTATGGTCATGACCGAATCATCTGTAAAACCGCAGCCTCTTGTGAAAAATTCAAATTTCTTTGTCTTATCTCCCCTGTCAAATTCAAACGGACTTCCTATGATATCTCCTAAAATTGCTCCGTACATATCTGCCTCCAATCTCCGGAAAGCATCCGGTATTATCTCTTTCCTTGTTACAATATGAGTATATCCCGAAAGCAATTTGGGATGGTCGCTGAATGGGCGACACTTTCAGACAAAGAAAAAATGCCAGCACGAAAATGTACCGACATCCTTTAATCAATATTTGCTTGTAAACCAATCCTAAAACTCAATTTCTTCTTCATCAGAAGTATCTTTATCAATGAATTCCTGTAAATCCTTTTTCATATTATTATAAGTTTCCTGATATTGTGTGCTGCTGCAGAAGGCAGTGTGCATCATTCCTCCATAAACTCCACATGTAATAGCATAATATCTTTCACATTTTTCCAAGGTTATCCGACAGGAATCCCTGTATTCTTCATCCGCTATTATCAATCCGCCTTCACTTCCAGTCTGATCCGGCTGATAAATATTATCCCACATATATTCTACACTCCCAGTATTTCATTCGTATATTTGAACAATGTCACATTCAGCTGCATGATATCATACTGCTTATCAATAATTGCTTTCTGCACGATCAGGTCAAACTTACTGCTCGGACTGAACGCCCAGTCTGCCCTTGCCATCAGATCCTTTGACTGCTCCAGATCAAGATGAAGTGCGATACACAAAGCCATTACCGTCTTTTTCTTTGGATGATAATGCTCATCACACTGAATCTTTGAAAAGTGTTTCCTATCGAGGTTTGCTTTTTTCCAAACATCCTTGTTGTCGATTCCAGCTACCGCTATCAGGTCAAACAGCTTTTCGTGAAAAGATGCCCCCATATTTGCAAGCTGATCTTCTAAGGATATGTCAGCTGACAGCATACAGGATTCTGTCAACCTGGCATCAGCACCCGATTCTGCATTGAAGGGGTAACTTTCCTCAGCATCCTCACTGCGAATCATTTGCTCGTATAGTTCTTCTTCCGGGATGCGTCTGCTTATGGCTCGTCCTCTGCTTCCTGCCGGATATTCCTTCTTATGACTTTCCCTGATATAATTGGCATCTATATAGGAATCTATCTCTCCAACTATCTGGCCGGATAACTGAAATGACTTCTTGTCAAACACCACAAGAATGATCTGCATTTCATTTTCTGTAAGAAACTCACTAAATACGGATACTGCTATCTGTAATGCCTTATCCTTTGGGAACTCATACACTCCGGTTGAAATCAAAGGAAATGCAATGCTCTCACATTTCAATTCAACAGCTTTCTGCAAGGATTTTCTGTAACAACTCTCCAGAATATCAAACTCATGCCGCTTGCCATATTCCCATACAGGACCTACAGTATGTATGATATATTTTGCCTGTAGCTGATATGCTCCGGTAACAGCAACATCTCCTCTCGCGATTTTGCCAATCTTTTGACGTTCTGCAAGGAGTTGTTTCTTTCCGGCCGCCTCATAGATTGCCAGATCCGTGCCACTTGCACATATCGGATTTGGATTAGCAGTATTGACAATAGCATCCGCCTTTACTTTTGTAATATCATTTCGGACAATCTTAAATGGCATATGGCACCTCCTTCGTTTTACGCTTTACTCGTTCACCACACCACCTGCAATCAGTTTCTTATAAAACTCAACTGCCGCTGCAAAATCCCTATCATCCGGATGTCCTTTGGCAACACCACCAATCAGTTTAAATGGTCCAAATGTATCAAAGCCCTTGCACGAAAACCTTCCCACCAGATTATCATGCTTATCCTCAATAATGCTTTCCATAGATTTGAATGCCTCGCTTCCACCATAGGTACACATCAGAAAAATGTTTTTATTCTCTATCAGATTGACAGATGCAAATTTAAGTACAGACTGATGAAATTTTCCGTAATAAACTCCTGACGCAAATCCTATCAGGTCATAGCCGGATAAATCTTTTTCTGTTACCTGTGTAGCATCTATCAGATCAACTTCATTTGACTTGGCAATTTCATCAATAATTTTCTTTGTATTTCCATGATGTACTGATGCATAAATAATTGCTGTTTTCATATATTGTTAGTTCCATCCTTTCCATGCATCCGGCTGATATCCAAGTGTTGCCTGCTTTCCATTTCTCACTACCGGTGTTTTAATTACCTGCGGATTTTCAAGTACTTTTTCCAGCTTGTCCTCATCTGCTATATATTTGATAAGGGCAAGCAGATTCTTGTCTTTTCCATCCCAGTTGATCATATTATCCAGACCACCATTAACCTGTGCAACAGAGTTGAACTCTCCCTTGCTCATTCCCTTTTCCTTCATATCTATAAACTGATACTTAATACCGCGTTCTTTGAAAAATCGTTCAGCCTTTTTCGTATCATTACATTTCTTTGTTCCAAATATCTGTATATTCAAATCAGTTCTCCTTTGCCCTTGCAAGTTCCTTATCAATTATTCTCTAAGTTATCTACTAATACTGCCATATGTTCCTCCCAATCCATTTTTTATAAGTATATCATACTTGTACAGATTTCCAAGAAATTAAGCATAAAAAAAGCGGTCAATACACTCCTCTGTACCAACCGCCATCAATTATGATTTTGCTATCTTTCAACATTTTTTGACTTTCCAATATTTCCTGTTTTCTTATCTTGCGTTACCTGCTTCGCCTGTTTTATCTTTTCTCTCACAGATGGCCTTTCCTATTTTCTTTCCTGTGCCTTCTCTTTCAGGTACTGTTCCGTTGATTCCAGATACTCTGCCAGTATCTTTACTATGCCAACCATACTAACATACCGATAACCTGAAATTTACTTAATAGATAACTGCTTATCTCTTATCTTTAAACATGCCTCAATATGCATAATCCAATGTCTTGAAAACGGCATCTGTATCAATCCCTTTACATCTTTTCCACACCAGTAATCAATTAACCAATATGCGTTTTCATCACCACTCACTACATTTAGCATCTCCAACTGCTTTCTTTTTTCGTCAGTGATTTTCTCTTTAATATCACTATATGCAAGAGCTTTTAAAACTTGTGTCGTAGATGTGTCAACATCAATTATGTAATTATATAATTCTTCAATAGACAATTTTTTTGAAAACTCACTTATTTCTTCTTTTACAAGTTCGTTTGCAGTTGTAATAATCGGAGAATTTATGCGTCTTTGATAATCTCCTTTAAATAATACTTGTTCATCATCAGAAATAAGTGTATGTGCAACAATATCTTCAATGCGAAAAATATGCCAAAGAGAATAGGCAATCGTTTTACTATGATACCCTTTTGCATTCATATATGGCATTGCACTAAAATCATCAAATGATAATTCCGTCTTAAACTGTAGAATTTGTTTCATAAGTTCTTCACGGAGTGTAAGCAATGTATCTATACCTGTTGAAAAGGTATCTTTTTTCTTAATCTGTAATTGCATAGTCTTATTCATTCCTGACCATTCTTTATTCATAAAAACCTCCATGAAATTCAAATTCATGCGTGCTTTCAATCTCTCAGTAAGACTGGAAGTTGTTGGGTTCTTTACATAGATTAAATATCAATTTATAAATCAAACTTTATAAATCAAACTCGTCTTCTATCTTTTCCTGTTCGTCTATAATATTCATCCTTATCTGCATACATCAACTTATCAGCCATTGCCTTAATTTCTTCAAAATTAAGTTCTATATGTTCTGAACAAACAACTACTCCCTTAGACACACTAAGTTCAGAAATAAGATTTCCCTGGAAGTTTTCAGTTAAATAATCAAATGTCTTAACTGCATCCTGTGCTTCTTCTCTCGTTCCTCTCAGTAATGCAACAAACTCATCGCCACCTACACGATACGTCCTTCCAAGACCTGAGAATGCATTATCCATACACTTCGAAGCGCCAATAATTAACTCATCCCCTGCTTCATGACCAATATTATCATTAGCTGCTTTTAAACCGTTCAAATCCATCATAATAAGAACGTATTCTATTAAGTTATTATTTTTCTTGATTATTTCACAGTCAACTTCAAACCCTCGTCTATTATATAAGCCTGTAAGCTCGTCCTTTATAGATGCTTCATATCTTCTGTTGTATGCATCCTTTGCCTTCTTCTCTCTCATACTAATAATAACAAATGAAGTTGCCATTATTAATACGCCTGCAATAAAGATTAAAACAATTGGAAGTATAATTTTATTTACATCCAATTTAACAGGATTATTATCTCTTATTACTATATACCAATCAAATCCTTCGAGATACTTGGTCATATAACAGCCATTCTCCGATAACTGATAATAAAAATCATCATCTGATATATTGCCAAAATATGAATTATCCAAGTAGCCTGTTTCTATAGAACTTACATCCGTATCAACCTGTATAAGTCCATCATGATTAACTAAATATACTTTGATATTGTATTCTTCCTCGAACCTGGCAAGTATGTCTACAAGGTCATTCATATCAACTCCGACACCACATGCTCCCAAAATGTCTCCATTCGTGTCAATAATACCGTAATTAATAAACACCGAAAGACTCCCGTTATTATCTTCATCAGTATCAACATTAACTGTATATCTTTTCCCTGAATCCAAGTAATCCTTATACCATATATCATGGCTGTCATTTTCAACATCAAGATACCTACTTATTCCATTATATGTATAATATGCTCTTGTTTTATCCGAAACAACAAATACCATTTTATAATCAAATTCATTACCAATGGATACCAGACGATTAGTTATATCGTCTTTGACACTCTCCGCCTCTTCTCTGGTTTTCCCCTCTATGTAGGTTCTTATATCAATATCACTGCTAATCGTCTGAGAAACAGTAATTGGCTTAATAAATTCATTCTCAATCTTTGCTGAAACCATCTGCGCAATTGTTCTGCTCTGTATTTCAGAGTTTTCCTTAGTTACCTGCTGAATCACATTCACACATGCTATGATGGAAACACTCATGCTAAGTAGCATTATGATAAACATAATAACAGCATCAAATCTGCTGTCATTAATCATATTCGTATGTTCATCCCCATTATGAGACCAATCATACATATATGCAGCAAACATTACGAATGAACCTATTCCCAGTCCTAAATTGGTTATAGAAAATCCATAAATAAAGGACTGTACAACTGTTGCAATTATTGGAATAAACGAAAACAGCATCATTGAAATGAAGCTTCGTTTTTCCAAATACTTTCTATACTTAATCGCCATACCTGCTCCTATAAATATGACGACAAGTGATATTAGTGTATATACATACCAGAAATTATTCCTGTGATAATAATTTGCCTCATCGAAATAATACATCCATGGATAAAACAAATTAACCACAACAATGAAAATATTAATGCACGAAAAGATATTGGCAATTTTAACACTATTGCCACTTACTTCAGCACCTTTTTCAACAAAAACAGAACTAACATACCTAACATAGGTATTTGCCATTGCTATGTTCATAGCAAATACCATAAGATTAGCAATTCTAGTTACTAAAATATTAAAAGGACCAAGGTTACCTCTAAAAATATATGCCAAAGTCTCTCCAAAAAACAGAACTGTAGCAATAAGAAATAATCGAACGAACATCCTCATACTCTTCTGTTTTGGATTATTTGCTTTAATTGAAACAAACATTATTAGACAGAACAAACAAAAGAACATATCCATTGTTGCCTGTGCAATTTCAAGACTTGTAATATTCATCTATTTTTCTCCTCGTCGGTTGATACTCTTTTTTACCTTATATTTGAATTGATGGATAATGCTTGTTTTTTTATTCTTATACAAGATTACTGTTTTTTCTTCGAAAGGTAAATTTATCAATTCTGCAACTTCCAATTTTGTTGTCATCTTCATTATACTTCATCGCCTATCGAAAAGATAGCATATCATCTAGTACAATTTCCATGCTTAAAACCACAATATTAATATCCCTCGACTACTATAACTTCACCTTCTTCATCAGTTGGGGGTTGAAAATGATCATAATAAGTGGAAGCTGTTTGCTCCGTCAATATGATATTATTTTGATGATTTCCGTTTCTTTTTCGAATACGTTCCATACACACTTCCTTAGGTGTCTTTATATAATAGATTTTGGGTTCTATGTCGTATTTCTTTAATAATGAAATATATTCATTTCTCATTTCTCTAGACCAAAATGAATAATCGAGAACAATATCAATGTTTTGCATGATAAGTGAAATTAGTTTTTCATCAAGATAGGTTTTAATATCTTCTAAAACCTCCTGAGGTAAAGGATGTTCATTAAAACCTCGTTTGAATGATTCTTCATCATAAGATAGTATTGTCATCCCGGTACTTTCAAATTTTTTTGCTAGTGTTGATTTACCTGCTCCCGCAGGGCCGCACATTTATAAACATTCCGATTTTCCTTACTCCAGAAACTAAAATCAATCACAACATCTTTTCCCTGCTGAATCAGGGATAGCAGCTTTTTTTGAAGCGCAGCTTCCACCTGCTCTGATAATTTTTCATATTGTTCTTCCGGATAGTCAATTCCCTTTCTTCCATAAAGTTTCCACATTTCTTCGTCAATGGAAAGTCGGATATATCCTTCCTGTTCTTTTTTCTTGGCATAAGTAGTCTTTCCAGAACCACATACGCCGCACATCATAATAACCTTGCTCATAAGACCCCTTTTTCTTTTTCCGAAACGGCATCTATCAATTTGCACTACAAAGCAGAAAGTTCTTCAATCGCTTTATCTAAAAAAATCATACCGTCCAGATGTTCCAGCTCATGGCAGAAGCATTTTGCCATTTCATCTTCTCCGTCAACTATAATTTCCTCTCCATATTCATTGAGTGCCTGAATCGTGACCTTTTGCGGACTGGAGGGACACGCTATACTCCGGGAAACAGTCGCCAAACAAAACAGCGATTTTCAATCTTTTCATTGCTCTGCCTGCCTTTCTGCCAAATATTCCTCCAAGCATAGCCCTTTTTCATACATCTCTGTGGCGGCCTCAACGCCAACATACCGATAATGCCATACTTCCTCGGCAACGCCCGTGATGTCTGTTTTATCTCCAGGGTAACGGAAGATAAAACCGTATTTGTAGCTGTTTTCTTGCAGCCAGAAATAAAGATCATAGGTGGCTCCGTTGATGTCCACGCCTAAACCAATTTGATGTTCACTGTATCCGGGAACAGATACCCATTGCTTTGCCAGTTCCTCCGCTTTGCTCTGGGAATTTCCCTCTTTGCGGTATCCAGCCACTTTGTCGTCATAGAGCTGCTGCTGCTTTTTCTGCGTGCGGTAACCGGATACGACCATAGGCAGTTGATCCCAATTTCCTTCCTTTGCTGCTTCCAACATCTCCATGAGAGGATCATAGATGCGTTCATCTACTTTCTCACCGCCGGGCACCTCTACCAGTTTTGGCTCGTAGTTTTCGGGGATCGCGTTTTCATAGTTTACCAACACCAAGTTCCAGTCGGTGTCATCATTTGCTGTCTGCGTGTTTTGGGGTGAGCTTTCATCCAAAAGGCCAACTTGCACATCATCAGGCCCCTGCGTTGTGGTGTCGTTTACTTGGGAATTTTCAGGCGATTCTTTATCTACAAACAATGTGAACGCATATACACAAACAGCCACGACCAGAATGACTGTGGCAATACTTCCCCAAGGAAAGCGCCTCCTCCGCCGCTTTTGCCTCCGGCGATGACCTTCATTGGGAACAGGCAGCATTTTTTCTTCCATCATATAAAGCCTCCTTTCTGAAGGGGAACAAAAGCACCCCTGTCAGCATTTATTGTACTGAACAGCAGCGCTTGGAACTTTAATATGAAGTTGTTTATTTCCTAAGAAAATCCTAATGTAAAGGGGAGATTTTACTTATAAACTAATCTCATTCCTATATAGTAGCAAAGAATCTTCTGCTTTTTCCGCAGAGGCAGCAGGCACGGAAAAATCTGTGTCAGTCGTATCCTTCCCATCATTTTGCTCCTTTCGGTGATTTGTTTCATAAAAGAGCAAATCCATGCTCCCGTCAGTATC
>CAMEOT010000002.1 GCA_945929965.1 uncultured Lachnospiraceae bacterium
ACACACGGCGTTGCCTTCACAACAACTACTTATTTATCATCTGCTGCGGCAACACCGGGAAGCTCTTTGCCTTCCAGAAATTCCAGGGAAGCACCGCCACCGGTAGAAATGTGGCTCATCTTATCAGCGAAACCAAGCTGGTTAACAGCTGCTGCGGAATCACCGCCACCGATAATGGTAGTTGCATCGGTCTCAGCCAAAGCCTTTGCTACAGCGATGGTACCTGCTGCCAGAGTAGGATTCTCGAATACACCCATAGGTCCGTTCCATACAACGGTCTTAGCAGTCTTAACAGCATCAGCATACAGAGCTGCGGTCTTAGGTCCGATATCGCATCCCTCTCTGTCTGCGGGCATGTTGGTAACATCATATGCCTGAACCTCTACGGGAGCATCGATAGGATTAGGGAAATCAGCGATGGTTACGGAGTCAACGGGAAGCAGTAACTTCTTGCCAAGCTTCTCAGCCTTTTCCATCATTTCCTTACAGTAGTCAATCTTGGTATCGTCTACCAGAGACTTACCGATTTCATATCCCTTTGCCTTTAAGAAGGTGTACGCCATACCACCACCGATGATCAGGGTATCGCACTTCTCTAACAGATTGGAGATAACGTTCAGCTTGTCTGCGACCTTAGCACCACCCAGGATAGCTACGAAAGGTCTTACGGGATCTTCTACAGCCTTACCTAAGAAGTTGATCTCCTTCTCCATCAGGTAACCTACTACGTTCTGTCCACCCTTAGCGGTGATGAACTTGGTAACGCCTGCTACGGAAGCATGTGCTCTGTGAGAAGAACCGAATGCATCACATACATAAATATCAGCCAGGTCAGCCAGCTCTTTGCTGAACTCCTCACCGTTCTTGGTCTCTTCTGCGCCACGGAAACGAGTATTCTGTAACAGAACCACATCGCCTTCCTTCATGTTCTCAACAGCCTTGGTAGCTGCTTCGCCGGTTACATTGTAGTCAGATACAAAAGTAACCTCTTTGCCCAGCTTCTCAGACAGTCTCTTAGCAACAGGTGCCAGAGATTCGCCTTCGTTGGGGCCGTTCTTTACCTTGCCCAGATGAGAGCACAGGATAACCTTGCCGCCATCGTTAATCAGCTTCTTGATGGTAGGCAGAGCTGCAACAATACGGGTATCGTCGGTGATCTCACCGTTCTTCAGAGGAACATTGAAGTCGCATCTTACCAGAACTCTCTTTCCCTTTGCGTTAATGTCATCTACAGATTTCTTATTTAATCCCATGGTATTAACCTCCAAATATTTTAGTATCTAAAAAGGGTCCGGTCCTTGTAAGACCGGACCCTGATAGGTCTTTACGTGTTAACGCAAGCTAAACTTATGCTAACTCGCTGAAGTACTTGATGGTACGAACCATCTGAGAGGTGTAGCTGTTCTCGTTATCATACCAAGATACAACCTGTACCTGAGTATTGCCATCTTCCATAGGAGCAACCATGGTCTGAGTTGCATCGAAGATGGAACCGTAGGTGCTGCCTACGATATCGGAAGATACGATCTCATCGGTGTTGTAACCGAAGGACTCGGTAGAAGCTGCCTTCATAGCTGCGTTGATCTCTTCCTTGGTTACAGCGCCCTTAACTACTGCTACCAGAATGGTGGTAGAACCGGTAGGGGTCGGAACACGCTGAGCGGAACCGATCAGCTTGCCGTTCAGTTCGGGAATTACCAGGCCGATTGCCTTAGCTGCACCGGTAGAGTTAGGAACGATGTTGCAAGCGCCTGCACGGCTTCTTCTCAGATCGCCCTTTCTCTGAGGTCCGTCAAGGATCATCTGGTCACCGGTATAAGCGTGAACAGTGGTCATGATACCGCTCATGATAGGTCTGCAGTCGTTCAGAGCCTTAGCCATAGGTGCTAAGCAGTTGGTGGTGCAGGAAGCTGCGGAGATAACGGTATCTTCGGGCTTCAGGGTCTTGTGGTTAACATTGTATACGATGGTAGGAAGGTCGTTACCTGCGGGAGCAGAAATAACAACTTTACGAGCACCGGCAGTGATATGTGCGGAAGCCTTCTCCTTAGAGGTGTAGAATCCGGTACACTCCAGAACTACATCAACCTTTAACTCACCCCAAGGAAGCTTGCTTGCGTCAGCCTCTTTGTAGATGGTGATGGTCTTGCCGTTAACGGTGATGCTGTCCTCGCCAGCCTCAACGGTGCTTGCATACTTGTAAACACCCTGAGAAGAATCATACTTCAACAGATGTGCCAGCATCTTAGGGCTGGTTAAATCGTTGATTGCTACTACTTCATATCCTTCTGCATCGAACATCTGTCTGAATGCAAGACGACCAATACGGCCAAAACCATTAATTGCTACTCTTACTGCCATTTTAGTTTCCTCCTAAAATTTTAATTTTATATCTTTTGACTTACTGTGGTTCACAGATTGTCAAAATTTTATCAGCAAAAACATTTTACCTAATTCCTGATTATAATTCAAGATGTAAATGAAAAATATTTGTGATTTTGTGGTAAATTTTACAGTTTGTTTAGAATTGCTATGGCTTTTCCCATATTTTTTGCTATACTGTACCCTGTAAATGACTTACAACAGAATGATAACCAGAAAGGATGAAAAATATGTCTATCAAAGCAGATTGTCATCTTCACTCTTCTTTTTCCGGAGATTCCCAGGCTCCCATGCCGGAGATGATCGATAAAGGAATCTCTCTGGGACTGGAAACCATGTGTTTCACCGAGCATAACGATTTTGATTATCCCCGTACGGAGGAAGGTCCCGGCAGTATCTTTTTGCTGAACGCAGATTCTTATCTGTATGATGTACTCCGCTGCCGTGCCAAATACGAGGGAAAAATGCGTGTTCTCTTCGGCGTGGAATTAGGCCTGCAGCCATACCTGGCCGACCGCAACGAAGATTTTACTTCCGCCTATGATTTCGATTTTGTCATCGGCTCGACCCATCTGTGCCGTGGTATGGATCCCTATTATCCGGAATTTTTTGAGAAGTTCTCTTCCGAAGAAGAAGCCATCCGGGCTTATTTTGCGGAGACTCTGGAAAACCTTCAGGAGCATGACGACTATGATGTTCTGGGACATCTGGATTACATCGTCCGCGTGGCTCCTTCCAGGGATAAAAATTATTCCTACGACAAGTATAAGGATGCCATCGATCCAATCCTCGAACTGCTGATTCGCAGTGGCAAAGGCCTGGAGTTAAACACCGGCAGCTTCCGCTACGGTCTCAGGCAGCCCCATCCCTGTACCGATGTCCTGCGCCGCTATCACGAATTGGGCGGTGAGATCATTACCGTCGGTACCGATGCACACAAGACACAGGATGTAGGTTCCTACCTGGATCTGGCCTCCGAAATTCTGCAGCTGTGCGGTTTCAAATATTATACGATCTATGAAAAACGCAGCCCGGAATATCACAAGCTGTAATTTTCTTTATTCCCTATCCTCCAAGCTGAATGTGTTCCTTCATCAGCTCTCGAAGCAACGCATCCGCTGTCCATGAGACATTATACGGTGTCACAATCGCTTTCAGGGCAACCGGTGGTAAGCCGGTTGCCTTATATTCTGCCAGGAATGCATCCACCTGTTGCGAATCCATTCCGGAAAACACCAGCATTTCCATTGCAAAATCAGGACCGTTATATATTTTTCCATTCTTATGAAAACCGCTGATTTCCGCCAGTGTTCCGATCTTCTGTCCATAGTCCCTGCGGTTCACCGCCGTCACATCCACACCTATTTTCTCCGCTGCCACACGCACAGCCCGGTCTTTTTGTGTACTCACGCCAAACAATAATATTTTTGCCATTATATTTCCTCACAGTCCATCACCCGGAAACTGTTCTTTTCCAGCAATTGTGCAAATACTCCCTGTCCGGGAATGAGTTTACCGGTAAAGCTTCCATCATAAATCTGCCTTGCGCCGCAGCTGGGACTTCGGGACTGTAAGATTGCCAGATCGATGCCATTCTCTTTGGCGATCCGCAGAGCCTCCTCTGCGCCTTTCCGGTACTGCCTGTCCACATTTACGCCTTTACAGTTTATGACCACACCGTCCACGATCTCTGACGGATCCCTCGGGGTCGGAAGTCCTCCCAGTACCTCTGGGCATACTGGGATTACCTCATGCCCTTCCAGATATTTTACCACACGCTCGCTGTAATTATTTTTCCCGTTATATTTACAGTTTTCGCCTAACAGACAGGCACTGACCAGTATTTTCATCGTGATCTCCAGCTTTCCGTTATTATGTCTGTTACAATAGCGGTGCGATCAGCCGCATGATACACTGCCAGCCTCTCACTGCCATATTTTTCCTTCCATCCCAGTATTTATCGGTGACTTCCTCACTATCCTGTAACAGCTTATCAAAATCTGTCTCAATATCCCGTATGGCATCACAGCCGTGCATCCACACACCGTTTTCAAAATGATGATACAGGCTCCGGTAATCCATATTGATGGTACCGACGGTCGCCGTATCCTCATCGCAAAGCATCTGCTTCGCATGCAGAAAGCCCGGGGTATATTCATAGATCCGCACACCCTGACGCACCAGTCCGGAATAATAGGATCTGGTCACACCGTAAATAATTTTTTTATCCGGAATGCCTGGAGTAAATACGCGCACATCCACGCCCCGTTTGGCTGCCAGTCCCAGCTCTCTCGTCATCTCATCACTGATGATCAGATAAGGAGTTGCCACATAGAGGCGTTTTTTCGCCGTCTTGATCAGGTTCAGGTAGACATTCTCGCCCACCGGTTCTCCGTCCAGAGGGGAATCCGCATAGGGCTGTACATAGCCGGACGCCTTCTGCACATTTCCGTCTTCCGTACCATTCTGTGATGCCTGCAGATATTTTTCATAATCGGTATCGGCCTGTCCCATAACATTCCACATTTCCAAAAACATCATGGTAAAACTCTGTACCGCTCTGCCGGTCAGCTTCACTCCGGTATCCTTCCAGTAGCCGTAAGGATGCGTGATATTAAAATACTCATCCGCCAGATTATATCCACCGGTAAAACCGACTTTTCCGTCAATGATCATGATCTTGCGATGATCACGGTTATTCATGAAAATATTTAAGAACGGCACCACATAGTTGAATACCCGGCACTGTACACCGATGGCATTCATGCGGTCAATAAAGCTTTTATCCAGAAAGCCGATACAGCCCACATCGTCGTACAGGATACGGACTTCCACGCCCTCGGCAGCCTTTCTTGCCAATACATCCTTCAGCCGTGCAAAAGCCTCCGCCTCCTCTATGGCATGATATTCCAGGAATATAAAGTGCTTTGCCTTCTCCAGTTCCTTAAGCTGTTCCTCATATCCCAGATAAGCTTCCGGATAGAATTTCACATCTGTTGCGTCATACACCGGATAATTACCATATTTTCGGATATAATAACACTGGTTTGCAGCCATGGGATCTTCCGCCTCCAGGCGCTCTACCACTATTTCATCCTGAGGATTTAAAGGAACCAGTTGTGCATCCACATCCTCAAATTTCCGGATGATTTTATGCATAGCCTCTTTGTGCCCGAACAATCCGTAAATACACAGACCGAACACGGGAAAGGCCAGTATTACAATGATCCAGGGCATCTTAAATGCGGCATTGGTATGCTTTCCATAAATCCTGAGTGCCACCACCAGCGCAAACAGACCGGTCAACAGAGAGATCACTGAAGAATACTGATACAGCTTGATCATCAATACCAGTATCCAGCCGATCTGCAAAAGCACAGCCAATGCTGCAAAAGCAATTCTTCCTATACTGTTTTTCACATTCCCTTTTACTTCAGAACGCATCTGCTTTTTCTTACCCATAATGCCCTCTTTTCTCCTTCGTACTGCCAAAGCCATAAGTAATCCCCTCACAGACTGCCATGAATATATCCTATGATGCCAGGGTCAAAAGGTCTAAGCCCACATGCTTTTGACCCCGACATCATTCTATGGGGGATTGTTTTATGGTATAACATTTTTGCAAAAATCTCAATAGGTCTATGGACTACAACTGTCCTCTTTTGTCTGTCTAACCACAGCTTCTGTCACACAGTACCACCACTTTAGACGGCGTGGTCTGGGCAGGAATACTTCTCGTGGAAGAGGAATAGATGACCACCAGATTATGGTTCGCGGGACTCGCCTGGAAATACTGGTTGTTCACAGTACGCACATCCACCGTACCATCCAGATTCAGCTGCAATGTCTGTTCCTCATTGACCAGGGAATTGTTGTAATAGCTCACATCCACATACCTGTCACTTCTCTCTTCAGCCACTACCACTGCCGTATACTGAGGCGGATAGATCAGGGGCATTGGCGCATCGTTGCGATACCAGAAGGTTGCCATCATCCCCACTGACAACGTAGTAAAATCCACCACATAGGTATCGGGATTGATAAAAAAGTTCACCGTATTGCCATCCGTATCCTCGATTGTGGCAAATAACAGACATCCATCAGCTCTGCGGCCGCCCTGCCCTGCCGGCACCAGATCCACAATCGTTCCCTTCATGGAACAGAAGCTGTTTCTTCTCATAGGTCTCTGAAACGAAAATCGATAATCCATAGTCTCTCCTGTGAATTATAAAAGCTTTCTTCTATTATATGCACGCTCCCGCCGTTGTTGTTACGTGTCGTGATAAAAATGTAGGACCACTATTGTAAAATAGTGATCCCTGTTTTCCTACTGGACAATGGTCCCGCCACCAAGTACATGCTCGCCCTGATAGAACACCATAGCCTGTCCCGGTGTAGCGGCACGCACCGGTGCATCGAAGGTACAGAGTACTCTGCCATCCGGTTGTTTTGTAAGCGTTCCATGCTCGCCCTTATGATTATAGCGGATCTTCGCCAGTACTCTGACGGGTTCTGTGATATTCTCCACTGCCATATAATTCACATTTTCACATAATACTTTATCCGTGAAAAGTTCCTGATTGGAACCGATCACCACCTCATTGGTCTCGGGGCGAATGGCTGTAACAAACACCCTCTCTCCCATGGGGAGTTCCAATCCTCTGCGCTGTCCTAAAGTATAATGGGTAATCCCCTTATGATGCCCCAGTATCCTGCCATCCTCCGTGACAAAATTACCCGGTCCCGGCACCTTTTCGCCGGCTTCTCTGTCAATAAAAGAAGCATAATCATTGTCCGGTACGAAGCAGATTTCCTGACTGTCCGGCTTATGTGCCACTGGAAGTCCAGCCTCCTCTGCCAGGACACGGATCTCGTCCTTGGTATATTCTCCCACCGGCATCAGGGTATGGGAAAGCTGATTCTGGGTCAGATTATACAGCGCATAGGTCTGGTCCTTCGCCGCCGTAACGGAATTACGGATAGCAAAACGACCGTTTGGCAGCCTGTCAATCCGCGCATAATGTCCCGTGGCAATATAATCCGCACCGATCTCTAAGCTCCTCTGTAACAGGGATTCCCACTTCACGTAACGGTTGCAGGCGATGCAGGGATTCGGTGTACGTCCTCTTAAATACTCGTCCACAAAATAATCCATGACATGACACTTGAACTCTTTTTTAAAATTCATGACATAATAGGGAATCTCCAGTCTCTGTGCCACTCTTCTGGCATCATCCACCGCAGACAGTCCACAGCATCCGCCATTAGCTTCCTTGGCTGCTTCCTCCTCGTCCTGCCAGATCTGCATGGTGACCCCGATCACATCATAGCCCTGTTTTTTTAATAACATGGCTGCCACGGAGGAATCCACGCCTCCGGACATGCCAACCACTACTTTTTTCTTCATAGATCTTAATAGTCTTCCTCTTCTTCGCCCTCACTGATATCGTTCTTGGGCTTCTGCAGGCCTTCGATGGTGATGTGGTTCTTCTCCGCATAATCCCACAGAGCTGCATGGATGGCTTCCTCTGCCAAAAGTGAGCAGTGTACCTTTACGGGAGGCAGTCCGTCCAGAGCCTCCATTACCGCCTTGTTCGTTACCTGCAAAGCTTCCTGGATGGTCTTGCCCTTTACCAGTTCGGTAGCCATGGAGCTGGTAGCTACGGCAGCACCGCAGCCGAAAGTCTTGAACTTTGCCTCTCTGATGATCCCGTTCTCGTCAATGTCCAGGAACATTCTCATAATATCTCCGCACTTGGCGTTACCCACCGTACCTACGCCGCTGGCATCCTCAATCTCCCCGACATTTCTGGGATTCTGAAAGTGATCCATTACTTTTTCACTGTACATGTATCTGTTATCCTCTTCTTTCTTACTTAGTTGTTCTTCTGACTTTTCAGGAAATCTTCATATAAAGGAGACATATCCCGCAGTCTCTGTACGATTTTCTTCACTTCTTCCGCTACGATATCCATCTCTTCCTTCGTGCTATCCTCAGACAATGTCAGACGTAAGGAACCGTGGGCTTCCTCATGCTTTAAACCGATGGCTAACAGCACATGGGAAGGATCTAAGGATCCGGAAGTGCATGCGGAACCGCTGGAAGCACAGATTCCCTTCATATCCAGCATGATCAGCATGGATTCTCCCTCGATAAACAAGAAGGAGAAATTGATATTATTCGGAAGTCTCTTCGTGCGGTGACCATTCAGCCAGCAATGAGGGATCTCGTTCTCCAGACGTCCGATCAGATAATCACGCAGTTCGATCTCCTTGCGGGTCTTACTGTCCATGATACGCATGGCACGCTCTACGGCTGCCCCCAGTCCCACGATGCCGGGGATGTTCTCCGTACCGGCTCTGCGGCTTCTCTCCTGCGCTCCGCCGTGTACAAAAGAACGGATCTTCACGCCTTTACGGATATATAAAAAGCCGATGCCCTTGGGGCCATTTAATTTATGACCGCTGGCACTGAGCATGTCAATATGCATCTCATCCACATTGATGGGAACCTGTGCATACGCCTGTACCGCATCGGTGTGGAACAATACGCCGTGCTCCTTCGCGATCTCTCCGATCTCGGCGATGGGCTCGATGGTACCGATCTCGTTGTTGGCAAACATCACGCTGATCAGAATGGTATCGGGGCGGATGGCTGCTTTCAGCTCGTCCAAGCTGATCAGTCCGTCTCTGTCCACATTCAGATAGGTGATCTCAAAGCCTCTCTTCTCCAGATACTCACAGGTATGGAGAATGGCATGATGCTCGATCTTCGTGGTAATAATATGTTTTCCCTTGGAAGCATAAGCTTCTGCGGTGGCTTTTAACGCCCAGTTGTCGGACTCAGAACCGCCGGCGGTAAAATAGATCTCTTCCGGCTTCGCTCCCAGGCTGTCCGCGATGGTCTGGCGGGCATGATCCATAGCCTTTTTACTCTCGGCGCCCAAACCGTAGATGGTGCTGGCATTGCCGTAATATTCACTGAAATACGGGAGCATCGCATCTACGACCTCCGGTGCTGTTTTCGTAGTCGCTGCATTATCTAAATATATCATATTGCCTCATTTCTGCATATCTTGTAACTGATCATGCACATTTTACTGCTATTCATGATAGCATTCACTTTACTGTTCTGTCAACAAGGTCATCGGAATATACTTTTGCAAGATCTTTTAAGCCAAAAGGGTCAAAAAATCCGCTTATGAAACATGCCAAACGTCATCCCCTGATCTTCGGTACTATCATTCTGACTGCAACCGGCCTTATCACCCGTGTCATTGGATTTTTCTACCGTATCTATCTGTCCAGGCTCTTCGGTGAAGAGGGAATGGGCATCTATCAGCTGCTCAGTCCGGCATTATCCCTATCTTTTTCCCTTACAGCCGTCGGATATCAGACCGCCATTTCGAAATATGTG
Organism: uncultured Lachnospiraceae bacterium; assembly: GCA_945929965.1. Lineage (GTDB taxonomy): Bacteria > Bacillota > Clostridia > Lachnospirales > Lachnospiraceae > Acetatifactor. The sequence goes on from CAMEOT010000002.1 coordinate 9,800, forward strand.
GCGGCGGATAGTGCCAAACGCCCTTCCGGGAATTTAAAGCCGCTGCTGGCCGGGATCAGTATAACCTTACCCCTGTCTCTTGTAACAAATGCCATTTTGTTTTTCTCTGCGGATCCTATCGGTATTTTTCTATTAAAAGATCACCGTACCGTACCCATGCTGCGGATCCTGTCCTTCTCTGTCCCCTTTGCCGCGCTGCACGCCTGCATCAACGGTTATTTCTATGGGAAAAAGAAAGCTTTCGTGCCTGCTCTTACACAGCTTTTAGAGCAGCTTGCAAGAGTCAGCTGCGTCTTTCTCGTCACCGGAGCCGATCTGGCAGAAGGTCGTACGCCCTCCATCAATGCCGCGGTTCTTGGTCTCACCGTAGGCGAGATCTTTTCCATGCTGATCGCTCTGGTCTGCCTGTATATACATCTGTATCCGGACAGTAGTATTCTTTCCCTGCAAAATATCTGTCCTTCTGTTCCGGTCTACCGGGATCTGCTTGGTATGGCACTGCCTCTGACCGCCAACCGTATCGTTCTGAACATTTTACAGAGTATCGAAGCCGTCTCCATCCCCCGGAAACTTCTGCTCTACGGTTATGATACCACCACAGCCTTAAGTGTATACGGCGTCCTTACCGGCATGGCCATGCCCATGATCTTTTTTCCTAACGCCCTTACCGGCTCCGTGGCGGTGCTTCTCCTGCCCACCATCTCCGAAAATCATGCCAAAGGAGACCGTGGAGCCGTCATAAACGCCACCCTGCGCACCGTAAAATATTGCAGTCTCATGGGTGCCTGTTGTCTGTGCGGTTTTCTGTTTCTGGGTAACTGGATGGGAACGGAACTGTTCCACAGTGAACTGGCCGGTCATTTTATCGTGACTCTGGGCTTCATCTGTCCTTTTCTGTATCTGGATACCACTCTCTCAAGCATTTTGCAGGGTCTCGGTATGGCGGGGCGGATCTTTGCCTCCAACGTGGTCTGTCTTCTGATCCGGCTCCTGTTCGTATTTTTTGCCATTCCCGTGATCGGTATGCAGGGGTATCTGTGGGGGATTCTGGTCAGCCAGCTGGTACTTGCCGGAATCTATTTTTTCTGTCTGTATCACTTCTTCCGAAAAAAATAAAAAATACCTCCGGTGTCTTGCTTACGCCTGACAGACGGAGGTAACTGTTCTTCTATCTTATTCGATTTTATTCGATCTTATTCAGAACCTATTCTGTAAATACCGTCTTGCTTCCCACAAAGTACTGGTACTGCTGTAAGATCTGGTCCTTACGCATATCGGAGATTGCCTTCTCCACATCCAGGGAATGGATATCGCTGTCCCTGCCAATGTAGCCGAAATCGTCCTGTTTGTGGAACGTAATGGAGATGTCCTCTAACGGTGCGTTGGATTTCTGCTCCTGAACCGGAGCCTCCTCCTTCGCCGCACCGGGATTCCCGGAATTTATCTGTTCCGAAGATGCTACATGGGATTCTGCCCCGGTCTCTTCCACGATCACTGTCTTTGCCGGCTGCGGCATCTGTATGCTGTAATCCTGCATTCTGCCGATTCCGCCGATCCCGTTCACTCCGCCTATTCCCATGTATTCACCTCCTTGTCCTTCTTTTTTCTATATCGCACATGCCATGCGAAATTCTAGCTTTATCTGGCTGTATTTTCAGTTATAATATCGACTGTTTTTACGAAAACTTAAGTCTTCCGGAAATTAATTGTGATTCTTGTCATTCAGGACACTCTTTAATTCATCCATAAAGGTGTTCACGTCCTTGAACTCCCGATATACGGAAGCAAATCTTACATAAGCTACCGCATCCAGATCTTTCAGCTTATTCATCACAAGTTCACCGATGGTTCCGCTGGGAATCTCACGTTCTTCCCGGTTGAAGATCTCGTTCTCCACCTCGTCTACCAACGTCGTGATCTGTTGTGCGCTGACCGGACGTTTATGGCAGGCTCTGAGTACTCCGGCCTCGATCTTGGCACGGTCATAGGCCTCTCTGTTATTGTCCTTTTTAATAATGATCAGCGGGATCGTTTCGATCTTCTCGTAAGTGGTGAATCGCTTGCCGCATTCATCACACACACGGCGACGGCGAATGGAATTGTTATCTTCCGCCGGTCTCGAATCGATCACTCTGGTATTTTCATGGCTGCAGAACGGACATTTCATAGGCATCCTCCTCTTAAAAACCACGTGTTATTTATACGGATATTATAAGAGAATCAGCAGTTAATGTCAACTAAAATTATGTCCGGACCGATCTGCCGGATGTCCTTGTAAGGAATGACAATATTGGGCTCACAGCGCAGGAATCCCAGCCACTGGTTTCCACCCGGCACCATGATCTTACAGATGCATCCGCTGCACTCATCGAACTCCAGATCACAGACATGCCCCAGCTTTTTACAGTCTCTGACATTGATCACATCTTTGCATTTTAATTCGGAAAAAAGCATATGCGTACTCCTGCTTTCTTTCTATATATATAATATATGCCTTTCCCATCCGTTTGTTCGGCAAATACTGGAAATTCTACCGGCAAAGTATATCCTCCCACAGTCCTGTGAATACTGTTGTTATCACAAAATTCAGTAATCGGGAGGTCTCTATGGTACAGGGAAAAGTGGAAATCTGTGGCGTCAATACAGCAAAACTGCCTTTGTTAAAGGCGGCAGACAAGGATGCTTTATTTGCGAAGATCCGCGAAGGAGATACCGCTGCCCGAGAGACCTATATCGAAGGGAATTTACGTCTGGTCCTAAGTGTGATCAAACGTTTTTCAAGCAGTGCGGAGAATGTGGATGATCTGTTCCAGATCGGATGCATCGGTCTCATCAAAGCCATCGACAATTTCGACGCTACTCTGGGTGTGAAGTTCTCTACCTATGCGGTTCCCATGATCATCGGGGAGATCCGCAGATTCTTACGGGATAACAACAGCATTCGTGTATCACGCTCCCTGAAGGATACCGCCTATAAGGCAATCTACGCCAGAGATACGCTGACGAGAAAAAATCTGAAGGAGCCTACCGTGGAAGAGATCGCCGCGGAAGTGGGTATCTCCAAGGAAGACATCGTCTATGCCTTAGATGCCATGCAGAACCCCATGAGTCTCTACGAACCGGTCTATACCGACGGCGGCGACACCCTCTATGTCATGGACCAGATCAGTGATAAAAAAAATAAGGAAGAGACGTGGGTGGAACATCTCTCCCTCAGTGAAGCCATGAAACGTCTGAACGACAGAGAGCGTCATATCATCTCTCTGCGCTTTTTCGAAGGTAAGACCCAGAACGAGGTCGCCGACATGATCGGCATCTCCCAGGCCCAGGTCTCCCGTCTCGAAAAAAATGCATTGAAAGCTATGCGGGGCTATCTTACCGCATAGACCTCCATTTTTATATCCGGGTGACATCCCCCTTACGTGCAGCATTTAACAGTAACCCCAGCTTTTCGTTCTGTGTCAGTTTTGCCGTTTCCGCTTTCTCCCTCATTTTTCATGTTATCTTCTGATTGTTCTGATTGCACTTTTATTGTCTGCGGAATCTCCGCAGCATTCCATACAGTATCTGAAACAGCAGATATCCGATCACTGCCCCCAGCACATTGGTCAGGATATCGTCCACCTGAAAATATCCCCTGCCGGTGATCAGCTGGATCGTCTCCACGCCGAAGCTGGTCACGAATGCTGCAAAGGCATTCCTAAAAAATCCCCTCAGCCACGGAAATGCCCAGGGACAGATAAATCCATAGGGAATAAACAGCAATACGTTTTCCACGACATACGCATGGTTCCTCGCATTCGTCCCCCAGGTCGAGAACAGTTCCAGATCCATGCCGATCCGGCTGCCATCCTCTCTGGAGAAAAAAGTGATCCCCAGAATGATCATCAGATACAGAGAAAATGCCATGAGTCCCGCCATGGGAAAAGCATCCTTCCCCTTACGCTCCCGTCTGGCATTCAGTCCGTTCAGGAGCAGTCCCACAACAGCCCCCGCCATAATCCCGTAGGGAAGATAGGCCAGGGTCTCCTTCAGATCCTTTATGATATATTTTAACATCATCTTATTATTTCCTTACATTTGATAGGTATCCCAATGGGAAGGTGCTTCCTCCCATATCTTCTTATCCTCGAATAAGCGGTCATTCATCCAGCCGACGGCATCCACCACGCCATCCTCGTCAAAAGAAAAATATGCTCTTTTCTTTTTTCCCTCCGGGGTCTTAAAATAATTAAAAGGCTCCGGCCATACCGTCACCATAAGCTTTTTACCGCCCTCGGGGTCCTCCGGATCCTGTGTCTGTTCTAGGCGGTAGCGCATCCCCTGATGACATCCGGTGAATTCCGTCTTTTTTAAATATTCCATCGATAATATATCATCACGCTGTATCATGTATCTTCATCCTTAAAATCTGTCATTCACAATCCGGAGAATGGGTCCTCTCCGTAATCTTTATAGTATCATGTATCCGTCCCGAATGCAAAGTCAAATATGCAGGCTGATCTCCTTTTTCAGCTGCCTCATAATCTTTTTTTCCAGTCTCGAAATATAGGACTGGGAGATTCCAAGAAAGCTTGCCACTTCCTTCTGTGTCATCTCCTGTCCGTCCGGGGTTCCCAATCCGAACCGCAGCCGTACAATGGTCTTCTCCCGGTTTGACAGCTTGCTTACGGCATTCATTAAAAGTTTGCGCTCCACTTCGTTCTCTATCCCTCTGTATATCACATCCTCATCCGTTCCCAGGATATCCGACAAGAGCAGTTCATTGCCGTCCCAGTCCACATTTAAGGGTTCATCGATGGACACTTCCATCTTCGTCTTATTATTCCGCCGCAGGTACATCAATATCTCATTTTCAATGCACCGTGAGGCATAGGTCGCCAGTTTGATATTTTTCTCCGGATTAAAAGTATTGATGGATTTGATCAGTCCGATGGTACCGATGGAGATCAGATCCTCCACGCCTACTCCCGTATTATCGAACTTTTTGGCTATGTAGACCACAAGACGCAGGTTATGCTCGATGAGGATTGCCTTCGCCTCATCCTCATACTCCGTTCCCAGATCGCCGATGACCTGATTTTCCTGATCACTTTGGAGAGGAGGCGGTAAGACTTCCGCTCCGCCGATATAGTGAAGATCACCTTTCCGATGTATGGGGAACGGCTCCCTGCGTGTTATTTTCAATTTCATTTTTCCGGGTATTGCTATCTTTAATATCATAATTGCTCCTTCCTGTCTCCCGGCTGCAGCAATGCAGGATGCAGCAGCATAGGAATTTCTTTTCCGGCAATTTCCTCTTCACTCACTGCCAGATATACATTTCTGTACACTTTTTCCACGCCCCGGTACCGGATTGTTATCTGCGGTACCGGATAACCGCTAAGGATCCCGCTGTTCTTCCCCACGCTGTGATAGGGGATGGCACGAAATCCCGAAGGTTCCTCTCTCCACAGAATCTTAAATACCCTGGCATCCAGCACCGACACCGGTGCTCCACTGATAGGCTCCCTTAACGTATTGCCGGAATCGATCAGGGCGGGGACCCAGCATTCACCGTCCGTTCCCCGTAGGAACACCTGACAATACGCCGCGTGCTCTTCTTCCTTTTTTCTGTATCTCAGAAAAATGATACAAAAAAGGGCTCCCACTCCAAGCACCATGCAGGTGCCCGGGAGAAATTTTCTGCCTGCGGGAAAGCTTCGAAACACCGCCGCCAGCGCCCCTCCCATTAAAAAAGTATAAACGCACTGTTTTCTGAAATACAGCCAGAATCCCCTCATATTCCGTATGGGAAAAGCCACCCACAGCATGAGTCCCGTCCCCGGCAGAAGACATAGGAAAAGCTTTAGAAGCGCCGTTCCCTTCCATAAAAAAGGGAGCAGATAACATACCGCTCCGATCGCCGCCCCGGCTGTCAGCCGGTACCACGTGGCAGTGTGGCAGGTACTGTGATCCACCAGGATCAAAAGTAACAGGTTCATGCCGAAGTTCAGGAGGAACAGGCTGTCAAAATACAGTTCATAATGCATCACACCCCTCCTTCAGAATCATTATAAGGGGTGTGGTCAGCAGATTTTGTCAAATTTTCACCCGCCGGAACCTTTTTCATTCAGTTATTTTCGACAGCAGTATCTTCTGTCTTCTCCAATCCCAGATAAGGTAAAATATTTTCATACAACTGCCTTATAATAGGGGCTGCCACCTGTCCTCCGTAATAGACGCCCTGTGGATTATTGATAATGGCTATGGCGATGACCTCGGGATCATCCGCCGGAGCAAAACCGATAAAAGAAGAAATATAACGTCCGCTCCCACGGGGCAGGGTCTGACTGGTTGCAGTCTTTCCTCCTACCCGGAACCCCTGCACCTGCCCGTTCCTGCCGGATCCTTCCGCCACTACCATCTCCAGGATATAGCGCATGGTGGCAGAGGTCTCCTCGGATACGATTCTCTCCTTCATTGGATAGGAAAACACCTCTTCCACCTCTCCGTCCCGGTTCAGCGCTTCGATCCCGAAATGTGGCGTGATTCGATTGCCACCGTTGATAATGGAGGATGCCGTAGTCAGAAGCTGGATCGCCGTGATCTGAAAGGACTGCCCGAAAGCCACCGTCGCCAGTTCCACATTTCCCATGTCTTCCTTTTTATGCATGATCGTTGCCGCCTCCCCCGGCAGATCCACCCCGGTGCGCTGTTTTAGACCAAACTGCTCAAAATACCGGTAATACTCATCCACACCCAGGCGGAGCCCCACAGTAATGAGCGCCGGATTACAGCTGTTTTCCATACACTGCACAAAGGTCTGACTCCCATGTCCCACCGTCTTATGGCATCTGATCTTACGGTCATCCACGATGATAAAACCCGGGCAGGAGAAGCTGCTGTCCGGGGTCACGACACCGGACTCCAATCCCGCAGCCGCGGTAATGATCTTAAAGGTAGATCCCGGTTCATAGGTATCATTAATACAGCCGTTTCTCCACATGGCATTTAATTTTTCCTGCTTCTGCTCCGCTGTAAGCTGCCCGGGGTCCACCGTAAGGAGACTGCCGTCTTCTGCCGTAACGGTCTCCATAGGCAGCGTATAAGGGTCATTGAGATCAAATTCCGGGTAATTGACCATCGAAAGGATCTCCCCGTTCTTCGGATTCATCGCAATGATATAGACGCTGTCCGCCTCCTTGGCAGCACAGGCCTGTTCCGCCAGCTGCATGGCATACTCCTGGATATTTCTGTCAATGCTGATGCGAAGGTCTCTCCCCGGCACCGGCTCCACCCGGCGTTCTCCCGCTGTATCTACCTCGATTCCCTTGGCATCTGTTACGGTCAATATCATACCGGGCTCTCCCTTAAGTACTTCCTCGTAGACCACTTCCAGTCCGATGATCCCCTGATTATCGCCTCCGGTAAATCCCAGCACCTTACTTGCCAGTTCTCCGTAAGGGTAATATCTCTTATAGTCTTCGTCCACTTTTACCCCTGCCAGATCATATTCCCGGATTCTGTCACCGACAGTCTTATCCACGTTGCTTTTCACCCGCTCGATGGAGGAATATTTTTCCACCCGTTTTCTGGCCAATTCCTCAGAGATACCCAGTTCCTTTACCAGCATGGCAATCACCTGCTCGGGCTCCTCGATCTGGTTATGGATCACGGATACGGTACAGACCGTTTTATTATCCGCCAGCACGACGCCGTTACGATCCAGGATCCTCCCTCTTGCCGCTTTGATGCTTCTCTCCCTCTCGTGCAGTCTGGTAGCTGCATCCCCATAATAATCCGCCCGCCATACCATCAGGTACAAAAGTCGTCCAAGCAGCCCGCAGAAGACTGCCGTACATAGAAAAAATATGGTCATGATCTTTTTGCGGTGAAAAAATCGGTTCTGATGATCTGCCATAAAAAAACCTCACCCACGGAGCTTTTTACATTTTATGGCTCCAAAGGTGAGGCTATTCGTTCCATGAACGGCTATTTATTTATTCATTTTGCTGATTCAGCAGATTATTGTTCACCGGGCTGTCACCCAGGGTATCCGCTCCGCCGATATCCTCTCCCGTAACAGGATCGATCAGGCCGCCGTCGATCGGGCTTACCAGATATCCGGTAGCGGGATCCACAGGGTAATTTCTCCAGTCCTCAGAAGTCGTGGGAGTCTCTTCTCCCTCTCCGGTTCCGGTGTTCTCTCCGCCCGTCTGATCCGCAGGATCGGAAGCGGTATCTGCTCCGTCACCGTTATTCTGGGTATCCCCGTCTTCCGGTTTCTGTGTATACTGATTCGTAATCTCGATCTGTTTCTCTGCCAGTTCCTGAATCTCCTTCTCAGACAGCTCCTCCGTCATGAAGATATTCAGATAAGGCAGTACTTCCGTCAGAACATTTCTAACGATTCCCGTTGCGAACTTTGCATCATCCTGAGGGAATGCATTGGCACGGTCCACGACCACATAAATGGCGATCTGGGGATCATCCGCCGGTGCATATCCCATAAAGGATACAACATACTCACCGTTTTTACGGGGAATGGTCTCTGCGGTACCGGTCTTGCCGCCGATGGCGTAACCTGCAGGTCTTGCGGTTCTACCGGTTCTGCGGTCACCACCCTCTTCCATAACGGTAGCTCTGCAATACTGTCTGATCTTCGCCGAAGTACTCTCGGAGATGGTCTGTCGTAACACTCTCGGTTCAATGTTCTCCACCGTTGCTCCGCTTGCATTGGTGATCTTGTCCACCATGTGGGGCTCATAATAGTATCCGCCGTTGATCAGAGAGCAGAATCCTGTGATCATCTGGATCATGGTCACATTGAAGTTCTGTCCGAAGCTGTTGGTCGCCAGATCAGCGCTTCCCATCTGGTCTACCGGGAACAAGAGACTGGCGGTTCTCGCTTCTCCTGCCAGATCCACGTTGGTCTTTAATCCAAAGTTAAAGGTCTGCTGGAATTTGGCAAATTCCTCCTTGCCCATGGTGGCTGCGATCTTCATTAACGCTACGTTGCAAGACCAGGCAATGGAATCCTGTACTGATACATCGCCTTCACCGCCGGAACGGTAGCTGTGACATTTGATCGTATGTCCGCCGACTTCCAGATAGCCGTTACACTGATAGTGCTCGTTGCCGGTGATGGCACCGCTCTCCAGTGCTGCTGCCACGGTAAAAGGCTTCGCCGTGGATCCCGGCTCGTAGGTGGTGGAGATACAATAGTTCTTCCACAGGTAGTTCAGATTATCCAACAACTCTTCATCCGTCAGGGCATCGATATCTTCCTGGGTAAAATAGGTATCTGTCTTCGTCAGTACCCGGTAACCGTTGGCATTGGTCACCATCTCGATCTTACGGGATCCCAAAAGGGCATCCGTATTCCTGGTATCGTTCAGGTCATAGGTAGGATAGCTTGCCATGGCCAAAATATTGCCGGTATTGACTTCCATGATGATGCAGCCCACATTTTCCGCGCCATTGCCGGGATGTGCCGCATCCTTATGTTCCTCGTTAAACTGCTTCAGGTATTTCTCCACAATACCCTGAATATTGGCATCAATGGTACTGTGTATCGTGTTGCCGTCCACTGCCGGCTTGATCGTACGTTCCAGGTTGGCATCATCATTCAGATAACCGTACTCTCTTCCGGTGGTTCCGTTCAGGACATCATTGTAATACTCTTCCAGTCCGTACTGTCCTTCATTGTCCGCTCTGGCAAATCCGACCACATCTGCCGCCAGAGAACCGTTTGGATAAACTCTCTTATATTCCTCTTCAAACCAGACACCGCGGATCTTGCCATTCTCCAGAGCAGCCGCCTGAAATCCGCTGATCTGGTCATAAGTCATCCTCCGAAGAGGCACATACCAGGAAGATTCGGGATGAGACGTTACATACTGCCGCACCGCCGTCATGTCCAGATCCGGGAAATTCGCAGCCAGCGCTTCCATGGTGGGTTCCAGATAATCCTCCCGGTCCAGCATTACCCTGGCATCGATGACCAGGTTATACACCTTTTCACTGACAGCAAGCTTCGTTCCCTTGGCATCCACGATGTCACCACGTCTAAACGGCAGGGTGATGGAATCGTATTTTTGCTGGGAGAGCACCTGCTTCTCATAGTCAGCTCCGTCCGCTCTCACGATCCATGACAGACGAAACGACAGCAGAATAAATGCCAGTATGATCAATACATACAGGCATAACAGTTTCTTCTGCATTTTGATGCTGAATTTCTTGGGGTTCTTCTCCTTCACACGTTCTGCCTCCCGTGCTTAGTTCTGACTGCCGTCAGCCTGACGCATATAATCGTTGCTGATGCCGGCATAAGGAATGACCTGTCCTTCTGCAGCATAGGTCATTCCCAGTTCACCGATGGCAATTTTCTTGATCTCTTCCAGATTTACACTGCTGGTGATCCGGCTGTATTCTTCATCATTGGCCAATTTCAGAGCATTCAGTTCGCTCTCCATTCTGGATACTTCTGCGATCTTTGTGGTCAGCTGTGACTGCATCTGAATATAGTTCACCAAGAAAAATGCACATGCCACCAGTGCCACCATCAGAAAAGTCACATAGCCGATGCTCATGTGTCTTGCTTTTTCTCTGTTTTTTCTCGTCTCATGAGACAGCTGTCTCCGGGGCTCTTCCATTTGTCTCCGGATCTGTAAGTCTCTTGCTGTATTATCATATATGTATGGGGTATTACTTCTTCTCTGTGCCATACTTTATTCCCACTTTCACTGATTAAAGATTTAAAATTCTTATTTCTTTTCAAACACACGTAGCTTTGCGCTCTTGGACCTGCTGTTTGCTTCCAGTTCTTCCGCACCGGGAAGAATCGGTTTTCTCGTGATCACCTTTCCCTTGGAGACCTTACCGCATACACACACCGGAAATTCCGGAGGACAGGTACAGGGATTTTCATTCCTGCGGAACGCATTTTTCACGATCCGGTCTTCCAGGGAATGGAAGGTGATGATACAGAACCTTCCGCCGGGATGTAACAGATCGATCAATTCGTCCAATGCCTTTTTCAGTACTTCCAGTTCCTGATTGCACTCAATGCGGATCGCCTGGAATGTCTGTTTGGAGGGATGTCCGTTCTGCCGCATTTTCGCCGGAACTGCGGCCTTGATGATCTCATTTAATTCAAAGGTAGTCTCAATGGGCTTGTCCGCCCTGTTTTTTACAATATGTTTCGCAATGTTTTTCGCAAACGGATCTTCGCCGTAATCCCGGATGATATGATACAGCTCCATCTCGGAATAATTGTTCACGATGTCTCTCGCTGTCAGGGTCTGCCTGCGGTCCATCCGCATGTCAAGCGGTGCATCAAACCGGTAAGAAAACCCTCTGTCCTCGGTATCTAACTGGTAGGAAGAGACTCCCAGATCCAGCACGATGCCGTCCACACCGGTGACTCCGTATTCTCTGAGTGCCTCCACCGCATTCACGTAATTGTTGCGGATCACGGTCACTTTATCTCCAAAGCATCGTAATCTCTCCGATGCCGCCGCGATCGCCGCGTCATCCTGATCGATCCCGTAGAAATGTCCGTTCTGTAAGCGGCTGCACACCTCATAGGCATGTCCGCCGCCTCCTAAGGTTCCGTCCACATAGATGCCGTCCGGTCTGATATTCAGTTGTTCGATGGTCTCATGCAACATCACAGAATAATGATTAAATTCCACGACGGTCATCCTCTCCTGCTTCTTTTAAATGGTCAGTCCCAGTCCTTCCATGGCGCCGGTGATCTCATCCATATCCGCATCCAAGTTCATGGTCTCCCACTTATCCTTGCTCCAGATCTCCACGCGGCTGCCGACTCCGACTAACACCACATCTTTTTCCAGTCCGGCGAATTCTCGCAAGTGTGCCGGCAACAGGATTCTTCCCTGCTTGTCCACTTCCACCGTAGCCGCACCGGCTAAGAAGAAACGGGCAAATTGTCTTGCTTCCTTATTGATCAGAGGTAATGAGGTCAGCTTCTGTTCAAAAGCGTTCCAGTCATCGTTGGCATACACAAATAAGCAGCCGTCCATTCCCTTGGAAATCACAAATTCCTCGCCTAGAGTCTCTCGGAATTTCGCCGGAATGATCAACCTGCCTTTCGTATCTAACGTATGGTTGTACTCGCTCATAAACATCGCACTCACCACCATTCATCCAAAAGGGGACTGCCACGAAAAAGGAGGTCATTTTTTCATAAATCTACCACTTTGTGGCACTTGCCTCCACTTTCTCCCACTTTTATTATGATTTTATACTAAATTAAGGGATTTTACAAGAGAAATCAAGTGGCTTTTTTCGACGGCAGAATCAAAAAAAGCGTCCTGTCCTATGACAAGAGCGCTCTTTTCCACTATATGTGGTAAAAAAATAAGAGTAAACACAATATCTATGTATTTGCTCTTATTTTGATATTCTTAATAAATTTTTAAAAAATTTTAATTTTTTTCCACTTTCGGCTGTTTTTTCAGGTGCATACGTACCACAATGTCCGTCACCACCGCGAAGATCACCATACACAGGGATAAAACCTGGGATACGGCGAGGCTCGTTCCGGGGATAAACAGCGTATCTGTCCGGATACCTTCGATCCAGAATCTGCCGAGGCCATAGCCTCCGAAGTACAAAAGACAGATCTCTCCCTCGAACTTTTTGTGCTTGCGGTATATCAGCATAATGATCAGAATCATCAGATTCCACAGACTCTCATAGAGGAATGTGGGGTGTACCTGAATATAATTCGTTCCCTCAATAATATGTGCCGCTACATTCTCGGAAATATCACGGCTGCGCACCGCTTCGATAGGGAGCCGCATAGCCAGGAAATTATCCGTATATTCTCCGAACACTTCACGGTTCATGAAATTGCCCCAGCGGCCGATAACCTGTCCTAAGATCAGTCCCGGTACACACAGATCTCCCAGCCGGAAAGGGCTGATCTTCTTGATCTTGCAGTAAATAAACAGAGTCAGGAAAGCTCCGATCACACCACCGTAGATCGCCATACCACCGTTACGGGTATTGAAGATACTCAACAGATTGTCCTTGTAATAATCCCAGGCAAATACCACGTAATAAATTCTGGCACCGATCACTGAAAAGATCACGGCATAAATAGCGAAATCCCAAATAGTATCCGGATTCTCTCCGCTCACCTTCGCTTCATGCACCGCCATCAGGATACCCGCCAGTACACCGATGCCGATGATCAGACCGTAAAAAGCAATCTCGAAACCGAATACGGTAAAGCTTCTGGGAACATTTTCCAGGTAAATGCCTAAATGGGGAAATGCAATATCTCCTGCATTCATCATAATATTTATATCCTTTCTTAGTACTATCCAGCTTCTTCGCGCTTTGCGCTCTCAAATCCGGAATAGACATTCGCTAATAGACAGAATACTCTGCCTGCAAGCAGTCTCGTAATCTGTCTATTGCGGATCTTAGTATTACACGTTGAATCTAAACAGGATCACATCGCCGTCCTGTACGACATAGTCCTTGCCTTCCATGCCGACCAGACCTTTCTCACGGGCAGCTGCCAGAGAACCCTGCTCTAAAAGATCCTTGTAATTCACAACCTCTGCCTTGATGAAACCTCTCTCGAAATCGGAGTGGATCTTACCGGCGGCCTGAGGCGCCTTGGTACCGATCTTGATGGTCCATGCTCTGGTCTCATCCTCACCTGCGGTCAGGAAGCTCATCAGCCCTAAGATATGATAGCTTGCCTTGATCAGCTTCTCCAGACCGGATTCCTTTAATCCCAGATCATCCAGGAACATTGCCTTCTCGTCATCATCCAGTTCGGAGATCTCTTCCTCAATCTGTGCACAGATGACGAATACTTCGCTGTTCTCGCTTGCAGCGAACTCTCGCACCTTCGCTACCATCTCGTTGGATGCGCCGTCGTCTGCCAGATCATCCTCGGATACATTTGCCGCATAGATTACAGGCTTGTAGGTCAGCAGATTGTATTCTTTTAACAGAGCCAGTTCGTCCTCATCGGTGACTTCCAGGCTCTTCGCCATCTTGCCGCTCTCCAGATGCTCCTTGATACGCTCAAGCAGCGCCAGCTCCTTGGCATAGGTTTTGTCCATTCTGGCAGCCTTGACTACCTTGGACAGTCTTCTCTCCAGCACTTCCAGATCCGCGAAGATCAGTTCTAAGTTAATGGTCTCAATATCACGTAAAGGATTTACACTGCCGTCTACATGAATGACATTGGGATCCTCGAAACATCTTACCACATGGACGATGGCATCCACCTCACGGATGTTGCTTAAGAACTGGTTTCCCAGTCCCTCCCCCTTGGAAGCACCCTTTACCAGACCTGCAATATCTACGAACTCAATCACAGCGGGAGTTACTTTCTTGGAATGATACATCTCTCCCAGTGCCTTTAATCTGTCATCCGGAACTGTTACCACACCCACATTGGGGTCGATGGTACAGAAAGGATAGTTAGCGGATTCCGCTCCCGCCTTGGTCAAGGAATTGAAAAGTGTACTCTTTCCTACGTTGGGAAGACCTACGATACCCAGCTTCATGATTTATTTACCGTTCAGACCCACCAAAAGGGTCTGCCTTTCTTGTATTTTCTATTCTGTATTTCGCTCATAAGTCCATCCGCCTCCGTGCAGAGGCAAACGAATCTAAAATAGTATTATAGCATACCTCACACTCTTTGCAAAGTCCCTACTGTTCAAAGTAAGTATTGATTCCGGCAAGAAGCCCTGTGGCCAATTGTTCCAATACCACATCACTGTGATCCGAATATGCGTTTCCCAGTTCCATATCCACAGATGGAATCGTACTATAAGAAGTCTATGTCAGATCAATACTCATATTTCCTTTCCCATAAATCATAGTGCCCTGCTCCCGCAGTCCCTCCACCAGATCCGTTCCCAAGGTATCGTGCTGCTGCCAGTGCGACGCTACCGGCTCCATGGTTTTCAGTGCTTCCGGCACCGAGATGTAGAAGCATCCCTTGTCGTAATTTTTGCCGTCACCGCTGTCCCAGTGCAGTGCAATATGGCAGTCCGCGACATTGTTGCAGATCACAGTCCGCGCCACATTGTCTAACTGCACATCCTCACTGTCCCTGAGCATCAGCACATCATAACCGGAAGATAACAGCTTATCCCGCAGGATCTGTGCCATACGTAATGTCACCTCCCGCTCCGGTGTGCCGTCCTGAAATGTCATGCCCCCGGAGACTGCAGCAGCCTCCGTAGCTCCCGCCGCCGTGCTGCCACCGGTGACCTTCGCCGAGCCATCCGGATGGCACAGCGTCTTCACCTTCGCGCCGCCCGCCGTCCCGTGTCCGGCATTGACACCGATGACGATGCCTTTGCGTCCGGATTCCTCCGACGCCAGGTACAGCACTGCTGCTCCGGTATTGATCTTAGAATGATCCGCATATTCCCATGTGGAATCCAGGGTGATCTGCTGCAAGTTGGTGTATTCCACCGGTTGCATCTGTGGTGTGACATTTGCCGTTCCCTGTGGTGCCACACTCTCCGAAACCATAGCTTCTATAATTTCTGCATTCTCTATGGTCTCTGTGCTCTCCACGGTTTCTGTGTTCTCCACGGTTTCTGTGCTCTCCACGCTTTCTGTGCTCTTCACGCTTTCCGTACTCCCGGTATTTTCCTGTGTTCCACAGGCAGTCAGGGTAAGCGCCAGCGCCATAATGGTTACTCCCGCTGCCACTCTGTATTGTTTTCTGTGAAGCATTTGTCTTTTACTCCTCCGATATGAAAAGAACCACAGCTGTGAACTTACAGCTATGGTTCTTCTGTTCTCTCTTCCTTATTCCGCTTATTTCAGAACACATCCTCTGATCAGCCGCGCAGTTTGAAATGCTCTAACAGCTCGTTCAGAGTCGTTGCAGATGCGGAAAGCTCCTCGCTGGTAGCGGAAGTCTCTTCAGCTGCTGCAGAGTTAGACTGGATAACATCATTAATGTCTTCCACACCCTTTTTGATATTTTTAACGGAAACCGCCTGTTTGTCAGACGCAGTACGGATATTGGAAACCTCCTGGATGATCTGATCCAGCTCAGCCATAACCTCCTGCATAGCATCATTGGTCTCCTTAGTGACCTTATTACCCACCTCTACTTCATTCATGGACTCTTCGATCAGCTTCTTGGACTCTACTGCAGAATTAGCACTCTCTTCTGCCAGCTGTCTGATCTGATCTGCCACGACTGCGAAGCCTCTTCCTGCCTCTCCGGCACGGGCTGCCTCGATGGAAGCATTTAAGGACAGTAGATTGGTTTGGGATGCGATATTCTCAATATCCGCGATGATCTTTTCAATGTTCTGGGTCGTTGCGTTGATCTTCTTCATGGCATCTACCAGCTCATCCATCTTCTTCTGGCTGTTGGCTGCCTCGATACCTACCTTTTTCGCCTTGTCATGTACAATGTCGGTAGACTTGGTATTCTCCAGTACCTGACTGGTTACTTCGTCTACGGTAGCCACCAGTTCTTCTACGGCTGCTGCCTGATTGGTAGCACCTTCTGCGATATCCTGTGCGCTGACAGCCAGCTGGTTACTGCCGGCAGATACCTGCTCGGAAGATCCCTGAATACCATGCATGGTCTCACTGATCTTGTTAACCATCTCATTCAATTCATCCAGTACACTGTGAAGCTGTCCTACATAAGCATCAGGACAACTGCTGTGCACATCGAAATTACCTTCGGAAAAATGCTCTACGATATCGTACAGATCAGATACCACTTTTTTAAGGATTCCGGCTGCTGTCTCGAAGCTGTCGGATAAGCGCCCCAGTTCATCCTCGGATTCATAAGGAGTACCGATCTCGAAATCACCGGATGCGATCTTCTCAGATGCCACTACCAGGCTTTCAATTGGCTCTACCAATGCTTTGGTCAGCATTCTGGAGATAGATACTGTAAACAAAATACTTATCACTGCCAACACCAGTACAATTACGATCCCCACGTAATTTTTTGTCTGCAACATTGCCCCAAATGCCACAAATGCGATCACGATATATAACACATCCATGATTCGAAATACAAGAGACAGTTTGTTCTTAATCGATCTGTTCTTAAGCATTTCTTCTAATTTCTTCATTTGTATTTACTCCTTCCATTTTATATATACCATACGTTTTATTCTAATTTCCGACATGATTTTCGTCAAGCATTAAGCATCTTAAATTTATGTAAAAATCATGTATGGGATGCTTTACTCATCTCCAGTAATTTATCTCTCATTTCATTCTCAATGCGCTGTAAATCTTCCTCTGCGCTCTGTCTTCTCGCACGTCCCTCTTCCTGGATCTTCATGACCTCATCCAATGTCGTCATCAGTGTCTGATTCGTACTCTTAAGTGTCTCTATATCCACAATTCCCCGCTCGGATTCCTTCGCTGTCTCCACAGACGCCACCTTCAGTGCTTCCGCGTTCTTCTTCAGCAGTTCATTGGTCATATCCGATACGGCACGCTGTGCCTTGGCGGCATCGGTGGCATGATCCAGACCGATGGCAATGACCATCTGACTCTTCCACAGGGGGATCGTATTCACTAACGTCGACTGGATCTTCTCGGACATGGCGATATCATTGGACTGGATCAGACGGATCTGGGGTGCCATCTGCAGGGAAATGGCTCTGGTCAGCTCCAGATCATAGATCTTCTTCTCAAACCGCTCACACATTGCCGCGAAATCTTTCGCTGCCTGCGTGTCCTCCGGCAGTCCGCTCTTCTGTGCCTTCTCTAAAAGTTCCGGAAGCTCCACACTTTTTGCCTGCGCCAGCTTCTTTTTGCCTGCCAGGATATACATGGACAGTTCCTTGAAGTAATTCAGGTTCAGCTGGTATAGCTTGTCCAACACAGCCACATCCTTTAACAGCACTACCTGATGACTCTCCATGGCATCACAGATCTTTGTGATATTGACTTCTGCCTTATCATACTTTGCTTTTAGATTGCTCAGCTTGTCTCCGCTTTTTTTGAACAGTCCGAAAAATCCCTTATCTTCCTCGGTGTCGAAGTCCTTTAGCTGTGCCACCACATCGGTTAACAGAGTTCCAACTTCTCCCATATCCTTGGTCCGGACATTATTAAGCGCCGTCTCTGAGAAATCTGCGATCTTCTTCTGGCTTCCGGCTCCGTACTGTAACACCGCCTGGGTATTGGTCAGGTCGATCTGTGCTGCGAAATCATCCACCTGCTTCTGCTCCTCCGGTGTCAGTTCCATCTCAGGAACCGCCTGCTCTTCCACTAACTCCTCCGGCTTCTTCTCCACGATCTCTGCCTTTGCCTCCGCAAAAGGATCCAGTGTAAGAGTCGGTGCTTCTTTTGTTGCTGCGTCTAAATCCATGTTCATACTAATCTCCCTTCCGCAGACGATTCCTTTCGTCGGAGGAATCGCGAATCAAATTTCAATTTACTGTTTTTCCATTACAAAATCAGATTCCGTCAGGCCTTCCTTTGCCAGCATGGTCTGTAATACCTGCGCATCAGCCGCTGCGTCAAAGGCTGCATCCTGAAACAGATTGTTTAACAATGTCACAAATGCCTGATTGATCATGTCCAGTGTCTTCCCGATCTCTTTCTTGGCATCGAGAATGTCCTCTCCGGGACTGCTGACCTCGTCAAATTCCGCATACTGCTCCACCAGCTTTAAAGTAGTGGGCAGATAATAATCCATTAATTTATGCATTCTATGCATCTGCTCCGGGTGCTCCTGCACTCTGTCGAAGATCTCCTTTAACAGATTCTCCAGACGGTACAGCTTCTCGGAGATTGCCTCCTCTTCGATCCGGTCGTTCAGGTCCCGAAGATGTCTGATGCATTCCATCCCCTCTGCTACCATACTGTGGAGTTCCTGTTCTCTCTCCGTCTGTGCAGCGTCCTGTGCTGTTCCTGTATCCGGCATCTGTTTTGCCTGCTCCTCTAAGTTTTTCTGTTCCAGATAAGCCTTTTCTGTCTCCAGATATTGATGATAGATCACATCATTTAACATAAAACAGGTTTCTTTATCATCCAGATGACCGTTAGGGAACATTCCGGCTTTTAACATTTTACGCAGATCTTTTTTTACATATCGGACGCTTTTGCCGGTATAACGCGCCATCTCCGTGATCACACCGTACATCTTGGTACCGCACAGTTCCAGATATTTCTCCGCACGTTGTAATCTTCTGCGCTGTCCGTTACCATAGGAGATCATCTCCAAAAATACCAGAGAAAGTACTCCCGGAAGAATTGCCGCACTTAAGCTTGCTGCACTAAAAGCTGCCAGGAGAAGCTGTACCAAAAGTCCCAGCCCGGAAAAACCAAGTCCGATGCCGCCGAACACGGTGCACAAAGTTCCGGACACGCTTCCCTTTTTCTCCATTTTTACCAAAGAAGTCATCTCGGAAGCCGTAGCTTGCCTGGGTGTCCCGACTCCTGCCTGATTTCTGGCACGGTTCTGCGCCGCCTGTGCCTTACGCTGCTCTTCCCATTGTTTTTCCCGTTCTATTCGCTGTCTGTGCCATTCTTCGTTTTGTCTGCGGTGTTCTTCCCGCTGTCTTTCCCGTTCTTCGCGCTCCGTCTGGATCTGCTCTATAGACTTCTCTTCTTCCCGCTTTTTATCCTGCCAGTTGCGCTGGGAATTCCAGACCTTTTTTTCCGTGGCTTCCCTGGATAGATTCGCCTGAAAATCCGCTTCCCGCAAAGCATCGGTGACCGTATCGGTTACTAATGTATTCAGTGCCCGGAAATCTCCGGTCTTCATAGCTTCGGCAATGGTCTCTTTAAATTTTTCCCCAAGATGATTCTGCACTTCACTCATAATTAATATTTTCTCTGACTTTTCAGTTCCTCATAGAGCAGACAATAATTCTCGTAACGTGTCTGCGAAATCTCCCCTTCCGCCACGGCATCTTTCACGCCGCAGACCGGTTCTGAGATATGAGAACATCCTCCGAATCTGCAATATTTTTCAAAAGGAACAAATTCGGGATAAAATCCCGCCAGCTGCTCTTTTTCCAGTCCGAACAGTCCCAGGGAGCTGAACCCCGGAGTATCCAGAATGTAAGTATCCGGTGCAATGGAGATCAGTTCGGAATGCCTGGTGGTATGTTTTCCACGCTCGATCTTCTCACTGATGGAACCGGTCTCCATCACGATCCCCGACTGTAAGCAGTTGACCAGTGAAGACTTGCCGACACCGCTGGGCCCCGCCACCGTGGTGGTCTTGCCCCGAAGCAGGTCTTTTAATCTGTCGATGCCTTCCTTTTCCCTGGCACTGACAGTAATGGTCTGAAATCCCGCCTGTTCATAGATGGAACGATAATCCTCTTTTTTCCCCTCTGTGTCAATGTCCTGTTTGTTAAAGCAGATGATGCAGGGAATGTCCTGCTGCTGCATCATAATCAGGAAACGATCCAGCAGGTTAAAATTGGGCTGTGGCTTACAGATGGCAAAAATCACCAGTGCCTGATCCACATTGGCAACCGCCGGACGGATCAGTTCGCTGTGCCTGGGAAGCAGTTCTGTGATATTTCCCTTTTTCTGTGCTTCATCTATGACTTCCATCTCCACATCGTCCCCGACCAATGGTTTCCTGTGGTCCTTACGGAAGACACCTTTTGCCTTGCATTCATAGATTCCGTCCGCACTATGCAGAGCATCCTCTACATGGACATAATAGAATCCGGCAATTCCTTTTATAATCTTGCCCTTCATAGTTCCTGCCTTTGTCTTATTCCTTCACGAATTCCACTCTTCTGGTAAAGGACTGGTTCTCCGTGGTGCCGGGGACATTAATGGTATTGCCATCTGTATCCGTTGTAGTGGTTCCCTCCGTTGTCACCTGATAAGTCATGGTAAGTGTACCGCCGGAGGAAGCGATGCCGTTGATGTTGGTCGATACCGGGAATGTGGTAACCTTCGTATCCATCAGCACTGTGCCGTCATCCGCCACCAGAGTGATGCCGACTTCCATTCCCGATACATATTTGGGTGCCTCGGAAGTCGTCGGTGCCACAATGCTGACATTGCACTTATAGGTTACTTTCTGTGCGCCCTGACTCACCTTAATATCAATGGAGGTTCCCTGATCCACATAGGATCCATGGGAATAGCTCTGATAGCAGATCATACCCTCTCCCACTTCGTCACTGTAAATATAGGTCACACTGCCTACCGTCAGTCCGGCTTCGATTGCTTCCACCGTACCATCCTGCTCTGACAGTCCGATCAGGTTCGGCACACGGATCTTCGTATCTTCCTTGCCCAGGCTTACAGTAACGGTGATCACACTGCCCTTCGGTGCCTTATTACCCTCTGCGGGGGTCTGGGAGATCACGCGTCCTGCTTCTATGGTATCGGAATAGCCCTCTGTCTTATTGACCAGAAATCCCTTGCTTACCAGCTGTGTATTCGCCTCATCAAAGGTAAGCTCCACCACATTCGGAACTTCTACGCCCTGGGTTCCGGCACTTGCCGTAAGTGTTACCGTGCTGCCTTTTTCAATCTGGGCACCCACGCTGACGTCGGTACTGATCACCACACCTTCTGCCACGGAATCAGATTCCTCATATGCGACTTCCGTCAGAATTCCCAGTCCGGTCAGTGTATTTCTCGCATCATCCACATTCATGCCCTTCACATCCGGCATGGTGACTTTCTCTGCCTCTTCCTTGGTTTCCTCCGTAGTGATGATCGGGCCGGAAGGCTTATTGCCTTCGTCCTTTTTCCCGCCGAAGATCTTCACCGCCAATACGATCAGGATGATACAGATCACGATACCGGCAACGATTGCCAGAACCGTGGTCACTTTCTCCATCTTGGGATCGTAATCGTAATCGTCTTCGCCTTCTCCCTCTTCTTCATTCTCGTACATTGCTTCTGTATCGGAGCGCAGGCGCATGGTCTCATCGTGGTCCGGTTCCTCATATTCACGGTTTGCGGGATAAGGTGTCTTTCTCTTGATCTGTGCCATATCCTCATCGGAGAGCATCCGTGTGCCACCCTCCATATCCGGGTCATGGTTCACCACGAAATCCTCATCCGGATTGATCAGAGACTGCTTCAGGTCTGCGATCAGCTCCGCCATATTCTGGTATCTGCGGTCCGGGGACTTCTGACAGCACTTCAATACGATGTTTGCCACACTGGAAGGGATCTCCGGTACATATTCCTTGGGAGAAGGCATCTCCTCCTGAATATGCTTGATGGCAATCGCTACTGTGGTCTCCCCGTTAAAGGGTACTCTGCCGGTCAGCATCTCGAACATCGTAATTCCCAAAGAATAAATATCGCTCTTCTCATCGCTGTAGCCACCTCTGGCTTGCTCCGGAGAAGTATAGTGGACACTTCCCATGACATTGGAGGTAATGGTGTTACTGGTAGCTGCCTTGGCGATACCGAAGTCCGTCACCTTTACTTTACCGTCTTTGGAGATAATGATATTCTGCGGTTTGATATCCCGATGAATAATATGATTATTATGCGCAGCCTGAATTCCCATGCTTACCTGGATAGCAATACTTACCGCTTCCTTGTAAGACAGACGCGCCTTTTTTTCAATGTATTTTTTGAGGGTGATGCCTTCTACCAGTTCCATTACGATATAGTAGATTCCGTTCTCTTCTCCTACATCATAGACATTTACGATATTGGGATGCATCAGTCCCGCTGCCGCCTGTGCCTCAATGCGGAATTTAGAGACAAAATTAGCGTTCTCACTAAATTCCTGTTTCAATACCTTGATTGCCACATAGCGATTCAGCTTATGACATTTTGCTTTATAGACATCTGACATACCGCCGGTTCCGATCTTCTCCAGGATCTCGTAGCGATCGCCGATCATCATTCCTATCTTGATCATTCCTGCTCTCCATTCCAAAAACCTAAATAACTAAGCATATTGAATATTATCTGTCTTATGCACACGGCTCGATCAATATCACACTGATGTTGTCTTTTCCGCCGTTGGCATTGGCTGCTTCTACCAGGTGCTGTGCCTGTTCCACGAGATCTCTTGCTCCGCTGATAATCATACGGATCTCTTCATCCTCCAGCATATTGGTCAACCCGTCCGTACACATTAAGACGATGTCACCCTCCTGCAGTTCCACGGTAAAAAAATCCGGTTCCACGTGATCTTCCGCTCCCACTGCCCTGGTAATAATATTTTTCTTAGGATGATTCCTGGCGTCCTCACGGTCCAGTTCTCCGATGCGCACCATTTCCTCTACATAAGAATGGTCTCTTGTGATCTGACGGATCTTGCTGCCCACCACATAGAGTCTGCTGTCACCCACATTGGCCACCTGCAAAAATCTGCCCATGCAGGATGCCGCCACTACGGTCGTACCCATTCCTTCCAGCTTCTTATCCTCACTGGCACGCTTCCGGATCACCGTATTGGCTTCCTCGATCGCCTTGCGGAAGATCAGTGACGGATTCTTCTCGAAAGAATTCTCCATCTCATGGATCATGGTCTCCACCGTCACCTTCGACGCATAATCTCCCGCATTATGTCCACCCATACCATCTGCTACGATAAACACGTTGGGCAGGTTGCCCACCGGCTCTTCCGAGGTATAGATATAATCCTGATTGATATTTCTTTTCCTTCCGATATCGGTTATGGAAAACGTCTTGAGCACGTCAAACTTCCTCCTGTGAGAGTCCGTCCGGGTTCTGTGTCTCCTGCACATGACGGCGTCTTAACTGTCCGCAGGCACCATCGATATCCCGGCCCATTTCCCTTCTAATTGTAACATGTATCTTTTTACTTTCAAGTTTATTTTTAAATGCCTGAATGTGCTTCATGTCCGACTGCACATAATCCCGCTCTTTAATAGGATTCACCGGAATCAGATTGACGTGACAGCACAAAGGCTTCGCCAGGGCGATCAGTTCTTCGGCATCCTCTTTTGTATCATTCACACCGCCTACCAGACTGTACTCAAAAGTGATCCGCCGCCCGGTCTGTTCAAAATAGTACCGGCAGGCATCCATCAGTTCATCGATGGAATACCGATTGGCGATGGGCATCAGTTTTCTTCGCTTCTCATCGGTCGTGGCATGCAGGGACAATGCCAGTGTGATCTGCAGTTTTTCCTCTGCCAGCTGTCTGATCCGGGGCACGATGCCGCAGGTAGATACCGTCACATTTCTCTGGCTGATATGCAATCCATTCTCATCTGTTAACAGATGGAGAAATTTTAAAATATTATCATAATTGTCCATGGGTTCTCCGGTGCCCATGACTACCACATTGGAGACCCGCTCCTGCGTCAGTCTCGTGATGGCATAGATCTGATCTAACATCTCCGAAGGTGTCAGGTTCCGCTCCAGTCCATCCAGGGTGGACGCACAGAATCTGCAGCCCATACGGCATCCCACCTGGGAAGAAATACAGACACTGTTGCCGTGTTTGTACTGCATCCACACGCTTTCCACCACATTGCCGTCAGACAGTTCAAATAAAAACTTTTTTGTACCGTCGAGCTTCGACTCCTGTATTCTGACAGGCTTTACACAGGTATATTCATATTTTTCCTTGCATTGTTCCCTGAATTTTGCGGAGAGACTGGTCATCTCGTCAAAGCTTCGCGCTAACTTCACATGCATCCACTCATACATCTGTTTTGCCCGGAAAGCTTTCTCTCCCATACTCTCCAGTTCGACCTTCAGTTCCTCCAGGTTCAGGGATTTGATATCTTTTTTATTATCCATGTCTTATATCTCACGTTCTTCTGCGCAGCCTTGCAAAGTAGAATCCGTCGGTCTCATCCGTTCCCGGCAGAAGTTGTCTCTCCTCCTCTAAAACGAACGGAAACTGTTCCGTGATCCAGGCTGCCATGTTCTGATTCTCTTCTCTGTTGATCGTGCAGGTGCTGTACAACAGCACGCCGCCCGGCTTCACATACCGCCATCCGGCTTCCACAATCTGCCTCTGCAGTTCCTGGATAGACTTAAGGCTCTCCGGTGTCACATGATATTTAATGTCTCTCTTTTTGCCCATAACACCTAAGCCCGAGCAAGGGACATCCATCAGCACCACATCCGCAGACGCTTCCCTCTCTGCGTCATAAACTGTGGCATCATGCACTTCCACTTCCACATTGGTGCGGTGCATGCGCTCCAGATTCTCATGTATCAAATCTGTCTTATATTCCGACACATCGCGGGATAACACATGTCCCGCCTCTTTCGTATATTCTGCCGCCAGGATCGTCTTACCTCCCGGTGCCGCACACAGATCCATAACAAAGTTTCCCGGATTTATTTTTGCTGCTTTTACCGCCAGGGCAGAAGACGCATCCTGTACCGTGAATTTTCCTTCGGCAAATCCGGGCAGTTCGCTGACATTTTCCAGATTTTCCGCAAGGTATACATAGGGAAGTTCCTTATGTGCACTTAAGCGAACCCCTATAGCCTCTATCTGTTTCTTAAGCTCCTCACGTTCCGCTTCCGACAATTCCAGGCAAAAACGCAGAGATACCGGATGAATCTTAAGCAGTCCCCTGAGAAGTGTTTCCGTTCCCTCCATGCCGTATACCGGAAGCCACAGATTAACAATCCATTCCGGCATAGAATATTTTACGCTGAAATATTTCACGGGATCCGCAGGATCCGGCATGGGCATATTGTCCTTGCTGCGGGCAATACTTCGCAGGACGGCATTGACGAACCCCTTCAGAGTACGGAAGCCGCGCTTTGCCGCCAGCTTGCAGGCTTCATTACATACCGCACTGTCCGGCACTGCATCCATATACAGGATCTGATAGGTACTCATGCGGAGCAGACAACGGATCAGCGGCTTCATCTTACGGACCGGAACCGAAGAGAACCGGTTCAGATAATAATCCAGCTCCAGCTGTCTCTCTATAGTACCTTCCGTAACTCTCTTGATAAATGCCTTATCTCTGGGATCCAGGTAATCGTATTTATCCAGCACTGCTTTTATTAATTTATGGGAAAAATCCTGCCCCTTTTCCAGGTCCAGCAGGATCTCCACAATAATCTCTCTTGTATCGGTAGTTGCAGGCTTCCCCATGCTTAGTCTCTCCTTCTGCGGTTACCGCCATACAGCAGGATCAGACGAAGCAGCTGTAATGCGGAGGATACTGCTCCCGCTACATAGGTAAGGGCTGCCGCTGTCAGCACCTTTTTACCACCGCTTACTTCTTCATTACCTAACAGTCCGTATTCCTCTACCTTCACAATTGCTCTGCGGGAGGCATTGAATTCCACGGGAAGTGTCACCAGCTGGAAGATCACGGTCAGGGCAAATGCCCAGATTCCCAGCTGGATCAATGTCTGGTTCCAGCTGAGCAATACTCCTAAGAAAATCAGGGGAATACTTAAGTTGCTTCCGATGTTCACCACAGGTACCAGTGCTGCACGAATACTCATAGGCACATAGCCGTGGGCATGCTGGATCGCATGTCCGCACTCATGGGCTGCGACACTGACTGCGGTGACTGAGGTTCCGTTATAATTCTTATATGACAGTCTTACGGTATCCGTCCGGGGATCGTAATGGTCGCCGTCGTTTGCGTTCAGGCACTCGATCTGTACGTTATACAAGCCTTCTCTATTGAGAATATTCCGGGCAGCTTCCGCTCCCGTAATTCCTCTCATATTCCGGACCTTACTGTATTTGCGCATGGTGGAGTTCACCAGTGCACTGGCCCCAAGGCATAACATCAGTCCGATCAATACCAGAAAATACGTGGGGTCAAAATAATAACCATATCCATAATAACCACCGTACATAGCAAAGTCTCCTTTCTTATTGCCTGGATTGTTTATCACTCTCCCAGGAGTTCTCCCGGCTGCACCTTCACGCCTAACAGGAAATCATGGGCCGTCATACGCTTTTTGCCTTCCAGCTGCAATTCCATGACCTTCAGCGCGCCTTCCGACGCTGCCACCTCAAATGAGTCTTTATTTACCGTAAGGATCGTTCCCGGGGTTTCTGTGTGAGCCGTCACCATGGGAATCGCCTTCCAGATCTTTAACTGTTTTCCGCGATAAAATGTGTAGGCACTGGGCCAGGGTGTCAGTCCTCTGATCAGTCTGTCCAGTTCGGCTGCCGTTTTGGTGAAGTCCAGTCTGCCCATTTCTTTGGTGATCAGTGCCGCATAGCAGGTCTTCGCATCGTCCTGTTTCTCCGGAGTCAGCTTTCCTGCTTCTAAGAGAGGCAATGCCTCGGTGATCGCTTCTCCGCCGAGCACCATAAGCTTGTCGTGCAATGTTTCAAAAGTATCTTCCGAAGTAATGGGAATCTTCTTCTGATACAACATATCTCCGGTGTCCAGTCCTGCATTCATCTGCATGATGGTCACACCGGTCTGTGTCTCTCCGTCGATGATCACTCTCTGGATCGGAGATGCACCACGGTATTTCGGAAGCAGGGATGCGTGGATATTCAGGCATCCGTACTTCGGCAGATCCAGGATCTCCTGAGACAGGATCTGTCCGAAGGCTGCCACAATATAGACATCTGCGGGATATTTTTTCAATTCTCCAATAGCCTCGGGAGTCTTGATCCTGCGGGGCTGGAATACCGGGATGCCGTGTTTTACAGCACATTCCTTCACCGGCGGAAACTGTAACTGTCCGCTTCTTCCCTTTGCCTTGTCCGGCTGGGTCACCACTGCAGTAATCTCATGTCCCTGTGCGATCAAAGCCTCCAGAGCTCCCACTGCGAAATCAGGGGTTCCCATAAATACGATCTGCATAGCTTATCTCCTTCCCGGAATACTTATTCTTCTTCCTCATCCTCATAGGTCATGTCCTGCAGAGGACCTTCCGCCTTCTCCACATAGAGATGTCCATCCAGGTGATCCAGTTCGTGGCAGATGGCTCTTGCCAATAATTCCGTACCCTCTACTTCGATGGGTTTCATATTGACATCCAAAGCTACCGCTTTTACATAATTGGGTCTGGTCACAATACCGAACTTCCCGGGAACACTCAGGCACCCTTCCTGTCCGGTCTGCTCTCCGCTGCTCTCCACGATCCGGGGATTGATAAGAATATACGGATCCTCTCCGGTGGTGTCGATCACCACAATTCTCTTAAGTATGCCCACCTGGGGAGCAGCCAGTCCTACGCCGTTGGCGTCATACATAGTCTCTAACATATCCTCGATCAATTCCTTCGTCCGGGGAGTCATCTCCTTGACTTCCTTACAGGTCTTTTTCAGTACCTCATCTCCATATTCACGAATATTTCTGATTGCCACAGTTATTACCTCCTATAACACGTTTACCGGGTCAAAGTCGAATTGTATACTCAGCTGTCTTGGCTGCCACTGTCTCAAAGTCTCCTCCACACAGTCTTTTACCGCCACCAGCGTATCATACTCCGCATGCTTCGCATAGAACACATACCGGTAAATATCGTTGATTTTGCTGATATTTGCCGGGGTTGGTCCCAATATCTGCAAAAAGTCCATATTAGACTTTACCACATCTGCCAGCCTCTGGGCAAGTTGTTTTACGTTTTCTTCCTCTTTGCCATAGATCTGCACCGCCAGCATATGTGCCGCCGGAGGATATCCCGACAGCTCTCTGTACAGGATCTCTTCCTCATAAAAGCTCTTATAATCCTGGGCTGCAGCGCAGGTAATGGCATAATGATCCGGCTGATAAGTCTGGATCACCGCCTCTCCCGGAAGCACCCCTCTGCCTGCTCTGCCCACTGCCTGGGTCAGCAGCTGGAATGTCCGCTCTCCGGCACGGTAATCCGAGGCGTTTAAGGACAGATCTGCCGCCAGGATCCCCACCAGGGTCACCTTCGGGAAATCATGTCCCTTCACGATCATCTGGGTGCCGATCAACACATCCGCCTCACCGTTCGCGAAAGCAGACAATATTTTCTCATAGCTATCCTTCGTCCGGGTAGTATCCGCATCCATCCGTAGTGTCCGCACCCCCGGATACAATTCTTTCAATTTATCTTCGATCTGCTGGGTACCTGCTTTGAATCCCAGAATATATTTCGATCCGCACTTCGGGCATAGCTTTGGCATGGGCTGCATATAGCCGCAATAATGGCAGATCAGCCTTCCCCCTTTATGTTCCGAGAGGGAGACATCGCAGTGGGGACATTTCATGACTTCGCCGCAGGCACGACAGGATACGAATCCCGCATACCCTCTGCGGTTTAAAAACAGGATGGTCTGCTGCCCCTTACTGATCCGGTCTGCCATCAGTTCCTGTAATTTTCTGCTGAAAATAGAACGGTTTCCCTCCTGCAGTTCCTGCCTGAGATCCACCGTGTGTACCGTGGGCAGTTCTCCGCCGGTCAGGCGTTTCGTCAGATGGAACAGCCTGTATTCTCCCTTTCCGGCGCGGTAATACGCCTCTAAGGAAGGGGTCGCCGATCCCAACACTACACTGGCTCCGTACAGCTTCGCCACTTCCATTGCCGTCTCTCTGGCATGGTATTTGGGAGTACTCTCACTTTTGTAGCTGTTCTCCTGTTCCTCATCCATAACGATCAGCCCCAGATTTGGGAATGGGGTAAAAAGTGCGGATCTCGGACCTATGATCACATCGATCTCGCCTGCTTTTGCACGCTCGCACTGATCATATTTTTCTCCGGGAGACAATGTGGAATTCATAACACTGACCCGGTCACCGAATCTCTGATAGAACCGTAGCAGTGTCTGGTAGGTCAGAGCGATCTCCGGGATCAGCACGATCGCCTGGCGTCCTCTTTTTATCATCTCGCCGATGAGCTGCATATACACTTCCGTTTTGCCGCTGCCGGTGATACCATGGATCAGATAGGTCTGCCTCCTGCCGGCATCAAAATCCGTAAGCACTTCCGTAACGATGGTCTGCTGTTCCGAGCTAAGTGTATTGTGCGCCGCCTCCAAGGCTTGCATTTTCACCGGATTCCGGTAGCTTTCGGTACTGACTAATTTTGCCGCGCCCACTTTTACGATACTGTTTACCGTAGCGGTGCTGACGCCCAGTTTCCCGGTGACCCATTCGTAGGGAATGCTCTCCTGCTCCGACAGAGCTTTTAACAGTCTGGCCTTCGCCACCTGTTTCTTGCGCTCGCATTCTCCTAAGAGTGACAGGATCTCCTCTCTATTCATCAGACGTACCAGCTGTCTGTGCTCCAGTTTCTTCACAGTCTGCTTCGCCGGCAGTACCGTCTTCAGGGCCTGGATCATGGTACAACCGTAATTGCGACGGATCCAGGCTGCCAGTGCGATCATTTTGTCTTCTACACCGGTCTCTTTTTCCGGCAGTCCTGCGATCTCCTTGATCTTCTCCGGGGCGAACTGACATTTTTCTCCTATACCGACCACGTAACCTTTGATCAGACGGTTTCCATTGCCGAAAGGGATCATGACGCAGGCTCCCGGCTCCAATCTGTCCCGCATTCTCTCCGGTACCCGGTACTGAAATGTTTTATCCAGTTTTTCATGAGAGATATCTACAATGATATCCGCATATAACGTACGCAATCTGTTTTCCTCTCTGTTCACCGGAGTCCCGGAAGGCTGTCTTATAAATCCTGACCCGCTGCCGATCCGGGGATATGTCCCTCCGCCAGGATATCCCGGATCAGATCCCGTTCATCCATGGGATGCTTCACGCCTTTGATCTCCTGGTAGTCTTCGTGCCCTTTTCCCGCCAGCACGATGATATCGCCGGGTTCTCCGTGTTCGATGGCATAAGTAATGGCTTCCTTGCGGTCACAGATCTCCACATATTTTCCATCCGTCTTCGCCATACCGGTCTTGATATCATTGATAATATCCTGCGGCTCCTCGAACCGGGGATTGTCGGAAGTAATGATGGTCAGATCCGCCAGCCTGCCGCTGACCTCTCCCATCTCGAAACGACGCTGTCTGGAGCGGTTACCGCCGCAGCCAAACAGGCTGACAAGTCTGTGGGGTTCATACTCCCGCAGGGTGGTTAGCAGGCTTTCCAGTGCCATGGCGTTATGGGCATAGTCGATCAGCAGAGTAAATTGGTCAGAAACCTTGATCATCTCGATACGACCCTTTACTTTTGCCTGTAACAGTGCCTTTTTGATAGCTTCCTCATCCACCTTAAAATGACGGCAGATGGCAATGGCTGCCAGCGCATTGTACACACTGAATTTGCCGGGCATGGGTACTTCCACATCAAAATTCATCAGACCGGTCACATGGAATGTCACTCCCAGTTCTCCGGGCTTGTGCACCAGCTGCCGGTTCTCGGCCCGCAGCATGCAGTGTTCTCCCATGCCGAAGCTCTCCAGTGCACAGGTATGTTCCTCCGTCACTGCCTGCCAGTGTTCATCGTCACCGTTGACGATTCCCACCTTGCACTGTTTGAACAACAATCCCTTACAGTGCAGATATTCCTCAAAGCTTGCATGCTCATTCGGACCGATATGATCCGACTCCAGATTTGTAAAAATACCGTAATCGAATACAAATCCCTGGGTGCGGTGCAGCATCAGCGCCTGGGAGGATACTTCCATAACTACCGTATCCAGTCCGGCATCCACCATGCGGGCAAAATATTCCTGCAACAAGTAAGATTCCGGTGTGGTATTGTTTGCATGAATATGTTCGTTTCCGATGATCACCTCGATGGTTCCAACCAGTCCCACTTTATATCCGGCATTCTCCAGAATGGATTTCACCAGGTAGGTAGTCGTGGTCTTGCCCTTGGTGCCCGTGATACCGATAACTTTCAGTTTCTCTGCCGGATGGCCGAACCAGGCTGCGGATATAAATGCCATGGCATATCGGGTATCCGCTACTTTGATCACAGTCACATCCGTATCCGCAGGAAGCTCTATGTCCTTTTGTACCACCAGCACCCCGGCGCCCTGTGCAGCCACCTGTGCGGCGAAATCATGTCCGTCAAAATTTGCTCCGTTAATACAAATGAACAGGCATCCCGGAATAACTTTGCGCGAGTCATAGACTACAGCTGTGATCTCCCGCTTCGTTTTTCCGCATACCTGTTCATATTCCAGTTTATCCAAAAGTTCTGTTAATTTTCTGTTCATACAGGTGTCCACCTTTCTATACCGATATCGGATATTCCATGGTTATTCCGAAAATCTTTGCATACTACGGTATATTTTACTCTATTTTCCGCAAATGTACCACCTATAATTTTTCGATCCCCATTTTCTCAGTTTTCCGTCACACAATCCGCACCGGTCTCCTGTGTGCGGTTAAAGTTCTGTACAAACCCGATCAGCTGACCGGACAACAGAACGGTGAAGAGGGAATAGCCGATCCGTCTCACCGGGATATAGCTCAAGGACATGACCAGCACGATCAGGTCCGATAGCAGGTACACCCACTGGATCTTCCAGCCGGTGGCATGAGAAATGCTCATGGCCAGGGCATCGTCTCCACTGGGTGCTCCTCCGATACGTACGCACAGTCCGGCGCCCACACCAACAAACAGTGCACCCACCAGGGCTGCCACAAGGGGCATGTCCGCCAGTCCGGGCCACAGGTGCGGGAATTGTTCGCAGATCTTATATGTACCGGAGAATCCCACCGTAGCCAGTGCGGAATAAGCGATGAATTCCTTACCCAGCAGTTTCCATCCCAGCACATAGCACAACACATTCATGATGCCGCCGGTGACCGCCGGGGAGATGCCGGTCCAGTGCTCCAATAACAGAGTTGCTCCCAGTACACCACCCTCGGTGACACCGGAGATGGAGTGTACATGATATAATCCAAATGCCAGAATAAAACTTCCCAATAAGGTTATAGCACAATTTTTTAATGTGATGTTTTTCAATGCTTCTTTCCATTCGTGAATCTGTGATTTCATTTTGTTCATTTTGTAATTTCTGTTCTTTCTATAATTTTATATTCGTATCTTTATGATGTCCCGCCTTTGATGCCTACGAATTGTTCCGTGCTGCGCACTCTCACAATTCTACCCTCTATTCGCATATCGTGGGATTATCATTCTTACATTATAACCACGGATATCGGTCTATCGTCAAGTCTTATCGGAGAATCGAAAAACCCCAGGCTGTTATACCTGGGGTTTTTCGATTTTCTTATGAGGGGGGGGAGATAGTGAGTTCATCAACTATCTGAAATACATATTACAGAAGAAATGTGTACAGAATGTGTATGAATTCTAATTTAATTCTAAAATGAATCTTGAGGTTTTATAAACTCTGAAAAGTCCTACCGAACACCAAAAAGCCTCAGGCATGATGCCTGAGGCTTTCCGGTTTCTTATGAGGGGGGGAGATAGTGAGTTCATCAACTATCTGAAATACATATTACAGAGAAAATGTGTCCATTTTGTGTTCAAAAAATAAAAAAATATGAATGTGATTCTGAACAGTTACAAAAATGTCAGCAATAATTCTGCATGACAAACTGCACTTCCGTCCTACCCTTATAGGTATTTTGGCCTACCTGATATACCACAGAAAGAGGAAAACTTCCTCTTCCGGCATAAAGTGCTTCTTCACTTCCGATACCATATTTTTCATTTAAGAAAGCTCCCAGCCTCTCCAGATCCCCGAAAAATACCACCGTCTGTATTGCACCTTCCGGTGTCTTCACCCGGAATCTGGCACAGGTCTTGTTGGCACCCATTTTAAATCCCGCCTGAAAGAGCAGATCCTTTTGTGCAAAAAGGGGCTTCGGATTCCCGGTTCCGAAAGGTTCTAATAACGCCAGTTCTCCTGCCAGGGCTTCGTCCGCATATCCCATGGGCATTGCCACATCAATATGTACTCTGGGAATAAAATCATCTTCTGTCAGCGTACAGTTTTTATTGAGAGCAATCCGCAGAGGTTCAATATCCTCCTCCCGCATGGACAGACCTGCTGCCAGTTTATGTCCACCGTACTTGGTAAAAAACTGTTTCACCTGCGTCATGGCATCATACATATGGTAAGCTTCGATAGAACGGCCGGATCCCTTCACACCGTCCTCTCCTTTGGTCAGGATGAATACCGGATGATGATATTTTTCCCTGACTTTCCCGGCAATGATTCCGGCAATGCTCTCATGGACCTCCGGCAGATAGATCACCATGACTTTATCCTCCGTCATGTGATGTTCCTGAATATATGTATCGGCTCGCTGGATCCCTTGTACTGTCAGGTTCTTGCGGCTTTCATTTAAGTCTTTCAGTTCTCTCGCCGCTGTCATGGCATCTGCTCTGGTAAAGCTCTGCAAAAGCTCCAGCGCCCTTTTCGCAGTATCCAGTCTGCCCGTAGCATTTAGGCAGGGACCCAGCACGAACCCCAGGTGATATGCACTCAGCCGGTCCGGAGCGATTTCATTGACTTCCATCAACGCTTTCAGTCCTTCGTTATATCCTTTTTGGATCCGTTTCAGTCCTTCCTTTACCAGAATGCGATTCTCATCCTTTAGCTCCATAACATCGCATACCGTGGAAAGTGCCGCGAATTCCAGCAGTTCATCCTGAATATTTATAAGCCCCGGATTCCCGGTCTTCTCCGTGATTGCCCAGATCACCTTCAGTGCCACAACGCCGCCGCAGATGCCTTGAAATGGATAAGAACAATCACTGCGCTTGGGATCCACCACCGCCAGTGCCGGGGGCAGCTGTTCCTTCCGCTCCCCGTTTTCTTCTATATAAGGAACCTCATGATGATCCGTAACGATCACACGCATACCCAGGGAATTTGCCAGCTCGATCTGTGGTGCCGCGGCAATTCCGTTATCACAGGTGACGATCATGCCGACACCTTCCCGTTTCGCCTCTTCGATCAGATGTTCATTCAGTCCGTATCCGTCATGGATTCTGTGGGGAATCGCCGTATCCACCTGTGCGCCAAGCATCTGAAACCCTTTGGTCAGGATATAAGACGAGCAGATACCATCCACATCGTAATCTCCGATGACCCGGATATGCAGACCTTCCTTTACCGCTTTCAGAATCTCCTCCACTGCCCTGTCCATATCCTTAAGCAGCCAGGGAGAATAGCAGTCCTCCAATTTCCCATAGAGGAACTTCTGGATCTGGCTCTCTTCCGTCAGATCCCGGTTTCTAAGGATCCTCGCCGTCACCGGACTGATATGAAATTCCTTCGCCCATTTATCAAAATCTGCCTTTTTCGCAGCCACATACCATTTTTCCATGCAGGTTCCCACTTTCGTAATTGTTTTTTCCTGAGACTCATTACATTATAGCATAAAAAAGCTTGTACATCTCCTTTTTTATGCATCAGGTAGATTCCCGGATGATCAACGTTGGGAATGTGATATGGGACTGCACATAGAGATTCGGTCTTTTTATTTTTTGCAGGATATACTTTCCGGCCTGCACCCCCATATCGTAGACGTCGATGTTGACGACAGAGAGCATGGGCTTCAGTATCTGAGAAAACGGGAAGTCGTCAAAGGTAATCACCTTTATCTCCTCCGGGATCAGGATTCCTCTGTCGTGCAGGGCATTCACACAACCGTAGGCGATATAATTATCTGCACACACTAACGCATCCGGACGTCTTCTATTCTCCAGGATCTGCATGGTCATCCGGTAACCGCTGTCACAGACGGATTCTCCCTTTTTCACATATTCTCTAGGCAATAACACATCATGCTCTTTAAGCACTGTCAGGACTCCGTCAAGACGTCTCGCTGAGATCTGATCCTCCGGCTTGCCACCGATAAAAGCCACGGACTGACAGCCACGCTCCAGCAGATGCTTCGCCGCCAGTTCTCCCGCCAGCCGGTTATCGATATCGAGCCAGCAGAAATGACTGTTAAAATTCGGATTGCCGATCACAATATGCGGGATCTCATGAGTAAAAAGCAGTTCATCCAGTGCCTGGGAGATCACCGACGCATGGATCACAAACCCGTCTGCCTGCTTGGTATCCGCTGCATTCCGGATAAATTCCGCACAGTCTCCCGCTGCTATATTCCTGACTACAAGCGTATAGTCCTTCTGTGCCAGCACTTCCTCCAACCCACACAAGATCTCAAACATCTGTGGATTGGCAAACCCGGTTCCTTTCCCCAGCTCTGCCACAAATATAATGGTTCGTGCAGACTGCCTGGCGAAATTTTTCGCCCGCAGATTCGGATGATAATCCAGCTCCTCCATAGCTTTTCGTACTTTATCTGCCGTCTCCTGCGAAATTGAATAGGAGCCGTTCATCACTTTCGATACGGTTGCCGTAGAAGTTCCCGCCAGTTTTGCCACATCTTTAATGGTTGCTCCCATCGTTCACCCTCCTCGCGCGATTTTCTCTGAGAATATTTTAATCCCTTGTCCTGATCAGTGCAAATCCTTTTGCTGCCAGCTGTCCTTCCTTAAGACCTTCCTGCCAGAGAATCTCTCCGCCCAGCAGTTCTTCAGGAAGGGGGACGTTTTCCTCTTCCATATTCAGGAAAATACGGATACTCTCTCTACTGCCATCTTCTTCCTCCAGATATCTTTCATAGCCATACACTCTGCTGTCCGGTTCCGCCAGTAACGTGCGATATTCTCCTCTTCGCAGCGTTCGTTCCCGTTTGCGCAGAGCAATTGCCTTCTGATATAGCAAAAACAAAGGACTGCTCTCATCCAGTGTATCCCAGGGCATGGGCTGTCTGTATTCCTCCTCCAGGATACCGGTCAGTCCCACCTCATCCCCATAGAATACAGAGGGCATTCCGGGGAAAGTCATCTGAAAGATCACCGCCAGGCGGAAGCTTTCTTCATCCTGGCACAGCGAGCGGAACCGGCTGACATCATGGCTGTCTAAAAGGTTTAACTGTGCATAGACCGTCTGCTTACGATAGCGCATACGCATATCCGTTATGCGGCTGTCAAACTCCCTGGCATCTGCCGTCTGCTCCCCAAAAAATCTCCGGCAGTGCTTACGGAAATCATAATTCATCGTAGAATCAAACATGGTTCCGTCCAGCCAGTGCGCCGCGCTCTCCCATACTTCTCCGATGAGAATGGCGTCGGGATCCACACTTTTTACGCTCTCTCTGAATTTTCTCCAGAAGCCATCATTGATCTCACTTGCCACATCCAGCCGCCACCCATCGATATGGAATTTTTCCACCCAGTAGCGCCCCACTTTGCAGAAATATTCTGCAGTCTCTGGATTTGCCAGATTTAACTTCGGCATCATCCGTTCATAGCCAAAGCACTCGTATCCCGGATATTCCTCCGGATCCTCCGGTCGCACTACCGGATAGGTTAGTCCGTAGAACCAGTCTCTGTAAGCGGACTGTTCTCCTTTTTTCACCACATCATCAAAGGCGAAAAAATACCAGCCGCAATGATTGAAT
Organism: uncultured Lachnospiraceae bacterium; assembly: GCA_945929965.1. Taxonomy (GTDB): domain Bacteria; phylum Bacillota; class Clostridia; order Lachnospirales; family Lachnospiraceae; genus Acetatifactor. The sequence continues at coordinate 47,067 of CAMEOT010000002.1, forward strand.
ACACCGTCAATGATTACTTTCAGTCCGTTCGCATGAAACACATCGATCAGCCGGTGAAAATCATCATCGGTTCCAAAGCAGGGATCAATGTGAAAATAATCTAACAGATCGTACTTATGATATTCTCCGGCGACAAAGATCGGATTGATATAAACAGCGTTCACGCCCAGGTTCTTCAGGTATTCCACGTTCTCGCAGATCCCACGGATCGTACCGCCGAGCTTCCCCCTCGTCGCCACACCGCCCCATTCCTTCTCCTCTCCTCTGCCGCAAAGATACCGGTACTCAGTGGCAAAGCTGTCGGGAAAAATATTATAAATCATCGTATCCTGTGCCCATTCAGGAGGTGTAACAATATCTGCGCGGTGATTGAACGGCAGCTGATAATATTCCGAGCGGTCATCCACGGTATGATCCGTGAATCGTTCTCCGTAGTACAACACATCTTCCCTGCCATCGGACAATGTGAAATAATAGCAAAGTCTTTTATAGGGATGCTCCAGCGTAGTCTCCCAGTAATCGAATTCTTCCGTCTGCGCCACCACTGCCATCTTTTGTTCTGTAAAAAGCACCGGTGTCAGTCGGCATGCCCTGTCTCCATAATGAAGCCTGCATTCTGTCAGATCCCCTCTGCCTGCCCGCAGACGGATCACAATATGCTCTTCATCCGTCCCATAGGCATACTGGGACATGGGTATATGTAATACTGCACTTCGATTCATACTTCCTCTTTCTGCGGTCTATCCCTTCACTCCACCGGAGGTCAGACCTTCTGTCATGTTCTTTTGCAATGCGAAAAATACGATCAGGATCGGCAGAGACACGATCAGGGATGCTGCCGAGAAAATCGGCCAGCTTCCACTCATCTCCGTCGCCTGCAGCGAATATAATCCCGCCGCCAGCGTATAAGTATCGGATCCCGTCATGAAATTGATGGCAAAAATATACTCGTTCCATACATAGACAAGAACCATCATAGCCGTTACCGCAATAGTAGGCTTAGCAAGCGGCAGTACAATCTTTGTCACCTGTTCTAACTGTGTGGCTCCGTCGATCATGGCTGCCTCCTCGATCTCCACCGGAATCGTGTCAAAATACCCCTTCATATTCCATAGTGCAAACACTGCCATCGTACCGGTATACACAATGATCAGACCCGTCCTGGTATTGATCAGCCCCATAGGACTAAGCAGCTTATACAGCGCCGTCATGGACAAAAGGGACGGAAATGCATAAAGTAAAATCAACAGCTTCAAAATCGCCTTTCTGCCGGGAAATCGTTTCCGGGAAAAAGCATACGCTGCAGGGATTCCGGTCCCCAGCGAGATCACCAGTGTGCTCACCGCCAGGATCAGACTGTTCTTCAGCCATAAAAGCACCGGTTTCTCGGTAAAAACCGCCTTATAATTCTGCAGGGTCATATGCTTTGGCAAAAAGGAAAAGTCAGATCCCAACAGGCTGTTCTCTGCATTCAGCGACACGGAAAACGCATATAATACCGGCACCAGCACGAAAAAGCATACCAGGATGAAAAACACATTTACCGCTATAAGTACCAGCACATGTTTCGTCTTTTTACTCATCTGCGCTCCTCCTTTCTGCCGTTTGTCACCAGAGAAAACACTAACAACATTCCGAAGATCAGAATGGAGATAGCGGAACTGTATCCGTAATTGTTCGTAATGAATGCCTTCTCATAGGCATAGGTTAAAATGGTATGAATATTCGCACCGGTCTTGGATCCCACCTGCTGGGTCAGCAGATAGATGACATCGAACTGTTTAAAAGTCGTAAATGTCGTGATCATAACCGACGGTGCTATAATGGGACGAATCATCGGAACCGTAATATATCTCGTCCGTTCCAGCCAGGTAGCACCATCTAGCAGCGCACTTTCGTAAAAGCTCCGGTCCACACTCTGCAGTGCCCCGTCAATGATTGTGATCATGAAGGGTAACGCCAGCCAGAGGTTCACTGTCGTACAGCTGATGAATGCGATCACGTCACTTCCAAGCCATCTCACCGGTTCCATTCCCAGTCTGATCATCCATTGATTCAACAGACCGAACTGGGAATTGAACATTCCTGTCTTCCACAGCAGGATTGAAACATATCCCGGCATGGCCCAGGGGAAGATCAACAGGGTACGATAGACATTACGCAGTCGCAATCCCTTGACATTGAGAAGTGTTGCCATAATAAAAGCGATCACCAGCTGCAGCACCATATTTACCACGGTCCACAATATCGTCACAAAAAGTGCCGTCAGGAAGCCATTGTCAAATACCAGCAAGGCATCCTTATAATTCTCCAGTCCAATGAACTCATAATTATTCCAGTGATAAATATTCATATTGGTCATGGAGATATATCCTGTATAGAGGATTGGGAAGATTACGATCAACAGGATCAATACTAAGGACGGCAGTGACCAGCTGTATGCAAACAGTGTCTCTCTTCTTTTTTTATTCTGCTGTCTGTTCCCATGAGCATTTTTCATTCTTGCCATATTTATTCGTTCCACATCCTTTTGCCTGATTATGCCTGATTACGTAACGTCGCTTATTTCATGGATTCGATCAGCTGCAATGCTTCCTTCTGTGCTTTCTCCGCACTTTCCGCCACATCATTGCCCGCCATGTTGACATCCGTCAGCAGTCCGCTGGCTACGGTCCACATCACATCCATCTCCGGCAGATTCGGCATGGGCACCGCATTTTCCGCAGTCTCCTTCATAGCCATGACCACTTCATCACCGCTTACTTCTTCATAACTGTAACAATTTTCTCTGGCAGGGGCACAGCCGCTGGCCTGTGCCAGCGCAATACCCACCTCGTCCTTCATAAGTACCCGCAGTACCTGCTCTACCGCATCCTTTTTATTCTCTGCTGCATTTTTCAGCACCTGAGCACCCTGTACTCCCATATAGGGGGCGATTGGTTTTCCGGTCTCATCGATTACAGGCATAGAGGCGATTCCTACGTCCATTCCGCTTTCTCTTACTGTCGGGATCAGCCAGGGACCGGCTATGGTTGCATGCGCCATTCCTTCTTTGAACAGAGTATTCACTGTGGCATACTCGGTTTCCCCCGGCATGAGATCCACGAACTTTTTATGATAGGCCAGGGCTTCCTCTGTCTCCGGCAGATTTAATCCCGGCTCTCCGGCGTCATTCAGGATATAGCCTCCGAATCCATTGATCCAGCCTGCCGCATAATAAGGGGTACTATGCTGTTCCACGAATCCATAATGTCCTCCATGGGTATTCTCCTGCATATAAGCATACAATTCCTCTGTGGTAGCCGGCACTTCCTCATCCTTCATGTAGAGACGGTTATACATAAAAAGTAAGGTCTCATAATAGATAGGAAGCTGATAGACCGTTCCCTTATAGGTCGCCGCTTCGATAGTGTTATCCATATAGGCATCCAGTTCCTCTGCCGGAATGATATCCGTGATAGGCGACAGTATGCCCATTTCTGCATAGACACCTATCTTATCATGGGCAAAAAAGTACATATCCGGAGCTGCCTTGGGATCATTTCCCACCATTTTCAGAGCTTCTGTCAGGTCGCTTTTTTTCTCCAGGACCACATGGATCTGCGGTTCTAATTGGGCAAATTTCTCTTCCAGAACCTGCGTTACCGCATCCTCCTTGTCGTGCCAGATGGTGATTGTAACTTCTCCGTCCGTCTTCTCATCCTGCGCTGTCTGCTCCACCGTCTGACTGCCACAGCCGGCCAGGCTGCCAATGGTCAGTCCTGCTGTCACGATCCATGCCCATACTCTGTTCCGGATTCTTTTCTGATTTTTATTCTTCATATCCTGCACTCCTTTGATATGTACTCTCCTGCCGCTTGTTTTGATATCTTATTTCTGTGACTTTTTCTTTGAGACTGCCACTGCTGCGCCGCCTGCTGCCACTACCAGCACGCCGATCACGATGGGTACGACCGGTGTGGATTTCTCTGTATTCTCCGACGCTTCGTTTGTTGCTTCCACAGCTTCCACAGCCTCTTGTGTTGCCACAGTTTCGGTTGTCTCTTCCAGCGCGATTTCTTCATAAGATACGGTGTAATCCTCCGGACCGTTTATCGTAAGCCAGATATCCTTACCGGTCTCTACGGAAATATCCGTCGTCTGTACACTTCCTTCATTACCATTGACGATTATGGAATTCACCCAGCCGGGAATCTCCTTTACCAGCCAGCCGCCTTCGCCTTCCTCTAATGCCTCTCCGGGCCATGCTGCAAATGCGTTAGTGCCGTCCGGTGCCGACCACGCCCACAGACAGGGACCGTTCCAGTCTGCGGGAGCAGATACATGGATCGTCACATTGGGAGTTTCTGCCTGATCCGGGTTCTTATAACTGAAATCATAAGTTCCGTCCGCTGCTACCGTTACCCAGAGTTCTGCGGGATCAATGGAAATGTCTTCTGTCTGTACGGTTCCTTCGTTCGCATTCACAATGATGGAGTTTACCCATACCGGAACCTTGATGCTGTACCAGCCATCTTCGCCTGCTTTCATCTCTTCCCCGGGCCATGCCGCAAAGGCATTGGTGCCATCCGGTGCCGACCACGCCCACAGGCAGGGGGCTTCCCAGGAATCATCTACTTTTGCATGTACCACAAATTTCTCTACATAAGCCGGTGCCTCTCCGGTAGTCTTGCTCTCATAAGAGATCTCTACGGTGTCCGCTGCACTCACCGTGATCCATGCTGCATTGGTATCCAGAATCTGCTCCTCGGTCTGCACGCTGCCCTCATTGGCATTGACGATCACATGATTCGCCCATGCAGGAATCCAGATATAATACCAGCCGTCATTAGCTGCATCTGCTTCCATCTCCTCGCCGGGCCATGCTGTAAACGCATTATTGCCGTCGCTGTCCCACGCCCACACACAAGGATTTTCCCAGTCCTCCGGCACCTGCACATAAAGCGCATTTCTCTCTTCTGTATTCTGTGTTGTTTCTGCATTTGCCGTCATCGGCAGAATCCCGATCACCAGCAGAAGCATCATCAGAAATGATCCACAACGTCTCATCAGCTTACTCATAATATCCTCTCTTTCCGATTCTACTTGTCTGTGTTATATTTTTGTAACCTTTCTGTCGTTTCAACCGTTTTAAAAAGTGCACTTTCCCTTGGGTTATTTTGATTATAACGTTGCTGTTTCCGGATGGTCAATTTGATTTTAGGTAATCGTTTTCCCTCTGATTTATTTATTTGTCACAGTTTCATTCTTCTATTTTTGGTTGTTATTTACAAATGTTTTTTAGGTTTCCTGCGTTTTCCTAAATATTTGTGAAAGTTTCACGAAAATGTTTCCTATGGAGTACCCATTAGAAATATGCACCGCAAGGCGCACACAAAAAGAGATGGAAGCCTTTCGCTTCCATCTCCATTGAAAATACTTTTATGCTATTTTTATTACTTTTTACTTATTCCTACTTATTTTGCCTTGGGTGCGAACTTTTTTCTCAGTACATACCACAGGGCACCTGCAATACATACAGAGGAATAAGCACCACAGATGATACCTACCATCAGAGGCAGAGCGAAGTCACGGATGCTGGTCACACCCCAAATGTACAACGCGCCTACCATTACCAGAGTGGTCAGGGAGGTGAATAAGCTTCGGGACAGTGTCTGGGTGATGCTGTGGTTTACAACATCCTGCAGATCATCCTTCTTAGTCATAACTGCCATATTCTCACGTACACGATCGAAGATTACGATGGTGGCGTTGATAGAGTAACCTACGATGGTCAGCAGACATGCGATAAAGGTATTGCTGACGGATACTCTTGCCAGTGCGTAGAAGGTGATGACTACCAGCACGTCATGGAGCAGGCAGGCAATACTGCTGACACCGAAACGGATATCGCTGAAACGGAAGCGGATATAGATCAGCATGCAGATAATTGCTACTGCTACCGCCAGGATCGTATCAGACTTCATCTCGTTACTGATGGTGGAACTGATGGTCTCGGAGGTGATCAGTGTCTCATCCACGCCAAAATTATCCACGAACACCTGATTCAGTGCCTGTCTCTGATCCACATCCAGAGAACCGGTCTTGAAGATAACTTCGTTGGAGCCCTGTACGGTCTGGATCTGAACTGCACTGCCGGTGGTGCTCTCGATCAGAGGTACCATCTCGCTGTTGATCTCTTCCAGCGTATAGTTCTTGTCAAAAGTGACAGTAGTTGCGGTACCCCCCTTGAACTCCAGGCTGTAATTCAGTGCATCACCGGTGTTCATCTTGTAGGCACCCATGGTAATAAATCCTGCAAGGATCACTGCCAGAGACAGTCCGAAGAAGATACCCTTCTTCCCTAAGAAGTTCACGGTCTTGTGTTCCTTACCTACACCATACCACTTGGGATCCTTTAATCCCAGTGCATAGAAAGCCTTCATAATATACTTGGTCACTACCAGTGCAGTGAACATGGATAATACGATACCAAGTGCCAGCGTCTGCGCGAAGCCCTTTACGGTACCAGGTCCTAACAGCCACAGTACTGCTGCTGCGATCAGGGTAGTCACATTACCGTCGATGATAGCGGACAGTGCCTTGTCATAACCGATCTGCATGGCACTCTTAACGGTCTTGCCGGTTGCCAGTTCCTCACGGATACGGGCAAATACGATAACGTTGGCATCCACTGCCATACCGATAGACAAGATGATACCTGCGATACCGGACAGTGTCAGGGTCAGGTCAAAGCCGTTCAGCAAAAGTACTACCAATGCTACATAAATGCCCAGTGCAATGACAGAAGCAAATCCAGGCAGGAAATATACTGCGATCATGAAAACAGCCACTACGATAAATCCGATCACAGCTGCTTTTAAGCTGGTGGAGATTGCTTCCACACCCAACTGTGCGCCAACTACCTTGGAATGCAGCTCTTCCAGCTCAAGCTTCAGTCCACCGATACGGATGGTGGAAGCCAGGCTCTCTGCCTCTTCATAGGAGCTCATAGGAGAGATCTGTGCATTACCATCGGAGAACACACCCTTTACAGAAGGAACACTTACAAAGGATCCATCATAATAGATACCCAGGGTCTCGCCCTTCTCGTAAGCATTTCTGGTAGCCTCTTCAAACTTCTTAGTACCTTCCTCTGTCATTACCAGGTCTACCGCATAGGTGGAATTGCCCATCGTCTGATCCTTGATAGAGCCTGCGGTAGCATTCTTGACATCCGTACCCTCCAGCATGATGGATCCATCTGCCTTCAGTTCATCGATGGTCTTGTTCAAAGCGTACGCATAGCTTACATTGCCCTGTGCATCGGTCACTGCCTGCATAGAGTAATTCGCATTGCCGTCCTTGTCTGTCTCTGCAATGAAATACAGGGAACCGGGACGTCCCAGCTCTTCCAGGATCTTGTTGGCATCTGTTACACCGGGGATTTCGATGTTGATACGATTGGTACCCTCCTGGTATACAATAGCCTCTTTACTGTAGTTCTCAACACGCTTCTGCAGCTTGGCAATAGTATCTGCCATATCCGTTGCATCCGGCTCTTCATCGCCTACCACCTGGTAAGTGATGCTGACACCACCGGCCAGATCCAGTCCCAGACTTATGTCTGAAGCACTGGCAGTTCCTTCCGCATCTACGCCATTAAGATCCACATAGCCGACACCCAGCAGGACCAGAAGTGCGCAGAGCAGAATGATGATTGCTTTACTTTTTTTCATCTTTCCTTTGTCCTTTCTATTCTTCTGAAGCTTCTGCCGCTTCCGCAGCCTTCAGCATGATAGCACATTCGATACGTTTTCTCTGCAGCTCACAGCCAATGTCATACGCATCATTGATATTGCCATGGAAATTATAGGAGTTCGCCGCACATCCTCCGCTACAATAGAACTTGGCAAAACACTTCTTACACTTGTCCTTTGCATAGACATTGCAGCATTTGAACTCATCGCGGATATCATCTCTTACCACACCGGTATCCACATTGCCCATGAGGAACTTTTCGTTACCCACGAACTGATGGCAGGGATACAGGTCTCCCCAGGGAGTAACCGCCAGATATTCGGTACCGGATCCGCAGCCGGAGAGTCTCTTGGCTACGCAGGGACCGCCCTGCAGATCGATCATAAAGTGGAAGAAATTGAAAGCCTTGCCCTCTTTCTTACGCTTGATCATTTCTACTGCCAGTTTATCGTATTCTTCCTTTAAAATTGGAAGATCCTCTTCTCTGATGGCATAATCATCCGTAGGCTGTGCCACAACGGGCTCCACGGAGATCTGCTTGAATCCCAGATCTGCCAGATGCAGAACATCCTTGGAGAAATCCAGATTATTGTGGGTGAACGTACCACGCACATAATAATTCATCTGGTCTCTGCTCTCCGCTACCTTTTGGAACTTAGGCACAATGATGTCATAGCTGCCCTGTCCGCCGCGGAAAGGACGCATCTTGTCGTTGATCTCCTTACGTCCATCGATACTCAGCACGATATTACCCATTTCCTTATTCACGAACTCCAGGATCTCATCATTTAGTAAGATACCATTAGTAGTCAGGGTAAAACGGAACTTTTTATTGTTGGGCTTCTCTAAGCTTCTGCCGTATTCTACCAGCTGCTTTACCACATCCCAGTTCATCAAGGGTTCGCCGCCAAAGAAATCCACTTCCAGGTTCACACGGTTGCCGGAATTGGCTACCAGGAAATCCAGTGCCTTTTTGCCGACCTCAAAGCTCATCAGCGCTCTTCTGCCATGGTACTCACCCTCTTCCGCGAAGCAATATCTGCAGGCAAGGTTACAGTCATGGGCAATATGCAGGCACAGTGCCTTGACTACGGTCTGGCGCTTCTTAAAATCAAAAATGTAATTCTCGTAAATATCGGGAGCAAACAGTTGTCCTGCCTTCTCCAGCTCCAGGACTTCGTCCACCGCTTCGGTGATCTCTTCCTGGGGATAGGGGATATTCGCAAGATTCAGTACAGCGGCCTTGATGGTGTCCGCATCCTTGATACCTTCTGTCACCAGAGGCTCTACCAGCGGAATCATATCATACACAATATCATCTACCACATGGACAGAACCACTGTTCACATCCATAACGATATTATAGCCGTTGCTCTTATACTGGTGTATCACAGTTCTATTCCTCTTCTTTCTACTTCTTATTGCTTAAAATTTATTGCTTAAAATACATTAACATTAACTATTCGAAACCCCATTCGCGAAATCGTCCTCCGGACTTTCCTGAATAACATGCCTGCATGTTATTTGCTCATGTGGTTACTTCGCCGTATTTTGCCAGACGTATCTTCTTACGTATGCAAGCATCCGACGAAGAATACGCTGTCAAATTCGGCTCCGAATAGTTAACAGAGAATAAGCAGCGACCTGAATCGCTGCTTACGTTAGTCTCTTCTCATTTTCTTAGATTATTTAATCTTTTCACAACTCTGGTTTCCTACTGTGCAGGAAGTCTTACATGCAGACTGGCAGGAAGTCTGGCACTCACCGCAGCCGCCCTTTTTCATGGATTCCTTTAAATCTCTGGTTGTTAAAGTCTTAATATGCTTCATTAAAAATAGCCTCCTTATGATTTCAAAGCGCCTATCGACGCCGGCGTGTATATAAATATGCAGACACGCGACTCATTTTTGCTAATTATATCATGTATTTGGCATTTGTAAAAGCTTTTTTCTCAAAAAACGTTAAAAAAAGCGGTAAAAGTCATTGTTACCTGCTTTTTACCCAAACATTCCGCCCAGTGTCCCCCCTGCCACGCACAATATCATGGTAGTCCAGAAGGAATTACCTAATGCAGTCTCCGGTGTCCTGATCAGCACCGACACCACCGCCAGGATCACAAAATATACCGCTCCCACGAAAGCTCCCCATAGAAATTTCTGCTTTTCCATTCTCTTCCCTGCCAGGAATCCCGCCGTAAAAGTAGTGGCCACATAGATGACGGAAATTGCAATCGTCACTATGCCTTCCGTCAGATGTAGTTTATACAATAAAAGTGCCAACAGACATAGAAGTAGTAATGTCAGCACATAAGATACCAGCAGACATTTCGCCAGTGCCAGTACCGGAATACCCACTTTTCCTTCTCCTCTTTTTTCCATGTCATCCCTCCTTTTACCTATGTAAAATGTATATTCAAAGCCTTCAGAAAACTTGACAACTATTCCTGTCCTATTGTATATTGTTGCTTAATAACACATAAATAAGGCATAAGCCTGCTATTTTAGTTTAAGAAGGAGTGAACTTTTTTGGATACCTCTGGTGTCATACAACTGATTTCTATTATTGTTCTTATTTTTCTGTCCGGCTTTTTCTCTTCTGCCGAGACTGCACTATCCACGGTGAACCGTGTGCGAATGCGTTCTTTAGAGGAGGAAGGCAACAAGCGTGCAGCACGCGTCAATAAAATTCTGGATAATTACAGTAAAATGATCAGTACGATTCTGATCGGTAATAATATTGTAAATCTGACGGCATCTTCCCTGGCAACAACTTTAGCTATGCGCATTAATCTGGCAGTAGGTATCGCAACCGGTATTTTAACTATTGTCGTATTACTCTGCGGTGAGATCGTACCGAAGACCTGGGCGGTTCTGTGTCCTGAAAAGCTGGCACTGTCCTACTGTAATATCATATACCTGCTGATGCAGGTACTCACACCGGTTATTATCGTGGTAGACCTGCTCTCCCATGGCATTATGAAACTGTTACATATTGATCCGAATAAAAAAGCCAGTGCCATGACAGAAAGTGAACTGAAGACCTATGTAGATGTCAGCCACGAGGATGGCGTCATTGAATCCGAAGAGCGAAAGCTGATCTACAACGTATTTGATTTTTCCGATGCTCATGCCAAGGACATCATGATCCCCAGGATCAATATGGTAACGGTCAGTCTTGATGCTACCTATGATGATGTACTTGCAGTGTTCCGTGATTCCATGTACACACGGCTTCCGGTCTATGAGGATGATAAAGACAATATTATCGGTCTCATCAACATCAAGGACTTTATCCTGACGGAGGATCAGAGTGCTTTCCATGTGGGAAATATCTTAAGAGATGCTTATTATACTTACGAATATAAAAAGATTGCCGATCTGATGTACGAGATGCGGGAAAAGACCACGAATGTCTCTTTCGTATTAAATGAGTACGGTGCTACCGTAGGTATGATCACTTTAGAGGACTTACTGGAAGAGATCGTCGGTGAGATTCGTGACGAATATGATGAGGATGAAGAAGAACTGATACAGAAGATGTCCGATGACACTTATCTGGTAGAAGGCAGCCTGAAATTAGATGATATCAATGATGCTCTGGGGACAGACCTGACCAGTGAAGACTACGATTCTATCGGCGGTCTGATCATCGATTGTCTGGATCGTCTGCCGGAGGATGGTGAGGAAGTCACCCTGGAGAACGGTATTCACCTGAAAGTACAGGGCATCGATCAGAACCGTATCGTCAAAGTGCTGATTACGATTCCGAAGCCCACCGAAGAACACGTTGCCGGCAGTTCCGAGATTTCGGAAGATCACGAATAGCACAAGGACCAACAAAGCTTTCTTCTTTGTTGGTCCTTAAGTAATGAAAGGGAAAATAATGTCACAGGATAAAAATACAGAAAACAAGAAAACAAAAATGACTTCCAAACAGATCTTTGCGATCGCAGGAATCGTTGTGCTGGTGCTGTTGTATGTCGTAACCCTGTTCGCAGCGATCTTCGACAGTTCCGCCAGTCATGCACTGTTCGCCACCTGCCTGTTAGCCACGGTAGCCATTCCTCTTCTCATTTGGATCTACACCTGGATGTTCGGGAAACTGACGAACCGCTCCACCTTCGCAGATTTCCATCCGGAAGAGAAAAAGGGCGATAAATAAGATTGTCAGCAGTCCACGCCAAGCTTGCGCAGTTCCTCTTCCGCCTGCTCTTTGGTCAGGAAGTGGATGCCATGGATTCCCTGTTCTTCGGCGGCTTCGACGTTCTTCAGGGTATCATCCAGGAATACGCTCTCTTCCGCCTTCAATCCATAACGTTTCAAAAGCAACTGATAGATCTCCGGTTCCGGCTTGATCAGATGCTCCTTATAGGACAGGATACCACCCTCCATCTCCGGCAGGAAATTCAATGCCTCTGCGCACTCCACCTCGGCCTTGCGGGAAAAATTAGACAAATAATACACATGATATCCCTTCGATTTCAATTCCTGCAGCCAGGGGATTGCATATGCTCTCGGAGTTACTATTCCGGCAATACTCGTAAATGCCTGATACAGCTCCTGCTCCAGCTGTGGTGCATCTTTTACAAACGCAGCCAGTACCTGTTCATCCGTCCAGGTACCGCGATCATACTCTGCCCATGCCGGATGCATCACGGATGCTTTGGCAATCTTTTGAATCATCTCCGCATCGAATCCCTTGTCTGCCAGAAATCCTTCCCAGCGATAATCAGTCAGTACATTTCCAATATCAAATATTATATTACGTATCATCTTATCCCGTCTCCTATCCGTTCTGTATATTCTCTTGCATACGCCATCTGCATCATTTATATCGGCCTCTTTATACCTCTTGCATACGCCATCTGCATCATTTATATCGACCTCTTTATAACGTAGCAGCTGCCACATCCAGTTCCATGATTTCTAGCAATTTCTCCGCAGCTGGCGCCATAGGCATTTTCGTATTCCTTACAACACAAAACTGCCTCTTCGGTATCATTTTATTGAACCTGAGTTCAAAAAGCAGGCCGGATTCCACATAATCTCTGGCAAAATCCCGCATCACACAGCCCACACCAAGATTCCTCCTGACAAACTGTACGATCATATCACTGGTGGCTAATTCGAACTCCGGCTGCACATAGACGCCGTTGCCCGCAAGAAATTCATCCATATAACTTCTGCTGCTGGTATTTTTCTCCAGAAAAATAAGCGGCAGACTCTCCAGTTCCTGAAAATCCAGTGTTTTATTTTTATACCCGAAAAATCTTCTCCCGGCTACAAACACGTCCTCAATCTCCCGCACCGGCATCATCTGAATATCCGGTCTCTCCGGAAAAGGTGTACTGACAATTCCGAAATCAATCCTGCTTTCTCTCAAATAATTCAGAGTCTCCGGCGTCGGTGCATTGGTGACGATCACTTTGATTCCGGAATACTGCTCATGGAATTTCTCCAGATAGGGAAGCAGATAGAATTGCAGTGTCATATCGCTGGCACCGATCCGGACTTCACCCAGCTCCATATTCTGCATCTGGTGGACCTTCTTCACACCCAGTTCGATCTGTTCATATCCTTTTGCCACATAGGAATACAACAACTCACCCTCACCGGTCAGGCGCACACCTTTTGCCGCCCGATGGAAAAGCGACACATCCAAAGTGTTTTCCAACTGCTTGACAGCCTGACTGACCGCCGGCTGTGAAATGGACAGTTCTCCTGCTGCCTTCGTCACACTTCCGCATTTTGCCACATAATAAAATACTTTATATGCCTCCAGGTTATTGATCATAGTGCCTCCCATCAATCCCGCAAACCGCTTTGAGAAAAAGGGCATAGGCTGCATCTTCTGCCGCGCCATGCCCTTTTCCTGCATTACTATAAATCATAAGCTCACGAATTCGTGCTATCGCACTCTACATCCTGCTTCGCAGGATATTTCGTATTATACTCTATCATTATTTCTTCAGAGAGCTCTCACGATAAATGATATCTTCTCTTCCGGGGCCATTGCTGACCATGGTGATAGGGAAGCCGATCTGCTCCTCAATGAACTCTACATACTTTCTGCAGTTTTCAGGCAGATCCTCGAACTTTCTGATGCCGCGGATATCACACTTCCATCCGGGGAGCTTCTTCAGTACGGGCTTAGCCTTCTCCAGCTTGTAGGTTACAGGGAAATCAGTGGTCACTTCGCCATCGATCTCATAGCCTACACATACAGGGATCTCATCCAGATATCCCAGTGCATCCAGTACGGTAAATGCTACATCGGTAGTACCCTGCAGTCGGCAGCCGTACTTGGTAGCTACACAATCGAACCAGCCCATACGTCTGGGACGTCCGGTGGTAGCGCCGAACTCACCGCCGTCACCGCCGCGGCGGCGAAGCTCATCTGCCTCGTCACCGAAGATCTCGGATACAAAAGCGCCTGCTCCTACAGCGGAAGAGTATGCTTTACTTACGGTAACGATCTGCTTGATCTCATAAGGAGGAATACCTGCACCGATGGCACCGTATGCTGCCAAAGTGGAGGAAGAAGTTACCATAGGGTAGATACCGTGGTCCGGATCCTTCATGGTACCTAACTGACCCTCTAACAGAATGGTCTTGCCTTCCTTCAGTGCTTTATCCAGGAATGCGGATACATCGCATACGAAAGGTGCGATCATGTCACGATACTCATGCAGGGTATTTAACAGCTCTGCGGGATCGATCAGAGGCTTATGATACAGGTGCTCTAAGATGACATTCTTCATCTCGCTGACGCGCTGTACCTTTTCCTCCAACAGTTCGTCATCAAACAACTCACTTACCTGGAAACCGATCTTCGCATACTTATCGGAATAAAAAGGTGCAATGCCGGACTTGGTGGAACCGAAGGACTTGCCACCCAGTCTCTCTTCCTCATACTGATCAAATAAAATATGATAAGGCATAACCATCTGTGCACGGTCGGATACCAGAATCTTAGGCATAGGAACATTTCTGTCTGTGATAGACTTGATCTCCTTCATCAGGATGGGAATGTTTAATGCCACACCGTTACCGATCACGCTGGTGGTATGATTGTAAAATACACCGGAAGGAAGGGTGTGCAGAGCAAATTTACCATAATTGTTCACGATAGTATGTCCTGCATTTGCGCCGCCCTGAAAACGTACGATAATGTCCGCTTTCTCTGCCAGCATATCTGTGATCTTTCCTTTTCCTTCGTCGCCCCAGTTGGCTCCTACAACTGCCTTTACCATGTTTTCCTCCATTCTTTATCACGATTCGTGATAAATCTAACTCAAATCTCTTATTCTTTTGAGAGAACAATGTTTCTCTCACACTATCTCTTAGTATACAACACTTTGTGATATAAGTAAAATCAATATTTATTATATTTTATATAACCCACATCTATATTCAAAAACGCATAGCTTTTCGCTATTCTCTGCCATCCCAGCAATAGGTACAGAGTTTGTCTCTTCCGATCCCCACAGATTCGATCATGTCATCCAGTCTCTGGAACTGCAAAGTAGTGAAATTCAACTGTCTGCCTATCCTGCTTACCATTTCTTCATACTCCGGCGTATCCGGATCCACATAATTTTTCAGATCAATCTCTCTTCCTTCCTGTTCGATCTCCTTGATCACACGGCGGGTGATCAGATCCATCTCGGAGGAGGATCTGGAGAAGTTCAGATACTTACAACCGTATAACAAGGGGGGACATGCCGGACGGATATGTACTTCCTTCGCACCGCTCTGGTATAAAAATTCCGTCGTCTCTCTCAGCTGCGTACCGCGGACAATGGAATCATCAATGAGTAGTAGGCTCTGATCCTGGATCAGATCATGTACCGGGATTAATTTCATCTTGGCGATCAGATTTCTCTGGGTCTGTATCGTCGGCATAAAAGATCTCGGCCAGGTGGGGGTGTACTTAATAAACGGGCGGGAGAAAGGAATCCCCGAACGGTTCGCATATCCCACTGCATGGGCGGTACCGGAATCCGGTACACCGGCTACGATATCCGGCTTTACATGATCACGCTCCGCCAGCTTGGCACCACACTGATAACGCATTTTTTCAACACTGATTCCTTCGTAAGAGGAAGAAGGATATCCATAATATACCCATAAAAAGGTACAGATTTTCATGTCTTTTCCCGGCTGTACCAGCGTCCGCACGCCTTCCGGTGTCACCACTGCGATCTCTCCCGGTCCCAGTTCACGTACCGCCTGGTATCCCAGGTTCAGATAAGCAAAGCTTTCAAAGGAGACACAATATGCTCCTTCCTTTTTGCCCACGGCCACAGGAGTACGTCCCATCTTATCTCTGGCCGCATAGATTCCCTTCGGTGTCATGATCAGAAGTGTCATGGAGCCTTCAATGATCTCCTGGGCATACTGAATGCCCTCTACCAGGTTATCCTTCTGATTCACAATTGCTGCCACCAGCTCCGTGGCGTTGATGTCTCCGCCGCTCATCTCCAGGAAATGGGAATGTCCTTTTGCGAACAGATCCTTTATAATAGCATCGGTATTATTGATCTTACCAACCGTGGTGATGGCATAAGTTCCGTGATGGGAACGCACCATCAGCGGCTGGGGTTCAAAATCCGAGATACATCCGATACCAAGATTTCCCCGCATTTCATTGACATCCTTGTCAAATTTGGTACGAAACGGCGCATTCTCGATGTTGTGAATGGCTCTGTTATAACCTTCCTCTTTGCTGTAAACTGCCATTCCGGCGCGTCTGGTTCCCAGATGGGAATGATAGTCTGTTCCGAAAAACAGATCAAATACACAGTCTTCTTTTGCTGCGACTCCAAAAAATCCACCCATTTTTAGTTATCTCCTGCTCTCTCTGATATTTCTCCGCAACGCAGAAAACCGCCATTGGCTCTCCTGGTCAAATGACGGATTTCTGTAATGATATGATTTCTATTTATACATTGATCTCTGCCTTTACGCCCAGGAGATCTTTGTTGGCTTCCAGAATCGGATAGATCACGTTCTTCAAGAATGCTTCCACCTGTTCCTTAGAACGTCCGATATACTTGGAAGGATCCATGGATGCCTTCAGTTCCTCAAGCCCCATGGGGAATGCAGGATCTGCGGCGATCAGCTCTAACAGATTGTTTTCTTTTCCTTCTACCTTCACGTTGCGGCCCGCCTCCATGGACAGCTCACGGATACGCTCATGCAGCTCCTGACGGTTGCCGCCTAATTTTACAGCATCCATCATGATATTCTCGGTAGCCATGAAGGGCAGCTCACTCATCATATGCTTCTCGATTACCTTCGGGTATACTACCAGACCGTCCACCACGTTCAGGCACAGATCCAGGATACCATCGATGGCAAGGAAGCCTTCGGGAATGGACAGTCTCTTATTTGCAGAGTCATCCAGAGTTCTCTCGAACCACTGGGTAGCGGAAGTGATCGCGGGATTCAGCGCATCCACCATCACATAACGGGACAGAGACGCAATACGCTCACTTCTCATGGGATTACGCTTATATGCCATTGCGGAGGAACCGATCTGATTCTTCTCAAACGGCTCTTCCACTTCCTTCAGGTGCTGTAACAGGCGGATATCATTGCTCATCTTGTGTGCGGATGCTGCAATACCTGCCAGTACGTTGGCTACTCTGGTATCCACCTTTCGGGAATAGGTCTGGCCGGATACGGGATAGCACTCCTTGAAGCCCATCTTGGCAGCGATCATGGGATCGATCTTGTCGATGGTCTCCTGATCCCCGTTGAACAGTTCCAGGAAGGATGCCTGGGTTCCGGTGGTTCCCTTGGAGCCTAACAGCTTCATGGTACCAAGAACATGATCCAGATCTTCCAGATCCAGAGAGAACTCCTGCAGCCACAGTGTTGCTCTCTTACCTACGGTCGTAGGCTGTGCCGGCTGAAAATGAGTAAATGCCAGGGTAGGCTGTGCCTTATACTTATCTGCGAAGTCAGCCAGTTCCTTCATGACATTGATCAGCTTTTTTCTGACTAATTTCAATGCCTCTGTCATCACGATAATATCGGTGTTGTCACCCACATAACAGGAGGTTGCACCCAGATGAATGACTCCGGCTGCCTTGGGGCACTGCTGTCCGTATGCATATACATGGCTCATAACATCATGACGTACCAGCTTCTCACGCTCTTTTGCCACATCATAATTGATGTCCTCTGCGTGTGCCTTCAATTCCTCGATCTGCTCATCTGTGATGACGGGTTTCCCGTCCTGGGACAGTCCCAGCTCTTTCTCCGTCTCTGCCAATGCGATCCACAGCTTTCTCCATGTGCGGAATTTCATATCCGGGGAGAAAATATACTGCATCTCCTTACTGGCATAGCGTTCGGATAACGGGCTCTGATATCTGTCTGTACCTGTACTCATTTGTCTTGCTCCTCTTATTTTCTAATTATTACAACTATTCGAGCCATCTTACGAATAGTTATCATTTATTTGTCAAAATCTCCGCGGATATCTTCCGCAGGCGGTTCCATAGGGTATTTGCCGGTAAAGCAGCCCTTGCAGATGCCGAGCTTACCGCCCACCAGTTCTTCCAGTCTCTCGATCTTCAGATAGTCCAGACTGTCTGTACCGATGAGGTCACTGATCTCCTTCACGGAACGGTTATATGCGATCAGCTGGTCTCTCGCCGGAACATCTGTGCCGAAATAGCAGGGCCACAGAAAAGGCGGTGAGCTGACTCTCATATGGACTTCCTTCGCTCCTGCTTCCCGCAACATCTTCACGATACGGTCGGAGGTGGTGCCGCGGACGATGGAATCATCGATCATGATGACACGCTTGCCCTCCACAGCTTCCCGGATAGGATTTAATTTGACCTGTACACTGCTCTCTCTGCTCTTCTGCTTCGGCTTGATAAAGGTTCTGCCCACATAGGCATTTTTCACAAATCCCATACCATAAGGGATTCCGGACTGCATGGAATATCCCATGGCAGCGCAGTTACCGGACTCCGGTACGCCGATGACCAGATCCGCATCCACCGGGGAATCCATAGCCAGGAACTTTCCTGCCAGGATACGGGAATCATACACGCTGATCCCATCGATAAAGCTGTCGGGTCTGGCGAAATAAATATACTCGAAAATACATCTTGCGGTATCCGCAGGCTTCAGCACATGGCTCGTGTCGGACTCGATCCCCTTCTCCGGAGATATGGTCACGATCTCACCGGGTAACACATCCCGCACAAATTCAGCTCCTACCGTATCCAGCGCGCAAGTCTCACTGGACAGAAAATAGGTATGGTCTCTCTTACCGATACATAACGGTTTAAAACCATAAGGGTCTCTGGCACCGATCAGCTTCCTCGGAGACATCACCACCAGGGAGTAGGCTCCCTTGATCTTCGTCATGGCTCTGCCCACCGCTTCTTCTACGGATTTGGAATTCAGACGTTCTCTGGCAATATGGTACGCAATGACCTCGGAGTCAATGGTGGTCTGGAAAATAGCTCCGGTGTACTCTAACTCTCTCCGCAGTTCCGGAGCATTGATCAGATTACCGTTATGTGCCAGTCCTAAAGTACCCTTTACATAATTCAGTACCAGAGGCTGTGCATTCTCTCTGGTAGAACCACCCGCTGTGGAATAACGGACATGTCCCACACCGATATCCCCTTTTAACTTCTCGAGGTGTTCCGGTGTAAATGCCTCATTGACCAGTCCCATATCCTTGCTGCTTAAAACCTTCCCCTTGGGTCCGTTCGTATCGCTGACGGCGATACCGCAGCTCTCCTGACCTCTGTGCTGCAATGCCAGAAGTCCGTAATAGATCGTAGATGCCACATCGTGTCCGTCGAAATCGTACACGCCGAAGACACCGCATTCTTCCTTTAATTTGTCGTTATTTTCTGTCTGGATATAAATGTTGTCCGTCACTTGTAAGCCTTACCTTTCCTGCCTGCCCCCGCAAAAAGGAATACCCAAAATTGTTATTTATAGATCCTTTCCTGTCAGCATCTTGTATGCCTGAAGGTATTTGTCGATGGTCTTCTCCACGATCTCCTCCGGCAGCTTCCAGCCCTTTTCGGGATTGGCTTTCAACCAGTCACGGGCGAACTGTTTGTCAAAGGAGGGCTGACCATGTCCAGGCTCATAGCCGTCTACCGGCCAGAAACGGGAGCTGTCGGGAGTCAGCACTTCATCTCCCAGTACCATATTGCCGTTCTCATCCAGACCGAACTCGAACTTGGTATCTGCAATAATGATTCCTTTGGTCAATGCGTAATCCGCACACTTTTTATAAATAGCGATGGTATAGTCACGAAGCTTGGCAGCATATTCTGCTCCCTTTCCGGGGAAGCGCTTCTCCAGATATTCCACACTCTGCTCGTAGGAGATGTTCTCATCATGATCTCCGATCTCCGCCTTGGTAGAAGGGGTATAGATGGGCTCAGGAAGCTTATCTGCCTCCTTCAGACCTTCCGGAAGCTTGATGCCGCATACGGTGCCGTTCTTCTTGTAGCTTTCCCAGCCGCTTCCGGTAATGTATCCACGAACGATGCACTCGATGGGGAGCATGTTCAGTTTCTTGCACATCATGCTGTTGCCGTCAAATTTGGGCTGTCTGAAAAATTCGGGCATATCCTTAACATCAGCGGATACCATATGATTGGGGATCACATCCTCAGTCATATCAAACCAGAATTTTGACATCTGGGTCAACACAGTTCCTTTTTTCGTTACTGTATTGTCCAAGATCACATCAAAGCAGCTGATACGGTCAGTTGCCACCATGATCAGGGTATCTCCGTTGTCGTAGATCTCACGAACTTTGCCTTCCTTGATCGGTTTCATTTCCTGTACGCTCATACCATCAGTCCTCGCATTCTTATGTTTTTCAGTCTTTTATTGGAATAGGTGTGGGTAAGATAAACCCACACCTATTAGATAAACAGATTTGCGAAAAAAAATCAATATATTTTTACTGTAACTTTCCGATAAATTCCCGAACCCGGGCATTTTCCGTTGTAAAAAGTGCTTCGGGAGAACCTTCCTCCACGATCACTCCCTGCTCCATGAAAATAATGCGGTCGGATACTTCTCTGGCAAACTGCATTTCATGGGTCACGATGATCATGGTCATATGCTCACTTGCAAGCTGTCTGATCACCTTTAATACTTCTGCCGTCAGTTCCGGATCCAGTGCTGAGGTCGGCTCATCGAAGAACAGGATCTTGGGCTGCAGTGCCAGCGCCCTGGCTATGGATACTCTCTGCTGCTGTCCGCCGGACAACTGGTAAGGATAGGCATCTGCCTTATCCGACAGTCCTAGCTGCGCTAAAAGCTTCTCCGCCCTCGCCACGGCTTCTGTACGGCTTACCTTATCCACATGGATCGGCGCATCGATGATATTTTTCATCACAGTATAATGGGGAAAAAGGTTAAAATTCTGGAATACCAGCCCAAAACATTTACGGATCTTATGTAATTCCGCCTTCGATGCATATTCGCACTGTATTCTGCCGTTTTTATCCGTTTTTTCCGAAGCTGCCGTCTGTCCTAAATAGGTCAGCTCACCGCCGTCCATTTTTTCCAAAAGTGTTGCACAGCGAAGCAGTGTGGACTTCCCCGAACCGGAGGGACCGATAATGGAGACCACCTCTCCCTTTTTCACGGTCAGGGAGATATCCTGTAGCACTCCGGTGCCATCAAAGCTTTTTTTCACATGATTCATTTCTAAGAGGATTTCTCCGTCTGTCTGTTCCATATACGATACTCCTGTCTGTCACCTATCTGTAATAAGATGTCTTCTTCTCCAGGTATTCCATGAAGGATGCCACAACGAGATTGAAGATATAATAGAATACACCTGCTGCCAGCAGCGGAACCACACTGGTCTGTGCCGCTCCGATCTGCTTCGCCACAGTGAACATCTCCGCAATGGAGATGGTAAATGCCATGGAAGTATCCTTGACTAAGGTGATGGTCTCATTGGTCACCGGCGGAAGCACCCTCTTCACCACCTGCGGCAGAATGATCTTCACGAAGGTCTGTGCCTTGCTGTAGCCCAGCACCTGTGCAGCCTCATACTGTCCCACCGGAATGGATTCGATCCCCGCACGGTAGATTTCCGCAAAATATGCCGCATAGTTGATCACGAATGCCACGATCACCGCCGGGAAACGATACCCGGTTCCCA
Organism: uncultured Lachnospiraceae bacterium; assembly: GCA_945929965.1. GTDB lineage: Bacteria > Bacillota > Clostridia > Lachnospirales > Lachnospiraceae > Acetatifactor. The sequence continues at coordinate 68,988 of CAMEOT010000002.1, forward strand.
CCTGCATGCGGAACACATAAAAGGGGGCGAAATACACAACGATGATCTGTAACATCAGAGGGGTTCCTCTCATGATGGATATGTAAATCTTGGAAATAATGCGGATCACCTTACATCCCGACATTCTTCCGAAGGCTACGATCAGCCCCAGAGGAAGGGAGAATAAAAGGGTCAGTACAAATATTTCCACCGTTATCAGAAAGCCCTCTGCCAGCTGGGCACTCATGGTCAGCAAACTCATGAAATCTACTCCTTAATTATCTTAACTTACTTCATTATCTTCCGCTGTTATTTGCCGAGGCAGACACTGTCGGTCAGTCCCCATTTTTCAGCGATTTCTGCAAAGGTACCGTCTGCTGCCATCTCATCGAGAGTCTTCTGTACGGTATCTCTTAACTCATCGTTACCCTTTAAGAAACCAACAGCATACTGCTCTACTGCCAGTTTGTTGTCCTCGCCCTGCAGCATAACGAACTTACCTGCTTCTCTCTGATCGATCTGGTACTGTGCCACACCGATATCGATGGCTACAGCGTCTACCGCACCCTGCTCCAGGTCCATGAAAGCAGTGTTGTAATCCGCATATTCAATCAGCTGCGCAAAGGAATCGCGAAGTGCGATATTGTCTGCGTTCTCTTCGTCATTGAGTGCAGCCAGTGCGGAAGAATCCTTCTGTACCGCTACGACCTTGCCTGCCAGTTCTTCCTTATTCTGTACACCGGAAGCAGATGCTACGACGAATACCTGGCTGTTGTCAATGTAGGGCTCGGTCCAAGTGTAGGCATCCTCTCTGCCATTCATGGTGAAACCGTTCCAGATACAATCAATGGCTCCGGAGGAAAGTTCCATATCCTTGGCATCCCAGTCGATGGGCTGCTTTACCAGCTCCCAACCCTGTCTCTTACATACTTCCGCTGCCAGATCCAGGTCAAAGCCTACATATTCTCCACTGTCATCACGATATCCGTAAGGGGGAAACTCCGCATCGAAACCTACGGTAAATGATTTCTCAGATCCTTTAGAACCACAGCCGGTCAGAACACCTGCTGCCATGCTGATTGCCAGTAATGCCACTAATACTCTTTTCATAATACATCCTCCTGTCTTGTCACTCATATACTTTAGCATGGTAAATTGTTAACACGGTGTCATAGTAACACAACGGGAGGGGTCTTGTCAATTCTTTATCGGTCGTAACGCTCCACCATAGAGAGGATCTCCTGCGCGTATTTCGGATACAGCGCCGCCACTTCTTTTACTTCATTGCGGGCACTCTCCGCCACTTCCTGATTATAATCCATCTGTTTGCGGAGCGCCTGTCTTCTCTGGATCAGTTCATGGCGGATTTCCACCATCTCACGCTTATCCAAAAGTGCCGCTGTCTGACTGATCCACCGCTCCGGCATCTGCACGCGGTAGTTCGACAGCTGTTCCACCAGCTGTTTCTGATAATACTCTGTCTTCGCTTCCGCTTCCGCGAACTGCTTGCGCTCTTCCTTTTCATCCTGATACATTTTCCAGCGTTTCTCCAGCTTTGCCGCACTGTCCGTATTGTATTTCAGATAGAGATATTCCATCAGCTGACAGTTGTTCACATAGCGGATCTTGACCTTATTCTGCAGCTGGATGATCTTATTGATGGTCTTCTCCACCCGCTGCAGTTCCCGTCCGGCATCCATATATTTGATGCAGACATAGGAGATCGCCACGGCACCCGCTCCCACTGCCAGGAACAGTCCCACATAGACATCCATTTCAAATCCGAACTGTAAGATTGCCAGCATGATCACACACACCACCAGTGCCGTGAAAAATATCACCGCCATTCCTCTCTGATTGTTCATCAGATTCTCCAGTTCGTTCCTCCGGTATTCGTAAGCATGTCTCTCTCCGTCCAGTCTGTGCAGATCCTGTCTGACCAGATTGCCGTATTTTTCGCCCTCACGAATTTTCTGAATTCCCTCTTCGATCTCACTTTCTCTCTTGCGGATCGCATAGAAATCCGCATCCCGCATGCGGTTCTTTTTCTCCCGGTATTTGTTGCGTTCCTGCTCCAGACCTGCCAGCTTGGCAGCGGTACGGTTGACCTCCGAGCGCTGCTCCTCGGGCAGAGCCTCGATCTCATCCGTATCCGTCAGATAGGAAGTCACTAACGTATATTCTCCCGTCAGCAGATCGATCTCCTTGGAAGCTTCCGCGATCTGCTCGAGGCAGTTTACAATATAACGCTTTCTTTGGTCTTCCTCGTCAAAATTCACACCGTTCCTTGTATAGACTAACTGCTCCCAGTCTTCCTCCTGCTGTACCGGTTCTTTTTTCTTAAAAAAGCGGTTCCACCACGCCATTTTTTTCTCCTGTCTGTTATACGTTTACACTGGTCCGATAGCTGTTTCTAAGGGCTGTCGTCAGTCTCTCATTCTCTGCATCATACTTCTGTCTGTCTTCTGCCCGCCAGGTACTGCGAAGCTGCAGTTGCCTGTACTCCGGCTGCTGTTCCCATTCCCTGCCAAACTGTTCCATACTTTTCTCCAGTTCCAGAGACTCTGTATAAAATTCCGGATTCTGAGCTGCAAAAGCCACATAGGCATCTTCCGGCAGTTCCATGCGTTTTGCCGCAAGATAGGCGTCCAGATGCACTCTCTCCGGTTCGGCCTGCCAGGCCTCTCTGAACTGCTCCGCCGCCTTATCGTACAGCATCAGCCCGGTCAGCGCCACCCCTTTATTATGTAATATAGCTGCTCTTACCTTACCAGCCGGGAGTTCTCTTCCTTCCGCTTCCAGCGTACTCCAGGTCTCTAACAGCATATCGTATCCACGGATGGCAGCAGCGTATTTCCGCTTTTCCACCATATAGTCGATCTGGCTTTTGCGTTTTTCCAAATTGCTCAGTCCGGCTCCCTGCTTCAACACCTGTTCCACCTGCTTAAGGTCCTCTTCGCCATACATTCCCACATACTGTAAAATGGTCAGCACAAATACACTTAAAGAACCCTGCTTATGTATCATGGGGTACAGCTGCTTTGCCAGTTCCCTGACCTTACATTCCTCTCCGATCCAGTCTGCCAGTTTGTCGTTCATAATGGACAGGTCTAAGAGGAAAGCATTCTCCTTCAGGCAATAACACAGTTCCTCCATGCAGCAGACACTGATCCCCAGTTCTTCCACCGTATAGGCATTTTCACAATATTCACCTACGCACAGACTTGCCCTCATTTCCATTCCTCATTTCCATCCATCTTTTACCACCTGTCAGTCCGGTCTCTTACAGTTCGATCCCTTCCTTCCAGATATGGTGTGTTGCCGCACGAAACGTGCCAAATCCCAGATCTTCCAGTTCTACCATAAGATGTGTGTCATCTTTCATCTCCACGCTGATCTTAAGCCTGGTGATTCCCTCCTGCAGTTCCTCGGGGACGATCCTGGCGATCCGGTTCCCCTTGCCTGTCAGGGATGTAATCAGGATCTCCACCGCCCGTCCTTCCAGCAGGTAGAATTCCATGCTGTTCTTCGCTTCGTACCAGTTGATTCCCGCATCGAGAAGCGCACAGTAGGATTCCTCCCCCTGTCGTAAAATCTTCATGCCGATATTGGATTTTAATTTATCATCGCCTAAAAACACATAGTTTTTTCTTGCTTCACCGGGAGCCAGCCGCTCCATCATACTGTAGCAGGCGCCCTTGCTGAACAGATTATTACCCTGGAACACTCTTCTTCCATGACACAGATAGCGCAGGGATTCCTTCATCCATTCCTGAGAAAACGCCTCACCGATCAGATACACCGAAGAGACAATTTGGTTACCGCACAGACTGGTGGCGATCTCCAACATTTTCTCATCCGATTCCGGCACCGGAAAAGGGAACTCCCGCTCTTCCATATAGGCTACCACCGGCGTGGTATGGCGATTGCATTCCATGCAGCAGGTGCGTATGGAGTGCTCCGCGTATTCACACAGCACCGTCTTATGCCGCCACAATTCCTCCGGCTGGTACAGATTATAATAATAAAAACTTTCCACATGACTCTGAAAACAGATCTGTTCCGTCTTCAGATGCAGTCCCTCCGTCGCCGCAACAAGTACTTCTAACATCCGGGAATCCAGTTCTTCACAGGTGATCATCAGTGCCCCGATCTTCTCCGCGTTCGTCACCTGGGATAACAGTCCCAGACTCCGTTTCAGGAAAAGAGTTAGCAGTGCCACGGGATCCAGCGCCGTACCGTCGATCTGCACCGGTTCTCCGTCCTTTGCAAGCTTCAGAAGATTCTCCACCAGGATTCCGTCTTCTTCCTGCGCATATCTTACCGCTTCGCTCCCGTAGAACCACTGGTTCACACCCTGTCTTTTGCTGAGTACCAGGGGGATGGTAAATACCTGTGATCCCGCCACGGAAGAAAGTGTTCTGATCTCTTCCCCACTGCCCGTAACATAACAGCTGATCTGCGCATATCTGCTGCCCAAATCATATCCGACTATCACTTTTTCACTTCCCGGCAGCCGCATCTTCCTTCCGCCTCCTCTCTGTTATCCTTTTTATTACTCTTTTTTCCGGTCTCACTGTAAGGTAAACAACCTGTGATCCAGATATTCTCTCCGATAATATTCTTCGATCAGATGATCCAGTGTATCATCATCCTGCAGGGTCATGCTGATCATCATGTCATTGATGATCTCATACTTGCTGTCCGGATTATCATTCATGATATCGCTCCTCTGCAGGCTGCCGCTCTCCGTGAGCTGCTCGCCGCTTTCGGATTCCTCCATAATGTAATACTGGATGTTCTCTCCGAAGAACAATACGAATTCTTTGAAAAATACACCGCTGTACACTTCCTGCATGTACTCCGACAGATAATCCTCCGCCTGACCGTTCTCCTGCATCATCACATAATGGATCCTTGCCCGGACACCGGCTTTGGTATGATATTCCACGATGGTCTTATCCTTCAGTTCCTGAAGTTTGGGCAGGCAGTCTCTGAATTCCCGGAAAAAGTTCAGATGAATATGATCTCTCATCATTTCCTCCAGGAAATCGCGGATCAACATTTCGTCTTCCTTCTCTATCTTGTCCCGGTTCTCCGCATAGAACTTCAGATACGCCAGCTTACAGATCCGCTGTGTCTCCTCACCCCGCAGGTAAGTATTCCGGATCTCCCGGAAGATATATTCTTCCGTAAGCTTTTCTCTGCAGAAATAATCACAGGACCTCTGTATCAGTACAGCTTCCTCGATCTCCTGTCTCGCTCCCTGGGATACATAATAACGGAAGATATCCATTCTCTCTCCCACAAAAGCGCCGGAAAACAGCATCTGCACCAGAATCCGCTCACTGAGTTCATAGCAGTCTACCTCAAAGGATCTGGCAGCTTTCCAGATATCCCGCAGTTCCTTCGTAGTTCCCACAGCATAGCGTACCAGATATTCCAAAATGTTGCCGTTGTATTTTCCTCTGCGGAACGCAGACAGCGCTGCTGCATACAGTGCCGGTTCTCCGTCATGCGCGGACTGGGAGATCAGTGCATCCGTCAGTCTGAGCAGTATCTTCGCATCCGCAAAGTACGGTGTATAACTCTCGATCCACTGATATGCCTTTTCATAATTCCCGCGTAACACCAGGAAACGAAGCAGCGTCTCTCTCTGTTCTGTTGTAAATTCTTGCCCGTCCAGTTCCTGCAGATATTCATCCAGTGCCTGCATATTATCCACATCAAAATATGCCTGTACCAGTGCTACCGCCTGTTTCTGTCTGAGCGCCGGTTCCACGGTATCGGAAGAAGCAAGTCTTGCCATCCGCATCAGCTTTGCCGAAGACAGCGTCTCTTCTCCCCTGTCATTCTCAGCAAGATACAGATCCAGTTCCACCGTATCCGGCACATAATGTTCCAAAAGCCGCAGATATTTTCCGGGCACCAACAGCTTTTCCAGGGTATATCCCACATTTTTGAGGAACCTGTTACCATAGGCATCCTCAAATGCGATGGTATATTCATTCCCATAGATTGCCACCCATGCTGTGCCATTTAATAAGGGGATCTCCTTCATCTTCCGGTTGCCCGGCTGACAAACGATCACCCTGCGCATCCTGTCATCTTCCACTCTGACCAGATGGGCAAACAAAAGCCTTGACAGTGGCTTCGCCATGGCCTCCGTCACGATCGCCGGCGTTAAGAACCGCTGATACAATACCGCCAGATGTCTGTTGATATGCTGCTTCTGGATCTGATCGATCACAAAACGCTCGATGCGCGGTTCGTAATGTTCGTACAGTTCCTCATATTCTTCTCTGTGCTTCAGAAGATAAGCGTATAAAAACGCACTGTGTTCATAGTCCAGATTGTTCTGGAAGGAGAAGTACATCAGAATCACTTTGGGCAGTTCCGTGGTGGAATCCATATCCACCGAAGCCATATAATACTCATACAGATTTGTGATCCGCAGATGGCTCTCCACACCCTTTTGATACCAGGTATACGCGTCCGATCCGGTCTTGCTGCCCTTGATCAACAGGCTGCAGATCTCCTGCAGGATCCGCACATCTTCCTTCTTCTCGTACAATTTTTTCAGGATCCTGCATAACAACGGAGAATATTCCCGCACTCTGCCGGACAGATACAAAAGCTGTTCCAGCAGACTGTCATTCACCGCTCCGTGCCGCACTCCGAAATGCAGTACCTGCAGTTCAAAGCCGTTCAATTTCCGCAAAAGTGCCGGATTCCCGTTTAACAGTGCCAGTGCCTCCAGATAGATCACCGGGCTGGAGCAGCCGTATTGGTACTGTTTCTCCAGAAACATCCATTTTCCGGAGGTGGACCGGTTGTATTCCTCCGACAGATATAACAAAAGCCATGCCACTCTCCAGCGGCTCTTGTCATAGCGGTAGATCTGCTCCACCTGCTCTGCGGTCTGTATGGTATACTGGGCATCTCTGTGGATCAGAGTAGTCAGGTACAGATAATATGCCCACAGTTCTCCACCGGTGGCTTTTTGTGCTTCCAGCATGTCCGCCGCATGATCTAAGATCCAGCCTGCTTCGTTATAACGTTCCTCCGTGATCAGAAGCTGTGCCTGGAACAGTCTCGCCGACGCATCCTTCTCATCCATGGTCACCATACGTTCTACCAGTTTGCCGGTCTCTGAGAGCCAGGCTCCCGTACCGATTTTTTTCAGGCGGAATTCTTCGTAATATTTCATGATCTGAGAGATGCACTGCATATGGCTGTGATCCGCATGCCGCACCGCCGTCCTGTCTCCCAACTGTACCATCACGGGGATCTCTATGGAGATATAGGCATTGTAGATATAGATTCTTCCAAAATTTTTACCGGGTCTGCATACACTGCTGTCAATATACACGGGAAGTCTGCACCGGTTGCCAAGGAAATCATCATCACTTAAGCTTTCTTTTTCCGTGAAAACAAATTCTCCCTCGCATTCGATCTGCAGATTGGTATATCCCCAGCCGTTTCTTACAATGGTCAGGCTATTCTCCGACACGCCGTAATTGCCTTCCGTGCGGGGCAGCTTTTTCACCAGTTCCTTCTCTTCCACCAGAAATTCGATCTGCTGCTTTTTATTGATGCAGATCAGGAATTCCTCCATGTTCTGTTCGTTGCCTTCACAGGCGGACAACATCCGGTAGGTTTCATAAAAGTGGGCATCGTTCCCCGTAAACAGCCGTAAAAATTCCGGTCTGTAGAACAACCGCACCGCTTCCTTCCAGTTACTCTTCGCCAGGTTTGCAAAATGGAACAGATTTCTTATAGGACCGATGGAAGAATTTAACACGCCATGTTCTACTGTTACCACAAAGGGGAGATTATACTCTCCACGATTACTGACTACTGAAAAAGAGCCCTTCACCACATCCCCTTCTTCCAGATTCTCACCGTGGAAGCAGTAAAAAATTTCTGCATCGGAGCCGGTAAACTGATCTGTCATACATTCCATCTGAAGATTGTCCGAGATCACAGATCCCTTTACATAGCCGTCCGATGCAGAGAGGATGTGAAAAGAGCCCTCATACGCCGTCCCCTGCGACAGCGAAATTTCTATTTTAGAGCAGGAGAATTCCAAAGAACCGTTCTCGTAATCGAAGTTTCCTCCTAAAATTCTATCAATAATCTCCTGCATGTACCCTCACCCGTTCCCTGTTGTCATTTGGATTTATTATATCAAATTTACCAGTTGAGGGCAAGGTGTATACCCGGTTAGTCCAGGTTTAATTTTCGGTTCATGATGTAATAAGATACCCCGTACATGATCGCCGCAACAAGTGCACTGGTGAGCACATTAATATCATATGCCCAGTTGGTGGTAATGCCGGTTCCTCCGGCGCTGCTTACGATATTCGTACTGAACATAAATACACTCTGTACCGTACTTCCGATAATGGACGACAGGATCGTAAGACCCGCATAGGCGAGGATTCCTATCAGTCCCTTGTGTTTGGAGGAAAGCTGTCCGATGGTCAGTGCTCCGAACAGGGTGATCATGGTAATAAAGGGACCTGCCACATAAGTTAACAGTAATGTGATTCCATAATGCAGCAGATTCATTCCCATCTGTTCTTCATAGACCCTATTAAGTTCATAGATGCCATCCCCCAGGAATTCCCAGACATTCCCGTTATATTGTGTCAGAACTCCACTCAGTTCACTAATGTCCATAAGTCCCATCATCAATGATACAAGCAGTGCCACAATGGAAATACCGATGCCGATCATAATGAACAGATACCAGACACCGGAGACCAGAACTTTGCTTAAAAACAGCTGATTGGCTGTCACCGGCAGGGTGTGGGACAGATAGCCCTCATCCGTGTACATACTGCGGTAGAAACGGATGCCCAAGAAGATCAGCATACCCCAGGTAGATGCTAACAGCATAATCACATACAAGATCAGTGTTGCCGTAAAAGAAGAAATCACCAGCCAGGTCTGCGCTGCATTTGCCTCATTACCGTCGACTAAATTCGACACCACGCCTCCCGGCATTTGCAGTACAATACAGCCTGCCACTGTGACGATAAATATTCCCAGAAGCATCAACATGCCCGCTTTCCAGGTATTTTTCCATTCATATTTCATCAACTTTCCTAACATGCGAACACCTCCCTGAAGTAAGCATCTACGGACTTACCTTTCTCTTCTCTGATATTGTCAACGGATGTATACAACACCAGCTGACCGTAGCGCATGAAGATCACTTCATCCAGCACCTGCTCCACGTCCTCAATCAAATGGGTAGAAATCAGCACGGTAGCTTCCGGATTGTAGTTGTTGATGATGGTCCGCAGAATGTAATCTCTCGCCGCCGGATCCACACCGGCAATGGGCTCGTCCAGAATATACAGGCTGGCATCCCGGCTCATAACCAGAATCAGCTGCACCTTCTCCTTCGTGCCTTTGGATAAGGTCCGCATCTTCACCGAAGGGTCGATTCCAAGGCTTTTTAACATCTCTTCCGCCCGTTCTCTGGAAAAGTCCGCATAGAAATCCTGAAAATAATCCAGGATCTCCCGGATCGTCTGATTCATCGTCAGATACGTACGGTCCGGCAGGTAGGCCACCTTGCTCTTGGTCGCCGGTCCCACGTAATTGCCGTCGATCATGATGGTGCCTTCCGTCGGTGTCAGCAGACCGTTCAGCATTTTGATCAGGGTCGTCTTACCGCTGCCGTTGGGTCCCAACAGACCGATGATCTTCCCCTTGGGGAGACTTACAGTCAGATTATTCACGGCTACGTTGGAGCCGTATTTCTTGGTCAGATTCACAATTTCCACCAGATTATTCATTTCTGTTCCCGCCTCTCTTTGTTTTTGCCATAGGCTCACACCTTTTCTCAGGGTTGTACCTTATCGAAGAGATCCCGGATCTCTTCTCGTTGATATCCCAGTTCCTGCATGTTGTTGATAAAATTCCGGACATGTCCGACCGCCAGCTGTTCTCTGGTATTCCCGATCAGTTCGGTGTCCTCCGTCACGGTTCTGCCGCTGGTGCGCTGTGTTACGATCAGACCGCTCCGCTCCAGTTCCGCAAATGCTTTCTGCATCGTGTTCGGATTCACTGCCGCCACTGCCGCAAGGTCTCTGACACTCGGCAGTTTCTCTCCCGGTTGGTATTTGCCGGAGACGATTTCCCGCTGGATCCGCTCCACCAACTGCGCATATATCGGTCTGTCAGCAACTAATTCCCACGCCATTCCCATCATCCTTTCTTGTTCTTATTGTGTTGCTGTTTTACTGTATTGTTTATTTAATACAATAGTACGATGGTTTTTCAGATATGTCAAGAGGTTTTTAGGTGGAAAATCCACGAACGCCCACGGCAAACAGAATATCCTTCCTCGATGTAAGGTCTCCCGGTGGGAATTTTCTGACGAAAAGTGAGTAGCGGTTCTCATCCATACGGGCACGGCTCCAGTTGCCATCCATGGCAACGTCCGCCTGTCGCGAACGTCCTGTTCGCTCCACCCTGATTTTCAGCACTTTTCGAGAAAATGTCACCACCTCCCGACAAACATCCTCGGAAGGACATTCCGTCCGCCCGTGAGCGTTCTGTGTTTTGGAAGCCTGAGAAAAAACAGTAGCCCCGGCTGGGTATAAGAATAAACAGGCCGTAAGCAGACGTCGGTACTTAGCGGTCGTACTGTGACCGCTTATGTACCGCTACGCTCTGCGACAGAGCGCGAGTGTGCCGCGTTTCTTATACCCTGCCAAGGGCTACGGATTTTTGCATATCTACGCGTCCGGCTCGGAAATGCGTGTGACTCCCACATAAATATCCGAGATTTCAAACCACGTAGGGTAATCCACAATGCCGGTCTGGGGCAGATTAAATATCCTCTGGAAGATCCGGACAGCATCGGCAGTAGCCGAACCATAGACTCCATCAGGCGTCAACGTGGGAATTGCCGGATAATTCCTGGCGATGCGGTTCAACTGCTGCTGGAGCTGCCTAACCTTTTCCCCGGAGGACCCGATGGTCAGATCATACCCCGGCCAGGAAGACGGCACTCCCGATATGATATCTGCGGAATTGATATACATATCATTGCCGTAATAATAATGAATAATATCAATGGCGGAATAGCCCTGATCCGCCAGGGACTTGGAGCCCCACTGGCTTAACCCCCGGCATGTGGTCCGGTTACCGTCACAGTACGACGTGAAAATGGGCTGTCGTACACCGGGTCTGGATAAATAATTGGTAAAAATAGAATCTACCAGATAATCAATCTCTTCGAATATATTTCTGCCATAGATCCATTTTTGATCATATGCCGTAGAAGAAGTTATCGTAAAATCGTACCCGCGTCCTCTGTACCACTCCGTAAATATACGGTTTAACGTAAACGACTGAATGACCAGAATATTCGCATAGATCGCGCTTTCCGGCCAGGTGGAATAGATCTCGCTGGAAGCCACATTTTTAATATAATCCTTATAGCGCACCCAGTAATTCCGGGCAGTGGGGTCTTCCGGGACTCCGTCATGTACGATCACATATTCCGGAATGACCACACGGCTTAAGACGATCTCCCCAGTCTCGTTCATGGGTTTGATCTCCTCTTCCGGAATCTTGGGAGGGTATTCGCCAAACAGCGTATGTGCAGGTATTACTACTACTTTTTCTTCCTCCTCCGTTACATTCAGCGGATTCATTCGGATCGATTGCAGGGAATATTCCCCTGCCAGGATCTCGGAACCGGATACCAGTACCGGTTCAAAGCCTTCTGCGGTCACCTGAATGTTGTATTCCGAATAGGGCTGTGCTGTAATATCCGGAGATAAAGAAAGCTCTCTCGGTGGTGCATCCAGCGTTATGGTAGGTGTCTGCCCGGATTCATCGGTAGTGAGTGTCTCGATCGGGGAATCCGGATCCCCGGTGTAGGAGACAGTAACGGTAGCATCGGGTATCGGCGACATCCCCAGAGCGGAGACCACGCTGATCTGAAGTGTTCCTGTATAAGTAGTGCCCGTAATATTAGTGTCGGTAATATCCATGGACATATGTCCTTTCTGCCTATCCCGTTCGCAGTTGTCACCGCATGTCCGGTCAGGCAACAAATCTTCCTTACAGAATATGCAGGATAGGAAAAATATGTGCATGACGCAAAAGAGACCGCAGCTCTTTTCCGAGTTGCGGTCTCTTTTTATTTTCAAAATCCACTTATTGGGTCAGCAGCATCATAATGTCGTTGCTTCTTGCCACGAACTTGGTCATGGCATCGGCGGACAGGGGTGCGTGCTGGAGCTTTGCCAGATCGTAGAGCTGCTCGCAGATCATTTCTGCGTTCTCGCCGTCCTGGTGCTCAGTAATGTACTGTACCAGAGGATGGTTGGCATTCAGGATCAGGGTCTCGCCCTCACCGCCGAAAGCACTCATATCCATACCGGGCATGGAGTACATCTTCATCATATCCTGCATACGTCTGCTCTCTTCGGACAGCGTGATCATAGAAGAGATCTTCTTGTTCTTCAGCTTCTCTACCTTGATCGTAATCTTGTCATTCTTCAGAGCCTTCTTCATCAGCTTGCTGATGCTCTCAGCCTGCTCTTCCATCTCTTTTTCAGCCTTCTTGGAAGTCTTGGACTTCAGGGCATCGGTCACATCCGCATCGATACGCTGGAACTTGATTCCCTCGTTCTTCTGCTCCAACTGGGAGATGAAGGGCTGATCAATATTGTGGGTCAGGATCACAGCATCCATCTTGGCAGCCTTGAACATATTGATGTACTGGCTCTGCTGCTGTTCATCCGTTACATAGTAGATGATCTTCTCCTTCTTCTCTTCCTCGGTATTCTCCTCGGAAGCCTCATCTTCCGCCTTGTCCTCTACGACTTCGGCTTCTACCTTGTTGCCGTTCTCGTCTACGGCATTCTCCTTGTTCTCTTCCTCATCCTGAGGCTTGATCTCCAGGCACTCGGGCAACGTCAGATATTTGCCGTCCAGATTCTTGAAGAGGATGTAATCATTCATCTTCTCACAGAACTTGTCATCCTTCAGGCAGCCGAACTTGATGAAGGGGCTGATGTCATCCCAGTACTTGTCGTACTCTTCCTTGTCAGTCTTGCACATACCGGCAAGCTTGTCCGCTACCTTCTTGGTAATGTACTCGGCGATCTTCTTGACAAATCCGTCGTTCTGCAATGCACTTCTGGATACATTCAGAGGCAGATCCGGGCAGTCGATGACACCCTTTAACAACAGCAGGAACTCCGGAATGACTTCCTTGATATTATCTGCGATGAATACCTGATTGTTGTACAGCTTGATGGTACCCTCGATGGACTCATACTCCATATTGATCTTCGGGAAGTACAGAATACCTTTCAAGTTGAAAGGATAGTCCATGTTCAGGTGGATCCAGAACAGAGGCTCCTTGTAATCCTGGAATACCTTGCGGTAGAAGTCCAGATACTCTTCCTTGGTGCACTCGTTGGGATGCTTGGTCCACAGAGGCTGTGTCTCGTTGATCAGTTCGGGACGCTTTCTGATCTTCAGCTTCTTGGGTTCTTCTGCTGCCTCAGCTTCTGCATTCTCGCCCTCTGTTTTTTCCTTCTTCTCCGGCTCGATCTCTTCGAGGACTTCATCATCGGGAAGCTTTTCCTCTTCCTTGATGATCTGGGTCTCCTTGGTGTTCGCTTTGGACAGATAGATCTCCGTAGGCATGAAGGAACAATACTTCTTCACTACCTCACGGGCTTTGTACTCATTACAGAACTCCAGGCAGTCTTCATTTAAGAACAGAGTGATGGTCGTACCGACATCGGTCTTGTCTCCGTCTTCCATGGAGAACTCAGTGCCGCCGTCACACTCCCAGTGCACTGCCTTGGCGCCATCCTTGTAAGATAACGTATCAATATGTACTTCATCCGCTACCATGAATGCGGAATAGAAGCCCAGTCCGAAATGACCGATGATCTGGTCGGAATTGCTCTTGTCCTTATATTTCTCAATGAAATCCGTAGCACCGGAAAATGCGATCTGGTTGATATACTCTTCCACTTCGTCGGCGGTCATGCCCAGACCGTTATCCTTGAAGGTCAGTGTCTTCTTCTCGGGATCCACGATGACATCCACACGTCCCTTATAGCCTTCGGGCAGGGTATATTCTCCCATCATGTCCAGCTTTTTAAGCTTGGTTACGGCATCGCAGCCGTTGGAGATCAGCTCTCTGTAAAAAATGTCGTGATCGGAATACAACCACTTTTTAATAATCGGAAAAATGTTTTCACTGTTGATTGATAAGCTACCGCTTTTTGCTGCCATTTTTACCACATCCTTTTCTATAATTGCACAGTCATGGCTGACTGTTATCTAACTGATTCTAAGTGTAGGACTGCAAAATTAAAAAGTCAAGACAAATTTAGCACTCATTTACAATGAGTGCTAACAATTCATCAAAAATCCAGTATTTATCAGGATTTCCGCAATTCTAAAATTTTAATAAAGTGTATGGTGATCCTAAGGATTACTCCTCCGGGAAATACTTTGCATACACATCAAAAAAGTTATCCGTGGTCACCTGTTCGTCCGTGATCAGGGTGATCTCATCCCACAGTTTGTCATTGAGCTGACGCACCAGCGTATTCACGAAGCTGTCATACTCCTGTCCGAAGACTTCGCGCTTCCGCTCTTCCACGATTTTTAACTTATTGGCGTCTGTCTCTTCCCGGTCCAGGGTGTTGATGCATTTGATAATGTAATAGCCCCGCTCACACTTGACGACCTCACTCACTTCATCCGTTGCCAGATTGAATGCTGCATCCTCGTAGGCACTCTCCGCCTCCCCCTTACCGAAGGAATAGGTAATCTCGGAATCGTCGCTGTATTTGGAAGCCAGTTCCGTGAAATCATGTTCTCCGTCCATCGCCATGGCTCTCACCTCACAGGCTTTCTCGTAAGCCTTCTGGACCGAACTCTCCGAATAGGGCTTTAAGTTACCGTCCATATCCGTGGATGCCGTTGCGAAAAAGATCTGCTGCACCGTAATTTTGCGTGCCTCGTCATCGCTGATCTCCGGATTGATATCCTGAATGATCAGCCGGTAGACCTTATCCGCCATGGCATATTCCCGATACAGATTCTCCACGATCTCCTCCGTGGCGCCCATGGTCTCGATCTCCGTGTCATTCAGGGAAGAATAATACTCCTGCGCCGCCTGAACCACCTTTGCCTCTTCGTCCTCATCTAACGCGACCTCTTTTTCCTTTGCCAGCAGATACATGGTCTTGATCTGTGCGATTCTTGCCAGTACCGTCTCCTTGACATTATCTTCCAGTGTCACACCGTTTAAGGAAATGTTCCAGATCTCCGTTCCGTAGACATTCTCATACTGGTTCTGTGTCGTGGTCAGGTAGATCATGATCTCTGCCTTAGTGCAGGATTCGTCCCCGATCCGGAAGACCTCATTTTTCCCAAATCCCGTGGTGAATACTACTTTTGTGCCGTCGTCCCCGCCGCAGGCGGTCAGTCCCGTCACCATACTTATGCCCAACACTCCCGCCACCAATACCGCGGTGATATTACATTTATTTCCAAAAAACATAGCTTTTCCTACTTTCTCAAAGTCTCTGAATTCTGATTATACCCTATTTTTTTCTTCTGTGCCATGTTTTCTTGCAAAACATAAAAAAGGCGTGTGGATATACTCCACACGCCTTTGGAAAATCAGATTACTCGATTACATGGATCCAGCCCTTAGGAGCTTCGATTCTGCCCATCTGGATACCGGTCAGAGTCTCATACAGCTTCTTGGTGGTAGGTCCCATCTCGGTCATGCCGCTGGGCAGGCAGATCTCTTTGCCGTGGTCAACGATCTTACCAACAGGGGAGATCACTGCTGCGGTACCGCACAGACCAGCCTCTGCGAAGTCTTTTACTTCATCCAGGTATACTTCTCTCTCTTCTACTTCCAGTCCCAGATATTCCTTGGCAACATATACCAGAGAACGACGGGTGATGGAAGGAAGGATACTGTCGGACTTGGGAGTTACGACCTTGTTGTCCTTGGTAACGAACAGGAAGTTCGCACCGCCGGTCTCCTCTACCTTGGTACGGGTAGCAGCATCCAGATACATATTCTCATCGTAGCCTTCCTTGTGAGCGGATACGATAGCATGTAAGCTCATAGCGTAGTTCAGACCAGCCTTGATGTGACCGGTTCCGTGGGGTGCCGCACGGTCAAAGTCGGTGACACGGATGGTCAGAGGCTTAACGCCTCCCTTGAAGTAAGGTCCCACAGGGGTGCACAGGATACGGAACTGATACTCATCCGCAGGCTTTACACCGATGACAGGGTTGCTGCCGAACATATAAGGACGAATGTACAGAGTTGCGCCGCTGCCGTAAGGAGGCACGAAAGCATCGTTCGCCTTAACCGTCTCAGTAACAGCTTCCACGAAACGCTCCTTGGGGAAAATGGGCATCTCCAGTCTTGCTGCGGAAGACTCCAGACGCTCACCATTTAAGTCAGGACGGAAGGTTACGATATGTCCGTCTTCTGTGGTGTATGCCTTCAGGCCCTCGAATACGGTCTGTGCATACTGCAGTACACCTGCGCACTCATTTAATACGATGTTGGGGTCCTGGGTCAGCTGACCGTCATCCCATTTGCCATCCTTGTAATTGGACACATATCTGTAATCCGTAGGGATATAACCGAAACCGATATTACCCCAGTCAATGTTCTTCTTTTCCATTTTGTATTCCTTCTTTCCTCGGTTTACCACTCTGCCTGTTGATTTCTCTTAACAGAATTTATTGATTTTCATTATTATACCATTTGTAATAAAAGTCAATATACACATTTATGTTTTACAGTGACTTTTTCAGTGAAAATGTGTCGTTTTTCTTCTTTTCACAGTTTTTTCAGATTAAAATCACTACATATCTGTCATTGCATTTAAGACTTTTTCCGCTCATATTTCAAGAACTGATAAGTGATGTCAAAATAGACCTGCTCGTCGCTGTCCGCGGTGATCTCCCACTCGGGATCGCTGTCCAGATCCGGGAAATAAGCATCCGCCTCGTAGGCATGATCGATCTTCGTCACATGTGCCACATCACAGTAGGGCAGCATCTGACGGTAAATGCTCTCGCCGCCGATGATGTAGATGCTTTCCTCGTCGTATTTTTTCAGTTCTTCCAAAAGCTCCTCGATGGAATGTACCACGATGGCATCCTTCACCTGATAGTTCGGATCTTTGGATAAGATGATGTTGGTACGGTTCTTTAAAGGCATTCCCTGAGGAAACGTCTCTAAGGTCTTACGTCCCAGAACGACGACCTTACCGGTGGTCTCCTCGCGGAAATGCTTATGATCATTAGGGATGCGGATCAGCAGTTCGTTCTTGCTGCCAATCGCCCAGTTACTGTCTACTGCTACGATTAAGTTCATGTTGTTCTCCTCTTAATGGTCGATTTCTTCGTGCCTTACACTCTCGAAATCAGATTGCTATGGGAATATCTTTGATCTGTTCGCCTGTCTGGTAGCCTTCAAGCTTTACATCATCCGGTGTGAACTGATAGAAATCCTTGATCTCCGGATTCAGCCAGAACTTCGGTGCCGGGAAGGGCTCTCTGCTGATGAGTTCCTTAATGGCATCCACATGGCGGTCATAGATATGAGCATCCGCAATGACATGCACCAGCTCGCCCACGTTCATATCGCAAACCTGCGCCAGCATATGTACCAGCACCGCATACTGTACCACATTCCAGTTGTTGGCTGCCAGTACGTCCTGGGAACGCTGGTTTAAAATGGCATTCAGGGTCAGCCTGTCCTCTCCCTTTTTCTGCGTCACGTTAAAGGTCATACTATATGCACAGGGATACAGATTCATCTCGTGCAGATCCTGATGCACATAGATATTGGTCATGATCCGGCGGCTGAAGGGATTGTTCTTCAGATCGTAGATCACGCGGTCCACCTGATCCATCATGCCTTCCTTATACTGATGCTTCACCTGCATCTGATAGCCGTATGCCTTACCGATCGAGCCGTTTTCATCTGCCCACTCATCCCAGACGTGGCTGTTTAAATCATGAATGTTGTTGGACTTGCGCTGCCAGATCCACAGCATCTCATCTGTGGCGGATTTTAATGCCGTCCGGCGCAAGGTCAGGATCGGGAACTCCTTCGACAGGTCGTACCGGTTCACCACTCCGAATTTCTTAATGGTATAGGCAGGAGTGCCGTCCGGCCAGTGGGGGCGCACTTTCTCGCCCTCCGTACTGGTACCGTTGGTTAAAATGTCATTGCACATATCGATAAAAATATGATCCGCTAAACTCATGTTGTCTCCTTATTCTGATTCTGTCTTCTAAATATAATATATAAACGATTTCTCCGTGCTACGCACTCTCGAAATCGTCCCCCCCTTCGTATTCCGGGCTATCGTCCTACATACTCAGGGTTGTTTGTGCCTCTCATAGGATGTATTTCCCGCTTGCAAGCAGTCAGAAATACTTCCTATGGATGCACTTTATATCTCCCACTTGTCACATAGGGAATTGATCTGGTCCGCGAACTTCGCCATATCCTTGTTGGTCATGACACCCTCGCTCTTTGTAACCAGTGCCAGTAAGCGTCTCGCAGAGGCAAGCAGTCGTTCGAATACTCCGGTAGCAGGCTTCGTCTTTTTCTGGACGGCAACAGGTGCTGCCTCATAGGTGAACTTATTGCCTGCAAGATCGAACTCTGTACCGCTGTAAGGAGCATAGGCTCTCTGCCCATACTCCATCTTCAGGCATTCGGCAAATCCGGTACATACACTGTCTTCTCCATGTACCACGAACACCTTCTTCGGCTTTTCTTCAAAGGCCCGGATCCAGTCGATCAGACCTTCCTTATCCGCATGACCGCTCAGTCCCGTCATTTTCCGGATCTCGGCGCGCACTGAAACCGTCTCACCGAACAGCTTCACCTCGTCAGCACCCTCTACCAGTGCCCGGCCCAGTGTTCCCACCGACTGATAGCCGACGAACAGGATCGTACACTCCGGTCTCC
This sequence comes from uncultured Lachnospiraceae bacterium, assembly GCA_945929965.1. GTDB lineage: Bacteria > Bacillota > Clostridia > Lachnospirales > Lachnospiraceae > Acetatifactor. The sequence continues at coordinate 88,000 of CAMEOT010000002.1, forward strand.
ACAGATTATGCTTCAGATGATGCCGGATACGTCCTGCATCACACATACCGGATGCGGAGATAATGACCTTGGGTGTCTCGTCAAAGTTGATGGCTTTGGATTCCTCACTGGTGATGGACAGCTTTAATCCTGAAAAAGCAATGGGATTAATGCCCTCTTTTACGAATTCCATAGCCTCATCATCGAAACATTCCCACCTGTTCTCTTGGAATACGCCAGTAGCCTCTACCGCCATGGGACTGTCCACATACACCGGGAAATCTTCATGACCCTTTACCAGGCGTCCTACCTTAATCTTCCGCAGGAAATACAGAATCTCCTGGGTACGGCCCACCGCAAAAGACGGGATCACCACGTTACCGCCCCGGTCTAAAGTCTCCTGCAGCACCTTGGTCAGTTCTGCCACATAATCCAGCTTATCCTTCGGATGCAGTCTGTCTCCATAGGTAGACTCCATCACGACATAATCCGCTTCCTTCGTAGGTGTCGGATCCTTAAGTAATGGCTGGTGCTTGTTGCCGATATCGCCGGAAAATACGATTTTTTTCGTATTGCCGTCCTCCGTCAGCCAGGCTTCGATGCTGGCAGAACCCAGAAGATGTCCGATATCCGTAAAACGAATTTTTACTCCCTCGCATACTTCCACGATCGTATTGTAATGGCAGGGAACGAACCGGCGGATCACACCATCTGCATCCTCCATGGTATACAGCGGCTCCACCACAGCATTGTTCGCGGAACGTTTTGCCTTACGATTCTTCCACTCCGCTTCGGCGGTTTGGATATGTGCACAGTCACGCAGCATAATGCTGCACAGATCCGCCGTAGCATCCGTGGTATAGATCTGTCCTCTGAAGCCTCTGGCATACAGAAGCGGCAGGAGGCCCGAATGATCCACATGGGCATGGGTCAGGAATACATAATCGATCATGGATTCCGCCACCGGCAGTGGCACATTTTCGAATACATTGATGCCCTGCTCCATACCGTAGTCCACTAAAATATGTTTCCCGGCAACCTCCAGATAATGACAGCTTCCGGTTACTTCATGGTCGGCCCCCACAAACACAAGTTTCATAGCTCTACCTCCGTTTTTGTAATATTATTTCAAAGCATTGGCTGTTTCATAGAACTGATAATAAATTCCCTTCTGTTCCATGAGCTGGTCGTGATCGCCTTGCTCCACGATACCATCGTCTGTCAGCACCAGGATTCTATCCGAATTACGGATACTGGAAAGTCTGTGGGCTATGGTCAGGGTCGTGCGTCCCTCCGACAGCTCTCCCAAGGACTTCGCCACTGCAAATTCACTCTCATTATCCAGCGCAGAAGTAGCCTCATCCAGTATGATAATAGGCGGATTCTTCAGAAATACTCTGGCAATGCTGATCCGCTGCTTCTGTCCACCGGACAGCTTCACACCACGTTCTCCCACATAAGTATCATAGCCATCCTTCAGGCCCATGATAAAATCATGTGCTCCGGCGCGCTTTGCCGCCTCGATCACGTCTTCTTTGGAAGCTCCCGGACGTCCATAGGAGATATTTTCATAGATCGTACCGGAGAACAGATACACATCCTGCTGCACGATACCAATATTGCCGCGCAGGCTCTTCAACGTGAAATGCTTGATATCCTGACCGTCCAGTAATATCTTTCCTTCTGAAACATCATAGAATCTCGGGATCAGATTGCACAGTGTCGTCTTTCCTCCACCGGAGGGGCCGACGATCGCCACCTTTTCCCCCGCATGGATCTGCAGGTTCAGATTCGTAAATACCTTATTGTGATCATCCGGATATTCGAAGCTTACTTTTTCAAAAGAGATTTCTCCCTTCGGGTCTTTCAGTTCGACCGCATCCGGTTCGTCAAAGATCTCGATATCCGCATCCACGATCTGTAAAAAACGCTCGATGCCGGTCATCCCCCTCTGGAACTGCTCGGCGAATTCGATGATACGACGGATCGTTGCGATCAGTGTGGACACATACAGCATATATGCCACCAGATCACCGGCGGCTATCTTGCCTCTTACCATGAAGATACCGCCTGCCACCAGGACTACCAGATACATCAGTCCGTCGAACAGCTTGACTGTGGTATTAAATGCCGCCATGTAACGGTAGGTCAGCTTCTTAATATCCAGAAAGGTACCGTTGTCCTTCTCGAACTTTTCATTCTCCACTTCTTCATTGGTAAATGCCTTAACGACCTTATGGCCTAAGAGGCTGTCCTCGATCCGGGCATTCAGTTCGCCGATCTGATTGCGCTGCTTACGGAAAGCGCTCCGCATCCGGAAATTCAAGATCATGCACACGCCGCACATAAGCGGTACACATAAAAAGATCATCAAAGTCAGCGGCAGATTGATATTTGCCAAAATGACAAAAGAGATCACTGTCTTGATCCCGGCGATAAAAAATTCCTCCGGGCAATGATGGGCGAATTCCGTCACATCGAATAAGTCATTGGTGATCCGTCCCATGATCTGACCGACCTTGGTATTGTTATAGTAGGTATTGGACAGCTTCTGCAAATGATTATACGCATCTCTGCGCATGTCCGTCTCGATCTTCGCTCCCATGACGTGTCCCATATCGGACATATAGTAGCTGGCGATGCAGTCCACGATACGAAGTCCGAAATACAAAATGCCCAGCGTAAATATGGTCTTCACCGACAGGGCAGCCAGATCCCGCAACCCCTCATTGGTAATATAACGCATAATTAACGGCAGTACCAGTTCGCAGACCGTGGTTAACGACGCACAGAACAGATCCATGCACAGGGTAAAACGATATTTTTTAAAATAAGGTGCAAATCTGCGAAAAAGTTCGCGGGTTGTGTATTGTTTATTCTCCATTGCTATTAAATTCCTTTTTGATCATTTCTATAAATATTTCTTATAAATATTTTCCCTCTCCCTGATAAAAACGAACTTTCCCCTTTTGTTCTTTCTTCTGTTCATACAATGTATTGTCCGCTGCAGACAGGAAATCCCACACCCGGTTTGGTTCCTTCGGAATAGCACAGACACCACCTACAGAAATCGTAAGCCACGGTTCCAATTCGGAATCTTCATTGGGAATTTTGTATTCCCGGATAGCGGCACACAACAATTCCGCATGTTCCATTACATAGGTCAGATCACGCCCTGTCATCACTACGAGGAATTCATCCCCACCGTAACGTGCCACATAGTCCTCCGGAAATATTCTTTTCAACGTATCTGCCACTGCACAGATTCCTTCATCCCCTTTTCCATGCCCGTACCGGTCGTTTAATTGTTTAAAATAGTCAATATCCAAAAATAGAATTCCCAGTTCTTTCTCATTTAATTTGCAAGTTTCAAAGACATCCTCAAGATATCGGTTCAGGCTTCTCTTGTTATACAGCCCTGTCAATTCGTCATGCTCTGACTGATACAGTAATTTATTTCTCTTCTTCGTCTGCTCCCGCTGCTCCTCTTCCGCCGCCTGCAGGCGCTTACGCAACTCCAGCATATACATAACCTGATTGCTCTCGATCATTTCGCTGCTTTCCTTGATGTGGAAAAAAGTCTCTGTAGCCTGACGGAATTCCTCTATGGGCATTTGTGCACTACAATAACGCAGACGTAACAACAAAAGCTGCAGCAGCAGACTCCTATTCTGTTCGATTGCCGCCTTGGGCTCCAGGCAGTCCAGTACCTCCTGCAGCAATTCTATATTACCGGTCTTTTCCACATATTGGAGGAGATTCTGAATACTGTCATATTCGGAAGATACCTGACGCATATCTTCCAATGCCATCACAGCCTGTCTTGCATGGTCTGCCGCTTTTTCCCGGTTTCCTTCACTTTCTGCCAGATACGTAAAAAATACATTTGCCGCAAGTCTCGTTCCCCGAATGATCTCTTCGCTTTTTCCGGTTTCTTCCAATTTGCGGCATACCTCCATTGCCTCCTGCTTCATATCCAGATGCAACAGACAACAGCCGTACTCTGACAACATTTTCCGGAAATTGATCCGGCTGTAAATGCTGTCATCTCCTGCTTTTTCAAATTCACGGATGCATTCCCTATAACACTGCACAGCTCTGTCATAGACTCCGATAAGATAATATGCATCTGCCATATTACTTAATACAATACTATGTACCATCTTATCATTGTATTTCGCTGTATAATCCAATGCCTTGCCATACTGCTCCATGGCCAGAGACAGATTGTTCTGCATATGTGCCACGATACCGATCATATTATAGACCCTGGCTACGTGAATCTCCTGATCTGTTCCCAGCAGGCATCTCACGCTTTCGTCCAGATACTTCAGACACTGTTCCTGATTCCCTGCATCCAGATGATAAAATGCTGCGAAATAACAGATCCTTCCATGGATTCCCCTATCCCTCTTCTCCGTCACAAAGGACAATGCCTGTTCCAGTGTCTCCCAAGTATATGGGATCCCATCTGCCATCTGTTGGTTTAACCGTTCTGCTGTCTCTAACATCTGCTGTCTGTCTACACTCATATTTGTTCCATCCTGTCAATTCCCCAATGCTTTACTCCTTATCATTGTATTATTTTATACCCCGGTGCGCAAGTTATTTTACGGAATAGATAAAATGTTTCCCTATTCTTTAAAAAAATGTTAGAATGAGAATATGTGTCGGAAATAAGTAAGAAAAAGGTATGATTTTTATGGAAAATATCGCAATAAACAAGAGATTTCAAGATCTGCATTTTGACAGCATCCAGGCTTTACGCGGTCTGGCTGCTCTTTTTGTGGTGTTTCAACATGTCCGTTTCTTAAATTTTGGTGCCTTCGGAGTAGACATATTTTTCTGCATCAGTGGGTTTATGATCATGTTCACCACGGAAAAAAGTACAAAATACTTCTTCCGGAAACGTCTGATCCGGATTCTGCCACTGTATTATCTGATGACGTTCGGCACTTACGCAATGCTGCTTTTCTTCCCGTCCATGTTCCAGCAGACCAGACACAACCTTTCCTACCTGGTCAAGAGCCTGCTGTTTATTCCTTTTGAGATCGGTGGTGGAATTATCCAGCCTCTGGTGCGGATCGGATGGACTATCAACTGTGAAATGCTGTTCTATCTGTTATTTTTCATTGCCTTTCATATCAGCATGAAATATCGTGGTCTGATCTGCAGTGCATTCCTGGCCGTTCTGGTAGGGGCAGTCCAGATATGTGCTCCGGTGATTTCCTCCTGGCAGTCTCCGATAGGTGGGATACTTTCTCCTGTTCTTATGTTTTACGGCGATCCTGTCATGCTGGAATTCATCTTTGGAATCCTCGCCTATTATCTGCTGCGGTTCTTATATACCCGACATTTAAAGCATCCGGTGCCGATGGCTGTAAGTGTGCTGGCTGCGGTAAGCATTCCGGTGTTTTTTTGTCTGCTGGCATTTTTCACCCCCAGGATCAATGTGATCGGTTTCCGCAGGCTTCCGCTGTGGGGACTTCCGGCATTTGTACTGTTGGTTTTAGCTTTCCTGGCCGGGCTGAAGCTCTCTCTGCCCCGCTTTTTCATCCTTATGGGAAATATCAGTTATTCCCTTTATCTTGTGCATTACTATCCGGTAATGTTCTTAGATCGGGCGGTGTTTGACTTCTCCACCCTCTCTGTAATGTCTGTCATCGGGGTGATCTTAAGTGTGGCGCTGAGTATCGGGCTGGCTTACCTGTCCTGGATCGTTGTGGAACAAAAATTCTCCGGATGGCTGCGGAAGAAACTGCTGCACTAGGCATTTCCCTTGTAGCACTGATTCTGTCATTTGATTATTTTGTGAATTGTATATGCAATTATCCAAAAAGATGCACACTTTTTCTGTTGACATTTAGAACGTTCCATAGTATATTATAACTTGTCTGTAAGACATGCGCGAGTGGCTCAGCGGTGGAGCACCTCCTTGCCAAGGAGGGGGTCGCGGGTTCGATCCCCGTCTCGCGCTTATAAATAAAAAGGAGTGATGCATAAAGCATCGCTCCTTTTTATTTTCGAGCCCTGCCAGGGCTCGAAAGTTCGATGTCTACGCTCCGGTCCGCGCTTGTTCAGACCCGCATTTCCGTTTTCATGGTGCATAAGATATAAGCAAAAAGACGACTACACTTTCTTGCAGCCGTCTCTTCTTACTTATTATTTGTCTACTGTTCGATTTTATCAGCATATTTGATGCGGTAGATCCGACGCAGGGAATCGTTCACGCGTTCCTCGGAGATGGTTCCGTTCTGGACAGCCTCCAGTACTCCGTTGTATGCGGTCTCGAAGTTCTCCGGCGCATAGATCATGTCGCAACCGGCACGCAGTGCCAGTACTGCGGCTTCATCGGCACTGTAGTAATTCGTGATCGCTGCCTGGTTCATGACATCGGATACGATCACGCCGTGGAAATTCAGTTCATTTCGTAAAATATCCGTTACCACCGCACCGGACAGGGAGCAAGGAGTATTGTCTCCTGTCAGGGAAGGTGCTGCCATATTGCTGACGGTGATCATTTTGGTCTCACCGGAATCAATACAGCTCTGGAATACCGCAAATTCATTGGCTCTGAAATCTTCCGCGCTTCTGTCCGTAGAAGCCAGACCATTCTTCGTGCTCTGGGTCGTACTGCCGATACCGGGAAAATGTCCGATGGCAGCTGTTACTTTCTGTTCCTGCAATCCTGTCTGCATGCCGGTCACAAAAGATGCTACCGTTGCCGCATCCGTGCCGTAGGAGCTGCTGCCTGCCACATTTCCATCCACTACTTTCAGATCTGCCGCAGGGGCAAAATCAAGATTGAAACCAAGCTCTGCCAGGTAACTGCCCACGGTGATTCCGACAGTATAGGCGTTGTTGGCATCTCCGGATGCGCCGATGGTCTCCGGGGAATCGGTCTTCGTTCCAAGGCCTGCCGCTGCCACAGCGTCGGTTCCGGATCCTTCTCCGTCGATCGCAATAAACAGTGGATAGCTGGTATACAGCTTCGTATTGTCGATCATTTGCTTTAACTGGTCTGCGGACTGAATATTTTTCGCCGCATAGACGATACCGCCTACCGGATATTGGGATAATGCATCCTTGGTTCCATCTCCCGCCTGCACTGCTGCAGATACACCGGTGATGGATTCCGGCGTGGTGATAAACAGTCCTGCTACCTTGTCCTCCAGGGGCATGTTCTGAATGATGGCTTCGTCTATGATCTTATCCAGCTTCTGTTCATTTGTCAGTTCCGGTACGGTCTCCACCGGTTCCGTAGTAGGTGCCGTGATGGTCTCCTCGGAAGCTATGATATCATCCAGTTTATTCTGTTGTTCCTGCCGATTGTGGCTCATGCCGGTAATCTTGCTTACAGCAAAAGCAATTCCCGCTGCCAGCACCAGGATCATGATCCCTACGACTGTATATGCAATGATCTGGCTTCTCCGCCGTCTCTTATGTCTTTCTTCCCGTCTGTTCTGCTGATTTTCCTGTCTCTGTTCGTTTGTATCCATTTTTATAACTCCTCTATCTGTACTACTTTCCTATTGTACATGATATCGGTAGGTTTTTCCACTGGAAAATTGAACAACTATTCAGAGCCATGTAAAAATTGAAAAATGGGCGTCGAATGCTGGCATTCGTAAGACCATTTTCTAATTTTTATTTGGCGAAGTAGCCTCAATGAGCAAAAGAAAAGCATCGAAGATGCGATTTTGTGAATGAGGCTCTGAATAGTTGTTCAATCTGAATAGTTGTACAACAATAAGAGAGCGTACCGATCATTCTTTCAATCAGTACGCCCTCTCAGACTACAGGCTCCAATGGCTTGCCCTCTCTTTCTTAAATTTGATCTTCCATTTTGTCTTTTGTTCTCTTTCCACTTTTCTTTTGTACGTATGTACTGTAATGTGAGATAATTCTTATCTTCTGTTGTTCATTACTTTTTCTTCTGTGTACTTGATGTTCTCTATATAAATTGGTTCTCTTTGGTAGTTCTATTCAGTTGTACATCATGGAAGACTGTGGTAGGACTTTACTTGTTAGGTGGACTATACCTCTCTTTCTATAGATTCTTTTGTACTTCTCTCCCAACCTTCTTTGTTGGGTTGTTCCGTTTCTCTTTTGTTAAGTTTAATATAATACAAGGTTGTGCATTTGTCAACACATTTCTCGAAATATTTTAATTTATTTTCAATATTTTTATTGTGTTGGTATATTTTTACATTTTTTGATATTTTTCGACATATTTTCTGTCTTTTAGAAAAAGAAAAGGGCAAAGGGCGCGCCGCTGCCGAGGAAAGTGTAACGAGCCATGCCTACATCCGCCAAAAGCCCTGGCGGGCTTTCGACAGATGACGGCTGTCGCCGTATAAAGTCAAAAAAACTACCACTCCCTGGTGAGCAAGCTCCCCATTGAGTGGTAGTTTCCTTGCCTTTGCATGTCTCGTTACACGGCAAACTGGCTATTATACAGGTTCGCGTAGAATCCGCCCTGTGCAAGGAGGGTTTCATGGTTGCCCTGTTCGATGATATTGCCGTCTTTCATTACCAGGATGACATCAGCACTCTGGATGGTGGAAAGACGATGGGCTACGATAAAGCTGGTGCGGCCTTCCATCATCGTGGCAAATGCATTCTGGATCTTGATCTCGGTACGGGTATCGATGGAGGAGGTTGCCTCATCGAGGATCAGCATGGGAGGCAGGCACAGCATTACTCTGGTAATGCATAAGAGCTGTTTCTGTCCCTGGGACAGGCTGCCTCCGTCCTCGGTGATCACGGTGTCATACCCATTGGGCAGGCGTTTAATGAAGCCGTGGGCATGGGAAGCCTTCGCCGCCCGGATGATCTCCTCTTCTGTGGCATCCGGCTTACCCATGCAGATATTGTCACGGATGGTGCCGGAACGCAGCCAGGTCTCCTGTAATACCATACCGTAATTGGTACGGAGGCTTCCTCTGGTGATGTCCCGGATATCGGTGCCGTCCACTTTAATGGAGCCGGAGTTCACATCATAGAATCGCATCAGCAGATTGATGACGGTGGTCTTACCGCATCCGGTAGGACCTACGATAGCAACTCTCTGACCGGGTTTTACCTGCAGGTTAAAGTTCTGGATCAGCTTCTTCTCCGGTACATACTGGAAATATACATCCTTCAGATCTACGTTGCCCTGAGCCTCTTCTAATACTCTTGCATCCGCAGCATCGGGCACCTGGGGTTCCTCGTCGATCAGTTCGAAGATACGTCCGGCACAGACAAAAGCGTTCTGCAATTCTGTTACCACGCCGGAGATCTCATTGAAGGGCTTGGTGTACTGGTTCGCATAGCTTAAAAAGCAGGACAGACGACCTACGCTGATACCGCCTTTGATCGCTACAAGCGCACCGAACACACCGACACCTGCATATACCAGACTGTTAACAAAACGGGTCGCCGGGTTCGTAATGGAGGAGAAAAAGATAGCTTTCAGAGAGCATTTCTGCAATCTGCCGTTGATCTCTCCAAACTTGCTCTTCACCGCTTCTCCTCTGGAAAAGGTATTTACGATCTTCTGGTTGTCGATCATTTCCTCTATCAGGGAGGTCTGCTCGCCTCTGGTCTCGGACTGCTCCTTGAACATGGAGTAGGTCTTGGTTGCAATGAATTTTGCCACCAGAAAGGATACCGGAGTGATACATACTACTACCAGTGTGATGGGAACATTGGTCACCAGCATGAATCCCAGCGTACACAGGATCGTCAGTACCCCGGTGAATAACTGGGTAAATCCCATCAGCAGACCGTCTGCGAAAGTATCCACGTCCGCAATGACACGACTCACGATATCACCGTAAGCATGGGCATCCAGATATTTTAAGGGCAGGATCTCCAGCTTCGCAAAAGCATCCGTACGGATATCCCGGATCACATGATAGGTAATATAGTTGTTGCAGGTGTTCATGATCCACTGGCCTACTGCTGTGATGATCATTGCGATGGCAATTTTTTTCATAACGGCAAAAATACCGGCCATATCTACCTGTCCCTTGCCGATGATCAGATCCACCGCATTACCGGTGAGGATAGGGATATATAAGGTCAGTAATACAGTCAGACCTGCTAACAACAGGGAGAGTACCAGTGCCGGTGTATATTTCCGGATATATTTCAATACCCGCTTCATTGTCTCTTTGTTATTTTTCTTCTGCATTACCGAACACCTCCTCTCTGTTCAGGGTACTGGGAATAATAGATCTCCTGATATACGGTGCAATCCTTTAACAACTCATCATGGGTTCCCATACCTGCGATCTCTCCATCATCCAGAACGATGATCTTGTCCGCATGACGGATCGTGGAGGCACGCTGGGATACGATAAAGGTTGTGGTCTTATCTTCCAAAGTACGGATTGCTGCACGGAGTTTTGCATCCGTTGCATAGTCCAGCGCGGAGGCACTGTCATCCAGGATCAGGATCTCGGGATTTCTGACCAAGGCTCTTGCAATCGTCAGACGCTGTCTCTGTCCACCGGAGAAGTTCTTACCGTTCTGTGCCACAGTTGCATCTAACTTTCCGGGCTTACCGTCTACCACTTCCGATGCCTGTGCCAGCTCCAGTGCTTTCCACATCTCCTCTTCGGTAGCGTCCGGCTTGCCCCACTGAAGGTTGCTGCGGATCGTTCCCTTGAACAAGACTGCCTTCTGCGGCACGACGCCGATGCGTCCCCGCAGTTCCTCATCACTCATGGTCCGGATATCTCTGCCTTCCAACAGGATCTCACCTTCCGTCACCGGATAGAAACCGGGGATCAGATTCACCAGGGAGGTCTTACCGGAACCGGTACCTCCGATGATACCTACGGTATCGCCACGGTTTACGGTGAAGTTCATATCCTGCAAAGTAGGTGCACCTGCTCCCTGATAGGTCAGGGATACATGTTTGAAGTCTAAGAAAGGCGCCTTCTTATCTACCTTATCCGCCAGTTCCTGATCCTGTGCTCCCACATATGCAGCATCTGCGCCGATGTCGAAAACGGAAGCTACACGGTCTGCACATGCCAAAGCCTTGGTCATGGTCACGATCAGGTTTGCCAGCTTCACCAGCTCTACCAGAATCTGGTTCATATAGTTGATGATCGCTACCACCTCACCCTGGCTTAAGTTACCGATATTGACCTGTACGGCACCGGTATAGATCAGAGCAATGATGGCTCCGTTTACAATAATATAGGTCACTGGATTCATGCAGGCGCTGATCTTGCCTACGAAGATCTGCATGGCCGACAATGCTTCGTTATTCTCCCGGAAGCGGTCCGCTTCCTTTGCTTCCTGGTGGAACGCACGGATGACACGGACACCGGTCAGGTTCTCTCTGGTAATGCCCAGCACCTGATCCAGCTTGGACTGCACCTTTTTGTACATGGGAATCGTGGATAAAATAATACCGAATACCACAACGGACAATAATGGAATTGCCACCACGAAGATCAGTGCACATTTCACATCAATGGTAAACGCCATGATCATGGCACCAAATACGATGATCGGGGAACGTAAGAACAGACGTAAGGTCATATTGATACCGGACTGCACCTGGTTCACATCACTGGTCATACGGGTGATCATGGTGGAGGTTCCCGCCTTATCAATATCCGTAAAGCTCAGATCCTCAATATGATCAAACAATGCCTGGCGCAGCTTGGTAGAAAATCCCACCGCCGCCTTGGCTGCGAAAAACTGTGCCGTAATGGACGAAGCCAGTCCCACTACGCCAAGGAGTAACAGGAGCAGTCCCATTTTCCCGATATAACCCATGTTCCGGTTGGAAATACCATAGTCAATAATATTTGCCATTACCAGAGGAACCAACAGTTCAAAAAATGCTTCCAGCAACTTGAACAACGGTGCCAGGATAGACTCTTTCTTGTAATCCTTTAGGTACATCATTAATCGCTTCATAAAGTCCTCATTTCTATGCATTTTCTATGTTTTACTATTTCCCGTTTTCCTTGAATTTAACACTTCTGCTGTTCCGTAGCAGACCGCCAGCGAATACCCCGCTTCCAAAATCTGTTCCCGGAAACATATCTTCTTTTCCTTCCATCTGCGCTCGTCGGAAAAGTCTTCTCCCACGACGCTGCCGATTCCCTGTCCGGTATATTTGCCGTAGGCTTCTTTTCTGCTCCACAAGCGGTAGAACAGCTCGGTCCGTTTCTCTACGTCCGTCTCCTGCAGCAGTTTCCACTCTGCCTTTGCGAAAAAACGCTCTGCCGTACGATCTTTGAAGGGGACCCATTTTTGGATATCCACTCCCACTTCTCCGTCGCTGACCCCACAGACCACATAGTCTCCGGAATGAGACAGATTAAATTTCTTCGGAAAATTTACAATCTGCGGTTTGCCCTGTTCTCCATATTCATAGGAAAAAGAGAAGGGGGACGTCTGCTCTCTGAGCATCCGCGCCTGCAGCACTGCAAGCAGTTCATCCTCTTCCAGGAACAGGATATCGGTATTCTCAATGCCTTCTGTCAGATCCATTGCTATCTTTTGCAACAGCATTCCGGCGCCGAGACTGGCTACTTTCGCTCCGGTCCCCTTTAACCGTTCTGTCTTGCTCCGTCGCACCGGATCCACACATTCCAATGCTTCCCGTAAGAAACTCTGTCTCGTCTCTTCCTCACAGGAATGCAGATGCAATACATAAATTCCTACAGCCATGTCCTTCTCCCGGCAGATCGCCATATCCATCCAACACAAAGGCTGTCGCATGAAAATTCCTGCGACAGCCTTATGATTATTCTTCCGGCTTTGCGGTGATCGCCAGATGCAGTTCGTCTAACTGCTTCTGTTCTACCGTGCCCGGTGCTCCCATCATAATATCCATTGCGTTCTTGTTCATCGGGAAAGGAATGATCTCACGGATGCTTTCCTCACCACAGATCAGCATGATCATACGGTCTACGCCGGGAGCGATTCCTGCATGAGGGGGTGCTCCGTAGCAGAATGCATTGTACATGGCAGGGAACTTAGCCTTCACATCGGCTTCACCTAAGCCCACCAGTTCGAATGCCTTGATCATGATCTCCGGATCATGGTTTCTCACCGCACCGGAGGACAGCTCTACACCGTTGCAGACCAGATCGTACTGGTATGCCAGGATCTCTAAGGGATCCTGATTGTTCAGCGCGTCCATACCACCCTGGGGCATGGAGAACGGATTATGACAGAATTCCAGTTTTCCGGACTCCTCGCCGATCTCATACATCGGGAAATCCACGATCCAGCAGAACTCATAGCAATCCTTCTTCATATGTTTCTCGCTGGCTGCACCCAACAGCTTTCTGTATACGCCTGCTGTCTTCTGTGCTTCCAGCTTCTTGCCTGCAGCAAGACCGACAAAGTCACCGTTCTTAAGACCTAACGCCTTGATGACTTCTTCCTTGCGGTCCTGCAAGAACTTGGCGATACCGCCTACGAACTCTCCGTTCTCATCTACACGGAACCAGAAGCCCTTGCGTGCAGTCTGTACCTCTACCTCTGCACAGATCGCGTCGATCTGCTTACGGGTAGCGGTGAAGTCATCTACAACGATAGCCTTTACAGTCTGACCCTCAAAAGCTGCAAAGCCGCAGCCCTGCATTACTTCCGTAGCATCTGTCAGCACCAGATCAATACGCAGATCCGGCTTATCGGAGCCGTACTTATCCATAGCCTCCAGATAAGGGATGCGTACGAAAGGCGCCTTGGAAGCTTCTTTATAAATGCCATACTTTTCAAATACGGGAGGCAGCACCTGCTCTACGATGGAAAATACATCTTCCTGGGAAGCGAATGCCATCTCCATATCTAACTGATAGAACTCTCCGGGAGAACGGTCTGCTCTCGCATCCTCATCACGGAAGCAGGGAGCGATCTGGAAATAACGATCAAAACCGGATGCCATCAGGATCTGCTTGAACTGCTGGGGTGCCTGGGGCAGAGCGTAGAACTTGCCGGGATGATTTCTGGCGGGAACCAGATAATCTCTCGCACCTTCCGGAGAGGAACAGGTCAGGATAGGAGTCGTGATCTCCATGAAATTCAAAGCATACATTCTCTGACGCAGTTCTGCCACGATCTGGCTTCTCATCACGATATTTTTCTTCATGTTCGGATTTCTCAGATCCAGGTAACGGTATTTCAGACGGGCATTCTCGTCTGCATCCTTGGACTGATTGATTTCAAAGGGAAGTGCATTGTAAATACATTTTCCCAAAATCTCGATCTTGTCTGGCACTACTTCGATCTCACCGGTGGGCAGATTAGTATTTTTGCTGGAACGCTCTCTTACCACGCCTTCCACGGAGATGGTGGACTCCTTGTTGATGCCATCCATGACATTCATCATTTCCTCGGTCTCTACTACCAGCTGGGTGGTTCCATAGAAATCACGCAGAATGACAAAGCCAAGATTTTTGCTGACTTTTCTCATGTTCTCGAACCAGCCGACCAGTGTGACTCTCTCACCGACGTTGCCGATTCGAAGTTCATTACAGTTATGTGTTCTGGACTGAATCATTGCTTTTGCTCCTTCATCTGTTACTTTTATCTCTTTAATTCTTCTTTATAGAATTCCACGAATTCTTCGTAGCCTTCCTTATTCAGCTGTTCCTTCTGGAACTTCTTGTTCTTGTTCATACGGGCTACCAGTACCTGGGTACCGTCCTTACGGGCTTCCTGCGCCTGTGCGATCACTTCACACAGTCTTTCGCCGCTTACACCCTTCTCGATCAGATATGCCACCTGCTTCGGTCTCGTGGGCACCTGGAAGCCTCTCTCCATGAGCAGCATGATGATACGCTCGAAGCCGATGGAGAATCCGCAGGCGGGCACATCATTGCCGGTGAATTTACCGACCATCTTGTCGTAACGTCCGCCGCCACCGCAGCTGCCGCCGAATTCCGGCATGGCGATCTCAAAAATGGTTCCGGTATAATAAGACATGCCTCTTACCAGCGTAGCGTCGAACACGATCTCGAAATCGGAAGCCTTCGTCGCTCTGACGCTGTCCATGATCTCTCTGAGACTCTGGGCGATCTCGGGCTCTAAGAATCCTTCCAGGGTATCCGCCAGATAAGCCACACCGTCCTCGGCACTTTCCAGTCCCTTGAACAGTTCCAGATACTTGTCTACACATGCCTTGTCAAAACCGTTCTCCAAAAGCTCTGCTTCCACGCCTTCCAGGCCGATCTTATCCATTTTGTCCAGAGTAATGAATACGCTGTCATAGGACTCTTCGGGGAATCCGCTGTAAGCAGCCATTGCCTTCAGAATACGACGTTCATTGATACGGATCTGGAAATTTTTAAATCCAAGCCTGCCCAGTGTGGTGGTGGTCGCCAGGATCAGTTCGATCTCTGCTAAGTTAGACGGCTCACCGAGGATATCGATATCACACTGCATGAACTGACGATATCTTCCTCTCTGGGGTCTGTCCGCTCTCCATACATTGCCCATCTGCAATGCCTTAAAAGGAGAGGGCAGGGATGCCGCGTTGTTGGAATAATAACGTACCAAAGGCACCGTCAGGTCATAACGCAGACCACTGTCCACTACCTCTTCCTCTGTGGTTGCGGCTGCCACGTTCAGTTTCTCGCCGCGCTTTAAGATCTTGAAGATCAGCTTCTCATTGTCGCCGCCCTGCTTACTGCTTAAGTTTGCAATATTTTCCACGCAGGGAGTCTCAATGGAAGTAAAACCGAATTTGCCGTAGGTGTCCTTGATGACGCTGATCACGTAATCACGGATCTGCATCTCCTCCGGCAGGATATCTTTCATGCCCGTTGTGGGCTTCTTGCTAAGTGCCATGGTTTTCTACCCTTCCGCTCTTGAATTTATATCTTATATATGATACTTTTTTTCCGTTTGGCTGTCAACCCTCCCGGTTCCTGCTTTTATTAGAAACAGGTCCCCTGAATTGTCATAGAAATCCCTACTTTCATGACACCTGCCAGCACCATGACCCAGATGGGATTCATTTTCGTCTTCCGAAGCAGCAGCACACAGATAACGAAGATCAAGACCATACTCCACTCAGTTCCCGTCAGTAAGATGCTCTCCCCACTTCCCCAGAATGCATCTTTGAGGATCAGTATTCCTGCCGATGCGATCATTGCCACCACTGCCGGTCTTAAGGACTTCAGTACACCCTGTAACAGATCCAGGTTCCGATACTTCAGGTATAGTCTTGCCAGGATCGTCACGAGGATGCAGGAAGGCAGAATACATCCGGCCGTTGCCACCATGGCTCCGGGAATCCCGGCAATCTTCATTCCCACAAAAGTAGCGGAATTCACTGCAATGGGTCCCGGTGTCATCTGAGATATCGTGATCAGATCTGTGAATTCCGACATGGTAAGCCACCCATGGAGCGTGACCACCTGCCCCTGGATCAGCGGCATTGCGGCATAACCGCCGCCGAAGCTGAACATTCCTATTTGCAGAAAGCTTAAAAATAATTGCAGATAGATCATTTTCCGGTCCTCCTTTTAGCAAGGAGCGTCCGTGCCACGCCAAGCAGTCCGCAGACGATCACAATGTAGATCACATTGATCTCCAGAATACATGCTGCCAGAAAAGCTCCTAATAGGATAACAAGTGACATGGGATCTTTTTCTTTTACGATAGGTGCTCCCATGTCATAGGTCACGGAAGCAATTACGGCTCCCACTCCTGCCTGCATACCCGACAGCATCTGCGCCACAAAGAAGTTACTGCGGAATGCATTGTAGCAGATGGAGATCACAGAAATGATAGCAAAAGGGGGCAGGATCGTTCCGAGGATCGCCACCAGTGTCCCCGGGATCCCGGCCAGCTTGTACCCCACCACGATAGCTCCGTTGACTGCGATCGCACCGGGCGAGGACTGGGCAATGGCCACCAGATCCAGCATTTCGTCTTCTCCGATCCAGTGGTATTCATCCACGAATTTTTCCTTCATCAGCGTAACGATGACATACCCCCCACCAAAGGTGAATGCACTTAAATATAATGTGGACAGAAATATTTTCCATAATCTCTGTCTGTACTTTTGGGTATCTTTTTCCGGCATATCTTATCTCCTGTTTCTGTTAACATGTAAAAGCCCTCCGGAGCTCTCCGGAAGGCCCTTTGTATCATTTATTTACTCTACATGATGCTCCACCTGTTCAAACGTAAACACATTCAAAAACTGTTTTGCTCTCTCTGTCTTCGGATGTTCAAAAAATTCTTCCGGAGCAGCTTCCTCCACGATCTTTCCCTGATCAATGAAAATAACTTTATCCGCTACCGCCTTGGCAAACTGCATCTCATGGGTGACGATGAGCATGGTCTTACCCTGCTTTGCCAGATCCAGCATAACATCCAGCACCTCTCGTACCATCTCCGGATCCAGTGCTGCCGTTACCTCATCGAATAAGAGAATCTCCGGATGCATACAGAGTGCTCTTACAATGGCTACTCTCTGCTTCTGTCCACCGGACAGCTGTCTGGGATAGCTCTTCGCCTTATCAGCCAGACCTACGCGCGCTAACAGCTCCATAGCTTCTTTTCGCACTTCTGCCTTATCACGCTTCTGTACTTTCACAGGTGCCAGCGTAATATTGTCGATCACCGTCAGATGCGGGAACAGTTCATAGCTCTGGAATACCATGCCGATCTTCTGCCGCAGGGTGGTGATATTTTTGCTGCCCTTACGGATATCCATTCCCTGCAGTTTTATCGTGCCACCCTGAATGGGCTCCAGTGCATTAATGCATCGAAGCAGGGTACTCTTACCGCAGCCGCTGGGACCTACCACTACCAGTACGTCTCCTTTTTTCACTTCCAGATGAATTCCATCGAGAATCTTCTGCCCTTCGTATTCTTTTGTCAGGTTCTCTATTTTCAACAATGTCTCTGCCATGTCTTCACTCCATTCTTATTCCAACCCTGATCCATCTTTAATTCCATTTCTTTTCCAAAACCCTCGCCAGTACACTGAAGGGCCAGCAGGCAAAGAAATACAAAACGAATACTACAAGGAATACGCCAAAAGCAGCATTGGGACTGCTCATACGATTCGCCTCAATGATCTGCTGCGCTACTTTTAACATCTCCACTACGCCGATCATCAGTACCAGACTGGTAGTCTTGATCATACGGGTGATCAGGTTGATAGACAATGGGATCAGTCGCCGCACAGTCTGGGGAATGATGATGTACAGATATGTCTGTATCTTACTAAGTCCCAGTGCCTCACTGCTTTCATACTGATGCTTCGGGATGCTGATCAGCGCTCCGCGCACCAGATCTCCCATCTCTGCAGTTCCCCACAGGACGAATACGATCACGGATGCCACCTCACCGGATAAGTTCCATCCCAGTGCTCTGGTGGAACCGAAATATACGATGAACAATAATACCAGCTGCGGCATGATACGTATGAATTCCAGATAGACACGGAAAATCGCTTTCACCACTTTATTTTTTACCGTCATCAGTGCCCCTACCAGAATACCCAGGGGCATACTGATCAGAATGGACACAATACTGATCTTCATGGCTACCCACAATCCCTGTAAGAGGCGGAGCATATTTGTGCCTTTGAATAAAACATCAATCCCCAAATCCGGCATAACGCATCCTCCTCTCCACCAGTGATCCTATGATCGATACCGGTAACAGGATCAGCAGATAAAATACTACCAGGAGGAACAGGCTCTCCGTAGTCTTATAATAGAGACCGATCAGGTCTTTGGCGGTGAACATCAGGTCCATCAGACTGATGGCGCTGAACACACTGGTCTCTTTTAACAGGAAAATGATATTTGCCACAAATGCGGGAATACTGGTGGACATTGCCTGGGGCAGGATCACATATCCCAACACCTGTCGGGAATTCATTCCCAGACTGATGGCACTTTCACTCTGAATGGGTTCTACGGATTCCAGACCGCTGCGGAAGCTTTCTGCCATATAGCTGCCGCCTAAAAATGCCAGACCGACTACACCGCACAGCTCCGCCGACATCCGGATCCCGATCTTCGGGAAGCCGTAATAGATAAAAAACAGCTGCACCAGAAGCGGTGTGTTACGGCTCAGTTCCACGTAGACTGCCACGATCCACCGCAGCACCGGCACTTTATAGTATTGAACCGCTGCACAGATGAGCCCCACCAGGATCGCAAACAGGATGCCAACGATACCTATTTTCACGGTCAGAAGTGCTGCCTTTTCGTACATGGGCAGATATTTTTCAATAAATTCCCAGTTCATGTATCTATGTCCTTTCCGGTAAAGTTCAAAATAATCTTTTAGATTATATCAAATGTATTTCTCAGATGCAAGAAAAGACTGCGGCGGCAGCTTACGTGCCCCGCAGTCCCCTCTATATCATCTTATTCCCATCGTACCTTACTGTGCGTTTACTTTGCCGCCCTCTACTACCAGGCTGTCCTCATAGTCCAGACCATAGGTGTCTGCCAGAGTTGCTTCGTAATCTGCATGGAAAAAGTTCTCCTCACCCAAAGCTACGATCTCATCATTGATCCAGTCAAGCAGTGTGGTGTTGCCCTTGGAAACAGCGGGAGCAATGGTGTCTGCACTGCCCAGGGAAGGAATACCTACGGTATATCCTTCGTTCTGCAGAGCGAATGCGATAACTTCGGTGTTATCATTTGCCCATGCAACAGAAGTGCCGTTCTCGAAAGCTTCTTTTGCGGTTGCATAGGAATCAAACTTCTGTAAAGGAATATCCGGATAGTTTGCGATCAGATATGTCTCAGCGGTAGTGCCGGAGATTACAATGATGGAATCATCTGCATTCCAGTTGTCTAAGGAAGTGATCACATTATCATCCTTGGATACCACGCCAAGTGACACATTCATATAAGGAGAAGCGAAATCCACTTCCTCTGCTCTCTCGGGAGTTACGGTAAAGTTCGCCAGGATCACATCTACCTTACCGGTCTGTAAATACTCAATACGATTGGCTGCCTCTGTAGATACGAAATTCACATCTACCCCCAGGTCTTCGCCGAGTCTTCTTGCATAATACACATCATAGCCCTGATATTCACCGTTCTCATCCACATAGCCGAACGGGTTTTTATCGGAGAATACTCCGATGTTAATGGTTCCGCTCTCCTTGATCTCATCCAGTGTGCGGTATACTGCCTTGCCGTCTGCTGCCGCTGCGCTTCCTGCGTCTGCGGTTTTGCTGTCACTGCTGCCGCATGCGGTCAGTCCCAGTGCCAATACTCCTGTCAGTGCCAGTGCTAATACATTTCTCCATGCTTTTCTTTTCATAATCTTTTCCTCCTCTTTGCTGTCTTGCTTAAGTGTCGCATCAAGTTATGTGAGGATTATATTCCCTATTTCATACTATGTCAATAGGAAAGCAGTAAATTATTTTTATTATTTTCACTGCGCAAAAATAGAGCACCGGGACTCCGGGAGATTTCGTGCTCACCAAAGACCGGGTACTCCATAATTTAAATACGAATGTGGCTAATCAATAACATTTCTCATACCAATAATGGGGCTGTAATCCACTGCACTGATGATGACACCTTTCCGTGAATTAGCGGAATGAATAATCTGTCCGTCACCGATATACAGTCCTACATGGGTACAGCTCTTCCCTTCATTGGAACTATAGCATACAATATCTCCGGGCTGAAGCTCTTCAGAGCTGATGTTTTGTCCGGCACCGGAATACTGTCCTCCCGGTGTACGGCTGATAGAATAGCCGAACTCCGCATAGATAAAGCAGGTGAATCCGGAACAATCCGTACCCCCTGACAGACTGGAACCTCCGTGTACATACCGGTTGCCCAAATACTGCATGGCATAATCAATGATTCCCTGTCTGAGCTCCGCATTTGAGGTATAGGTTGTAGTGGGAAGTGTGATGTTCGTGATCACCTCCGGGGCATCCTGCTCGGCAGTCTGTTCTCTTGCCTGCAATGCCTTCTGTGCGGCAATTTCCGCCTGTTCCTCTTCTATTGTCTTCGCATAGATAAATTCTTCCGAGATCGTCACATATTCCGCAGAGATATAGCCTTCCTTGCTGTCGGTGTACTGTACCTTCAACCAGTCTCCGTCATTTTCCAGAATTTTTACCTTTTCTCCATTGTCAATGTAACCAATTCTTTTTGCATCTGTGGCAGGATCCCGTCTCACATTCAGACGGTCTGCGGTAACAACAGCATATCTGGTCACATAATTGTCTACAACCTCAGCTGCTGCATCTCCATAGATGAAAAACTCTGCCTTGATATAACCCTCCACATTACCGGAGATGATCCGGAACCAGTCCTGATCCTCTCCTGCCACATCCAGGATCTGTGCCACCGCTCCGTCATAGATTTTGCCCACTACGGCACTGTCCGTGTTCGGTTCTGTCCGAACATTGACGTAATTCGTCACATTGGCGATCGCTAACGACGCATATTCATCTGCGGTCGTATCCTCTACGGAAGCTTCGTCTACCGGGACATCCTCCGGATCCGACACCCCTTCCAGTGCTTTGGGATCCTCCGTCTCGCCACCCTGTACCGCCAGAAGATCCTCTATGGTAATCTGTCCGGTAGCCGGGATCGGCTCGACACCGATCTGATGTATTTCTGCCGCATGTACTTTCTGTACCGAGGCTTCACTCTGTATTTTTAGTTCTCCGTTTCCTGCTGCCACCACCATACTGACTCCGGTGAGTGCGACCGCCAGTGCCATGAACATTCTTTTTTTCATTATAATCCCTGTTACTTCCTGCAACTTTGGTTTTCTGATGACGTTCGGAATTATAACACATACGACAACACCAGTCCACAAATTTTGCTAAATATCTTAAAAAATTCAGGCAGCTGAATTCCTGCTGAATTCCAGCTTATATTGTTTTGCATGAGTTCGTTGTAAATGCTATAATACCTATAGTATTTTTACACATAAGATTGCGCCGCCGCTTTGCAGGTTGCAGAAAGGCAGGAATTCATTTATGAAAAAAACAAATTCCCGGTTATACCTTCTCCTGATCCTTGTTCCGCTGATATTATTCGCCGGCATCATTGGCTATTATTTTTTAGGACCGGCTGCTACCGGAGGTCGTCCCGTTGCTGTTACGGCTACTCCCACTCCGGTGCCTTCTCCCACACCGCTTCCCACTCCCACACCGCTTCCTACTCCCACGCCTTTTTGGGAGCATGATATTACACTCATGGCCGTAGGGGATAATCTGATGCACATGGGGATCGTGGCCAGTGGCAGACAAGAGGACGGTACCTATGATTATTCCATGCTGTTCGATGGGATCCGCCCTTTTCTGGATACCGCAGATGTGAAGATCATCAATCAGGAGACCATCCTTGGCGGAAATTCCCGTGGTTTTTCCGGTTTTCCCTATTTCAACTCCCCTACTGAGGTCGGGGATGCAATCGCAGATGCAGGCTTCAATGTGGTATTGCATGCTTCCAATCATACCGCAGACCAAAAACTGGATGGCTTATTGTATTGTGCACAATTCTGGAAAGAGCAGCATCCTGATATTCTTGTGACTGGTATCCACGAAGATATTTCCCAGGCAGACGATATTCCTTTGCTTACCGTAGAGGATGTGACCTTTGCGATCCTGAACTATACTTACGGTGCCAATACAGAGACACTGCCCTTAAATCTTCTGGGGCATCTGAATCTTCTGTGTGACGTAAATGAACAGACCGGGCAGATGGATTTTACCACGCTGAACCCTCAGGTCTTAGAGGACATCTCCCGGGCCAAAAAGCTTGCTGACATTGTGATCGTCTGCCCTCACTGGGGAACCGAATATTCATCCAAGGCATCAAGTTATCAGAAAAAGTGGGCTGAGGCCATGACCGAAGCCGGGGCTGATGTCATTATCGGAACCCACCCTCATGTAGTAGAGCCTGTGGAATGGATCACCGCAGAAAACGGCAACGAAGCCCTGTGCTATTACTCTCTGGGAAATTATGTATCCTCCCAAAAGAAAGCCATCAGCATGTTGGAAGCGCTTGCCTGGGTCACCTTCCATGTCACAGAAGATGATATTACGATAGACAGAGAACATACCGGAGCACTTCCTCTTGTCTGTCAGTATACTGCAGGGCCGGTACGTTTTCAGAACGTATACCTGTTAGAGGATTATACGGAGGATCTTGCTGCATCCCATGGCATCCGTAACTACGGCGGCGTAACCCTACGCCTGGAAGACCTGCAAAAATGGAGCACAGAGACCCTGGGAGATTTCGTACTCACCAAAGATCAGGTACTCCATAATTCTAAATAGCCACTTTCGTATATCACTCTTTTTCATATGGTAATTCATAAGTCGCATATACTGTGACTTATGAATTTGTGTTGCCATTGCTGCAATAATTATGATTTAATTCCGTACCGAATAAACCATTAACTGAATATCATCATCCAATGATGGCTTACCGGTATAATCTGCATAACTTTTGCAGACACTCATGCCTAACGTCGAAAAGATCTTCGATATTTCCGATATTGTGTACATTCTGATAGGATTTCCTTCTTTCATTTCTGATTTGCACAATAGTTCTCCATAAGGATAATCTACTTGTCCGTATAACAAGATTTTACTCTTTTTATCCCACTCAAATGCAGATAATGTAAGGCACTTTTCACCTTCGTCCCAGTCCTTATTCATTGACTTCATTACAATTTATGTCTCCTGTCCCGGTAGTTCCTTTTTCTCTTTATATGGAAACAGCTTATCAAACTCTTCTGCCTCCTGCCCATCTACAAGATAGCCTTCCGGTGTTGCATACTCTCCGGTAATCCCGTCAAGATAACCGGGTACAAGTTCTTTACACAAAAAGAACGATGCATCTTCTCCCTCCGGCAGTCCATGATAACGGATACCATACTCGCTTGCCTGCTTAAAGCCGCTCTTTCCATAAAAATCAATATTTCCTTCAAAGCATAATGCTCCACAGCCTAGCTCTGCTGCTTTCTCCAATGAATGATCAAGCAGGATTTTCCCATATCCCTTCCGTTTATATTCGTTCTTGATACAAATTGGTCCCATCGTCATAATTGGAATGCTTCTTCCATCATCTGCCGTGATTGCAGTTCTCACAAAGATATTCTGCCCAATAAGTTCTCCATCCAGATACATCACGAGATCAAGCTCCGGTACAAATGCAGGATCATTTCTCAGCTGGTGAATGACATAATGCTCCAGGCATCCGGGGCGGTATACATTCCAAAAGCTGTCTCTTACCAGATTTTCCACCTCGCGATATTCACTTTTTTCTTCTATACGGATTACTATATTATTTTTCATGATCTGATCCTCGTTCACTTCAACTCCAAAACGAATAAACGACCGTTTACATTTTTGATATTAGTAAACGATCGTTTATTTGTCAATACTTTTTTATGATTATATTATCTCTTTTTGTAAATCAGAAGCTCCGGACTTTCACCATTCTTCTCATATGTACATACCAGAATAAAATCCATACCTGCCAGAATACCGAAACACCTGTCTCCTCCGAATTCAGACTCCAGTTGATTCCCCAGATAGGTTTTCTGATCATCAAGGAATTTCACTTTTTGTCCATTTGGCAGAGTATATTCCAGATTCACATATTTCCCCACAAGTGCGTTTAGTTTGTCTACCTTTGGAAGTCCGTCTATATGCAACTCATTTATTTCATTTATCAATTGCTTTTTAAACTCTTCAAACTGCCCATTATCACTAAGTTCATCATACCTTTTCCAGTAATCTAACTTTGGAAGCATTTCTTTCAGATAAGTGCGTGCCTGTTCTTCGGTAAAGTTTTCATTTACCATATTCTTTACACACACATCGATCAATTCATCCATATCGTTATATGTGTACGTTCCGTCTGCATAGCACCACTTACAATACTCCTCATTTAATGTGCCATCCTTATCACGTCCCAATATGGAATCATCATCAATTGGCATTCCGCAGCACTGGCAGATCAGCTTTCTGGGTTCTCCCAAAAGCGTATTGATGGAAACATCAAATTCTTTCGATAAGAGCTTAAGTGTATCAGTATTGGGAATGGTATCTCCATTTTCCCAGCGTGATACCGCCTGCCTTGTAACCATGATTTTATCTGCCAGCTCGTCCTGTGACATTCCTCTTTCCGTACGAAGTTTTAAAATAATATTTTTTGTATCCATAGTCGTCACCTCCCATAGCCATATCATATCGACAAATCCATATTATGAAAAGCAACCTGTTGTTGCCATACCCTGTCTATATGATTTGATTATCACTCTATGGTCATGACTTTATTTCTTCTGAGAATAACTGCTGTTTGCGCTGTATCATCTCATCAATCTTCTCAATATACAGCCCTACATCCTTGACATTATCGCACCGTTCGATCCGTCCATCGGGGAAGACCCGCTTGGTGATGCTTCCGGCACCCAGTGCCACAATGGTCTGTTTCTCCTCCATGATGAGGATGTTGTACAGTCCGTATTTGCCGGGACGGGCGTAGCCGGTGTTCTCAAAGTTGCCGGACATGTTCTTCTGTCGGTAGAGGTAATACGGCTTCATTCCAAGCTGCTCAGCTCCCGCCGCCGCGATCTTCATGGTCTCGTCTGTATTATGGAGCATGGAGACACCGTTCTCCTGGATCCACTGGTTCAGGCGGGATGCACGCTTGATCGCCAGGGAATGAACGGTCAGGCTGTCCGGGGCCAGCTCCACGATCTTTTCGATGGTGCGCTGTACATCCGCCTCCAGTTCTCCCGGCAGTCCCAGGATCAGATCCATATTGATATTATCAAATCCGACCTCTCTCGCCAGCCGATATGCCGTAAGTACCTGTTCCACGCTGGCCTTTCTGCCGATGATATCCAGTGTCTCCTGCTTCATAGTCTGGGGATTCACGGAGATACGGCTGACCTGGTGACGATGCAGTACCTCCAGCTTCTCTCTGGTGATGCTGTCGGCACGACCGGCTTCCACAGTGAATTCCTTCACGGTAGAGAAATCAAACTTGGACTTTAATGCCGTGATCAGACGGTCCAGCTGCTCCGGTTCCAGTGTGGTGGGCGTACCACCGCCGATATAGACGGTATCCAGTACCTTGTCCTTAAAATTCTCCGCCACATAATCCATCTCTTTGATCACAGTGTCCACATAAGCGTCCACCTGCCTGCGGAATGCAGCGATCGGATAAGAGGTAAAGGAACAATAGAGACAGGTTGTAGGGCAGAACGGAATCCCAATGTACAGGCTGTAGCCGCCCTCATAATGAATCTCTTTTAACAGATCCCGCTCTCTCTTCGCAATATCGATTCCCAAGAGTGCCTTCTCTTCGCTGACATAATGGCTCTGCTCCATGAATTCCAGAATCTCTGCATCACTTCTACCCTCATCCAGCATACCATAGGCGATCTTCGTGGGACGGATCCCGGTAAGGTTTCCCCAGGGGAGTTTCTGCCCGGTCACCTTGCTTAAGGTGCGGTACAGGAAACGTTTCAGACTATTTTTATACCCATCTGCAAGGTTTGCTGTCTCTGCATCCCACAGAAAATCCTCTTCTCCCACACGGATCTTCGCTCCGGTCTCGGCCAGTTCGATTTCCAGACTGACCTGCGGTTCCAGCTCTGCCAGCTTCTCCGGTTTTGTCTCCGGGGTGATGACCGTGACCTGGTCCTCCGCATAAAAAGCCTTCACCAGAGAATGTACATCATATTCATAGTTAGGATGGGATAATTTCACTACTTTCATTGTATTTTCCTCATTTACATAAATACAGGCACAGAGATAACTCTTTCTGTGCCTAATATATTTCATTATCATAACTATTCAAACCCCATTCGCCATATAAATATCATATAATATTCTTACAAATGCCAGCATTCGACGAATATTTAACGCTATTTACATGGCTCTGAATAGTTATACACAAAACGGATTATATTTCTTCTCATGTCCGATGGTGGTGCTGTCGCCGTGTCCCGGATAGACTACCGTCTCCTCCGGCAGAGTAAACAGCTTCTCCTTCACCGAATGCACCAGCGTACTCATACTGCCGGTGGGGAAATCGGTTCTGCCCACGGATTCCTGGAACAGGGTATCCCCGCAGATTAAGAACGCTCCCTCCGGGAAATAATAGCTGACACCGCCTGCGGTATGTCCGGGCGTTGCCAGAACTTTGATCCGGATGCCATCCAGATCCAGTTCCTCACCGTCCTTCAGATACACATCCGCGGTGACCGTTACCGGGCGTCCCATATCTTTCGACAGGTTGCTCTTCGTATCCAGAAGAAACTTTTTCTCCGCCTCCCCGGCATATATTTTCACGGGGTTCTCTCCATGCTCCCCGGCATAGGCATCCGCTGCCGCCTTCAATTCCTCACAACCACCGATATGGTCGAAATGTCCATGGGTCAGAAGGATCGCCGTCGTATGTAGTCCGTGCTGCCCAAGTGCCGCCTCAATTTTCTCTCCATGATCCGCGGGGTCGAATACCAGCACTTTATCACTGTTCTCTCTGTATACAAAGTAACAGTTGGTCTGATAGATTCCCAGCGTCATATGTCCGATACGGATATTGCTCATAATAATCTCACTTTCTGTTTCCCGACAGGTTCCGCCGTTTTCCGGACATCACCTTATCAGCCTGTGGTTCTCTCGATGTCAATGACGCTCTCGATGCCCCGGATCTTGTCAATGATACGGTTCAGTTCCTCTCTGCCGCTGATCTCGAAGGTCGTCTGCAGCGTTGCCAGTCCCTGTCTGTTGGTTCTGGTGTTCATGGACATAATATCAATATTTTTCTCCGTCAGCGCCTTGGAAATATCCGCTAACAGTCCGTTACGGTTGTTGGCATAGATCTTGATCTCCGCCAGATATTTCTCCGCATGTGCCTCCTCCGGCTGCCATTCCGCATCGATCAGTCTCGCCCTCTCCATCTCCGGCAGATTGATGATGTTGATACAGTCGGTACGATGGATAGAGATACCTCTTCCACGGGTCACATAACCCACGATCTCATCCCCCGGCACAGGAGAACAGCACTTGGAAAAACGCACTGACAGATCCGCGATACCCTTTACCACGATACCGCTCTTGGACTTCATGAGGACAGGCTTGTTCGCACCACTTTGCGCATTTGCCGCATTGTTCTCCGCAATGCTTGCCAGAACTTCCTCGTTGGTCATCTCTTTCTTATGGTCACGGTCGTACAGCTCCTGCATCTTGTTGACGATCTGCCCTTCTTTCAGAGCACCGTGTCCTATAGCCGCCAGCACAGAATCCCAGTCCCGGAATCCATACTTGCGCATAATGGCATCCATATACTCCTGCTTCTGGAGACCTGCAAGGTTGATGCCTCTGGCTTTGCAGTAGCCGGAAAGCAGATCCTTGCCCTTTAAAATATTGTCTTCCTTTAACTCATTCTTGAACCACTGGTTAATCTTGTTCTTGGCCTGGGTACTTTTTACCACATTCAGCCAGTCACGGCTGGGACCCTTGGAGTTCTGCGAAGTGATGATCTCGATCCGGTCTCCGTTGTTGATCTTATAATCAATGGTCACAAGCTTCCCGTTGACTCTCGCTCCCACCATCTTGTTACCCACGGCGGAATGAATGCTGTAAGCAAAGTCAATCGGGGTAGATCCTGCCGGAAGGTTCTTGACCTCACCGGTAGGCGTAAAGCAGTATACGCTATCAGAGAACAGATCCAGATCGTTCTTCAGCAGGTTCATGAATTCCTTGTTGTCCGACATGTCCCGCTGCCACTCCAGGATCTGTCGCAGCCATACCAGCTTCTCTTCTTCCTGTACCTCCGGCTTCTTGCCGTCGGAAGCCTCCTTGTATTTCCAGTGGGCGGCAATACCGTATTCCGCCACGCGGTGCATTTCAAAGGTACGGATCTGGATCTCGAAAGGCTGTCCGTTGCTGCCGATCAGCGTCGTATGCAGGGACTGGTACATATTTGCTTTGGGCATGGCAATATAATCCTTGAAGCGCCCCGGAATGGGTTTATACATTTCATGGATCACACCCAGTGCCGCATAACAGTCCTTCACCGTCTCCACGATGATACGCACAGCGAAGAGATCATAGATCTGATCCAGCGTCTTGTGCTGGTTCTTCATCTTCTTATAAATACTGAAAAAATGCTTTACACGGCCATCGACTTTGGCTTCGATGCCGGCATTCTTAATATGTTCACTGACTTCATCCACTATACCCTGGATATATTTTTCACGGACGCTCTTACGGACAGCGATCTTATCCACCAGATCGTAATAGATATCCGGCTCCAGATACTTCAGTGACAAGTCATCCAGTTCGATCTTCAGTTTGCTGATACCAAGTCTCTGGGCGATGGGACAATAGATCTCCAGTGTCTCCTTGGCAATCCTCTGCTGACTCTCCGGCGTCTTGTACTTCAACGTACGCATATTGTGCAGACGATCCGCCAGCTTGATCATAATGACGCGGATATCTTTCGCCATGGCGAGGAACATTTTACGCAGATTCTCCGCCTGCATCTCCAACTTAGCATCTGACTGTTCTCCGTTGCCGGACAGCGGAATCTTCTCCAGTTTGGTCACGCCGTCTACCAGAAGTGCAACATCATCACCGAATTCTCTCCTAAGATCCTCTTCCGTCATCACGGTATCTTCCACCACATCGTGCAGAATACCTGCAACGATGGTCTCTTTATCCAGCTTCAGATCCGCCAGAATGATTGCCACATTCAATGGGTGGATGATATAAGGCTCTCCGGACTTCCGGAACTGATTTTTGTGAGCCTCGCTGGCAACCTTATAGGCTTTCTCGATCATGGAAATATCATCACTGGGATGATATTTTTGCACACATTGAATAAGCTCCTGATATAATTCATCCGGATTCACGAATTCTTCTGATTTACTTATCTTGTCATCATCAAAAATGACTTCGTTCTTCTCTTCTGTCATAGACGAAACAGCTCCATATTATTTTTATCGATGTCTTATTTTCCCTCGTAGCAGATGGCTGACTCCAGACGATATTTGCTAATGCGCTCACGGCCTTTCAGTCCTGCCAGTTCGATCAGCACTACCACACCGGCTACTTCGCCGCCCAGAGACTCGATCAGTTTGATCATAGCCTCAGTGGTACCTCCGGTAGCGATCAGGTCATCCACGATCAGAACTTTCTGACCGGGCTTGATACTGTCCTTGTGCATCTCGATGGTAGCGGAACCATATTCCAGATCATACGTGGCAGATACGGTCTCTCTGGGAAGCTTTCCCTTTTTACGGATCAATACAAAGGGCTTATGATTATTGTATGCGATCGGTGTTCCGAAGATAAATCCGCGGGACTCGGGACCTACTACCACATCATAATCCAGATCCTTGATCTTCTCCTGCATGGTATCGATCGCCAGGTGCAGTCCGTCCGCATCCTGCAGTACACTTGTGACATCACGGAAAATGATACCCTTCTCCGGGAAATCGGGAATGCTCTTTACATATTCTTCCAACTTTTTCATGATTCTACACACCTTTCTCTTATTTATTTAACGAATTATAGCTGCTTTTCTGCTACTTCAATCTGTTTTTTAATAAAATATTTGATGATCTCGCTTCTGGTAATAATTCCGATGAATACATTTCTATCATCGATCACCGGTACAAAGTTCTGCATCTGCGCCTGTCCCAGCAGTTCTTCCATATTCGTATCGATACATACCGGACGGATCTTGCCGCTCTGGATGATATCCCTTATCGACAGCTTCTCCAGACTTTTCATGGTAATGCTGTCCAGTTCACTGTTGTGGCTTAAGATATTCCACAGAAAATCTCCCTCACTGACTACGCCCACATACCTGTCCTCGGCATCGATCACAGGTACCGCCGTGTAACCGTAGCGTTTCATCTTCTCCAGTCCCTGCCTGATGGTCATATCGTCCCGAAGAAAAGTAACTTCTTCCTTCGGAGACAAAAAAGATGCAATGTTCACAATGTTCCTCCTGCCAGTTTCTCTTCTTGTATGCTGTTTATTTTTCAGAAGTTATCTCTTCATAAGTGCCTTCCACTGCTTCCTGTTCCTGTTTGAATCTGCGTAATTTCTCCGCAAAATAGATAGTGGAAAAGCAGTCACTTGCGCCACTTAAGATCAGTCCCACACCCAGTACACGGAATAATACGATCGCTGCCTTGAAAGGGTTGCAGATCAGTACGATTCCCAGAATAATATTGATAGCTGCCATAACAAGCATCCCTGCCCAGCTACTATAACCAAGTCGCTTCAGGTCAATAGCATCCTGTAACTTGCTGCATCCGCTGAACAGCACCAGAATTCCCAGAATAAAGGGGATCAGGGAAATAATCACTTCCACCTTATACAGCACTGCCGCACCTACCACCATGCCTACCAGACCGAATACAAACTCATTGTGATAATAATTCTCTCTGGCATCTCTGAGCAGATAGCAGATGATGGAAATGAGACCTGCCACGATCAGTACGATACCGATCAGATACCCCAGTGTCTTCTGCATGGCCTCCGGGATCACCAGTGCCACGATCCCTAAGAGAATATACAGCACACCGGTAAGAATTGCTTCCCATTTCAATTCTTTCAGCATTTTCATATGTAACCCTTCCTTTCCTAAAACTCCTAAAACGAAAAAGGGGCTCTCTGCAAACCTGCGGAAAACCCCCTTTGTGTTCAATTTACTTTCTGCCGCAGCATTTTTTATACTTCTTGCCGCTTCCGCAGGGACAGGGGTCATTGGGATAAACCTTCTGCTCCTTCACAATCGTAGTGGAAGACTTCTGCTCTTTGTAGAGTTCCTTACGGGTCTCTTCATCGAAAATAGCGTTCCACTCTTCCAGATTGTACAGCCAGTCAGCCTCTGCCGCTACCATGTTCTTGTACAGAAGAGCCTTATCAAAGCCTAAGTTTACCTCTGTATCCTCTTCCAGATCATCGAGAGGGTTCTTCTCTACCAGGCTGTCGTTGATGCCATCCAGGAATCCGGTCATGGTCATCAGGGATACCTGATACTTGTCCGCCAGTTCCTTTACCGTGCCCTTTACTACTTCATCGGGGTTCTTCAGAAGCTGTGCGTAGATCTCCTTCTCCTCCTGAAAATAAGCTGCCCAAAGCTGCTGCAGCTTCTCTTTACCGGTTGCCTCATTATATGCTACTGATCTCCATTGTTCCATTAAATTCATAATTGTAATACCATCCTTACATAATAATTATATATTTAATCATACGATTTATCCGCTCAATAGATAAACTGCCTAGCCTACAAGCAGTCAGGCAGTTCACCTATTGACCGAATGATTAATCATAGTATATAACATCTTCACTTCAAAAACAACAAAAAAATATCAATCTCAGATGTATAACGGAGGCGGATCCCGGGCAGACTACTACTATCATCGGACCCCCTCCTTTGATCCTACGAAAGATACGATAATACTTAATCCTCCCCTTTTGAAAAGAGGCACCCTTCGGTGCCTCTTTTTTACAATGGAACTTTTCCTTCTTTGATCAGTTCAATAAATGCATCCGCTGCCTTCGGATCAAACTGGGTTCCCTTATTTTTCTCAAGTTCTCCCATAGCATATTCCACGCTGAGCGCTTCCTTATAAGATCTTTTGGATATCATTGCATCAAAACTGTCGCAAACCGTCAGAATTCTTCCCAGAAGAGGAATCTCTTCTCCCTTCAGTCCTCTGGGATATCCCTTGCCGTCATACCTCTCGTGATGTGACACGACCGCAGGGATCACATAGTTCATATTCGGAAGATAGTGGATCATCTCGATGGACTTTTGCACATGGCTCTTCATGATCTCATATTCTTCATTCGTAAGCTTTCCCGCCTTTTTCAGGATACTCTCAGGAATCCCGATCTTACCGATATCATGTAATAATCCAGCCACCTTTACCGTATGGATATCATCTCCCGGCAGTCCCAGCTTCTGTGCCAGCAGCACCGCATACTGTGATACATTGGTAGAATGCTGGAAGGTAAAGGAATCCTTCGCATCGATGGCTGCCACCAGTGCATACACCGTAGGTGCCACCTGTTCATATCCGGTCCCTTTATTCCTGCGCTCCTCGTCAATATTTTCTTCATATACCTGGATCCGGTTCTTGCCGTTTTGCTTTGCATAAAAAGCTGCACGCTTAGCTTTTTGAAAAAGATCAGGTGCATCCGACGCCAGTTCGGGATACCATGCCACGCCGACACTGAAGGTGATCGGCTGCATGACCTGTGGTTTGTCCAAGTCATTCTCCTGCACTGCATGGGTCAGCTTTTCCGCCAGTGCCACCAACGTCTTACTGCCGGTCTCCGGCACAGAGATCAGGAATTCATTGGAGCCGACGCGGAATACTTTGCCGTTCTCTGCATTTTCCTGCAATTTCTCCGCACACCATTTTAAGATCCGGTCTCCAGTCTGCTCTCCGTACAGATCGTTATACAATTTAAAATTGTCCATATCCATATACAGGAAGCCTCTCGCAGCTCCGAGAGCGCCCTCCTTCTGCAGACATCTGTTGCAATAAGTGCGGTTGTACAGACCTGTCAGTTCATCGTGAATAGATACCTGATATACCCTTTCATAGGCATCAATATTTTTCAGGCTTCCGGATGCAATATTCGCCAATTGTCTTATGCAGTCCACTTCCGGATAATTGAGCTTATTTGCCCGCATCCGCTCCATATAGATAAACCCGCAGATCTGATTATCATATCTTAAGGTTGCGATCACTGTCCGTTCCGGCATATTATCCTGTTTCACCAGATCACAGATTGTGTCTACTTCTTCCTCACTTAACGGAATGTGTCCACTCTGTACCGCTTCGTGATACCCTTCTCCATTCGAATTCTTCTCGAAGATCCTGGCTTCACATCCGAGGATCGCATCTCCCAGAATATCATGCAGTGTAGCAAACAGCTCTCTGCGGCTCAAAATGGATGCCGACCTGTCCTGAAATTGCCGGATTCCCTCCAACATATGCTTCTGCTTCTGATATAAAATATTCTCCAGCCGCTTCCTGGCAAAAAGGATCACAAATACTGTCCATCCCGACTGCAGGGCAATACACAAGATCAGCCTCTGCACTGCAGCCTGTCCAAGGCTCCCTGTCACGATTTCCAGCTTATAAGACAGGGTCACCACCGGAATCGCTGCTACGATCACTGCCAGGAAATACACCGCACCTACCGTTGCCCGATACGAAAAATCAAACAGATACTGCTTGTACATGATATATACCATGCATATTGCCATTCCCACACTGCCCAACATATCAAAAGGAAATACATTTCCGGGCAGCATGCAGAGCAGATTTCCTCCAAGAATAAACACCGTTCCCAGTAGCAGAGGAAACAGCTTTTTACGCAGCTCCTTATTGTCTCCTACCTTACAATGTACAAGATAAGTGGCATAGATCATTACTGCGATCTCCATGGCTGTGAGAACACCGGTTCCGACAGTTGCATGATACACATAAACACAGGTGCCATCCGCGCGGTCCACAAGCTCCGGTGCCGGCAGGATAGTACCACTCCTTGCATTTCCCAACACCAGTGCCAGCGTCAGCACACCATAAATGTAGATCAGGGCATCATGCTCCGTAATCTCCAAAAATCCAAACAGAAACACATACATGAACACCGGGATCATCAAAAGACCAAGCAGGGCGAAATTATGCCAGAAAGTAATTCCGGGAAATATCCCAAGTCTCATAAGGCTCACACTGCCCGTCCAGATCAGGCAGGCGGTCAGCACCAGCCGAAGACCGCGGATTGTCCGGTTCCTCATGGTATTGAAAAAACAGAACAACAGAAAAAGGGAGCAGCAAAAAGCTCCCAACGGAATACCAATATAGAGGTTTCTATTCCATATCGTATCCAGAAAACTCTCCATACTTAATTTTACTCCCTCATGCTTTATTTCCCTTGTGCTGGAACGTTATCCCCATTCGTCCCATATCCTCTATATAGCTAAGAGTTTACCACATTTTTCTCTTAAAGACAACTGCACATCCAAGATCCTCTGATTCTCCGATCCCCGGAAGGCCAGCCGCAGATTCTTCCTCTCCTCGATAAATTCTCCATCCACGATCACATCCAAAAGCGGCAGAAGCTCTGTGATCACCGGATCTCCTTCTTCCATCCAACGAAGCAGATCCCTGTCAAAATGATATCCCGTATAGCACCAGATGGTCTTCTGCGGATATCGCTCTCTTACTTTCTTCACCAGAGAAAGTACGGCTCCTCTGTTCTCAGGCTCCATGGGTTCCCCTCCCAGTAAGCTCAAGCCCCGGATATAGTCCGGGGCCAGTGCCTGCAGAATCTCTTGCTCTGTTTCCTCTGTGTATGCCTGTCCGTAATGGAAGTCCCAGGCTTCGCTGTTAAAGCATCCCTTGCAATGATGTGTACAGCCGCTAACGAACAATGATACCCGGACTCCGGGGCCGTTTGCCACATCTGTTTTCTTGATCGTTGCATAATTCATAGGACATTTCCTTCCCTTTTACTATCTGCACATTACAGATGAAGAACTCTTGCCTTGATCTCCTTGGTCTTGCCGGCATTCCAGAAGTTCTCTCCCAGATAGCCGCAGGTTCTTCTGGTGACATTCATCTTCGCATGATCCTTGTTATGACACTGGGGGCATTCCCACTCCATGTTATCATTGATCATGATCTCACCATCATAGCCACATACCTGACAGTAATCGGATTTGGTATTGAACTCTCCGTACTGGATATTGTCATAGATGAAGCGGATCACTTCCTCGATGGCTTCCACATTATTGGTCAGGTTCGGGACTTCTACATAAGAGATAGCGCCTCCCAAAGATTTATTCTGGAATTCACTCTCGATCTTAAATTTTGTAAATGCGTCGATCTTCTCCCGTACATCCACATGATAAGAATTTGTATAGTATCCTTTATCGGTGACATTGGAAATATCACCGTATTTTTCACGGTCGATTCTTGCAAAACGGTAGCAAAGTGTCTCTGCGGGAGTTCCGTAGAGACTGAAAGCAATGCCGGTCTCCTCTTTCCATTTTGCGCAGCGATCCTTCATATAATCCATAACGCGCAAGGCGAATTCCTTACCGGGCTCCACGGTCTGGCTGCAGCCCTTCATCAGATAGGTCATCTCATATAATCCGATATAACCCAAAGACATAGTGGAATAACCGTTGTGCAGGTATTTATCGATGGTCTCACCCTTCTTCAGACGGGCGATAGCGCCGTACTGCCAGTGGATGGGACTCACGTCGGATACCACGCCCTCCAGTGCCTTATGGCGGCACATCAGTGCTTCATAGCACAGCTCCAGACGCTCATCCAACAGTTTCCAGAACTTCTCCTCGTTTCCTTTTGCCAGGATACCGATCTGGGGCAGGTTGATGCTGACAACGCCCTGATTAAATCGGCCTTCCCACTTGTACTCTCCGTTTTCATCCTTCCATGGAGACAGGAAGGAACGGCAGCCCATGCAGGAAAATACATTGCCCTCGTAGTTCTCACGCATCTTCTTGGCAGAGATATAGTCGGGGTACATTCTCTTAGCGGAGCACTGTGCGGCCAGCTTGGTCACATAGTCGTATTTCCCGCCCTTTAAGCAGTTATTTTCATCCAGCACATAGACTAACTTCGGGAAAGCGGGAGTCACATAGACACCCTTTTCATTCTTGGTTCCCTCGATGCGCTGACGCAGGATCTCCATAATGATCTGTACGGTCTCTTCCACATATTCATCATTCTCATCAATATGCAAAAACAATGTCACGAACGGAGACTGTCCGTTGGTGGTCATCAAGGTATTGATCTGATACTGGATGGTCTGTACACCGGACTTTAATTCGTCATGCAGACGCATCTGCACGATTTTATCCTTGGCTGCCTGATCCAGGGTATCTCCGAATTCGTCCTCCAGCTGTTTTGCAAATTTTTCCCTGCTCTTACGCAGATATTTTCCCAGATGCTTGATATTCACGCTCTGACCGCCATACTGATTGCTGGCTACGGCTGCGATGATCTGGGTGGTCACGGTACATGCCACCTGGAAGCTCTTGGGAGATTCGATCATTTTGCCGTTGATGGAAGTACCGTTGTCCAGCATATCCTTGATATTGATCAGACAGCAGTTGAAGATCGGCTGGATAAAATAATCCGCATCATGGAAATGCAACACACCGTTGTCATGTGCCATAGCAATATGCTCCGGCAGAAGCAGACGTCTGGTAACATCGCGGGACACTTCGCCTGCAATATAGTCTCTCTGTGTGGATGCCAGGCGGGTATTTTTATTGGAATTTTCCTCCGCCAGCTCCTTATTCTCATTCCGGATCAGTTTTAAAATAGATTCATCCGTAGTGTTGGATTTGCGGAGCAGACTTCTCTGGTAACGGTATACGATATACTTCTTCGCCAGGGTATATTTGTTGTGCTCTACCAGATGTTCCTCAATCATATCCTGAATATGCTCCACGGTCTGGGTCTGTTTACCCTCTTGCTGCACATCCTCCAGAATCTCTTCAATCAATCCCTCGCTGGCACGATACCGCTCCTCCACTTCGTTATTCGCCTTATGGATCGCTTCCCGGATCTTGTCCTCTTCATAAGGCACTACTCTGCCGTCTCTCTTCTGAATCTTCATTGCTGTTCCCTCACTTTATATCATTCCCATCGAGGTGCGAATTTCTGCATAAGCCGAAAGAAAAGCCGCATCGGAAGCAAGTTCACGACACGACTCTCTACGCAAATCATAGTATATTACTAGATTTTGTGTTTTAAAATTCATTTCGCATCTACATCTTGTATATTTATTATAGTGAGGAAACCTAGAAAAAGCAAGTACCTTTTTTAAAACATTCCTCTTCCACCATATCCTCCGAAGCACAGACCGCCACCACCGCAGCACAGATTGCAGAACAGGTTCGCCAGACAGATTTTTAGGCACAGGTCATTCCCACTCGCATTGGGATAGCCATAGGCTGCCTGTCTGCTCTCATACCATTGTCCGCCGCTCTGGAGTCTCTGCCGAAGCATCTGATATTCCATATTCTGCGGTTCCAGTGACACTGCTTTTCCTGCATGCTCCAAAGCTGCCACATTGTTGCCCAGTCCCATATGCGCCATCGCACTGTAATAATACCATCTGGCAGTCTTTTCATGCTCTCCCATGCCGTCCAGGGTATTTCTGGCCTCTCTGTAATAACCGTTTCTGAGGTAATTGCCGGCTGCACGCAGTCTCGGTTCTTCCTCATATCCGGAAGTCTGCTGCTGCCAGCCTGCCTGCTGCCAGAAGTCTCCAAAGTCCCGGCCGAAGCCGCCATAACTCTGTCCTTCTGTCCGTTCCTTCATGATCTGCTGATACGCTGCCTGTATCTCCTTGAACTTTTCTTCTGCCTGATTCTTGTTTGGATTATTGATATTGGCATCGGGATGATATTTTCTGCTCAGGGTCTTATATGCTTTTTTGATTTCTTCCTCGGAAGCATCTCTGCTCACCCCCAGGACACTATACGGATCATAATTCATTTTCCGTTACCTCTTTTGCATTGTCTTTTTCCCGTTTTTTCCGCACGATCTCATAGCGGCACCATACACCGGAATACAGAATATTCCGCAGAATATCCACATTTTGTAATATAGGAAGCTGTTCGAATTCCTTACAGCACTCTGACATCATCATAGTCAGGATCTGTCTGCATTCCTCCTCGAAGCCAGGCTCCGCATAACGCTTCTTTAGCGGATTGTAGGTTCCTTTTTTGATATCCTGTTCAACGTCCTCGTAGGCATCCAGCAGGTAGATAAATTTTCCGAGGAAAAATCCCAGTCTCGCCAGATTATCCTTCCACTCATCCTCGCGGCAGGATACGATTTGCGCCATAACTTTTCCAAACAGTCCTGCCATGGTATCGATGTCCGCATTTCCCTGCTTTTCCGCATCTGCAAAATCCTGCATTGCCAGTGCGATGTTTTTCACTTTTTCTCCATACAGCAAAGGCTTTTTATGGAGTTTTCTCTCCAGAAGATGACCATACACCAATCCTCGCAGGCTGTTTTCGTCCTCCCAGTCATCCTCCGCCTTATAGCAGGCAAAAAGCACCGTCATATCCGCCACATAATCCGTGAACAGATTTCTTCTCGTGGCATGCTTTTCCAGAGGATGTGCCACGCATCTGCACTGATCCTCCTGCTCCTTTGGTTCATATAAGCCGGTGAGCAACATCAGGATAAAGGTCATATCGTAATTCAGTGAAAGCTGCCCCAGCACACCGTAGCGCTCCTTCAGGCTCTGACATAATCCACAGTAATAGGATCGATACACATCATACTCCTTGAATTTCATCTCCGACTGATTGACCACAACATATCCGAACATCTGACTCACCATCCTTTCTTATTTCCCGGTTTTGCTTATTTTCCATTTGTAATCCTGCCTGTCCTGTCAGGTCTTGCGGATAAATTCCTCTCCGCATTTTCTGCAGTGGATCGCAATCTTCCCTTTGTGTCTGGGCACCCGGAGCTTCTGTCCGCATTTCGGACATTTAAAGATCTTGTAATCCTTGCGTCCGGCAAATAACTGCTTCCGGCGCTGCCACCAGCTGCGCACCTTCATTTCTTTTTTGAGATACCATTGGTTCTCCGCGCTTCTCTTGCTCATATTTCTGGAAAACATCCGGTAATAGACATAGACCAGCAGGGCAAGAGCCAACACATAAAATATTTTCAGACCAAAAAAAGAGAGCGCCAGGCAGACCAAAGCCACAATCATCAGAAACTGATTGAAGCGGTCATTGCCATAACGCCCCCACATGAAACGCTGTAACTTCTCTTTCATGAAGTACCACCTCTCGTCCTTCACCATGTAGGGACACATTATCCAAATCTTTCAGAGACTCGTTTGCGAAGCCGGCTCTGAATATTACCTACATTATGGTCTGCCGAAAGGCAAAAAGCAATTAACTAAATATAAACTTTTGTAAAAGAACTATTATTTATTATTCTGATCCTTCTGCCACAGCTCCTGTGCCCGCACATCCCAGTTTTTTGCATACTCCGCACATTTTCCACACAGATGCTCTACAGATTCCGGTGACTGTAAGTCGGTGGAATGAGCTCCGGTCTCATGTACCATGCGCTGTAAGATCTCCGGATTCTCCAGCATCGGGCAGGGTTTTAAGTGATTACAGTTAAACGGTTGGTTCTCACGGTACGCCATGAACAGAGGCTGCTTTAGTGCGGTCAGCAGGTCCACCTCCTTGATATTGGCACCGGAATAATGAATGAATACACAGGGTTCCACATCCCCATTGGGATTGATATGACAGTAGTTTCTGCCGCCTGCGATACAGCCGCCCACATATTCACCATCGTTCTGGAAGTCAAAGGCGAAGATGGGCTTACCGCCCTTCATGGCACGGATCTCACGGATGCGGTGATACATATACTCTCTCTGATCCGGATCCGGAAGCAGCTCACAGGATGCCTCATTTCCTACCGGCATATAATGGAAGTACCAGCTGAATCTGGCGCCCTTTTCAATGATCATATCCAGGAATTCATCACTGGTGACTACCTTATAGTTTTTGCTGGTGTAGCAGATAGAAGTACCGAAGATCAGACCGTACTGCTTCATCAGATCCATGGCATGCATGACCTTATCAAACACGCCCTTGCCACGGCGCAGATCGTTTACTTCATTGAAGCCTTCCAGGCTGATAGCTACGGAGAAATTGCCTACACGCTTCATATCCTGGCAGAATTTTTCATCGATCAGGGTGCCGTTGGTAAATGCATGGAAGCCACAGTCATCATGTTTCTCACATAAACGGATGATATCGTCCTTACGCACCAGAGGTTCGCCACCGGTGAAGAAATACAGATAAATGCCAAGCTCCTTACCCTGGGTAACAATACGGTCCATATCTTCAAAGCTTAAGTTCAGGCGGTTGCCGTATTCTGCTGCCCAGCATCCGGTACAATGCAGATTGCAGGCACTGGTGGGATCCATCAGGATCAGCCAGGGAATATTACACTGATGCTTGACGCGCATCTCATTGATCTCTTTTTTGCCACAGAAGGCAGCCTCAAAGCCATAGTCCAGCGCAGACATTTTGATGACATGGGGATCTACTTCATTTAAGATGCGGTTCACATACTGCATCCATTTGCTGTCCGGTTCCCGGATCATACGTCTCGCCGCATCGTAGCTTTCCTTCGAAAACGTATTTCCCATAAATTTTTCGGACAGATCCACCAGCTTTAAGAAAGCTTTTTCCCTGTCCTCTTCATCCTTATTCACATACTTTAAAATCCCATCGATCGCTGCACCGAAAGCAGCTCTCTCTACCTTGTGTTTTACGTCTGCCATATTAATCTACCTCTCTTTTGTATTTTTACATAAATATCCCTGTTTCTAGCTGTAATAGCGGAACAACACATCGATCCCTGCCAACAGGAAGATGATCGCACCACTGATCAGCACACGGCTTCTCCCGTGACATCCGATCCGGTATCCTGCATAGATACCGGTAACCACGGCTAACGCAGCCATGATCGCCAGCTGTATGATCTGTACGGTTACTCCGGCGTCTAAAAATCCCATGCCGATTCCCGACAGAAAAGAGTCCACACTGGTAAGCATGGCCCAGACACATAACTGCTTCCAGGCAAATACATCCTCCCTGCGTTCTACCGGATCCCGCATACGGGATGCCCGTACGATCAGCCAGATCGCGATCAGGAAAAAAATAACAGCGGAGGCTGCCCGGAACAATCTCTCTGTCCGCTGATAATTCATGGCTATATAGGGAATCTCCGAGATCAGGCTTCCTAATAGCATCGCTCCGCTCTGCCAGCCAGTGAACAACAGAGTCATTTTCAGGATCTGTTTTTTATCCAGTTTAGAAAGCATTGCACCTTTATATAATGCATAGGTAAGAACATCCAGGGAAAGTCCTACCGATACGATCAGTATTTCATACCACGCCATCCATATATCTCCTTTCTGCGATTATGATATGCTATTTCCGGACATATAGTAAGATACAACCCCGGCACAGAGTTTTTCCTGCTTTTACA
The DNA here is from genome assembly GCA_945929965.1 of uncultured Lachnospiraceae bacterium. Lineage (GTDB taxonomy): Bacteria > Bacillota > Clostridia > Lachnospirales > Lachnospiraceae > Acetatifactor. The sequence continues at coordinate 130,060 of CAMEOT010000002.1, forward strand.
TTATTCCGATAAATGTAAACAATCCGCGACATTTTGTGGAAAGTGTCGTTTTGGGTTGAGAAACGGTAATTTTTTGTTTATAATATTTCTATCTTGGTTCTTTTTATGGGAAAAGGAGTCATGTGATGAAGACAAAGGAATTATTGGCAGACAGCTTTCGGACACTTGTGCTTACCGTGCCTTTTCAGAAGATATCCATCAAAATGATCACGGATGGTGCTCATGTGATCCGCCCGACTTTCTATAATTATTTTCAGGATAAATACGAAGTGATCGAGTTCTTGTTCGACCGGGATATCGGCAGCAAGGTCGAAGTCATGATTGAAAATGACATGGAACAGGAAGCTATTAAACTGATGTTTATCTGCTTTGAGAAAAATAAGGAATATTACCGCAGACTTTTTGAGATCACAGGTCAGAACAGCTTCGGAGAATTTTTTGCCCATTACTGTGAAAAGACTTTTTTCTGTATTCTATCCAGACATCCCATGAAGAAAATGCCCTATGATCTGATCACTCCGCAGTCGCTTGCGCATTATAATGCCCTATTACTGATCGAGATCCTGAAGCTTTGGCTCTCTTCTCCCAAGAATGTGCCTGCGGAGAAGATTTTCGAAGCTTATCAGTACATAATGCGGACGCCGATCCTGGACATGATCCAGTATCCGGAGATATAAAAAGACAGGTCTTAATGACCTGCCTTTTTTATATCTTATCGATTATAGTCTTGTAATTACAAAGATATCATAAATTGCCTTGATCGCGGTTTCGAAATCATCATTTGCCACACCGATGATGATGTTCAGCTCAGAGGATCCCTGGTCGATCATCTTGACATTGATATTTTTGTGTGCCAGTGCGGAGAAGATTCTGCCTGCTGTACCGCGGGTGGACTTCATGCCACGGCCTACCACGGCGATCAACGCCAGATCCGATTCAATGTCTATCATATCGGGATTTGCAAGTCTGTGAATTCCCGCTACGACTTTCTGCTCCTTGTGCATGAATTCGTCCTGATGTACGAATACGGTCATGGTATCAATACCGGAGGGAACATGCTCAAAGGAGATTCCGTTCTCCTCAAACGCCTGCAGTACCTTTCTGCCGAAACCGATCTCGGAGTTCATCATATCTTTTTCAATATTCACAGAGCAGAAGCCTTTTTTACCGGCGATACCGGTGATGACATATTTGGACTTCTGGCAGGTGCTTCCCACGATCCAGGTACCGTTGTCTTCCGGCGCATTGGTATTGCGGATATTGATGGGAATACCCTCCTGGCGTACCGGGAAGATGGCATCCTCATGCAGTACGGTAGCTCCCATATATGCCAGCTCGCGAAGTTCGCGGTAGGTGATGGTCTCAATAGCCTTGGGATGATCGATGATTCTGGGATCTGCGATCAGGAAACCGGACACATCCGTCCAATTCTCATAGACATCCGCTTTGGCAGCCTTAGCCACAATAGAACCGGTAATATCGGATCCGCCTCTGGAGAAGGTCTTTACCGTTCCGTCAGGCATCGAACCGTAGAATCCGGGAACTACCGCTTCCTTGCTCTCTGCCAGTCTGGCACGAAGTACTTCGTTGGTCTTCGCTGCATCAAACTCACCGTTTTCATCGAAGAAAATTACGGTTGCCGCATCAATGAAATCGTAACCCACGTAATTTGCCATGATAATACCGTTCAGATATTCGCCACGGGAAGCTGCATAATTGCTTCCGGATTTTGCCTTGAAATTCTTCTCAATGGTCTTGAACTCTTCACTAAGGTCCAGATCCAACTGCAGACCATCGATGATCTCCTGGTAACGTGCCTTAATAGCATCCAGCTCTGCCTTGAAGCTCTTGCCCTGATCTGCCAGATCATAGCAGGCATACAGCATATCCGTTACCTTGGTATCATCGGAAAATCTTTTTCCCGGTGCGGAAGGTACCACATATTTTCTCTCCTTATCCGCGCGGATGATGTTTCCTACCTTTTTAAACTGCTCTGCACTTGCCAGAGAGCTTCCACCGAATTTCACTACTTTTGACATAACATTTTCTCCTCAAATATATATTTAGTACTCTTTATAATATTCTTGTTTCTTACACCAGGCGGATCCTGCCAAGCATCTGCTCACCCAGTGCTTCGTATTTTGCCAGGAACTCGCTCTCCTTCATGGGCTGTGTGAAGTATCCGAAGTCTTCCTTACGGTCTTCTAAATGTATCTCTTTGCCTCCGGGGAAAGCTGCCTCTACTGCACTCTCCGCACCGGCTTTTGCTCTGATAAAAAAGCTTCTTACGGTCTCACCTGTATCCGCTAACTTTACTTCCTCTTTGTCCCAGAAGCACATGATCACCTTGCCCTGATGTCTTGCACAGTCGATGACATCTGATACCACTGCACTGGCGGTAGGAAGCTTGCCTGCGCCCTGTCCGTAGTACATGGAATCTCCCAGCATATTGCCGGTGACAAATACGGCATTGAACACACCGTGTACCATAGCCAGAGGATGTTCCTTGGGAAGCATGAACGGTGCCACCATAACTTCCGCGGTGTCATCGTCAATAGCACGGCTTCTGCCCAACAGCTTGATGGTATGCTCCGTAGCGTTGGCATATTCGAAATCCGCTGCGGTGATCTTCGTAATCCCCTCGGTGGGGATTTTCTCGGAATCCACATTTTTGCCAAACATCAGAGAAGACAGAATCGCGATCTTACGACAGGCATCATGACCCTCCACATCCGCTTCCGGATTGCGCTCCGCATAGCCCTTGTCCTGTGCTTCCTTCAGGACAGTATCGAAATCCGCGCCCTCTTTTTCCATTTTGCTTAAGATATAGTTCGTGGTACCGTTTAAGATACCGTTGACAGCCTCGATCTTCTCTGCGGTCAGGGAATAGTTCAGCGGACGGATAATGGGAATACCGCCGCCCACACTTGCCTCGAATAAGTAGTTGCAGTTATGCTCTCTGGCGATCTGCAGCAGTTCGGGACCATGCTTTGCTACCAGCTCCTTGTTGGAGGTGCAGACACTCTTGCCCAGTTCCAGTGCCTGCTTCGTGAACTGGTAAGCAGCTCCGACACCACCCATGGTCTCACAGATGATGGTTACGCTGTCATCCTGTAAGATCGTATTGAAATCATGAATGACCTTATTCTCATAAGGGTCTCCGGGGAAATCTCTCAGATCCAGAATGTATTTCACTTCCAGTTCCTGTGCGGACTTTTTATTTACCATGTCCTTATTTTTCTCGATAACTTCTACCACACCGCTACCGACGGTGCCGTAGCCCAATACCGCAACATTGATCATAATATTCTCCTCACTTTTATCTTTTTCGTTCCGACATTATTCCTTTGCCAGTATTTTTACATGATGCACACTGGTCTGCCCCTCCAGCTGTTCGATCATCCGGGAGATATCTCCCGTAGTCTGCAGTACCTGTATACTCAGTGTCAGAGATGCGATTCCGTTGATGGGAATACTCTGATGGATCGTCAGGATATTCGCACGGTACTCTGCGATGATCTTCAGCACATCCGACAGAATTCCCGGTTCGTCATCCATCTGGAAAGTCAGCGTGATGGTCGTTCCCTGAGAATTGTCATGGAACGGAAAAATATCATCCTTGTACTTATAAAAAGAACTGCGGCTGATGCCAACTGCATCAACCGCTTCCTGTATGGTCAGAACCTTCTCTGACTCAAGAAGCCGCTTTGCTTCCACTACCTTTAACAGCACCTCGGGGATCGCCTTCTGCTTCACCACGAAATACTTGGTCGTTTCTCCCATATGTTATCCTTTCTGCAGTTCGTATCTGTAGTACGGACACTTGTTTTTCACTGAGGGATATTCTAGCACAGTAAAGTATGAAAGGCAACCCCCATTTTTATCTTTTTCAGGCCTTTTTAATACATTTCTAAGCATTTCTGAGTATAAGAAAAGAGCCTTTCGGCTCTTTTCTTATACTCCTCCAAGCTTTAGATCAAAGGATACTTGTCTGTTAATTTCTGAATGATGGCTCTGGCTGCGGGAACCTGCTCTTCGCCGCCCTTGATGACCAGGGCAATGGCTTCTGCCACCTGATCCATGTCCTCGGTGTTCAGACCTCTGGAAGTAACCGCGGGAGTTCCCAGACGGATACCGCTGGTCACAAACGGAGACTGAGGATCGTTGGGGATGGTATTTTTGTTGGCTGTAATGTGAGCAGCATCCAACAGTTTCTCAACTGCCTTACCGGTCAGACCGTAAGGAGTCAGATCCACTAACATTAAATGGTTATCGGTACCGCCGGATACGATCTTGATATCCCGGCTCATCAGTCCCTTACACAATGCCTGGGCATTGTCAATGATATTCTTCTGATATACTTTAAAGTCGTCGCTTAATGCTTCTTCGAAGCAGACTGCCTTGGCAGCGATCACATGCATCAGAGGACCGCCCTGGATGCCGGGGAAGATGGCTTTGTTGAAGTTGAACTTCTCATTGGCTTCCTTATTACACAGGATCATACCGCCTCTTGGTCCGCGCAGGGTCTTGTGAGTCGTAGTGGTCACTACATCCGCATAAGGGATGGGACTGGGATGAAGGCCCGCTGCCACCAGTCCTGCGATATGTGCCATATCTACCATCAGTACGGCACCCACTTCGTCTGCTACTTCACGGAACTTCTTGAAATCAATGGTTCTGGCATACGCAGAAGCACCGGCAATGATCATCTTAGGCTTGCATTCCAGTGCCAGTTCTCTCATTCTGTCGTAATCTAAGAATCCGTTGTCATCCACACCGTAAGGTACTACATGGAAATATTTACCGGACATATTTACCGGTGAACCATGCGTCAGATGTCCGCCGTGATCCAGGTTCATACCCATGATCGTATCACCCGGCTTCAGTACGGCAAACTGCACTGCCATATTCGCCTGTGCTCCGGAATGGGGCTGTACATTGGCATAATCACAGCCGAACAGCTTCTTGGCACGCTCGATTGCCAGATTTTCGATGACATCCACGCACTCACAGCCACCGTAATATCTCTTGCCGGGATAACCTTCCGCATATTTATTGGTCAAGGGACTGCCCATAGCCGCCATGACTGCCTTGCTTACCCAGTTTTCGGAAGCGATCAGCTCGATATGACTGTTCTGACGATTCTCCTCGTCGATAATGGCCTGTGCCACCTCGGGATCAACTTTTTTTACTTCATCCAATGAATACATGCCTCATTCCTCCTTATGTTACGTTAATTCGCTAAACTTATGGTTTAGTATAGCATAGAACTATTCAGTTGCAAAGATGGAAAATGAACAATGTTGGCAGAAACCCCTGAGTGTGTTAGAATAAACTTTAGTTACATCCTTACGAAAGATGAGGTATCCTCATGTATCATATTATTATCAATCCAGCCTCCCGCTCCGGCAGAGGTGCGAAGATCTGGTCTGAACAGATCGAACCTGCTCTGAAAAAAAGCGATGCCGTATTTCAGACCTATTTTTCCAAAAAAGCCGGAGAAGTAAAGCATCTGGCTGCACAGATCACCGCAGAATATAAAGACGATCCTGATTTAAAGCTCATTGTCCTGGGTGGAGATGGCACGGTGAACGAAGCCCTGCAGGGAATCGCTGATCCCTCCAAAGTAATCCTGGGTTACATTCCCACCGGCTCCAGCAACGATCTGGCCAGGGATCTCGGCATCCCCAAAGAGCCGAAAGCAGCCCTTGATCTGATCCTTCGGAATGCTGCTCCCAGAGTCATGGACTTAGGGAGACTTACTTATCTCGATGAGGGTCAGCCGGAAGAATCCCGACTGTTCGCTGTCAGCTGTGGAATCGGCTTTGACGCAGCTGTCTGTGCAGAAGCCATGCATTCCCCCATCAAGGATACCATGAACCGGATCGGTCTTGGCAAGCTGACTTATTTAGGAATCGCCTTAAAGCAGCTGATCACCGCACGCAAGGTCTCCTGTACGCTGACGATGGAAGATACCGTGCATAACCGTCAGGAATCCTTAGAGCTTCCCCGCTTTCTGTTTGTGACCTGTATGAGTCATCGCTACGAGGGCGGCGGCTTCATGTTCTGCCCGCCCGCTGCAGATAACGATGGCGTACTGGATCTGTGTTCCGTCGGCAATATCTCCAAAGGGCTGGTACTGCTGGCACTGCCCACCGCCTTTTTTGGCAAGCACTATTTTGTTAAGGGTATTAATGCACATACCGCGACCCGGATGTCCATTACCACCTCCTCTCCGCTGTGGGTACATACCGACGGAGAAGTGACCAGAAAAAGCTGTGGTTTCCGGGTAGAATGCCTCCCCGGCGCCATCCGGATGATCACTCCCGAAGTGAAATAAACACACTCTAAAGATTTTCTTAAGAATGCTTAAGTATTCCAAAAAAGCCTTGATTTTTTTATATCTTTGACTATACTAAAATTGATTTTGGAGCATAGGTTTTGTAGAGAAATGAGGTTTTTATGGAAAGATTTAAGACATTCTATTTGAAATACAAACATGCCATTCCTCTTATTATATATGGTATTATTTATATGACCTGGTTCGTATGGTTAGAGAAAAATACCACCGGGCATTATCGGATCATACATATGGCGGCGGATGATTACATTCCCTTCTGTGAAGTATTCGTCATTCCTTACTTTTTATGGTTTGCATATGTGTCGGCAGTGGTCGTCTACTTTTTCTTCAAAAATAAAGAGGACTACTACCGCACTTGTATTTTCCTCTTCACCGGCATGACGATCTTCCTGATCGTATCCACTCTGTGGCCCAACGGACAGCACCTTCGCCCGGCGGTGATGCCCAGAGACAACATCTTCACCCGCATGGTAGCTGCTCTGTACCGGACGGACACGCCTACCAACCTGTGGCCCAGCATTCACGTATATAATTCCCTGGGCGCACACTTTGCGATTATCCGCAGCAAGTGCTTCGAGAAGAAAAAAGGAATCCGGATCGGATCTCTGATTTTGGCTTCTTTGATCATCCTGGCGACCATGTTCATCAAACAGCACTCTGTCTTCGATGTACTCACCGCTTTCGTTATGGCAGCGATAATGTATACCCTGGTATATCGTTACGACCTGCTGATCGCAGTCAGAGAGTTCCGCAACAAGAGAAAAGCAAAACCGCAGATTGGTTAATAAAATTTATTTTGGGGCATAAAAATGCAACGACGTGATCCGCCGTTGCATTTTTTATTATCTTATCTTTTCTTATAAAACTTCTTCACTCTTTTTCAGTGCTGAAGCAATCACCGCATCCATGTCATAATAGCGGTATTCCGCCAGTCTTCCTCCGAAGATCACATTCTGCTCGGCATCCGCCAGCTTCTTATACTCGGCATACAGTGCTCCGTTCTTCTCATCGTTCACCGGATAGTAAGGCTCATCTCCCGGTTTCCACTCGGAGCTGTACTCTCTGCTGATGACCGTCTTCGGTAATTCCTGTCCCTGTTCGTCCTTGCCGAACTCGAACCATTTATGTTCAATGATCCGGGTCCAGGGAGTCTCACGATCCGTGTAGTTCACTGCCACATTGCCCTGGAAATTCGGAATATCCAGCACCTCTGTCTCGAACCTGACGGAACGGTATTCCAGTGCTCCCAGCGAATATCCGAAATACGCATCGATAGGACCGGTATAGACAATTTGTTCCGCCAGTTTATCCAGTTCTGCCTTCTGCTCCAGATAATCCGTGTTCAGACGCACCTCAATGCCTTCCAACAAATGCTCCACCAGCTTCGTGTAACCGCCGATGGGAATGCCCTGATACAGGGCGTTGAAGTAATTATTATCAAAAGTCAGTCGCACCGGCAGACGCTTGATAATGAATGCCGGAAGATCCTTGCAGTCACGTCCCCACTGCTTCTCGGTATATCCCTTGATCAGCTTTTCAAAAATATCTCTGCCTACCAGCGAGATTGCCTGTTCCTCCAGATTCTTCGGTTCTGTGATACCGGCTTCTTTTTTCTGCTCTTCAATCTTCGCCGCAGCCTCTTCGGGAGTCACCACACCCCACATTTTATTGAAGGTATACATGTTAAAAGGCAGGGAATACAGTTCTCCGCGGTAATTTGCCACCGGGGAATTGGTGAACCGGTTGAACTCTGCGAATCTCGTAATATACTTCCATACCTTCGTATCATTGGTATGAAAAATATGGGCACCGTATTTGTGGACATGGATTCCTTCCACTTTTTCTGTGTAAATATTGCCCGCCACATTGGGGCGCTTGTCGATCACCAGGACCTTTTTTCCTCTGTCGGCGGCTTCTCTTGCGAACACCGCACCATAGAGACCGGAACCGACGACCAGATAATCGTACTTCATGAATCTGAATATTTCCTTTCTATTTCTGTGCGCTCTGTGCGACAGCCTTTTCTCCGAAGATACGCTTCAGTACAAACAGTGTCACCAGTGTCAGCAGAATACCGATCACCAGACAGATTACCACATTCTGTACAAATCCGGCAATTACATAACTTACAAAAGAGATTGCCGCCACAGTCAGTACGTAAGGTACCTGGGTGGATACATGGTTGATGTGGTTACACTGTGCTCCTGCGGAAGCCATGATCGTGGTATCGGAGATGGGGGAACAATGGTCACCCATAACAGCACCTGCCAGACATGCGGATACACCGATGATGATCAGATGCTCGGCTCCGGGTACGATAGCTCCGGTGGTGGGATTGGTAAATACGCCGGTTACGATGGGGATCAGAATACCGAAGGTTCCCCAGCTGGTACCGGAAGCGAAAGCTAAGAAGCATGCTACCAGGAAGATAATTGCGGGAAGCATGTTGGTCAGTCCTGTGGATGCGCCCTGCATCAGACCTGCCACATAGACATCCGCACCTAACAGACCGGTCATGGTCTTCAGCGTTACAGCAAAAGTTAAAATCAGCATGGCGGGTACCATGGCGATAAAGCCCTGGGTCAGGCAGTTCATGGCTTCCTTAAAGGATACCAGTCTTCTGCACATATAATATACAATGGCAAACAGCAGCGCGATCAGCGATCCCCAGGGAAGTCCCACAGAAGCATCTGTAGCACTGAAGGCATCGATGAAATCCACGCCTTCGAAGAATCCGCCGACATAGATCATTCCTACGACGCAGCAGACGATCAGTACAATTACAGGAATCAGCAGATCATATACTTTTCCTCTCTCAGATCCCTTGGGTGCATTGTCTGCATTGGTCACACGCTCACCTTCGGTGAACAGGTCACCCTTTTCTCTGGCATTACGCTCGTGCTTAGCCATGGGACCGTAATCGAATCCCATCAGCGCCATACCGATGACAAATACAATGGTTAATAAGGAATAATAGTTATAAGGAATCGCTCTGACGAACAGTTCGATACCGGAATACACACCCTCATCCACCATACCGGATACTGCTGCCGCCCAGGAAGAGATCGGTGCAATCATACAGATAGGCGCTGCCGTAGCGTCAATGATATATGCCAGCTTGGCACGGGAGATCTTGTGTCCGTCTGTAACCGGCATCATAACGGATCCTACGGTCAGACAGTTGAAATAGTCATCCACGAAGATCAGCACGCCTAATAAAAATGTAGCAAGCAGCGCACCCGCTCTGGTCTTTACATGCTTTTTCGCCCATTCACCGAAAGCAGCGGAGCCTCCTGCCTTGTTCATCAGTGCCACCATGGTTCCTAACAAGATCAGAAACATGAAAATACCGATATTCCATGCATCCGCCACGGAATTGATGAATCCTTCATTAATCACCGTATCCAGCGTCGCAATGGGAGAAAATCCGGTATAGATCAGTGCTCCCGTAACGATACCGATAAAAAGTGATGAATATACTTCTTTTGTGATCAGTGCCAGTACAATTGCTACCACCGGCGGTAGTAATGCCCAAATTGTTCCGTACATAATTTTGCCCTCTCTCGTAGTTTTTTCGCAGTTTTCACTACATATTTAACTTTATGGCAAACGTTTCATTGTGTCAATATAATTTTCCAAATTAACGCTTTAGCACAGCAATTTATTTATTTCTTTTCTCTTTTTCGCTTTAAATCGCTAAATTCTCTTGCATCCGGGCGCGATCTGGGCTATAATGAGCAATGACATTTAGCAGAAAGGACGTGCCCCGCGCACGATGGAATACTATGAGTTTCGAATTCATCAAAAAACTTCCCACACCTGCGGAGATCCGTAAGGAACTGCCCCTTCCGGCAGAATTAGTCAAGATCAAAGAAGAAAGAGACGCTGAGATCCGTGATGTTCTCACCGGTAAAAGTAATAAATTCCTCGTAATCATCGGACCCTGCTCCGCTGATAACGAGGATTCCGTATGCGATTACGTTAATCGTCTGGCAAGAGTTAACGAACAGGTCAAGGACAAGCTGATTCTGATCCCCAGAATCTACACCAACAAGCCCCGTACCACCGGTGAAGGCTACAAGGGCATCACCAGCCAGCCCGATCCCGAGAAGAAGCCGGATTTCCTGGCAGGTCTGATGGCAATGCGTAAGATGCACATCCGTGCGATTCAGGAGACCGGGCTGACCGCCGCAGATGAAATGTTATACCCTGAAAACTGGGGTTATGTATCCGACATCCTCTCCTATGTGGCCATCGGTGCCCGTTCCGTAGAGGATCAGCAGCATCGTCTGACCGTCAGCGGTTTCGATGTGGCTGCCGGTATGAAGAACCCTACCAGCGGAGACTTCTCTGTAATGCTGAACTCCGTATATGCGGCACAGCATCCCCACTCCTTCATCTACACCGGATGGGAAGTGAATACTCACGGCAACGACCTGGCACATACCGTACTGCGTGGTGCTACCAACAAGCACGGTGCCAACATTCCCAACTACCATTACGAAGATCTGATCCGTCTGTGGGATATGTACGGCAAAATGGATCTGAAGAATCCCGCCTGTGTCATTGATGCGAACCATTCCAACTCCAACAAACAGTTCAAGGAACAGATTCGTATCACCAAGGAAGTCATGCACAGCCGTAAGCTGAGTTCCGATCTCCATCAGCTGGTCAAGGGTGTTATGATCGAAAGTTATATCGAAGAAGGCAACCAGAAGGTAGGTGCCGGCTGTTACGGTAAGTCCATCACCGATCCCTGCCTGGGTTGGGAAGACAGCGAGCGCCTGATCTACGATATTGCAGAGTACGAATAAGTTAAAGCAGTTTTAGAAAAATTGCAGGAATCCTTTTAGTAAGACAGGATTCACGAAACATTCCAATACACATCCGAAAATGAGCACCATCAGAATGAGTGCCAGTTTTCCCAATCTACCGGGCAGGGACTTTTTTCCCTGCCCGGTTATATTATGATAAAAATAAATACTGCGATGCAGATTCTCACACCATCTGATCAGCAGAAGTATCGCCGGCACATAACACAGGTACTGTGGAAATGCACCTACGATCCCCAATAAAAGCCCTTTGATTCCATACCGGTAAACAGCCGAACTTATAAAAAAACCTATGGAGAATCCGTACTTTACCGTAATTCCCCCACAGAACACCAGCCCCAGATATGTGGTTGCCATAATGATGAGCACGAAAAAATTCCGGCATCTTTTACACAGCACATATGCAAACAGAACACCGCTGTCCACTGTCATATATTTCATCCGGTACAATGTGTCTTCGTCCAGTATCCCCGTGGTCTGAAACCAGATTCCCCTTCCGAAATATGCTGCAAACAATCCGATTCCAAACCCGATCAGAAACAAAAAACGCAGCGGAAGCTTTCCCGCCGGCAGCATCGATCTGTCCCATTTCCACAAATCCCCATCCTCCGCTTCACCATGTTATGCTAATATATGCGGACAACATACCGGATCATGCTTTGCCGGCGCAAAAAAGCCCCACCTGACAGTTTTATCTGTCAGATGGGGCTTAACATCTTAAATTTATATATTATGCATTCAGATATTTTGAAGCATAAGTCAGAATGCCACAGATGGTCTTGGAATCCTGAATCTTGCAGTCATAGATCATCTGCTTTAATTCCTCCACAGAATATGCCTCTACATTGATGAATTCATCTTCATCCAGATGCTGGCTTCCTCTGTCCTTCAGACCTCTTGCCAGATAAATGTCGATCTTCTCATTACAGAAAGCCACCGTGGTATAGATGGAAGTCAGCAGTTCCACATGGTCGGTATGATAGCCGGTCTCTTCCTGCAGTTCCCGCATGGCCGCCTGGTCCGTAGGCTCTTCCCTGCCGTTGAGTCCACCTGCCGGGATCTCCAGCGTCTCTCTCTCCAGGGCATTACGGTACTGACGCACCATCAGAAGCTTGCCGTCCTCTCTCACAGCCACCACCGCAGCCGCACCCTTATGGTCGATCAGATCCCATTTTGCAATATTGCCATTGGGAATCTGCATGGTATCCTGATAATAATCGAGAATGGCACCTTTTGCTACCAGATCACGGCTGATACGCCTGAATTTTTCCATGACTCATCGTCCCTTCTCATCCAAATATCACTAATAAACTTATTTGCTCTCCAGTAATTTATCTACGCTTACCATCTTGACACAAAGTACGAACAGATCCGTAGCCATTGCCATCTCTTCCGGTGTCGGGAAAGAAGGTGCAATACGAATATTGGAATCCTTCGGATCCTTCTTGTAAGGGAAGGTTGCTCCTGCTCCGGTCAGAGTTACTCCTGCTTCCTTACACTTTGCCACGATTGCCTTCGCACAGCCCTCCATGGCATCAAAGGAGATGAAGTATCCACCGTTGGGTTTAGTCCAGGTACCAATACCTAAGCCGCCCAGCTCGTCCTCTAATACCTGTAATACTGCCTCGAACTTGGGTCTCATGATTGCCGCATGCTTCTTCATATGTTCACGAATACCGTTAATATCCTTAAAATAACGTACATGGCGTAACTGATTGATCTTATCATATCCAATCGTCTGAATTGTCATGGACTTTCTCATATCATCCAGGTTGGCTTTGGAAGATGCGATCGCCGCAATGCCGGAACCGGCAAAGCTTACTTTGGAGGTAGAGCAGAACTCGAATACCATATCGGGATGTCCTGCTTTTTCACACTCGGAAAGAATCTCCAGCAGCTGATCCTGTCTGTCATCATATAAATGATGAATCGCATAAGCATTATCCCAGAAAATACGGAAATCCGGTGCCGCAGGCGTAAGAGCGGCGAATCGTCTTACGGTCTCATCGGAGTAAGAATATCCCTGAGGGTTGGAGTACTTCGGTACGCACCAGATCCCCTTGATGGCGGGATCTTCAGACACCAGCTTCTCTACCAGATCCATATCCGGTCCTTCCGGTGTCATAGGAACGTTTATCATTTCGATTCCGAAATGCTCTGTGATTCCGAAATGTCTGTCATAACCGGGTACGGGGCACAGGAACTTCACATGATTCAGCTTGCACCAGGGAGTATTGCCCAAAAGTCCGTGAGTCATAGCCCGGGATACGGTATCATACATAATATTCAGGCTGGCATTGCCGCAGACGATCACATTCTCCGGCTGAACTCCCATGATATCTCCCATCAGCTTCTTCGCCTCGGGGATACCATCCAGGCCACCGTAGTTTCTCACATCCATTCCATCCTCAGCCTTCATGGCACTCTGAGAATTGACAGCATCCAGAAAATCCATTGCCATATCCAGCTGGTTGACTGCCGGTTTTCCTCTGGACATATCCAGTTTCAGGCCTTTGCCTTTTGCATCTTCGTATGCAGCATTAAGCTCTGCCTTCAACGTTAAAAGTTCTTCCTTGGTTAATTCCTGATATGCTTTCATTTCGTACCATACCTTTCTCGCCTTTTCCCGCAGGGAATACGCCTTCTTCTGTGGATGTTGGATAATCGTATACAATCATACACTTCGAATATCATACTATAAGATAGCGGATAACACAATAGGGAACTTTCACTTTTTTTGGTACAAAATGCATTAAAACAGCCGTTGCATGTTTCCATACAACGGCTGTCTGTTACATCTTATGAAATTGTCATTTCTGACTGGTCAGTTATTTGGCGTAATCAATTACGCGGCTCTCACGGATCACATTTACCTTGATCTGTCCGGGATATTCCAGTTCAGCTTCGATCTGCTTGGAAATATCTCTTGCCAACAGTACCATATCGGCATCTGAGATCTGCTCAGGCACTACCATAACACGAACTTCACGACCTGCCTGAATAGCAAAAGATTTATCTACACCTTTGAAATTGTTTGTGATATCTTCTAACTGTCTTAATCTGCTAGTATAGGTTTCTAATGTTTCCCTTCTAGCCCCCGGTCTTGCAGCGGATATTGTATCAGCAGCTTGTACAATACATGCAATCAGGGAAGTAGGCTCTACATCGCCATGGTGAGATTCCACTGCGTTGATAACAGTAGCATTCTCCTTGTATTTCCGACACAGTTCAGCACCCAGCTGAATATGGGAGCCTTCCATTTCGTGGTCTACTGCCTTACCGATATCATGCAGCAGTCCCGCTCTCTTGGCAAGTCTCACATCCAGTCCCAGTTCTGCAGCTAACAGCCCTGACAGCTGTGCCACTTCGATGGAATGCTTTAATGCGTTCTGACCATAGCTGGTACGGAATTTCATCTTGCCGAGTAATCTTACCAGTTCGGGATGGATGCCATGTACACCAGCCTCCAGGGTTGCGGCTTCTCCCTCTTCCTTGATCATTACTTCGACTTCCTTCTGCGCCTTCTCTACCATCTCTTCGATTCTGGCCGGATGGATACGTCCGTCCACAATCAGCTTCTCCAGCGCAATTCTCGCTACCTCACGGCGGATCGGATCAAATCCGGACAGGATAACTGCTTCCGGTGTATCATCAATAATCAGGTCTACACCTGTCATGGTCTCAAGGGTACGGATATTACGTCCCTCACGTCCGATGATACGTCCCTTCATCTCGTCATTCGGTAACTGTACAACGGAAATTGTAGTCTCAGAGACATGATCTGCTGCACATCTCTGTATTGCGTTAACCACATATTCCTTTGCCTTTTTGTCTGCTTCTTCTTTGGCCCGACTCTCCATTTCCTTGATCATCACGGCCGATTCATGTTTCACTTCATCTTCAACAATTTTCAATAAGTAGTCTTTTGCTTGTTCAGAGGTTAATCCGGAAATTCGTTCCAGTTCCTGCACACGCTGCTCATTCAGCTTGGAGACTTCTTCCTTCATACGGTTGAGGGTTTCTTCTCTGGATGCTAAACTTGCTTCACGCTTCTCGATGGCATCTGCTTTCTTATCGATGTTCTCTTCCTTCTGCTGAACTCTGCGCTCATACCGCTGAGCTTCCGCTCTGCGTTCCTTGATCTCTTTGTCCAGTTCATTCTTGGTACGAATGGACTCTTCCTTGACTTCCAGGAGTGATTCACGCTTTTTGTTCTCCGCAGTTCTCAGAGCTTCATCAATAATCTCTCTTGCCTTCTCCTCCGCATTACCGATCGTACTCTCCGCATTATTCTTCAGGCGGGAAGTAGTAACTTTGGCTGTGATCAGCACAGCTGCGATAACGGCTACGACAAGAACGATCGCAGAAACCACTAATACTATTACAATATTAGTGTCCACTACAGGAGCACCTCCTTATGAAATTTTCATTGTACATTTTGCTCCGACAATACAAATTATCGTTCATAATAGAATGCAATTTATGTACATTCTAACAAGCAATTCACAACAGTATTAGTGTAAACTGAAAATACTCCTCTGTCAAGTACAAGTCGCAATTACTCCAAAAATAGTTCCGATATCAAAACAATCTTTGTGCATTATTCCACATCACTGGAAATCATCGCCGTGCATGCCGCCGATCGCCTTACGAATTGCTTCCGCGGAGAAGCCCTTCCTTGCCAGAAAAGCATAGATCTTCTGCCGTTCCTTCCAGTCCGTCTCGCCTTCCGGATCGTAATGCTTCTTACGAAGAAGCTCCCGGATCATGCTCTGTTCGTCCTGCTGTCCGCCGTTCTCTCTGTAGATCTGCCAGGCTTCTTCAATCGTTGCTGCCAGGATTCCCTTGCCCTGCAGATCCTGTTCGATTCGGCGTCTGCTGCGGCTGTTTTCATGATAGGTAATATAGTCCACGGCATACCGCAGGTCATCAATATAATGAAAGCCTGCCACGTAATCAATTGCCTGTTCAATGATCCCCGGCGGATAAAAGCCCTGCTGCAGCTTCGTCCGAAGCTGCGATGTGGTGTATTCTCTCCCCTGCAGCAGATTCATGGCACGCAGCTTCACCCGCTTGGGAAGTACTTCCTCCATGATGATCCGGTAGTCCTCTTCCTTTAACGGTTCGCCCTCTTTTATATGGTAGAGACGCAATTCGCCTTTGTATAATACAAAGGCGAATTCCTGGTCAATATATACTTTACTTCTCGATTTTGAAAGTTCCGTAACCTGTGTTACCAGCATGAATCTACTCTTCCTTCTCAGCTGCGGCAGTAGCGTCTGCCTTCAATCCGTAATGCTCTCTAACCTTCTCGGCAATCTCATCGCAAATGGCGGGATTGTCCTTCAGATACTGCTTGGCATTCTCGCGCCCCTGTCCGATCTTGTTCCCTTCATAGGCATACCATGCACCGGACTTTGCCACCACATCGCAGCTGGCTGCCAGATCCAGAATATCTCCTACCATGGAAATACCCTCACCGAACATGATATCAAACTCTGCTTCCTTGAAAGGAGGTGCGATCTTATTCTTAACGACCTTAACGCGGGTACGGTTACCGATGACTTCACCGCCCTGCTTCAGTGCTTCGATTCTTCTGACATCCAGTCGTACGGAAGAATAGAACTTCAGCGCACGTCCACCGGTGGTCGTCTCCGGATTACCGAACATTACGCCCACCTTCTCACGCAGCTGGTTGATAAAGATAACGGTACAGTTGGACTTACTGATGACAGCGGTCAGCTTACGCAGTGCCTGTGACATCAGTCGTGCCTGTAAACCTACATGGCTGTCTCCCATGTCTCCGTCGATCTCCGCCTTCGGTACCAGTGCTGCTACAGAGTCTACTACAATAATATCAATGGCGCCGGAACGTACCATAGTCTCGGTGATCTCCAATGCCTGCTCACCGTTGTCCGGTTGGGAAATGTACAGATTGTCAATGTCTACGCCGATATTCTTCGCATAGACGGGATCTAAAGCATGCTCTGCATCGATGAATCCGGCAATACCGCCTCTCTTCTGTACCTCTGCGATCATATGTAAGGTAACGGTGGTCTTACCACTGGATTCCGGTCCGTAGATCTCTATGATTCTTCCCTTGGGAATACCGCCCAGTCCCAATGCTATATCCAAACTTAAAGAACCGGTGGGAATGGTCTCCACATTCATCTGCGCCGTGGGATCTCCCAGCTTCATTACCGCGCCCTTTCCGTACTGCTTCTCGATCTGGCTCAGTGCCGCGTCCAATGCTTTAAGCTTATCGTCTTTTTCCATGTTGGTCTCCTTTTCATTTAAGGAACAAATGTTCTGCTTTTTATTTAGAATAAAACATTTGTTCGTATTTGTCAATGTCTATTTTTATTATACACGCTTTGTGTCCATTAAAACTCTCTCATTCGCATTCCCCCTTATTTTTTTCCGATAATCGTCTGAAATTTTGGCGAATGCCTGAACTATCGATGATCAGAGATAAAAAGAGCTAAAAAAGATACAAAAAGAATGTACCACACATCCCCGCTTCCCGCAAGGACGCATGATACATTTCTTTTTTTTCGGCACTATCTACAATTTTTACCCCTCCGGTTTTGAGGGTATCTCACAAATTAATTTTTTGTTACTTTTTACCAAAAGTAACCTTGCTGAAGTATTTCAGAATACAGCTGCGCATGAGAATCAGCGCTGCGGAGGTGGTTGCCTCTCTGATCTGGCTGCGGGTTCCGGAGAAATGATACTCCTTCACCGTAACCTCTCCCTTCACGCTGCATCCGATGTATACCAGCCCTACCGGCTTCTCCTCGGTTCCGCCGTCCGGGCCCGCGATGCCGGTCACAGCCACTGCCACATCCGACTTCATCAGCATTGCCGCTCCTTTTGCCATCTCACCGGCGGTTTTGCTGCTGACAGCACCGTATTTATCCAGTGTGCTCTTACGTACACCTAAGAATTTTCTCTTGGCTTTGTTCGAATAAGTTACCAGTCCCGCCTTATAGCATTCCGATACTCCGGGCACGTTGATGATCCTTGCGGCAATCATGCCGCCGGTGCAGGACTCTGCGGTGGTCACCTTCAGATCATTGGCAAGCAGCAGATCCGCCACTGCCATCTCCAGAGTGGTCTCTTCCTTCGTGCTGTAGATATCGGCTCCGAAGCGGGATTTTAATTCCTTCACTACGGGCTTGATGGCTTTTCCGGCTGCCTTGACATTTTCTCCGGAAGCAGTCACCCGGATATGTACTTCGCCTGTCTTGGCATAGGTGGCTATGGTAGGATTGGTCTGCTCATCGATCAGATCCTTCAGGGCATCCTCCACCTGGCTCTCCGGCACACCGCATACTTTCACGGTCTGGGAACAGATAATTCCGGGCGTCAGTGCTTCCAGATAAGGGAATACCTGCTGTTCAAACATGGGAATCATCTCCGCAGGAGGTCCCGGCAATAATATAATGCGGTTCCTCTCTGTCTCCAGGATAATGCCCGGTGCGGTTCCGTTCCCATTGTCCAGCACTTTCGCTCCTTCGGGTATCATTGCCTGCTTCCAGTTATTCTCTGTCGGCTGTATGTCTTTTTCGGCGAAAAATTCTGCAATACGCTCCATGCTGTGATCATCCACGGATAAATTCTTCCCGCAGACTTTTGCCACGGTCTCCTTGGTCAGATCATCTTCCGTGGGTCCCAGTCCGCCGGATAACAGGATCACATCCGAGCGGTCCATGGCGCATTTCAGTACTCCGGCAAGTCTCTCTGCATTATCTCCCACCACTGTCTGGTAGTAGCAGTCCAGTCCGGCTCCCGCCAGCTTTTCCGCCAGATATGCCGCATTTGTATTCACAATGTTCCCCAGTAATATTTCGGTACCTACACAGATGATCTCCGCTGTCATTTCTTTACCGCCTTTCACTACGTTACCTATTGTTCTGTCATTTTGTCCACAGACAGTATACTACACTTCGGAAGCTGAGAAAAGGGAATATTTTACTCCAATGTAAATTCCGACAGGTCAAAGCTGCCCTCTCCACGGAATCTGAAATACAGTGGATACACTCCGGCAGGGATCTGCACCGGGATCGTAAGTGTCTCCCATTCTTCCGTATCTATATCGCAGACACAGCTTCCCACCGCATTTTCCGGGAGCTTCTGCGCACATCCGCCTTCCTCATGACAGGTCACATACAGGGTTCCTTTTGCCTTCCCTCGCAGCTTCAGTTGAATGCTTTGCAGTGCTCCGCCTTCAAAATAGCGATATCCCACGATACAGCCGTTACTGATCCCGCGGATGTACTGTCCCGGCGGGCACTCTCTGTCTTCCCCATCCTGGGTGATGCAGGCGATTCTGTCCTCTTTTGCCACGGTCTTTTCATAATATAATACACAGGCGATATAGGCGGGGTAAGTTCCGCTTCCCACAAGCCATCCGTCATTTAATCCGCAGCTGGTGACCTCTGCCTGGGCGATCCGACCCTGTGCATCGATGGTCACGGGCTCCGCCACGCCCTGTCTGCAGGAGGAGCTGTGGTTCGTATGTCTGTGGTCAAAAATATAATATCTGCCGTTTACTTCCACCAGTCCGCCGTGGGTATTGCCCATGACATAGCAGGGTTCCTCCTCAGAGTAACCGTTGATCCCCACATCCGAAGTGGAATGGATCCGTCCACCGTAGTGGAAATCCCCGTCTGGTCTGTCACTGATAAAATAATGCAGACCTGTATTTCTCACGGAGTAGACCAGATAATAGCGCCCGTTTATTTTTCGCATGGAGGGTGCTTCAAAATAGACCGCTCCAACAGGAACCGGAGTCTCTCTGGTGATTGCAAGTATCGGACCTCTGCGCACCGTCAGCATGTCCTGCTCCAGTTCGTACATATGACATCCCACGAATTGCCTTCCTATACTGTCCACCTCCCGGTTCGTGGGGCAGAATCCGGAATAGAGGTAGATCCGCCCGTCATCGTCGATGAAAATACTGGGGTCAAACTGGAAATATTCCTCTGCTGCCTCCCCCAGGATACGTCCGTCCGGATAGACCACATCCCCGAGATAGGTATAATGCCCTGCCGAGGTATCACAGACCGCCACAGAGATGATGGAGGAATCTGCGATGGAATAATATAGGTAGAATCTGCCATCCCTCCCCCGGATCACATCCGGTGCAAAGAGATAATACCGCCCGTTTTTCTCTGCCTTTTTATGTATTTCATCCATGGGATGATCTGTGTGCCGGAAAATCACACCATCACACCGCCAGTCCGACAGATCTGACAACGGCGCCGACCAGCAGACATAATCATTCTCACAGTAAAAGGTGCCGCCGAAGCGGTCATGGCTTCCATAAATATAAAGCCGGTCTCCGAACACTCTCGGTTCTCCGTCCGGAATATATTCATAGCTGGGCAGGTAGGGATTAAAAATCTGTTTTTTCATCGGTTTCTTTGCTTCCTTTCTGATCTTCCGCGTCTATTTTTTCCTGATTCCAGAGCTGATGCCGTATTTTTCATCGGTTCCTCTGTGACTTTTCTCCCGCCACTGGGTGGGCGTACATTCATACCGCTTCTGGAAACTGCGATGAAATGATCGCATGTTGGGGAATCCGCACTCGTAGCTGATCTCCGTCACGGTCTTACGGCTGTCCTTTAACAGATTGCACGCCAGGATCATCCGCTGTTGCGCTACATAGGAAGGAAACGAGATATTTAACTGGGAAGAGAATATATGTGACAGATAATAGGGGCTAATGCCCAGCTCCTTCGCCACCTTCTGTGCCGTCAGTTCCCCGGTAATATTGTCATTAATATATTGCAGAAGCTTCT
Organism: uncultured Lachnospiraceae bacterium; assembly: GCA_945929965.1. GTDB lineage: Bacteria > Bacillota > Clostridia > Lachnospirales > Lachnospiraceae > Acetatifactor. Next base: position 151,059 of record CAMEOT010000002.1, read on the forward strand.
GCGTGATGTTCAGATCCGAGGGCTTGTCCTTTTTGATCACCGGGATATTTTCATACATATCCGCAAGCAGTGCCATCAGCAGCCCCTTATCCTGTCTGAACGGTCGCAGTTCCTTATGTAACCCGATGTCCGCCAGGATGTCTAACACCATCTGCCCGTATCGGCTGAGCATTCCTTTTTGAAAATAGGGAGATTCCATATCATAATAGTTAAGTTCTTTCTGAAATTCCCCGATGGAATCCATGTCCGCAATGATCAGGAGCATTCCCACATCTCCCACAGAGCTGTAGGAATGGATCTGGTTCGGATAGATCATCAGGCAATCTCCTGTGGTCAGGTGGTAGCTTTCTCCCGCCACCGTAGCATCCATCTCCCCCTCTGTCACATGGACGAATTCCATATGCTTATGCAGATGGAACGGGAAGTTCGGGTGCCACCAGAAATGACAGTCATAGACCTTTTTTCTGCTCTCATAAAATGGTTTTACGGTGTTCATACGATCTCCTTCCGACGCTTATATATTCTACATACCATATTCTGTCACTGATTTCCACTGTTTTTCTCAAAAATAGCAATTTTTGTCCCATATGTAATTTCTTTTTGTCGTGCAGTTCACACATTTTTCACGTACAATAAGATCAAATGAAAGCGGTACCAATCCTGAAACCATGAAAAATGAGGTACTTTATGAATCGTACAGAAGCAAGAGAAAAAGCCGCCGCACTGGTGGCGAAAATGACAATAGAAGAAGCTGCATCACAGCTGCTGCACTCCTCTCCCGCGATTCCCCGTCTGAACGTTCCCGCCTATGACTGGTGGAGTGAAGCACTCCATGGTGTCGCCAGAGCCGGCACCGCTACCTGCTATCCGCAGGCAATCGGTCTAGGTGCAACTTTTGACCGTGATCTTCTGCAAAAAATTGCCGGTTCCATTGCACTGGAAGCCCGGGCAAAATATAACGCATATTCCCGTCTGGGGGATCGTACCCGTTACAAGGGTGTGACCATGTGGTCTCCCAACATTAATATTTTCCGTGATCCCCGCTGGGGACGAGGTCAGGAGACCTACGGAGAGGATCCCGTCCTTACTGCAACGCTTGGCTGTGCTTTTGTGAAAGGATTGCAGACGAAACGGGACGGTTACTTAACCACTGCCGCCTGTGCCAAACATTTTGCGGTGCACTCCGGTCCGGAAGCCCTGCGCCACAGCTTTGACGCCAAAGCTACGAAGAAGGATCTGTGGGAAACATATCTTCCCGCGTTTGAAGCCCTGGTGACCCAAGCAGATGTGGAAGCTGTCATGGGCGCTTACAACCGTACCAACGAGGAGCCCTGCTGTGCCCATTCCTATCTTATGGAAGAGGTTCTTCGCGGCAAATGGCATTTTGAAGGGCATTTCGTCTCCGATTGCTGGGCGATCCGGGATTTCCACGAAGGGCACCATGTGACTGCTTTCCCGGAAGATTCCGCTGCTCTCGCTCTGGAAAAAGGCTGCGACTTAAACTGTGGCTGTACCTATGAATATATTTTACAGGCTTATAAGCAGGGAAAAGTAAGTGAAGAAGAAATCCGCCGCAGTGCAGAAAGACTTTTCACCACCAGATATCTGCTGGGACTCTTTGACCACAGTACATTAGACGAGATTCCTTACAATGTGGTGGGCTGTAAGGAGCACCGGGAACTGGCATATCAGGCTGCTGTGGAGAGCTGTGTTCTGTTAAAAAATGACGGTACACTGCCCCTTTCCTTAAAGGATAAAAAGCGTGTGGCCGTCATCGGTCCCAACGCCGACAGTCATGCCGCATTAGTCGGTAACTACAACGGTACCCCGCCCCGCTCCATCACTGTGTTGGAGGGAATTACAAGAATCTGTGAAGATACCGGCTGGGATGTCAACTGCGCGGAAGGGTGTCTGCTTTATGATGATCCTTCTATTCGTAAGGTATTCCAAAATTACCGCATTCCCGAGGCTATGGCTTTAGCAGAGTCCTGTGACCTTGCCATCCTCTGCGTCGGTCTCGATGCAACCTTAGAAGGCGAGCAGGGCGATGCCGGCAATTCTTTTGCCAGCGGAGACAAACCGGATCTGCTGCTTCCTAAGATTCAGAGAGATCTGATAGAACAGGTACTTGCTACCGGCACTCCGGTGATCCTGGTCAATCTCGCCGGAAGCCCTATCGACTTATCCGCTTATGAGGATCAGGTGTCTGCGATCCTGCATGCCTGGTATCCCGGCGGCGAAGGTGGACGTGCCATTGCGGATATTCTGTTCGGCAGAGTATCTCCCGGTGGCAAACTGCCCCTTACCTTCTATTATAATGACAGTCCTCTTCCGGACATTACCGATTATCGCATGACCGGACGTACCTATCGCTATTTTGAAGGTAACCCCTGGAAGCCTTTCGGTTTCGGACTGACCTACGGGGAGCTGCAGATTACAGAAGCGAAAGTATCCAAGGTGGACTACACGAAAGAGATTCCCTCCGCACAGATCACTCTGCACTGTCAGAACCCCACGGATCGTGACTTAAGTGATGTCATACAGGTCTATGTCCATGTGAATGGCTCCGCCAATGAAGTGCCGAATCACAAGCTGGCAGCCTTTGAACGGATCCGCCTGGAAGCCGGAGCAGACAAGGAATTGCGAATTGAAGTTCCCGCCGTGGCATTTACTACAGTAGATGATTCCGGTAATCGTAACTGCGATGGTACATCCGTTACATTATATGTAGGATTTGCCCAGCCGGATCTGACCGAAGAAGGTCAGAAGACCTATGAATACGGCAGAGGACAGATCCTCGAGATCCCATTACACTGAGCACTATGGTGGTAAGCCATTTGCTATAGAGAGATGTATTTTTAAAACAAGAAGGATAAATCCTCTCCTCGACATAGAGGTCTGGATTTTCCTTCGGAAAACAAGGAGGATAAATCCTCTCCTCGACATAGAGGCTCGGATTTTCCTTCGGAAAACAAGGAGGATTACAATGAAAAGAAACAAGATCTTAAGCTTACTGCTGTCAGTTTCCATGCTGACCGCGCTCACCGCCTGCGGAAGCCAGGGTTCCGATGCTACCGCAGCATCCACCAATGCCGCAAGCACTGCAGCGGCTACCGAAAGCGCCGCTTCTTCCGATAACGGCTATGTGCTGGACAAAGTTACTCTTGTCGTAGACGGTACTTTCAATGCATCCGTAGATGCGTATCAGGACAAGTTCATCGAACAGTGGGACGTTGCTGTCAGTGAAGCACTTGGTCATCCCATCAGCCTGAATATCCAGCAGTTAGACCATTCCAGTTACGTAGACGGTGTCGGTCGTCTGTTCGCCAGCGGTGATTATCCTGATGTGATTCTGCTGAATGCAAGCCAGTATGCCGAATATGCAAAAACCGGTCTTCTGTGGGATATGACAGATGCCTATGATAATGCAAAGTTCCAGAGCCATATGGTACTTCCCGCAGTGAACCAGAGCGTTCGCATCGACGGCAGACAGTATGGTCTGTCCAGCGGTCTTGGCGGCGGTTGTATCACTTACGTAAAACAGGCATGGCTGGATGCTGTTGGCATGAAGGCTGAGGATATTACCGACTGGGATTCCTACTATGCAATGTTAAAGGCATTCACCGAGCAGGATCCTGACGGCAACGGCAAGAATGATACCTATGGTGTTGCTGCAGCAGGATTTATCGGTTCTGAGGCTCCTTATACCAACTACCTGCCTCAGTTCTGGCAGAATGCATACCCCAGCTTCACCTATGATGAGAATGGTGTATGGTATGACGGTTTCAACACTCAAAAGACAAAGGATGCTCTTCTTCGCTTACAGCAGGCTTACGCTGACGGCGTTATCGATCCAGAGTCCCTGACCATGGGTACCAAGGATGTTCGTGAAAAGTGGTGGTCTTCCGACCAGTCCGGTTCCTTCGGTGCTTTCACTTACTGGGCGGGTTACTGGAATGATAACCTGATCAACAACATGGATAAAAACGGTATAGATTCCGGTCTGGCAAGACTGGCTCCCCTCGCTGAAATGGATGGCTACCTGAACAGAGAATCTCCTGTGTACTGCATTATTGATGACGGTGACGGCGATGATTCCAGAGAACAGGCAATTTTTGATGCAGTCTTCGAAACCATGTTTGATGGTGGCACTGTACAGACACTGTGGGTATACGGTGCTGAGGGTTATCACTGGTCTACCGAAGCAGAAACTATTGTTACCGGTGAAGGTACCGACAATGCAAAGACCTATGAATATAAAGATGGTGAATTTCATCTTCGCCTGAACCCTTCCGATCCCAGTGCTCTATGGAAAAAGAATGCTATTGATCCTTCTTCCATGATCTGCTCCTTAGAGAATGGTTTTGAATCCGCTACCGACCTAACCAAAGAATGTAACGAGTTTTTCTCTGAGCACAGCGTAGATGCTCCTCATTCCGCATCCTGTGATGCCATCACCAACTACGGTGGCACCATCACCGATGCCAAGAACGCAGTCATTGCTGAAGTGGTTGTAAAGGGTGGCAATGTAGATGCCGCTATGGACAACTATGTGAAGACAACTCAGGATATGGTAGATGAGATTCTCTCCGAGTTGAATGCACAGTAGTCCTTATATTTGGTAAAAGCTATCATTTCATTTCTATAACTTCCAAAAAAGGCTGTCCCACATATATGATATGTAGGGCAGCCTTTTACAGTTTCTGTCATATATCTAGTTATTTACTTTGCCTTCATCCATTTCCTCTTCCGTGGTAATGGCAAATGCAATGTTGGTGGCATGGTCTGCAACTCTCTCCAGACCGGATACGACATCAGAGAAGATCATACCGGCTTCGGGAGAACATTCTCCCTTGGTAAGACGCTCTACATGCTTCTTCTGCAGTTCGCGTTCCTTCTCATCTACCTGATCCTCTAAAGTGATGATCTCCTGCATATGGGTCTCATCGCTCTTGGCGAACATCTCTACGGCATAACGGATGATCTTATTGACCATCTCCAGCATGTCTCCCAGTTCCTTCTGGGCTTCCTTACTGATGGAGATTCCCTCTTCCTTGCGCTGTCTCGCTGCATCCGCTACGTTCTCTGCATGGTCACCGATACGTTCGATATCGTTCACCACGTGGAACAGAGCGCCCAGACTGTTCAGGTCTTCGATGGGCAGCGTCGTCTGGTTGATCTTCACCAGATAATCCGTAATGGCATGATTCAGGAAATTGATATTTTTCTCTACCTCGTAGACTTCCTCAATGTCTTCTTCATCTAATGTGATGAGGGCATTCATGGCACGGTTTAAGTTCTCCTCCGCCAGAGAAGCCATACGCTCCAGCTCCTTGACAACCTCTACCACTGCAGTAGCGGGATTGAACACCACTTTGTCGCCGATGTATTTTAACTGATAGCTTTCTCTGTAACCAACCTTCTGGTCTTCGCCGGGAACGATCAGATAGGTCATCTTCACCAGCCAACCGGTGAACGGGAACAGCATAATTACCTGAGCAATCTTGATCATCGTATGTGCATTTGCCACGAATCGGCCGTTGTCTGCGGAGATAGACTTGATCAATTCCACGATCTGATCCCCTGCCACGAACAGAGCAATGTAGATAATAACAGTGCCAATGATATTGAACAGCAGATGGATCAGTGCAGCTCTCTTCGCATCCTTTTTACCGGTCATGGAAGCTAACATTGCGGTAGCGCAGGCACCGATATTACATCCTAAGATAATGTACAGTGTAATAGGTAACGGCAGCAGATCCTGATTGGCAAGTAACAGTACGATACTGACCGTTACGGATGAGCTCTGAATAACAGCAGTCAGGGCAAAACCCATAAGTGTGGCTAAGAACGGATTCTTCAGAGACATCAGCAGATTCACTACCTGGGGTTCATTCTTCATATTCGCCATCGCCTGAGACATGGTGCTCAGTCCCACGAACAGGATACCGAATCCTACGATCACTTCCGCAACCTTGCGGACTTTTTCTTTTTTCGTGAACATCATCACGACCACACCTACTAATAAGATCAGCGGTGCTATTTTCGATAAATTAAATGATACCAGCTGTGAGGTGATGGTAGTACCGATGTTGGCACCCAGAATAACTCCCGCTGCCTGATACAGATTCATCAACCCGGAGTTAACGAAGCTGACGACCATGACCGTACATGCTGAGGAAGACTGGATGATACCGGTGAAAATAATACCTACGATCATACCCATGAAACGGTTCGTGGTAAAGATCTCCAGAATGCGACGAAGCTTGGCACCTGCTACCTTCTCGATGGAATCACTCATAAGTTCCATTCCGAATAAAAACAGTCCAAGACCTCCGGCCATTGTCAATATTGTTCCAAAGCTCATTTTAAATCCCTCAATCTCTCTCGATTCTCTTCCGAAAATCAAAACAATTATTTTCAAATTTATTCTTATATAAACAATCCAAAATATATTTTACGAGATAAAATTAAAACTTGCAATGAATATTTTACTTTTCTTTTACGTTTCTTTACAAAACTTTACGCTTTTACGCCGTTTCTGTGCATAATAAACTTATTATTTATGCATTTCGGCCATCCGCAATATCTAGGTCCAACTGGCTTTTTAACTCCTCTAAGGACCCGAATCTGCGTTCCGGGCGCCGGAAGCTTTTTAAGGTCACTTCAATCTCCTGTCCGTAGATATCCTGATTGAAATCATACAGATAGGATTCCACACCCATCACTTTTTCGGAAGAAACGGTCGGCTTGGTTCCCACATTGCTGATTGCCTTGTATATCTTCCCATTATGGCGCACCGACGCATAGTAGACACCGTTCGGAGGCAGCAGTTTACCTGCGGGAGGCAGAAGATTCACCGTAGGGAATCCCAGGGTATGCCCGATATGGTTGCCATGTTCCACACATCCCAGCAGAGTATAAGGCATTCCCAGCATCTTTTCCGCTTCTTCCATCCGCCCCTCTTCCACCAGCTTACGGATGTAAGTGGAGCTGACCTCGATACCGTCCACTTCGATCTTCTCTATGGTCTGGACGCAGAAGCCCAGCTGCGGCGCCATTTTTTCTAAAAGTTCAGCATTGCCTGCTCCGTTCCTGCCAAAGGACAGGTCTTCGCCGGCTGCCACAAAACGGGTATTCATCTGTTTCGCCAGAATCTCCGTCACAAATCGCTCCGGCTCTGTGGCTGCCGTCTCCTTCGTTAAGGGGAATTCGATCAGGATATCGATTCCCAGCCGCTCAAACAGCCGTCTCTTCTCTTCTCTTGTTGTCAATTCCTTGCCGTCAGACAATCCGAACAGTACCGCCGGTGTGGGGTCGAAAGTGAACACACATGCCGCCAGTCCGTTCTTTTTCCGGTTCAGGATCTCCTCTAAGAGTCTTCTGTGTCCCAGATGCACTCCGTCGAATTTGCCGATGGCTACCGCTGTATCTTTTTCCAGATAAAAGTCTGTTGTTCCTGCAATGATTTCCAAGTCTGTTTCCTGCTTTCTGTATTACGAGTACAACGTTGGTCTAATTATTTGAAACCGTTGTACCTGGGAATATTTTCACGGGTTTGTACCACTCTTTTGCCCCATCATACGCATAGATGCCCACGAAGCTGTTATCCTCTCTGTAGACGCGCACCCATTCTCCCGCCGGATAAGTGATCTGCTCCAGGGTCTGTCCCGGATAAAAAGCATTCCCGTTATCGATCAGTTTCCGCCATTTTTCCTCTACATACACGGCGTTAAAATCCGCAAAAATACGGTCTGTGGGAAGCAGTGCCTCCTCTAATCTGTCCTTATCCCGAAGTTCCTGCAGCTGTCCTAAGGTCAGGGCATCCGCAAGCCTGAATTCTCCGACTCTGGTACGGACGAGGCTCTGCATGGTACCGCCGCAGCCAAGCTTCTCGCCGATATCGGCACAGAGACTGCGGATGTAGGTTCCCTTGGAGCATTCCACACGGAATTTTACCACGGGAAGCTTGATTTCGAGGATCTCGATCGCCGGCAGATCCACATGTCTCGCCTGGCGCTCTACTTCCTTGCCCTCTCTGGCAAGTTCATAGAGCTTTTTCCCATTGACCTTCAGTGCGGAATACATGGGTGGGATCTGGTCATAACCGCCGACGAAGCTTCCGATTGCTTCACGTACCTGTGCCTCATCCACCGCTACTTCCCGCTCTTCCAGAACGGTTCCCGTGGTGTCCTGGGTATCTGTGATCTGCCCCAGCAAAAGTTCCGCCACATATTCCTTGGTTCTGTCCGTCAGCATTTCGCATGCTCTGGTAGCACTCCCCAGACATACAGGGAGCACACCGGTAGCCTGTGGATCCAGTGTACCTGTGTGCCCTATCTTTTTCTGCCGGCAGATCCCGCGAAGCTTTGCCACCACATCATGGGAGGTAAAACCCGCTTCCTTGTATACATTGATGATGCCGTCCATTAATCCTGTTCTCCCCGCAATTGCTTGTCGATGTGCAGTGACAAATTGTTGACACAATCATGGAACGTTCCCTTCATGGTACATCCTGCGGCACGCACATGGCCGCCACCTCCGAAGAAGGATGCCACCTTCGCCACGTCTACGTTCTCATTGGAACGCATGCTGACCTTGTACTCCAGTACATTGGTCTCGTACATGAAAATCGCACAATCCACGCCCTTGATATTGCGCAGCTGATTTACAATACCGTCCAGATCACCCGGTACCGCATTGTAGAAATCCATGGTCTTACGATCCACCATGCTCACGATACAGCGTCCGTCCATGAAACGGATACTCTCCATCAATGCTCTTCCCATGATCTGGCTCTGCAGATATGTCTTCTGGTAAAAGCTTTCTTCGATCAGCTTCGGGAAATTGAAACCGAAAGAGATCAGAAATGCCGCCGCCTGCAGCGTCTCCGGTGTCGTATTGGAATACTGGAATACGCCGGTATCGTGAATGATGCCGGTGTACAATGCTTCCGCAATGTCTTTGTCGATGAGTTCCGCATCCATGATATGATACAGTACCTCGCAGGCACTGCCCACCTCGGGACGAACGAGATTCACATCACCACAGCCGGAATTGCTGATATGATGATCGATATTGATCTTCTTTTTCGCATTCTGAAAATATTTCTCTGCGTCTCCCAGTCTGTCTCCGCTGCAGTCCAGTGCAAAATATACATCAAAAGGATCCTGATCCGGACACTCGGTCTGAATTTCATCGTATCCCTTCAGGTAAGAAAACTCTTCGGAAGGCTTCTGTAAATATACGGTAACTTCCGCTTTGGGAAGAAGCTTACGCAGGTATATCTGTAAGGACAGACATACACCCACACAGTCTCCATCGGGACGAATATGTCCGCTGATGCCGATCTTTTTTGCGCCATGACATTCTTCACGCAAATCCATTATTCATCACCTTCCTCTGTCTCTTCCGTATCTTCGATATTTTCCATTTCTTCCACAACTTCATTTTCCGGCTTCTGTGCCTGTTCGTCCGCAGCAATGACCTCATCGATCTTGTGGGACATGTTGACACCGTATTCGATGGACTGGTCCATCACAAAAGTGATGTCCGGAGTGTTACGCAGATTGATGGTACGCGCCAGCTCTCTGCGGATAAAGCCTTCGGCACTCTTCAGTCCCTGCAGGGTGGACTTTCTGACTTCCTCATCACCCAGCACGCTGATCCATGCCTTACAGCTTTTTAAATCCGGTGCCACTTCCACAGCAACGACACTGGTCCAGGGACTGATCCGGGGGTCCTTAAGACCGCCCCGGATGATCTCCGCCAGAACGCGCTGCACTTCCCCGTTGACACGGGTATTTTTCACACTATTCTTTCTCATTCTTATTCCTTCTCAAAATAACTAACAAATACCAAGACACCGGAAGATTCGCATAGCGAATCTTCTCGGCAGGGTCTAGTTCTTCTTAGATTACGTATTTTTTAATCTTAGAAGAACTCCCTACCGTGGTACCTCGACCATAATATAGGCTTCTACGATATCCAGCTCCTGCATCTTGTCAAAGCCTTCAAATACGAGACCACACTCATATCCTGCCTTAACTTCCTTCACATCATCCTTGAATCTCTTCAGGGAAGCCAGGTTGCCCTCGAAGATCTGCTCGCCCTCGCGGGTGATACGAACCTTACAGCCTCTCTGGAAGACACCGTCTAAGACATAGGAACCGGCAATGTTACCGATAGCGGATGCCTTGAAGATTTGACGAACCTCTGCATGACCGATGACCTTCTCCTCGTATACGGGATCCAGCATACCCTTCATGGCAGCTTCGATATCTTCGATTGCCTGATAGATGACCTTATACAGACGTACATCCACGCCCTCTCTCTCTGCGGTTGCCTTGGCAGTCGCATCGGGACGAACGTTGAATCCGATGACGATGGCGTTGGACGCACTTGCCAGAGATACGTCGGACTCATTGATGGCACCTACGCCGCCGTGGATACATTTTACTACTACCTCTTCGTTAGACAGCTTCAACAGGGACTGTTTTACAGCCTCGACACTACCCTGTACGTCAGCCTTGACGATCAGGTTCAGTTCCTTCAGATTACCCTCCTGGATCTGGCTGAACAGATCATCTAAGGACATTCTGCCCTTGGTCTCTTCCAGCATCTTTTCCTTATTCTGTGCCAGGTAGGTCTCTGCATAGGATTTTGCTGTCTTATCATTATCATGTGCCAGGAATACTTCACCGGCACTGGGAACATCAGACAGACCCAGAATCTCTACGGGAGTAGAAGGTCCTGCTTCCTTAACTCTGCGTCCCTTATCATCGATCATGGCTCTTACCTTACCATGAGCCACGCCTGCGGAGATAAAGTCTCCCACATGCAGGGTACCCTTCTGTACCAGTACGGTAGCTACGGGACCGCGTCCCTTATCCAGCTCTGCCTCGATGACCAGACCTCTTGCCTTTCTCTTGGGGTTCGCCTTCAGCTCCATGATATCTGCGGTCAGCAGGATCATATCAAGCAACTGGTCGATACCCTCGCCGCTTTTTGCGGATACGGGTGCAAATATGGTGCTTCCGCCCCAATCCTCGGGAATCAGCTCATACTCAGCCAGCTCCTGCTTTACTCTGTCAATGTTGGCAGAGGGCTTATCGATCTTGTTCACTGCTACGATGATCTCAACCCCTGCTGCCTTTGCATGATTGATAGCTTCTACGGTCTGGGGCATTACGCCGTCATCCGCTGCTACTACCAGGATAGCGATATCGGTCGCATTGGCACCACGCATACGCATGGCGGTAAATGCTTCATGTCCGGGAGTATCTAAGAAAGTGATCTTACGATCTCCCACATTTACAGTATAAGCGCCAATGTGCTGGGTAATACCGCCTGCCTCACGATCGGTGACGTTGGTCTTACGAATAGCATCCAGCAGGGAAGTCTTACCATGGTCAACGTGACCCATAACACAGATGACGGGAGGTCTCTCCACCAGATCTTCCTCTTTCTCTTCGTCTTCCTTCAGCAGTTCTTCGATGACATCGACCTTAACCTCTTTTTCACAGAGAATGTCGTATTCCATGGCGATGTTCTCTGCATCCTCGTAAGAGATCTCCTGGTTCACGGTTACGATCTTGCCCTCCAGGAACAGCTTCTTGATGATGGCTGCGGGCTGTAACTTCATCTTCTCAGCCAGCTCTTTGATGGTGATGGACTCAGGCAGCACGATCACCTTGATCTGCTCCTCCTGAACCTCTTCCTTCTTCTTTTCCGGCTTGATGAAACGTCCGGGCTTGTTCTTCAGTGCATCCTCGTCCTCGTAGATATGGTCCTTCTTGGAGCGCTTGTTGTCCTTCTCCTGGCTGAAACGTCTCTTTTCATCTTCGCGCTTCTTCTCAAGATCCTTGCCTGCAGGTTCCGGAGCGAAGTCTTTATTCTGTCTGTTATCTCCGAATCGATTACCCGATCCGCCATTGCCTCTTCCATCGCGGCCGTTATTGCCGTAACCGCGCTCACCGTTGCCGTTATTCCTGCGATCACCCTGGCCGCCTTCCATACCCGGACGACCCTGTCTGTTAAATCCGCCTCCCTGAGGTCTGCCATTGCCCATACCTCCTCTGTTTGCGTTCTGTCCGCCCTGACGGTTGCCCTGACCGTAGCCGCCCTGACGATTGTCACGATTGCCATCTCTGTTGTCGCGGTTGTAGCTGCCCTGACCGCGATTATCACGATTATTCTGACCGTAACCACCCTGACGGTTATCACGACCATCTCTGTTGTCGCGGTTATTGTTCTGCGGTCTGTCCGCCGGTCTTGCCTGTGCGGTGTTCTGTGTATTCTGAGGTGCCTGCGTGGCTGCGGTATTGGTATTCTGCGCTGCCTGCTCCTTTACAGGAACCTGTGCAGCTGCTGCGGTATTGTTTGCGGGCTTTTTCGCAGGCTGCTGTCCCTTATTGCCGGGTACCATTGCCACACTGGGTGTGGGAGAAGGCGGGGTCAGCGGCTTGATGGGACGTACCGGAGCCTGTGCCTGCACACGGTTATTGTAAGAATTATTCTGATAACCGTTGTTCTGGTATCTGTTATTCTGTCCCTGATTCGGACGCTGTCCGCCGGCGGGTCTCTGTCCCTGTCCGTTCTGTCCGCCCTGACGCTGTCCGGGCATCTTGGAATTCTGAGGGTTGCTTACGAAGATGATCTTTTTCTTCTTTTTCGTCTCTTCGGGAGACCTGGTCTCCTCCTGTGCCTTTTCCTCAGCGGGCTTTGTATTTTCAACCTTTGCAGGAGCTTCCTTTTCCGCAACAGGTGCCGTGACTGCCTTCTTGTGTCCTAAGCTGTTACGTACCAGTGCTGCCGCATCCTCTTCCAGAGAGCTCTGTGCTGCCTTCGCCTCAATTCCTTTTTCCTGTAAAAAATTCAGTATATCCTTACTCTGTAGTTCTAATTCTTTTGCGAGTTCATGTACTTTGATTTTCGCCATGCTTTCCTCCATTCTGCCTAACCGGGCAAATTCGCTTCCAATTGCTTGATGAGTGCATCTGCCAGTCCCGCATCACACACACCTACCGAAGATCTCAGGTTCCGGCCGATCGCCCAGCCGAGCTCTTCTTTTGTGCCATATTCATATACCGGGACTTCATAATAGGAACATTTGTCGTGAAACAACTTTTTCGTATTGGCGGATGCATCTTCTGCAACGATCACCAACATGGCAGAACCTTTTTTCACAGCGTCCTCCGTCTGGAATTCACCGCTTACCAGGTTACGCCCCCTCATCGCAAGTCCCAAAAGGGAATAAATCTTATTCTGTTTCAAGCTGATCAAACTCCTTTTCCAGCATATCATAACTTTCCGGAGAAATACTCATCTTGAAAGAACGCTCTAAGCCTTTATTCTTCCGGGCCTTCTGCAGACATTCCTTCTGTCTGCAAATATATGCGCCGCGTCCGTTCTTTTTGCCCGTTGTGTCTAAACAGATCTCTCCTTCCGGAGTCTTCAGAACACGCAGCATCTCTTTTTTGCCTTTCATTTCTCCGCAGCCTACGCACTGCCTCAGTGGAATCTTTTTTGCCATTGATTATTCCTGCTCTCCATCAAAATCGTCTTCGGTTTCATCCTCATAATCGTCCACATAGTCCTCATAACGGAAGCCGGGAGCATCCTTGGCCTGTGTCTCGGATTTGATGTCGATCTTGTAACCGGTCAGTCTTGCTGCCAGTCTTGCGTTCTGACCTTCCTTACCGATTGCCAAAGACAGCTGATAATCAGGTACGACTACCTTTGCGGTCTTCTCATCGGGATCTGCAAATACTGCTACGATCTTGGCAGGAGAAAGTGCATTTTGAATCAGGTTACCGGGGTTCTCATCCCAGTTCACGATATCGATCTTCTCACCGCGCAGCTCTTCTACGATAGCATTGACACGGGCACCGTTCATACCTACGCAGGCACCGACTGCATCTACATTGGGGTTATTGCTCCATACAGCGATCTTGGTACGGCTTCCTGCCTCTCTGGCAATGCTCTTGATCTCTACGGTACCGTCCTTGATCTCGGTAACTTCAGACTCAAACAGTCTCTTTACCAGCTCCGGATGAGTACGGCTGACATTGATACGGGGTCCCTTCGGGGTGTTCTTTACTTCCACGATGTAGACCTTGATACGCTCGGTGGGTTTGAATACTTCACCCTTTACCTGCTCGTTCTCGGTCAGCATGGCATCTGCCTTACCCAGGTTGATGCTGATGTTCTTACCTACATAACGCTGTACCACGCCAGTGACAACATCCTTTTCCTTCTCATAATACTGATTGTAAATTACGCTTCTCTCTTCCTCACGGATCTTCTGTAAGATCACGTTCTTGGCATTCTGCGTAGCGATACGTCCGAATTCCTTGGACTTGATCTCTACATGGATCATATCGCCGACCTGTGCCTTTTTGGAGATCTCCTGTGCATCTTCCAGAGCGATCTGTAAGCAGTCATCCTCTACATCGTCCTTCGCAGGTACAACTTCCTTCTCGGCATATACCAGGAAATCGCAGGTCTCTCTATTGATCTCCACATGGATATTGTCAGCCTTTCCAAAATGGTTCTTGCAGGCTGTCATCAGGGAGTTCTCGATGGCTTCAAACAAGGTCTCCTTGCTGATCTCCTTCTCCTTCTCCAGAACATCCAGTGCCTCCATTAATTCCTTATTCATCATTTCCTCCATTCCGGCTTTCGCCTTTTCTTAGTGTATGGTTTCTTATTCTACAAGCTATAACTATTCAGAACCTCATTCCCAAAACGCATCTTCGATGCTCTCTTTTTGCTCTGAATAGTATCAAAAATCTAACGCCAGGCGGATCAGTGCGGCGTCTGCTCTGGCAAAAGTTCTCGGGGTTCCTTCTTCTGTGATCGTAATAGTATCTGCATCAAAACTTTCCAGAATGCCGGAAAATTCCTTGCATTTGTCGATGGGCTTGAACAGCTTGATCTCCACCTCTTCGCCGATGCTCTTCTGTAAGTGTTTATCCTTTTTCAGGGTTCTGCCCAATCCCGGGCTGCTGACTTCCAGAATGTATGCATCCGGAATGAAATCCGCCTTGTCGAGAGCTTCGGATAATGCTCTGCTGACATTCTCGCAATCCAGAATGTTCACACCTTCCGGCTTGTCGATGTAGGCTCTCAGATAGTAGTCACTGCCTTCCTTTACATACTCCACATCGTAGATCTCCACCTGATTTGCTTCTGCGATGGGCGTAAGCAGTTCTTCGGTTCTGCTTTCGTAGTCCTCTCGTTTGGACATGTATGCCCTCCTTTACTGATATGAACTGTCGTCACAACAACAAGAAAGAGTGGCGCGCGTCCACTCTTACTCTAGTAATCATCTTTAAACTATACACAGTATAGACCCTGTGTAATGAAATGTCAATAGCTTCTTATTGTAATACCCACGAATTGCTCCCCTGCTTTGCAGCTTTCGCAATTCTACAAACATTCGGATTCCGCTGATTTGCTTCGCAAATCGCTTTTTCCTCATGTTTGGGCGCTTTTTCGGTTCATATGCCTTATCATGCAAGCATGAACGGCATCTAAACCCAAAAGTTGGTATTACAAATAGTTATGTGTTTCAAAATACAACTCGTTCACATGCTCGGAATGCAGGAGCTTGTGGGCGGTGCGGCTTAAGGGTTTCTCCAGGAACTCTTCGTAGACTTTCTGTACCTCGGGGTTCTCGTGGGAGAAACGAAGCTTTCTCTCGCTGTCCAGACGGTACAGGGTGCCTCCGCGCTGCTCCGCGAATTCACATCCGTCGTGGATGGGCTGTCCGCCGCCTCCGACACAGCCGCCGGGGCATGCCATGACTTCCACGAAATCATAGGATACTTTTCCTGCCTTGATGTCCTCTATCAGTCTCTCCGCATTTGCCAGTCCACTGACGGTACAGGTATGCAAGGTCTTATCCCCCAGTACAAAATCCGCTTCTCTTCTGCCGTCTCTTCCTCTGACCGCTCTAAAGGCATCCGCTTCCGGATTCTTCCCTTCCACTACCGCATAGGCAGTACGAAGTGCCGCCTCCATGACACCGCCGGTGACACCGAAGATCACTCCGGCACCGGTGCTTTCTCCCAGAGGAGAATCAAAAGCCTGTTCCTTTAAAAACCGGGTATTGATATGCTCCGCACGGATCATCCGCACGAATTCTCTGGTGGTCAGTACGATATCCACATCCTGCCCGGCTCCGGCACTCTTCATATAAGAAAGAGATGCCTCTCTCTTCTTGGATACGCAGGGCATAATGGAGATACAGCAGATATTATTGGGGTCGATGCCCTTTTTCTGTGCAAAATGAGTCTTCGCCATGGCACCGAACATCTGCTGGGGGGATTTTGCCGTAGACAGATTCCGCAGATACTCCGGATACTTCTTGGATACGAAGCTCACCCAGCCGGGACAGCAGGAGGTAAACATGGGCCATGCGTATTTCCGGGAATTGTCCAGGCGCTCCAACAGTTCGCTTCCCTCTTCCATAATGGTCAGATCCGCCGCAAAATTGGTATCGAATACATAGTCAAAACCGATGCGCTTCAATGCTGCCACCATTTTGCCTTCAGAAGCTTCCTCTGCACTCAGTCCCAGTTCCTCGCCCCATGCGGTTCTCACCGCCGGTGCCACCTGAACTACCGTGATCTTCTCAGGATCCGCCAGTGCCTCGAAAGCCTTGTAAGTGTCATCGCGTTCTCTCAGTGCTCCGGTGGGACAATGGGTAATGCACTGTCCGCACAGGGTGCAGTCGGAACAGTCGATAGTCTTGTTATCCGCCACATCCACTGTGGTACGGGATCCGGTGTTCTGCACATCCCAGACATGCATCTCCTGGACCTTATCGCAGATCTGTACGCAACGCATACATTTGATACATTTTCTGGAGTCCCGGATCAGGGGGAAAGAATGGTCCCATGGAGTCTCGGGAACTTCTTCCGTAAAAGGTACTTCCAGAATTCCCAGATCATTGGAAATCTGCTGCAAATTACAGTTGCGGCTTCTGACGCAGGTTGCACAGTGGCAGTCATGCTGTGACAGGATCAATTCCACATTGGTCTTGCGCACGCGGCGTACCTTCGGAGAATTGGTGAATACCACCATTCCCTCTTCCACCGGACTGTTGCAGGCAGTGATCAGTTTACTCTTCCCCTGCACTTCCACCACGCAGACTTTGCAGGCACTGATCTCATTAATATCTTTCAAAAAGCACAGATGCGGCACTTCGATGCCGATACCGGCTGCTGCGCTCATGACACTGGTTCCTTCCGGAACCTGCAGCTGTATGCCGTCTATTGTAAGGTTTATCATTTTCTCGCCCATTGTTTGCTCCTCTTTTTACCAGATGGCCGCACGGCCGCCCTTTAAGCTTCCGTAGCCGTATTTGTCGCAGCGTAAGCATCTGCCCGCTTCCTGGCAGGCCTCCTGCTTCGTCATGCCGCATTCGAAAGCATCAAAATTCGTCTTACGCTCTCCGGCTTCTTTTTCACTCAACTGGATCCGTCCGCAGGGCTCCTTGTCTTCATAGGATACGGGAGGGATCTCCACATCGCAGGGTACCACGTGGTGATAACCCAGATATTCATCAATGTTGGCTGCTGCTACTTTTCCGGCAGCAATGGCACGGATGACGGTTGCGGGACCGGTCACGCAGTCACCTCCGGCGAATACGCCGTGGACATCCTTAACTTCACTGTCACTCATGGCAGTGATGGTACCGCGCTTTACAGAGATACCGGCTTCTTCAAAATGGCGGGTCTCAATACCCTGACCAATGGCCACCACAACGATATCACAGGGGATTCGAAGCAGGGGCACATCCGCCTGGATCGGACGGGCACGTCCCCAGGCATCGATAGGGCCGATGATCTGCGGCTCCACCCACAGCGCCGTCACATTGCCGTTCTCATCGGCTTCGATCTTGTGCGGAGCTTTCAGGCTGTAGAGTTCCGCACCCTCTGCGATGGCTCCTTCCACTTCCTCGGGAAGCGCTGTCATATCATTCTGTCTTCTACGGTAGGCAATTCCCACCTTTTTCGCACCCAGACGGATGGCGGAACGGGTACAGTCCATGGCTACATTACCGCCGCCGACTACAACTACGGTTTTGTCCTTGAAATCCGGCATGTCATCGTCACCGATGCGACGCAGCATTTCCACTGCAGACATTACACCGTGGGCATCCTCGCCCTCGATACCGATCTTTTTATCCGTATGAGCACCGATGGCAATGTAGACCGCATCGTATTCTTCATGTAACTTATTATAAGAAATCTCGCCTTCTCCGTTGCCGACTCTGGTGTTCAGTTTCACTTCCACTCCGGTGGACAGGATGGTATCAATATCCTCCTGCAGACGTTCTCTGGGGAAACGGTAGTTGGGGATTCCATAGCGTAACATACCGCCTAATTTGCTCTTTTCCTCAAATACTACGGCATGGTGTCCCATGAGTTCCAGGTAGTATGCCGCGGATAGACCGCCGGGACCTCCGCCGATGATTGCAACCTTTTTGCCGGTGCTCTCCGCCTTCTCGGGAACGGGAACGGTATTGGCTCTGGCATTGTCCACTGCCATACGTTTCAGCCCTCGGATGTTGATAGCGCTGTCGATCATGTTGCGGCGGCATCTTGCCTCACAGGGATGCTCGCAGATCAGGGCGCAGGCTGTCGGGAAAGGATTGTCCTTACGGATCAGCTTCACAGCATCCGCATAGCGCTCTTCCTTCACCAGAGCTATGTAACCGGGGATATCCACGCCTGCGGGACACAGTGCCACGCAGGGAACCGGCTGGGTGATATGGCAGGAGCATTTGCCGCCATGCTCGATATGGTAGACGTAATCTTCGCGGAAACCCTCCAATCCCGCCAGTACCATATGGGCTGCCTCATAGCCGATGGCGCAGTCCGCGGAATCCACGATGTCGGAAGCGGTATCGCGGATCAGGTCCAGTGTCTTCAGAGTGGCTTTACCTGCCAGCACTTCTTCCATCAGGTTCTGCAGCTGTCCCAGTCCCACACGGCAGGGAACGCATTTACCGCAGGTCTGGGCATGGCACATTTTCAGGAAAGAAAGCTGCAGATCCACCGGGCACAATCCGGGCGGGCTGGCAATGATTCTTCTCTCTAAGTCTTTATACAGGCGTTCTACCGTAAGCTGTGCCTTATTCGTGGTGGCAATCTTCAATCGGCTCATGATCTTCTCCATTCTGTGTAAGCGCTTACATTTCTATTTAAAAAAAATAGTCGTTTTCACGACTTTACTTTTGTTTATACACATGTAATTATATACTATTTAATAAAATCTATCAATAGGTTTGGCAAAAGTTAATTTTTTATCATGTAAGAGCTTACATAAAGAAAGTATAGACGCCCGCGGGGAATGAAACATCCTTCCTCGATGTAAGGTCTCCCGGTGGGAATTTTCTGACGAAAAGCGAGGAACGGTTCTCATCATGACGGGGTCGCCTACACGCGCCCTCCATAGCGCGGATCGGCTGACGCGGACATCGTGTCCGCTTTCCCGCTGTCTTTCAACACTTTTCGAGAAAATGTCACCACCTCCCTACAAACATCCTCGGAAGGACATTCCATCCACCGCGGGCGTTCTGCATCCTAGAAAGCTTTAGAAAAGCCAGTAGCCCCGGCTGGGTATAAGAAACGCGGCACGCTCTGCGACAGAGTGCGAGCGTGCCGCGTTTCTTATACCCTGTCAGGGGCTACGGAGATTCTTAAAAGATTACCCGTATCGTCGTTCCTTTGCCGGGTTCGCTCTCAAGCTGCAACTGGGCATGGCTCTTGGCGATGATGTGTTTTACGATAGCGAGCCCCAGACCGGTACCTCCGGTGGACTTGGAACGGCTCTTGTCGACGCGGTAGAAGCGCTCGAAGATCCTATCCTGATGTTCCTTGGAAATGCCGATTCCGGTATCTTTTACCACGAGATAGGTATGTCCCTCTCTGGCGTAGGTCTGCACATCCACGCTTCCTCCGGGATTGTTATAACGGATCGCGTTATCGCAGAGATTATACAACAGTTCCTCCATCATCTGTCGGTTTTCCGTCACATAAGCATCTGTTCCGGCTAGCTGAATGGTCACATTATGTTTCTCTGCACTCATGGAAATCATTTCCACACAATTCTTCGCCATCTCATGGAGGTTCAGAAGTTCTGTATCCGCTTCCTCTTCCGTGCCGTCTAACTCCGACAGGCGAATAATATCATTAATTAATGTAAGCAACCGGTTCGCGCTGTTATGGATTCCGTGGGCGAAACGCACGGTATCCTGTTCGGAAGCCATTCCGGTCTCGATGAGTTCCGCATAACCGGAAATGGATGTGAGCGGTGTCTTTAGCTCATGGGATACATTGGCACTGAATTCCTGCCGCATTTTGGCATTTTTCATAATGTCCTCATGCTGTTTGCGGATCATTGCCATGAACGGGGTCAGTTCCTCATAGGTCTGCATCTCCGTACATTCCCCGATGTTCTGTGCCAGCTTCTCGATAGGCGCCACGAGCTTGGTGGTCAGTACTCTTGCCGCCACCATGCACAGCACCAACAGGATGATGAAGATTCCCACCATCATAGGCAGTGCCTGGCTGAAGATACTGTAAATGCTCCTGGCATCCTTGGACAGACGTAACACACTGCCATCCTCTAAGCGGATCGCATAGTAAAAGGTGGACCGGGACAGGGTTTCGGAATTACGGACTGCTTCGCCCTCTCCGTCCTGCATTGCCTCCTGAATTTCCGGACGGGAAGCGTGGTTTCCCATCGCTACAGAGTCTGCCTCATTGTCATACAGTACACGTCCGTCACTGCTGATCAGTGTCAGTCGCAGATCTGATTCTACGGGTGCTCCGTTTGCCTCGATCTCTTCTACCGAAGAGCAGCTTTTTAACAGAGAGCCATAGCTTTTCAGATCCTCCAGCACCTGTCTGCGGAACAGAT
The DNA here is from genome assembly GCA_945929965.1 of uncultured Lachnospiraceae bacterium. Classification (GTDB taxonomy): domain Bacteria; phylum Bacillota; class Clostridia; order Lachnospirales; family Lachnospiraceae; genus Acetatifactor. Next base: position 171,996 of record CAMEOT010000002.1, read on the forward strand.
CATAATACACTATTGTGATCAGCACCATGGTGAGCAAAATCGTCACCGTGGCAATGAGAACCATCATCTTGTTAATCTTTTTCTTCATCTTCTGTTACGCTTTCTCACCATTCATAATGTATCCCACATTACGTACCGTCTTGATCAGGCTGCCCTCTTCCTTTAGCTTCTGACGCAGAGTCTTGATATGCATATCCAGCGTTCTGGACTCTCCCTCGAAATCAATCCCCCAGACGCGGTCTAATATCAGTTCCCTGGTAGTCACGATGCCGGCGTTCGTCATCAAAAGCTTCAACAGTTCATATTCCTTGTAAGTCAGTTCCACCGGCTTCTTACCTACCATCACGGAATGTTTCTCTCTGTCCAGCACAATATTGCCAAGCTTCAGCACCTTATCCTTCTCCTGGGTCTTCTGGCTTCTGCGAAGCATTGCTTTGACCCTGGAGATCAGTTCCATGACGCCGAAGGGCTTCGTGATATAATCGTCTGCGCCCAGATCCAGGCCTTTTACCTTGTCGATTTCCGTGGTCTTTGCCGTGACCATGATCACCGGCACCAGTACGGTATCCTGTCTGGCACGAAGCTTTTTCACGATACTCAGTCCATCCTCGTCCGGCAGCATGATATCTAACAGGATCAGATCCGGTGCTGTCTCGTTCAATGCTGCATAGAAATCTGTGGCGGAGTCAAATCCTTTTACCTCATATCCTACATTTGCCAGGGCAAAGGTCTCGATCTCCTGAATATTTTTATCATCCTCTACTACATAGATCAATGCCATCTCACAGCACTCCTCTCTGACTGTGCTTTCTCTTCTTAACTATACCCCTGTAATTCCTTACTCCGCAAGTAATTTTGCATTCTTTTCCATAACACGTTCCTGCTTTGTGGGCGGTAACTGGTATTTCTCACGGCAAGCCATCACCTTGCCCTGGAAATCCAGGTTATCCTCCTGGCGCAGTTCGTCCAGATAAGCATGGGTGTCAAATTCATCTTCATTCACCTGTACCAGGCAGACCGCGATATTGGAGCAGTGATCACTCACACGTTCAAAGTTCGTAATTACATCGGATAAAATGAATCCCAGTTCAATGGTACATTTTCCCTTGCGGAGTCTGCGTACATGACGCTGCTTCACATCCAGGCTCAATCCGTCAATAACCTCTTCCATGGGTTCTACCTGTCTTGCCAGGTTCAGGTCTCCCTTTATAAAGCTGTTCATGGTAATATCCAGAATGTCATGTACCGCTCTTTCAAATACCTTCAGTTCTTCCTGTGCTTTATCAGAAAAATCCAGCTTTTTGTCATACATTTCCTGTGCAGCCTCTTTCACATTTCGGGCATGGTCGGATATTCTCTCAAAATCACCGATGCAATGTAAAATAGTGTTCAGCGTCTCGCTGTCTTTACCGGACAGCTGTCTGGAGCTGAGCTTCACCAGATAAGTACCAAGCTCATCCTCAAAGCGGTCTACATCCGTCTCCATTTGTGCTACCTGCTCTGCTTTTGCGTCATCATACCCCTGCAGTAATTCCATGGCAAGATCCATTGCCTTGCGGGATTTGTCCGCCATAACAGACGCCACCTGTCTGCTCTGCTCTACCGCATAAGCCGGCGTATCCAGGAATCGGGAATCCAGAAGACTCAGTGTCTTGTCTGTCTCAGACATTTCCTTCACATCTTCATGCGTAGGCAGTGTCAGGCAGGCAAGCTTTACCAGTCCATTGGAAAAAGGCAGCAATACCAGTGTGGCAGCAACATTAAAGCAGCTGTGGACCACTGCAATGCCGAAGGGGGTTGCCACTTCTCCCAAAAAAGCAAAGGGATGAATAGCATTCGCAGTATAAAAGATTCCAAGGAACAATACCGTTCCGATAATATTGAAATACAAGTGGATCAGTGCCGCACGCTTTGCGTTGCGGGAAGCACCGATACCGGAGATCATGGCGGTAACACAAGTACCGATATTCTGTCCCATGATAATGGGAACTGCTGCGCCGAAGCTTACCGCTCCGGTCATGCACAGTGCCTGCAAAATACCTACAGATGCGGAAGAAGACTGGATCACCGCTGTGAGGATGAGTCCTGCCAGTACACCGAATACAGGATTTTGGAACTTGATCAGCAGATTGGTAAACTCCGGTACCTCTGCAAGAGGTGAAACTGCTGCGCTCATGGAATCCATGCCAAACATCAGAATTGCAAAGCCCACCAGGATGGTTGCCGCATTTTTTAATTTATCTTTATGGGAAAACAGCAAAATACCCACACCCACGATTGCCAGAATCGGCGAAAAAGAACTGGGTTTGAGCATACGGATCCAGAAGGCATCACTCTCAATGCCTGTAAGGCTTAAGATCCAGGAGGTCATCGTGGTACCGATATTGGCGCCCATGATGATGCCTACTGCCTGTTTCAGGCTCATAATGCCGGAATTGACAAAACCGACTACCATAACAGTGGTCGCAGAGGAGGACTGGATCACGCCGGTGACCACCGCCCCCATCAATACTGCCTTGATCGGGTTGCTGGTCAGTTTCTCCAGGATACGCTCCAGACGTCCGCCGGATGCCTGGGACAATCCATCACCCAACAGATTCATTCCATACAGGAACAGTGCAAGTCCTCCTACCATCTTCAGTAAATCAAAAAAGCTCATACTCTAATCCTCTCATTTTACATAGCTGTTTTTTACATTTATCGGTTTCTATCTTCACTTTATCTTGCTTATGTAAAATGTGTTACCAGCGAATGTAAAATTTATGTAAAGTTGCAACGATGCAGAGCCTTCTAGTATAATTTTACCCCTTCCATGTCTCCTGTCATACGGAAGATCGCCCACTGGGCAATATTTACTGCATGGTCGCCTACCTTTTCAAGGTACTTTGCCATCATCAGATAATCCACCACGCGGTCGGCATCCAGATTCTGTTCCCGGATAGCCTGCATCATCTCTTTCTTCATATCGTTAAAAAGGGCGTCCACCACATCGTCATGCTCCACAACTTTTTGAGCATTCGCTTCGTCTCCCTCCACGAAAGCCTCTACGGAATTATGGATCATATCCTTTGCCTCTTCCATCATTTCCAGAAGCAGCTTTTCCTGTTTTCCTTCGGAATTCATATTCCCCATCCGCAGATACAGCTCCACCATATCTGCCACATGATCACCGATCCGCTCAATGTCTGTTACAACCTTCAGTGCTGCACTCACCAGCCGCATATCTCTCGCCACCGGCTGCTGTCTGGTCAGTAAGCTCAGACACATAGCTTCAATGCTTCTCTGCATGTCCACCATCTTGTGATCCGTATCCAGCAGAGTCTTTAAAAGATCCTCTTTGTTCTCCCGGATTCCATATAACATATGGTCATAACTGATCTCCGCATGTTCTCCCATCTCCGATACTTTATTTTTCAAAGTCTCAAGATCCTGCTCAAATAATACTCTGGGTGACATCTCCCATTCCTCCTATCTTTTCATTCAAAATCAGCCAAACCGTCCGGTGATGTAGTCTTCTGTCCGTTTATCCTGGGGTCTTGCAAAGATCTCTGAGGTTGCATTCTTCTCGACCACTTCTCCTACCAGGAAAAATGCGGTATCATCCGACACACGGGCTGCCTGCTGCATATTGTGTGTTACGATGACCACGGTGTACTTTTTCTTCAGGGTCTCCATCAGTTCCTCGATCTTTAATGTAGAGATCGGGTCCAGGGCGGAAGTGGGTTCATCCATCAGAAGCACCTCCGGGGATACCGCCAGAGCTCTGGCAATACACAGTCTCTGCTGCTGTCCGCCGGAGAGACCCAGTGCGGATTTGTGCAGACGGTCCTTTACTTCTTCGAAGATAGCAGCACCCTGCAGAGAACGCTCCACGATCTCATCCAGTTCCTTTTTATTCTTGATGCCATGCAGTCTGGGACCATAGGCGATATTATCATAGATAGACATAGGGAAAGGATTGGGCTGCTGAAATACCATGCCGACCTTTTTACGAAGCAGTGTGGTGTCCACCCGCTTATCGTAGATGTCCTCTCCGTCTAAGATTACTTTTCCTTCCACTCTGCAGCCGTCCACCAGATCATTCATCCGGTTCAGGCAGCGCAGAAACGTGGATTTGCCGCAGCCGCTGGGACCGATAAAGGCGGTGATGGCGTGATCTGCGATCTCCATATTTACATCTTTCAGTGCGTGGTTCTCTCCGTAGTGGAGATTTAAGTTTTCCACGGTTATTTTACTGTTAGCCATAAGGTTGCTCCTTCTTGTGATTTCTCTTACTCTCGTCTTAACTTGTTTGCCGCCAGCTTGGTCAGCAGGTTCAGGATCAATACGATAATGATCAGAACGCAGCCGATACCGAAGGCGTTGTCATACTGTCCCTTCTGCATCTGTAAATACAGTTCGATGGTCAGGGTACCGCCGGATTCCAACGCTTTGTGCGCCAGCTTCGCCAGATTGTCCCCGAAAGCTCCGGTGAACTTCGGCAGCTTGTAGTCACTTCCTGCGGTAAATAAAAGTGCCGCGGACTCTCCTACAATTCGTCCCAGTGCCAGGATGATACCGGTGACGATACCCGGCATGGAGGAAGGCAGAAGGATTGTCCGGATCATATGCCATTTCGTGGATCCCATTCCCAGCGCACCGGTACGATAGCTGTCCGGTACGGTACGCAGTGCTTCCTGCGTATTTCTGGTGATCAGAGGCAGCACCATCAGTGTCAGGGTAAAAGAACCTGTGAGCAGTGAGTAACCGAATCCCAAAGTCTCTCCGAAGAAGATCATACCGAACAGACCGAAAATGATAGAAGGAATACCGGACAGGGTCTCGGTGGTAAATTCAATGATGGAGACCAGCTTGCCGGGCTTGGCATATTCATTCAGGTAAATAGCACTTCCCACGCCGATAGGGGTCGCAATCAGCAGGGTGATCACGATGATGTACAGGGTATTTAACAGGTTGCCCGCAATACCAGTGGTCTGTTTTCTGGCACTGGTCACAGTGGTTAAAAATGCCCAGTTAACGGTGCGGATACCCTTTATGAAAACATACAGGATAATGCCCAGCAAAAGTGCTACCGCCAGTGTGGCAGAGATGTAAATGGCTGCCAGCAAAAGCATGTCTGTGGGGCGTTTTCTTTTTACATATAAGGTGTCCTTATTCATTGTCATCCGCCCCCTTTTTCAGTATTTTGTTCAGTACTACATTAATGATCATAATGAATACAAACAGCACCAGTCCGATGGTGAACAGCACCTGTCTGTGCAGTCCGGAAGAATATCCCATCTCGCTGACAATGGCTGTGGTCAGGAATCGCACGGAGTTAAAGGGCAGGGGCACATTTACGCTGCTGCCGGATACCAGGGTGATCGCCATAGCCTCACCGATAGCTCGTCCCACTCCCAGAACGATGGCGGTCACGATACCGGATTTGGCTGCCGGAAGGATGGACCGGAAAATGGTCTGCACATGGGAAGCTCCCAGTGCCAGGGAGGAGGATTTGATCCCCGCCGGAACCGCCCGGATGGAAGTCTCACTGATATTGATTACCGTGGGCAAGATCATGATTGCCAGTACGATTACGGCAGACAGCAGGTTCGCGCCGCCGGTGAACTGGTGTGTTGTGGATCCCTGGAAGATCAGTCTTTCTAATTTATACATGAGAGGATTCAATAAGTAGATTCCCAACAGTCCGTAGATGACGGAAGGGATGCCTGCTAACAGTTCAACCGCAGGCTTTACAATGGCGGCTAAAGGCTTCGGTGCCACCTCTGCCAGAAATACTGCCGTCAGTACACCGATGGGCACACCCAGTAAAATTGCCAGCGTCGTACCGACGATGGAGGTCAGAATAACCCACAGAATACCGAATTTCGGGTCTGCCGCCGTCGGCATCCATTCGGTGCCGAATAAGATTTCTCCCAGACCTACTTTTAAGATAGCGGGGGTACCGCTGATGATCATATATAAGGTAATAGAAACTACCGCCAGTACGGCGAAGAAGGCACAAATGGTAAATACTATTTGTGCCACAGTTTCCACGACCGCTTTATTTTTTCTGTTTCCCATTACGGAAGCGTGTGTTCCACCATTCATCGCTTTTTTCCTTTATCTGTGTCAGGCTATTACTTTACAGTGATCAGACCAACTTCGGACGCTACCTGCTGTCCTTCGTCACCCAGTACAAAGTCGAACCATGCCTGTACCAGATCGTTCTGCTCGGAGATCTCACCCTTGGTAGCCATTACGAAAGGTCTGCTTAAGAAGTAATTGCCGGCCTTGATGTTCTCTGCGGTAGCTTCTACACCTTCCAGGGAAAGTGCCTTAACGCTGTCATCCAGAGCATCCAGGGAAGCATATCCGATGGCGCCGGGAGTAGATGCAACTTTTGCAATGACTGCACCGGTGCTGTCCAGTTCGTTTGCATATTTGCAGCCGTCTACCAGATCAACCAACTCTTCAAAAGCGCCTCTGGTACCGGAACCTGCCTCACGGCCGATTACGATGATAGGCTCATCTGCACCGCCAACATCCTTCCAGTTGGTGATGGTGCCATTATAGATGTTGGTCAGCTGCTCTTTGGTCAGATCTGCTACTTCGTTGGCAGGATCTACACATACGGCAATACCGTCGATTGCTACTACGTTCTCTACAACGTCTGCTGCCTTTTCCTCATCCTTTAAGCTTCTGGAAGAGTTACCGATATCTGCAGTTCCGTTGGTAACAGCTTCGATACCTGCGCCGGATCCTACGAACTCAGCGGTTACGGTTACATCGGGATATGCTTCCATGAAAGCTTCGCTCAGTGCATTGGCTAACTTCTCCATAGAAGTACTTCCTACCATGGAAATGCTGCCGGACAGATCTGCGGTGGTCTCAGCGGGTGCAGCCACACTGCTCTCCGCTGCGGTACTTACTTCTGCGGAAGATGCTGTGTTTGTTGTGTCTGCTGCGGTATTGCTGTTGCCGCATGCTGCCAGGCTCATTGCAAATAATATACATGCTCCTATCAGAGCCAATCCTTTACTGTGTCTTACTCTCATAATAATGTTCCTCCATGTTTTGTTTTTTTCTTTCTCTTGATTACAAAAACATACTAGCATGAAGGAAATTCACATAATATCACAGTGCGGTAAGATGTTTGTAAGAAATAAGTAAAATCATATGCTCTCCAGAATCCCATCGGCAATCGCCCGGGCGATCTCTTCAAGCCGGCTGTCAAAGAGTTCATTGTCCGCATCCGTATTGATGAATCCTACTTCCACCAACACCGCCGGCATATTCGTACTGTTTAGCACCACCAGATTCGGTCGCTCGTTCACTCCCAGATTCACAAACCCCACCTGCTCCAGCCTGGCATTAATGTTGTACGCCATCCTGGCTGCCGCTCCATAGCGATTATAGACCAGGCTCTCCACTCCGCTGTACTGGTTCGGATAGGGACTGGAATTGCGATGGATTGACACAAAATAATCTCCTCCCACCTCATTTCCCTCCTGCGCTTTCTGATAGGGAGACTCGTAGACATCCGTGGTCCGGGTGTAATACACATCCACTCCGTTTTCCTCTAAGATGCTTCCCACCGCCAGCGTCAGCGCCAGGGCATCCTCACTTTCTTTTCTTCCATTATATGTGGCCCCGGGGTTCGCAGCTCCGTGCCCCGCATCCAATACGATCAGTGACATAAAAAACTCCCACATATCCTTTTGTTTCATGATATGCGGGAGTTTCCCCATTTAGATATTTTTTGCTTACTTTAAAATTGCTGCCGTCACTTCCTGCGGAATTACAAATTCCGGAGCTCCCATAGAACCGGGAGCCACTTCGTATTCATCAAAGGCAATGACCAGTTCTCCCTTTTCATTAAAATAGAAGTTCGTCTGCTCCGTGATCCCCTGAAAATTAAATTCCGGCATATCCTCATCATCCAGGAAATAAATCACGCCTTCATCCGCTGCCATCTGCTCCCGCATCTGGGTCTTAATGTTCTCACTGATCACGGTAAGATAGTTGCTCCCCTCTGCAAACAGATCTGCCAGTGTCACCACATTTCCCGTCTGTTTATCGATGGTATAAAACTGATTATGCTCGTAGCCGCTGGCTTCCGTCTCCAGAACACTCAATTTTACGGTGTAATACTGTGCATTATCCGTAACAACCTCCTGGGATACATGCAATCCATGATACCCTTCCTCGGATAAGGTATCCTCGAACTGACGGATCAGTTCCTCTACCGTAGCCGTCATATCCTGATTGACCGCTTCCAGTCCGTCTTCTGACAGCTTCGCCGCGGCAGCCTCTTTTTCATCACCATCTGCGTTTCCGGCATCTGCGCCCTCCGGAACGGCTGCACCGACTGCCACTTCTCCCACGGGAATACCTTCCCCCGTATCCTCTCCGTAGGTGATCTGTGCCAGTTCGATCTCCGCGTCATGGTTCTCATCACTGTAATTATACTGCCGCACCGTCACCAGCCGGAAGAAACCTCCCAGTACCGGAATATTCTCCATGGCATGGGCGATCTGCATATTGGTGTTGGGCAGTGCGATCATCACGACCGCTGCCGCAGCCACTGCCGTCCATGCAGAACGCCTTCTGGCACGCTCTGCTCTTTTTTTCTCCATCCGGGCTCTGTCGATACCTGCCAGTAGCCGTTCCCGTCCCGCTTCGGGTATTGTCATATTCTCATACTCCTCTTTTAACTGTCTCAATTGTTCCTGTTCTGTCATATCTATTCTCCATCTGTCCGGTCTTTTCGGACCGGTCACGTTATCTCTTTCTATATCTCTTTTCCTGTATCTGTCTTATGTCCTGCATATATATGATGTCGGGGTCAAAAGCCCCTGACTTTGACTACGGATTACTCAGCCCATGCTACCCTCGAGGTTCAGCCGCAGCTTTTTCATCACCCGGTATAGCCTGCTCTTTACCGTACTCAGGTTCTCATCCAGGATCTTCGCGATCTCCTCCAGCTGCCTGTCCTCAAAAAATCGTAGGACTACGATGGCACGATCCTTTGGGTCAAGATTTTCTATTGCGCGTTTTAAATCAATATTTTCATAGATATCTTCACTTGCCGCCTGGATCTCCTCCACATCTGTGCTCTCCTTCCGGTTGCGCAGGAAGCTGCACGCCTCGTTGATCACGATCCGGTACACCCAGGTCTCCACGTATTGCAGCTCCTTCAGGCTATCACTTTTTAAAATGGCTTTATAGGCTGCTTCCTGTACAATATCCAGCGCGTCCGCCTCATTATGTACATAACTATAAGCAAGACGGTAATACTTCTCATACCCTTCCGTCAGGGCACGCTCCACCGCCTGTTCTTTTTTTCTGTCCGACATATATCCTTTCCTCACTTTTGAAAACTGCATGCAATTATTTTTCGGTATTTATTGTAACACATATTCTTTTGATATATTCTACTATTTTGACGCTGTATTCCCGCAAAAAGTTTCACCGGCAAAAAATATTCCGGACTGCTTCAGATGCACAAACCTCAGATGCACAAAAAATCCCGGGCTACTCACCCGGGATCCTTTGAAAAGAGATGTATGAAACTATGCGTTGCATTTGTTCCTGTCGATCCAAAATGTAAGCTCTTACATTTTGAACCATAATTATTTTACCATTATTTCGACTATTTGGCAAACAGATTTCTTACAGTTGCGAGTTTTTCGCACTTTTAGCCAAAATCAGGACTTCTTTTTTGTCTAATCCTCATATTTAAAGTAGTCAAAATCCGCTGCTTTGCGGCTTCCACAGCCTCCGTTGTTGGCATAGATGCCTACCAGCGTACCGGTATGGCGCTTGGGATCGTCGGGAACACCCTCGTCGCAAAGGTAAATGCAGTTTTCCAGAGCACCTAACAGTTCCCAGTTCTCACCGTCGTAGCTGTAATAAAAAGTTCTTGTCAGCTTCTCCACCACTACCTTCAGATACAGAGGGGCTTCCTTCACATTGTCCACTTCCGCCATCAGTTCCTCTCCGTGGTTGCGGTTGATGACCAGTTGGATCTTCCGTCCGCCCTCATAGCACAGAGAGCATCTGGCATAGGTGGCTGTGCTGTAATAGCAGGTCAGTCCCGCCTGTTCTCCGTCCTTATCCGGGTAGAACTCCAGCTTCGTCTCCGCCACGTAGGACAGCTCCTGTTCTCTTCGTAACAATGTATTTTTCGCACGGATCTCATTCAGCTGTCCGTCTCTGGTCCAGATCCGGAAATATCCGGGACGTTCCGTCAGTGACCAGGATCCGTTGTCCGGGTTGCGCACGAACTCCCATTCCAGATTCAGCTTGGTATCATTAAAGTCATCGAACAGATTTCTCTCATAAATGCACTCGGGAAGATTGGGCGCAACCTGTGTCAGGCTGGGACCTTTTCCTTCGTTAACGGTAAACCATCCGTCCTTCGTCCACTGTACGGGATCCAGCGCCGACTCTCTGCCTACGGTAGTGTATTTGCCCCCATTGGGTCTGCCACAGAGATAATAACACCACCACTGACCGTTCTGATCCTGTACCAGTTTGCCGTGTCCGGCTCTCTGAATGGGTGCTGCAGGATCCTTCTGGCGCATCACCGGATTGTAGGGGGAGCACTCGTAGGGGCCGTAGAAATTCTTACTTCTTCCCACGTTGATGCCATGACCGTAACCGGTGCCACCCTCAGCCACGATAGCGTAATAATAGCCGTCCTTTTTCATGATATGGGGACCTTCGGAGCAGCGCTCGCCCGTGCCTTCCCATGCGGTCTTCGCCGGACCCGCCACTGCCAGTCCGTCTGCCGTCAGGGGAACTGCCTGTGCTGCCTTGGCAATGATCATATATCTGCTGCCGTCATCATCCACAAACAGGGACGGATCAATATCGTCCACTTCCAGACATACCGGCTTGCTGTAAGGGCCTTCCGGCTTATCGGATACCATCACCAATTGTCTTCGCATCACATTATTGTCACGCTTGCCGTCCGCATTCAGACGCAAAGTTACATAAATATAGTATTTTCCGTCCACATATTCGATATCCGGTGCCCAGATGCCATGGGAATCCCGGATGTCACTGATGTCCAGCCACTCCGGATTCGTGATGGCATGGCCGATGATATGCCAGTGCACCATATCTCTGGAATGGGAAATGGGGATTGCCGGAAAATACTGGAAGCTCGAATTCACCATGTAATAATCGTCACCGACACGGATCACGGAAGGATCCGGGAAAAAGCCTCGCTGTACAGGATTGTGATAGGTTCTCTGTTCGCTCATAGGGGTCTCCTTTTATCACTCATAATTATACTGTAAGTGTAGCTTCTTCCCGGACTTCTGTCGTGCCAGTTTTCTTTTTATTTTATGACAAATATTGCATTAAATACAGATTGATCCTCCGGAATTATTCCATGATGGAGTACTGCATCCACTCGTACAACAACTTCGTGCCCTCCACGATCTCGGGCGGGAGCAGTGCACGCGCTACCAGCTTTAATTCATCGGATTCGATGTCCGTTCTGCGAAGATGGGCATAATCGCCGTCAATGCTTTCTACGATATATTCAAAACGATTCATAGGGATACCTCTTTCTTTGATGTGTTTGAGATAAGTTTAAGAGGTTTTTGGGGGAGAGTCAAGGGAATCCGCTGTATCTTCGAAAATCGCTTCGACGCAGCAGCGGCTTATCGCATAAATTGCTTCGCAATTCATGCGATATCCGCTGGACTTCGTCATATCCGTGACATAAAAAATACCCGATTCCCCAAGCAAGCTTGGAGATCGGGTATTTTGCACATCCACGTTTATATCTTCGAAAATCGCTCTGCTTCGCAGAGCACGTGCTTCGCACTTATGATTTTCTCGATAAACACCCATAAAAAACAAATGCCACACCCGAAGGTGTGGCGCTTGTTTTTTCTATGGGTGTTTACATCATTCCGCCCATGCCTGCTCCACCGGCGGGCATTGCGGGAGTCTCTTCCTTGATGTTAGCTACAACGCTTTCGGTGGTAAGCAGTGTGCTTGCTACGCTGGTAGCGTTCTGCAGAGCACTTCTGGTAACCTTTGCAGGATCCAGGATGCCGGCACTTACCATATCTACATATTCCTCTTTCAGAGCATCGAAGCCGACACCGACCTCAGACTCACGTACCTTATTGATGATAACGCTGCCTTCCAGTCCTGCGTTTGCTGCGATGTGATACAGAGGTGCTTCCAGTGCTTTCAGGACGATGCCTGCACCGGTCTTCTCATCACCTTCCAGGCTGGCTGCCAGTTTGGCAACTTCCTTGGATGCATGAATGTATGCAGAACCACCACCACAGATGATACCTTCCTCTACGGCTGCTCTGGTAGCTGCCAGTGCATCTTCCAGACGAAGCTTAGCTTCCTTCATCTCGGTCTCGGTAGCAGCACCTACACGGATGACTGCAACGCCACCGGACAGCTTAGCCAGTCTCTCCTGCAACTTCTCTCTGTCGAAATCAGAAGTGGTCTCTTCGATCTGCTTCTTGATCTGTGCGATTCTGGACTGTAATGCTTCCTTGTCACCTTCACCGTCTACGATCACGGTGTTCTCTTTCTGAACCTTAACAGATTTTGCACGGCCCAGCATATCCATTGTGGTATCCTTCAGCTCATAACCAAGCTCGGAACTGATCACGGTACCGCCGGTCAGGATTGCGATATCCTCCAGCATAGCTTTTCTTCTGTCACCATAGCCGGGAGCCTTAACAGCTACTACATTGAAAGTACCACGCAGCTTGTTGACGATCAGGGTGGTCAGTGCCTCGCCCTCTACATCCTCAGCGATGATCAACAGCTTAGCTCCGGACTGAACGATCTGCTCTAACAGAGGCAGGATCTCCTGAATGTTGGAAATCTTCTTATCAGTGATCAGGATATAAGGATTATCCAGAACTGCTTCCATCTTATCCATATCGGTTGCCATGTAAGCGGAGATATAACCTCTGTCAAACTGCATACCTTCTACCAGATCCAGCTCGGTCTGCATGGTCTTGGACTCTTCAATGGTGATAACACCATTGTTGCTGACCTTTTCCATAGCATCTGCAACCAGCTGTCCTACAGCTTCATCTCCTGCGGAGATTGCTGCTACTCTTGCGATGTGCTCCTTACCGTTTACCTTCTGGCTCATCTTACCGATGGCTTCTACTGCACATGCGGTTGCTTTCTTCATACCTTTTCTCAGGATAATGGGGTTAGCACCTGCTGCCAGATTCTTCATACCTGCATTTACCATAGCCTGTGCCAGAACGGTTGCTGTTGTAGTACCATCACCGGCTACATCGTTGGTCTTGGTAGCTACTTCTTTTACCAGCTGTGCCCCCATGTTCTCGAATGCATCTTCCAGCTCGATCTCTTTTGCAATGGTAACACCATCGTTGGTGATCAGAGGTGCACCGAAGGACTTATCCAGTACTACGTTTCTTCCTTTGGGTCCTAAAGTTACTCTTACGGTATCTGCCAGCTGGTTAACACCAGCCTCTAATGCTGCACGGGCTTCTGCGCCGTATTTAATCTCTTTTGCCATAATAATCAGCCTCCAATTTATTTGTTCTTAGTCTTAATTTCTTTTTAGGTCTTTGCAATTACTGGTAACTATTCAGAATAGTTACAATTACTGAATGATTGCAAGGATGTCGCTCTGTTTAACGATGATGTACTCTTCGTCATCCAGCTTTACTTCGGTTCCGGAATATTTAGAATAGATGACCTGATCGCCAACCTTAACTTCCATCTTTACTTCCTTGCCGTCTACAACACCGCCGGGACCTACAGCAACAACTTCTGCCTGCTGGGGCTTTTCCTTATTCTGACCGGGGAGTACGATACCGGACTTGGTAGTCTCCTCTGCAACTAACTGTTTTAATACTACTCTGTCACCTAAGGGTTTCAAATTCATGACAACTGCCTCCTTATAACTATTTAAATATCATATTACTCTTTTGTTAGCACTCGTTTTTATCGAGTGCTAATTTCTATAGCTTATATTAGTTTTATATGCCGAGTTTTTCAAACGTATTCTCAGATATTTAAAATGTTATTTCTTTTATTTTCTCATTTTATCTCATTTTTTCTAATGTTTTTATATTACATGTTTGAAAATGCGATTTAATATTTCGTTTATAATTCTAAAAAAGCAGCCCTGGACTGTTCGTCTCCGGGCTGCTCCGCTTTGCTCTGTATTTACTTTGTGACTCGCCCTACGCGGTCTTGGAATCCTCATGCCATTTCTGCCACTTCTTCTTATAGATAAAGAAGCAAGGGATTCCTACGAATACCATTCCACCTAAAATATTGCCGATGGTAACGGGAATAAAGTTGTTCAGGCTGTGAAGCACTGTCAGTCCCTGGATCTGCTCGGCGGTCAGGCCGTAAGCTTCCTGTGCCTTTGCCACATAAGCGGGATTCTGTGCAGCCATCATGCCTACGGGAATGTAGAACATATTTGCAACACAGTGCTCAAAACCGCCGACTACGAATGCCATGATCGGGAAGAAGAACGCCCAGACCTTACCTACGATATCCGTAGCTGCCGCTGCCATCAGGATCGCAATACATACCAGAATATTGCACAGGATGCCGGAGGTGACTCCCTTCAGAGGAGAAATGCCTACCTTGCCGACTGCCACTTTGATGGCATAGGCACCCAAAAGCCCACCGGTGTAATCCAGATTACCGGAAAAATAAATCAGGGTATCAATGATCAACGCACCGATCAGATTGCTGAAGTAAACCACGATCAGATTGCGGATACATTCGAACCAGGTCACCTTTTTGCCTACCACATCCATGACGATCAAACAGTTACCAGTAAAAAGTTCTCCGCCCACAAATACAATGATCATCAGTCCCACAGGGAAGATGATGCCTGCCACGAATCGTGCCAGACCTACATTGTCAATGGCATGTGCTGCGGTACTGCTGGTAGCTCCGCCCAGTGCAATGAACGCACCTGCCATAATGCCTAACAGGATCATCTTACCCAGGGGAAGATGCGCCTTGCCCTCTCCTGCTTTCATGTTGGTATCAATGACTTCCGACGGGGTATTAAAATGCTGTTCCATAGATTCCCTCATTTCCGTACAGCCCTTATCTGCCGTACTTTCTCATACTCATATAATGCCTATATTACACGAAAGCTGCGCAGAAAAGCAAGCTTTTCCCAGTATGTATCTGATTATATACATTTTTCTCATTTTCTTCTGCACTTTATTTTCTAAGCAAAAATTATTTTTGCAATTTTTTTGCCGATTTTTGCAAAAAAATGGTAGACAAAAGCCATATTGTGTACTATACTAAACATGTTCGGTGAGAGCCGAACCGCTTATATAAGTAGATTTCCGGAAGAATTCCCCTTTTACACAATTAAAGTGGTTGCAGGTTTCCCGCCTGCGGCTGCTTTAATTGTGTTATAAGTTATTTTTTGTGGTTTCCTTTGGAATTGCAAAAGTTTTTGCAAAAATTTGAAATTTTCACTTGCTAAATAGTAAACATCTATGCTATAATAACTTTCGTCAGTGATTCAACTGATACAATTTCATAGGGGAATAGTACAGCGGTAGTGCGGCGGTCTCCAAAACCGTTAACGGGGGTTCGATCCCCTCTTCCCCTGCTTTAAAAAGTCGATGTTATCGGCTTTTTTTATTTGTTAGCTATCTTTGCAGCTTTATCATACATTGACAGACATGGTGACGATAATAACAAAAAGAAATAGCATCCCCTCGCCAAAGTAGATACTATTTCTTTTCTTTTTCAGTACTGTTAAATTTCCTCTTTCTCCGAATCCGGCGCGATCACGGACCCTATCGCGGTAGCGTAATCGGAGTACTCCGGAATGCTGATCTTCACGTCCCACAGGCTCTTGAAGTCCTCGATGATCTGGCGGCACTCGAAGAATTTGGTCAGACCGCCGATGAGGATGTAATCCTTGATGCCGGTGTTCACGGAGGCTAAAATTCCTGCCTGACAGATGTTCTCGATGACCATATGTACAATACCGGCTGCGATGTCTTCGGGCTTGGACTGAGCATCTGCCTTGCCGAAGTTGGATGCAGTCACATCCAGGTTCAGACCCGGGAGCTTTTCCTTGGCGAGATCGCCGATCCGCAAATCGATCTTCGTCACATCACCCTTGCGGGACAGGGGAACGATCTCATGGATGTCTCCGGTGTTCAGCATGATCGAGGACAGTCCGCAGATGGTTCCTCCACCCAAGCCGACACCGCCTAAATGCTTCATCTCATTTTCAGTTACTTTGACGAAGAAGCTTCCGGTGCCCATGCTGATGACAATGACTTCCTTTTTATCCGTGAGGTAATAACCGCCGGTTCCGGTGGCTATGAATTCGTCTACCTTATAGGTAGGACGATCATATACCGCTTTCTCCACATACTTGCTTCCAACGCCGGTGATGTAGACACCTTCTACGTCCGACAGTTCCAGGTTGTTCTCGTACAGGTATCTGCCGAATGCGCCATAAAGAGATGCCACCTGGCTGTCTGCCTTGACCGCCATGGGCGGAAGCATATGTTTCCCTTCAAAAGCTACGATCTTCGTTGTGCTGCTGCCGATATCAATTCCTATTTTTACAGGCATGTTTTGCCCTCCTCATATCTTTTGACCATTCCTGGTCTCTTTTTCAAATGCATTTTTCAGTTTAGAATCATCAGCTAAATACTTTATCGACCGCATCCTGCACGGAGCTTACGCCGATGACCCGAATCTTACTTCCCTTTTTGCACTCTTCCAGTGACACGTAAGGCACCACGCATTCCTCGAAGCCCAGCTTCTCCGCCTCTGCCACACGTTGTTTTGCCATGCTGACTGCACGGACTTCACCGCTTAAGCCTACTTCTCCGAAGGCAACCATCTTCGGGTTCAATGCCTTATTCCGGAAGCTGGACAGAATCGCCAGCACGATCCCTAAGTCAATCGCCGGCTCCTGGATCTTGATACCGCCGGTGATATTCACATAGGCATCACAGGAGGATAACTGTACTCCCGAACGCTTCTCCAATACTGCCATCAGGAGATTTACGCGATTAAAATCCGTACCGGTGGTCTGTCTTCTGGGAATGCCGAAATTACTGTGGCACACCAGCGCCTGTAGCTCGATCAGAAGCGGTCTGGTGCCCTCCATGGTACATGCCACCACAGAACCGCTGGCATTCTCCGGTCGACCGTTCAACATATATTCCGAAGGATTCTTGACCTCTGCCAGCCCCGTCTCCCGCATCTCGAAGACACCGATCTCATTCGTGGATCCAAAACGGTTCTTTACGCTCCGCAGAATACGGTAGGACGCATGTCTGTCCCCTTCAAAATAAAGTACCGTGTCCACCATATGTTCCAACACTCTGGGACCTGCCACCGTACCTTCCTTGGTCACATGACCTACAATGAAGATCGAGATTCCCAGTCCTTTCGCCAGCTGCAACAGGATGCCTGTGGATTCCCTCACCTGGGATACGCTTCCCGGTGCCGCCGACACATTTTCGTTGTACATGGTCTGAATAGAGTCAATGATCACGACCTCCGGTTTACTCCTGCGGATCACTTCACTGATAATGTCTAGATTCGTCTCGCAAAGTAGGAGCATATGCTCCGAAAAATTGCCCAGACGATCCGCCCGCATCTTGATCTGTACCTTGGATTCCTCTCCGGAGATATACAGTACCTTATGTCCCGCCGCAGACAGATTATGACAGACCTGCAATAACAGTGTGGACTTACCGATTCCGGGGTCTCCGCCTACCAATGTCAGGGATCCCTGCACGATACCGCCTCCCAGCACCCGGTCCAGTTCTTTGATCCCGGTGAGGGTCTTATTCTCCTCCCGGATGGCGATCTCGGACAGTACACAGGGTTCTGATGCCTCTCTTCTGTCTCTCTTCGCACCGTTTCCGGTATTCTTTAATTCTGTTTTATCTATTGTCTCTTCCACGAAAGTATTCCACTCTCTGCAACCAGGGCATTGTCCCAGCCATTTCGTGGATTCATAGCCACAGTTCTGACAGAAAAAAACGGTAGCCGTCTTACCTTTTGCCATGTTCTCTCCCCAATCGTTATAAAAAAGAGCCCAGTCACGAAGTACTACAATATCCTCCGTGCCTGGACTCCTTTGCAGTGCGTCCTTACGCTTCTACGATCTTAACAGGTACTTCACCTGCTGCTTCCAGTTCTACGCTTAAGCTCAGCTTGCCGCCAAGTCCGGTCTTCATGGTTCCTACGTTCTTGCCGTCGATCAATACTTCGTACTCGGTATCATCCTTCAGACCTACGGTGATCTGGGAATCCTCATCACCCTCTACGATGAACTCCACGCTGTTGTCAGATTCCTTAAACTCCAGCACACTGGTTCCGGGAACAGATTCATATAAAAACATGCCGTTCTTCTCTAACTTTGTCATCTCATTGTAGGTCTTAACCTTCAGCAGATCTCCTGCATGCTCATAATCTTCTACCTTTGCCTTCTTGGCCAGCTTGTGATTACCAAAGCTGATAGATCCGTCTGCTTCACTGCGAAGTATTTCTTCCACTACTGCCATCTGTCTGTCCTCCTGAAAGTAACTGCATCCGCAATCTTTCTCTTTTGTCCTTTGCGAATGGGGTTTTGAATAGTTACAGTATAATATATCTCACACTGTTTTTCTACAAAAAATTTTATTTATTTTTAACCGTAAATACCACTTTTCCGTCCTTGAAGCCGGCAGATACTTTATCTCCCGGTACCACCTTCTTCTGCAGGATCTCCTCTGCCAGAGCATCCTCTACCACCGACTGGATCGCACGCTTTAAAGGTCTTGCCCCCATCTTGTTATCCGCATATTTGGATACCAGATGTTCCTTCAGCGCCGCGGTGATGGTCAGATGAATTCCCAGCTGGTTGTCACATCTCTTATAGAGATTGGCTGCCAGCAGATTCACGATCTCCTTCATGTTCTCATTATTCAGCTGATGGAACACGATAATGTCATCAATACGGTTGATGAATTCCGGCTTAAAGCTGTGCTTTACCTCTTCCATGACACCCGCTTTCATCTTCTCGTAATCTTTGGTCTCGCTCTTCTCTGTGGCAAAGCCCAGATTCTTGGGATCCACGATACGCTGTGCACCCGCGTTGGAAGTCATGATCAGTACGGTATTTTTGAAGCTGACCTTACGTCCCTTGGAGTCCGTGATATGACCGTCATCCAGCACCTGTAAAAGTACGTTAAATACATCGGGATGAGCTTTCTCGATCTCATCGAACAGCACGACGGAGTAGGGATTGCGGCGTACCTTCTCACTTAATTGTCCGCCTTCTTCGAATCCCACATATCCGGGCGGTGACCCGATCATCTTGGAGACTGAATGTCCTTCCATATATTCGGACATATCGACACGGATCATGGCATCCTCGGAACCGAACATTGCCTCTGCCAGTGCTTTGGACAGCTCTGTCTTACCCACACCGGTAGGTCCTAAGAACAGGAAAGAACCAATGGGACGGTTGGGATCCTTCAGACCCACACGGCCTCTGCGCATTGCCTTAGCCACTGCCGTCACTGCTTCTTCCTGACCGATGACACGCTTGTGCAGGGTCTTCTCCAGCTTTAACAGCCGCTCGCTCTCTTTTTCCGCCAGCTTCTGTACGGGAATCTTGGTCCACTGGGCAACAACCTCGGCAATCTCGTTCTCGCCGATACTTAAAGTGCTGCCTGCTTCCTGTTTTTCCCGTTTCTTCATCAGGCGCTCCTGCTTTTTCACCAGAGCATCCTGCTTCTTTTTAATCTCTGCCATCTGGTCAAAAGCTTCCATGCGGATGGCTCTCTCCATCTCCTGATCCATCTCATGGATCCGGTCAGAAATCTCCTTTGCCTTATCCGGCACGTCCAGCGCATGCAGTCTGGCACTGGCTGCCGCCTCATCGATCAGATCGATGGCCTTATCCGGCAGATTACGATCGTTAATATAACGGCTGGACAGTCTGACTGCAGCTTCGATGGCTTCCGGGGTAATCTCCACATGATGGTGATCTTCATATTTTCCCTTGATGCCTTCCAGAATGCGGACAGCCTCTTCCTCTGTGGGTTCTTCGACAGTCACCGGCTGGAATCTGCGCTCCAGCGCTGCATCCTTCTCAATGTATTTGCGATATTCTGCAATGGTGGTTGCACCGATTAACTGGATTTCACCTCTCGCCAGGGAAGGCTTCATGATGTTGGATGCGTCAATGGCACCCTCTGCCCCTCCGGCTCCGATGATCGTATGCAGTTCATCCAGGAATAAAATAATATTCCCGTCCTCCGTTACTTCTTTTAATACTTTCTTGATCCGTTCCTCGAACTCACCGCGGTACTTACTGCCCGCTACCATTCCCGACAGATCCAAGGTCAGTACTCTCTTATTCTGTACGGTAAAAGGCACATCTCCCGCTACGATCCGGGCTGCCAGCCCTTCTACCACAGCGGTCTTACCTACACCGGGTTCTCCGACGAGACAGGGATTGTTCTTTGTGCGGCGGCTTAAGATCTGTACGACTCTGCGGATCTCTTCTTCTCTGCCCACGACAGGATCCAGCCTGCCCTCTCTTGCCAAAGCCGTCAGATCTCTGCTGTATTGTTCCAGAGTAGACTGCTTTGCCTTGCGGTCGCCCTTTTTCCCCAGATCTTCCTTATACAGATTGCCATCCTGTCCGATAGCGATCAGGGTATCCACATATATTTTCTGTACATTGGCCCCCAACGTGTTCAACAGACGTACAGCAACATTCTCGCCTTCTTTGATCAGTGCCAGCAGCAGATGCTCTGTGCCGGTCTGTTTCTGTCCGAAACGGGCTGCCTGACAGTGTGCTTCCTCCAGGATTCTCGCCGCTCTGGGAGAATACCCTTCTCTGTCCTTCACTGCCACACCGTTTTCAAAAGCGATCAGATCCCGGATCATTTCCATGACCTGGTCTATTTGCACACCATTATCTATTAATACTTTGGCTGCTACACCGGACTCTTCCTTTAAAAGTCCCACCAGAATGTGTTCGGTTCCGATATAGCCCTGTTTCAGGCTTCTGGCACATCTGCCTGCCTGGGCAAGCGCGTTCTGCGCTTTATCCGTAAACTGTGACTGCATCAATTCAGTCCTCCATATTCTTCATATATTTCATCAATCAGCTCATGTACTTCCTGCCTGGAAATATTTTTACAACTGCTCTTAGCCAGTATTACCTGCAGTTCCTTCCGTAATTCATCCACTGCACGCATCCGGTCCACATCCAGAGCGATCACTGCGCCCTTTCGTCTGTCTACCTTGACATAACCTTCCTGCTTCAGGACCGTGTATGCCTTATTTACAGTATGCATATTGATCCCGATGGTATCCGCCAGCTGCCTTACACTTGGCAGGGAATCTCCTTCATGAAATTGTGACGTGGCAATTCCCATGATGATCTGATTGCGCAGTTGCATATAGAGCGCTTCATCACTGTTGAAATCTATCTCTATTATCATCAAAATCACTCCCTTCCCATGTCACCGATTGTTATACGTTTATTATAACAGTGAAGGCGATACTGTCAACCGTAGACCCGGAAAGTTTATCAAAATTTTAAAAAGAAAGCGGCATCCCACTTTCGTAAGATACCGTTCTCTTTTATGATTACTCAGATTTTTATTGTTCTTCGTCACCGTCCCAGTTAAGGAATTCGAATTCAAATTCGTCATCATCGGACATGAAGTTCTTGGACTTCCAGCCGGGATCCTGATTGCCTTCCTTCTGTACAGGTCTGGTCGGTCGGTCTACCTGGGGCGCCACGGGACGCTGG
Source organism: uncultured Lachnospiraceae bacterium (assembly GCA_945929965.1). Lineage (GTDB taxonomy): Bacteria > Bacillota > Clostridia > Lachnospirales > Lachnospiraceae > Acetatifactor. The sequence continues at coordinate 193,795 of CAMEOT010000002.1, forward strand.
CTCTGAGGTGCTACGGGTCTTGCTCCCTGTCCTGCGGGTCTTGCCTGCTGCCCTGCAGGTCTTGCTCCCTGTCCTACGGGTCTTGCTCCCTGCCCTGCGGGTCTTGCTCCCTGCCCTGCGGGTCTTGATCCCTGCCCTGCCATAGGTCTTGCTCCCTGTCCTGTGGGTCTTGTCTGCTGCCCTGTTACGGATTTCTGTCCCTGTCCCGTGGGTCTTCTCTCTGCACCTACTTCATGCATTACCTTCTGCGAGCCCTGGGGTCTGCTACTCTGTCCCGCCGGTCTGCCTCCCTGAGGTCTACCGGTTTTCGGTCTGTCCACTCTTCTCCTGCGGACGCTTTCCTCCGCATCAGAGAAGTCAGCCGCATCCATCATATCCTTGATTTTGAAGATCAGCAGTGTTACTGCCGCTGCCAGAAATACTAACAGAATCACCAGTACAATGATGACTGCCTTCTGGCTCTTTAATTTCTTCTGATCTGTGTCAAACTGTGCGTTGATCTCCGTGATCTGATCTATGGAATTGAACAGGTCTTCGATCTTGTACTGCTTCTGTCCTGCCATATCTAACAGATACCAGGCATCTCCCTGTAACTGGGTATCCCAATCCTTTGATGTCGTCTGGGTATCCTCGGGCTGTTCTTCCACAGGCTGTTCCTCTGCGGGCTGTTCTTCCACAGGTGCCTGCAATTCTCCGGACAATGCCACATAATCGGAACGGATAAATCCGGTCACCTCAATACTGTTGGATATAAAGGTTATCTGATACCATGTCTTGCCATCGGTACCGGTAGCCTGACCGGTGACGGTCAGCGCCATTCCGTTCTCCGCAGTAGTCACAATCTGGCTGGTAGTAGAAGCATTGCTGCGCACACGTACGGACTGTCCGCCGGTTACGGTAGCACTCAGAGGCTCCACTGCTGTAACCTCCACAGGGGTCTCATTCACAGCAGGCGCCGGTGTCGCTGTGGTCGTAGTCGTTGTAGTCGTTGTTGTACCTGAAGAAGACGACGGGGTAGATCCGTCGGTAATGCTTACCAGATCGGAACGAATATATCCCAGCGTATTCGCATCCACATATACTTCATACCAGGTATAACCGTCTGCACCCTTGGTCTGACTCTTGATGGAGATCGTCTTATCCTTGGACGCACTTCCGATGACTTCACTGGAAGAGTCCGCACTCTTACGGATCTTGGCACTGGATGCCGTTACCTTGGCCGCACTCTCCGCATGACTGACGATTGCCAGATCCCCGGCAAAAAGTCCTGCTCCCAACACAAGTACCAGTGCAAGCATTCCCCAGAAAGCTTTACATTTACTTATTCTCTGTACTGTCTTTTTCATCTGCAACTCCTTTTGTATCCTGACCTTGCCTTACGCTTCATCAATTGCCTTGCCAATGTCATGACGCATGCATTTATTCTCGAAAGAGATCCATTCCGTTGCCGCATAGGCATTGGCACGTGCCTCCTTCAGGGTATCTCCCTTTGCTGTCACTCCCAGAACGCGACCACCGTTTGTGACGATTCCCTTGTCCGTAAGCTTCGTTCCGGCATGGAAACAATAATAACCGTCTTTTCCGTCGAAGTTCTCCAGACCGTTTATCACGAATCCCTTCTCATAGGATACGGGATAGCCGTCGCTTGCCAGAACCACACATACCGCAGCATTGTCTTCAAACTGAAGGTCGATCTGATCTAGTGTGCCATCCACACAGGCCTCCATCACTTCGATGATATCGTTCTTCATACGGGGCAGTACCACCTGCGCCTCCGGGTCGCCGAATCTGGCATTGTATTCTAATACCTTGGGACCGTTCGGAGTCAGCATCAGTCCGAAGAAGATGACTCCCTTGAAAGGTCTGCCTTCCGCTGCCATGGCATCCACGGTAGCCTGGTAGATGTATTTCTTACAGAATGCATCCACTTCCTCGGTATAGAAAGGGCTGGGAGAAAAGGTTCCCATACCACCGGTGTTAAGACCCTGATCACCGTCCTTCGCTCTCTTATGATCCTGCGCGGAAGTCATGATGCGGATAGTCTTGCCATCTACAAAAGAAAGAACACTGACTTCTCTGCCGGTCATGAACTCTTCGATGACCATACGGTTGCCGGCTGCGCCAAACTTTTTATCCAGCATGATCTCATCCACGCCTGCCAGTGCTTCTTCTAAAGTATTGCAGATCAATACGCCCTTGCCCAGTGCCAGACCGTCCGCCTTCAGCACGATGGGGAAGCTTGCCTGCTCCTTCAGGTACTTAACAGCATCCTCCGCGTTATCGAAATTCTCATAAGCCGCAGTGGGAATGTTGTATTTCTTCATCAGATCCTTGGAAAATGCTTTGCTTCCTTCCAGGATCGCTGCATTTTTACGGGGTCCGAAAGCACGCAGGCCCTCTGCCTCCAGTGCATCCACCAGTCCGCCGACCAGGGGATCATCCATACCTACGATGGTCAGGTCAATTGCCTGCTCCTTCGCAAATGCCACGATCTTGTCGAATTCCATGGCTCCGATGGGAACACATTCTGCGATCTGACCGATCCCGGCATTGCCCGGAGCACAATAGATCTTATCCACTTTAGGACTTTTTGCCACACAGGCTGCAATAGCATGCTCTCTGCCACCACCGCCTACGATCAATACTTTCATACCCATATCTTCTGCCTTCCTTATTTTTTGCTGTTTGTATGCTTTACTTTGCCGTCTGCCACGCAGATCCGCCCGTTGGCAATATCATCTATCGCCTTCGGCAGAAGCATCCACTCTGCCTGCTCCATGACACGTCTCTGTAAGATCTCCGGGGTATCATCATCTTCCACTGCCACTGCCTTCTGTGCAATGATGGGACCCTCGTCCATGCCTTCATTCACAAAATGTACCGTAGCTCCGGTGACTTTCACACCGCGCTCCAGTGCCTTTTCATGCACATGTAGTCCGTAGTATCCCACGCCGCAAAAAGAAGGGATCAGGGACGGGTGGATATTGATGATCCGGTTGCTGTATTCGTGTACCATTGCCTCCGGGATCTTCACCAGGAAACCTGCCAGTACGATTAAGTCCGGAGTGAATTCCTTCACCTTTGCAAGCAGTGCCTCATTAAATACCTCTCTGCTCTCATAATCCTTCGGAGACACACAGACCGCGGGAATTCCCGCATTGCGTGCTCTCTCTAAGCTCTTCACCGTCTTGTTATTGCTGATGACACCCACAATCTGTGCGTTTTTAACCTTACCGGCTGCAATAGCATCAATGATTGCCTGTAAATTCGTGCCGCCGCCGGATACCAGTACGACTACTCTTAACATATGGTCACACCCTTTTCACCGACTTCGCAGGTACCTACCACATAAGCAGTCTCTCCTGCTGCCTTCAGAGCTTCCAGAGTCTTATCCACATCTGCGGGATCCAGTGCCAGTACCATGCCCAGACCCATGTTGTAAGTATTATACATCATCTCGTCTGTGATATTGCCTTTCTTCTGCATCAGGCGGAAAATAGCAGGTACTTCGTAGCTGTCTTTCTTCACAACTGCACGGATGCCGTCGGGAAGCATTCTGGGGATGTTCTCATAGAAACCACCACCGGTGATATGGCTGCAGCCCTTTACCTTAACGCCTGCGTTCTTCACAGACTTCATAGCCTTCACATAGATTCTGGTGGGAGCAAGCAGTGCCTCACCCAGAGTCTTGCCCAGCTCGTCATAATAGGTATCCAGGCTCTCTTTTGTCATATCGAATACTTTTCTCACCAGAGAAAAACCATTGGAATGTACACCGGAGGAAGCAATGCCCACCAGTACATCGCCGGACTTGATATTCTCACCGGTGATCAGATCCTTACGTTCTACCACGCCTACTGCAAATCCTGCCAGATCATACTCATCCTCGGGCATCAGTCCGGGATGCTCTGCGGTCTCACCGCCTACCAGTGCTGCGTCAGACTGCTTACAGCCCTCTGCCACACCCTTTACGATGGTAGCGATCTTCTCGGGGATATTGCGTCCGCATGCGATATAATCCAGGAAAAATAAAGGTTCGCCGCCTGCACATGCCACATCATTCACACACATGGCTACACAATCGATACCGATGGTATCATGCTTGTCCATTAAAAATGCCAGCTTCAGCTTGGTGCCTACACCATCGGTTCCGGACAGGAGTACGGGATCCTCCATATCTTTGATGGCACTTAAGGAAAATGCTCCGGAGAAACCTCCGATGCCGCCCATTACTTCGGGACGCATGGTCTCCTTCACGTACTTTTTCATCAGTTCTACTGATTTGTAACCTGCCTCGATATCTACTCCAGCTTTCTTGTAATCCATTTTCTCCTCATTTCCGCCGCAGGGGCTCTTTCGTTTTATTTAGTGGGGTAGCCTCTTAAGAGGTCCCGGATTCTCTGTCTTATCTTCTTATTTTTTCATGCCTTCCAGGTATGCTTTATAGCCGATCTCCTGCAGTTTTGCATCTTTGGCTTCTACCTGTTCTTTTAATTTTGTGCTGTATGCTTTCAGTTTTCCGAGAAGTTCTGTGTCGGAGGTTGCCAGGATCTTGGCAGCCAGAAGTCCTGCATTGGCGCCACCGTTAATGGCTACTGTGGCAACAGGAATGCCTGAGGGCATCTGTACGATGGAATACAGAGAATCTCTGCCTCCCAGGGAAGTAGTGTGCATGGGAATACCAATGACAGGCATCGGGAAAATAGCGGCGCACATACCGGGCAGATGTGCTGCCATACCGGCACCGGCAATGATCACCTTGAAGCCTTTTTCCTCCGCACTTTTTGCATATTCAAAAAATACATCCGGCTCTCTGTGAGCGCTGATCACGGTCATCTCATAAGGGATGCCCAATTCTTCCAAAATGTCTGCTGCCTTCGCCATCACAGGCATATCGGAATCACTACCCATTACAATGCCAACCTTAGGGCAATTCTCTGTATTTGCCATAATGTCCTCCTCATGTGTCGGTTTTCACCGATTTTTCCATATATCTATAAGTGTACTAAAATCTTGTCGATGATGCAATGGTTTTATGAAAGTTCCTGCAACGGTTCGTTCAGTTCTTCCGTTCCCGGCAGGACGAATCTGCCGTTTTGAATGATAGTGATCCGGTCTCCGTCCTTTTTCACCGCGGTCAGCTCTGCCAGCTCATCATAAGGAATGGTAATGTCCGTATGACAGTTAAAATATGCCTTGGACGGATTCACACTGCGGAGCGCCGCCACCTCGTTGTCTCTTGCCACGATCTCCTTGCCGTCGGGATTGTATACTTTTACTTCTTCCGCATGGGAATAACAGGTATCTCCCACTGCAAAATGCGGTCCCATCTTCTCTGCGATCAGAATGGGCATTTTGGACTCCACACCCAGCTTTTTTGCTGCCACATAGGCTGTGGTATTCGTGCCGATGGCAAATTCTCCTAAGGGCAGTGTCTTGTGGCGGAACAGGATATTCTCCTTAATAAATGCCTTGTTTTCTTCCTCTGCGGCAAAATTGGCGCAATTATAATTTTGGATCTTACCGTTTTCAAAAGTGATCTCCAGATCCTTATATTCCAGACCGTTTAAAAATACCCGGGTCACATGCAGCACGCCGTTCGTACCTTCCAGTACCGGAGAGGTAAATACCTCACCCACGGGGATGTTCACATCTGCCACGCAGTTTTCAAAAATAGTCTCTTTCGCAGGGTTCTTCAGTTTCCATAAGTTTACTTTCAGATCGGTATGATTGCCGTTACAACCCTTAATTTCACAATGATCTGCCTGATCCAGGGCATCAATGATGGTCTGCTGGATCCGCTGATATTTTTTATAATCCAGCGTATTGATCTGTATCGTCTCCCGAAACAGTTCCTCGAAGCAGTCACCCACCTCCGGAATCGGGAACGCAATGATCGTGAAGCTGCGCTCTTCTTCTATAATATACTGTCTCTGCAGCTGTCCCATCTGGGTACGGTTCTCTACCAGTAAAGCACTCTGCTCATCCGTCATTTTCAGGCTTTCCGGCTTGTTTACCGGCTCGAATTCTTTCTCTCCGAAGGTCTCCACTACCGCCGGGCCCGCATAACCTCTCGCCTCTTTTTTATATTTTTCAAATGCGGTATGCATCACTTCCAGTTTCCGGCTGCAATACATTTTGTCTAAGAACAGTGCCTTGTCATCCTTATGGTCGAACTCGTATTGTCTGTTGGGGCTGACGCTGTAAAAACCATTCTTGTAAATGGATGGATTGTACAAAATGCTGGAGGCTGCACGATAGATCACCGGCTGCAGTCCCATTTTTTCAAAATTCTCCAGTGCTCTTCTCATCATGCGTTCAAAGCCCAGCTGATAACGGACATCCACGACTGCTTTCTTCGACAGATCCTTACCGGTTACTTCAAAGCCGATACGATACCCTTCCGTGTAAGTATCCGCCATGGTATGGATCGTCTCCTCCGGCAGAGAATTCATGAATTCCGCCATTTTCAACTCGTTATCACCCACATACTCACCGTAAGCATATAGATAACGCAGATCTGTAAGGTCTGTCGTACAAAGAATTGCTGCTGCAAAATTATTCTCCGGACATACCATTTCACGCACCCGCTCTTCCGCCGCTACATCCGCATAATCGCTGACAAACCAGTAAAGGATCTCACGGATGGCTGCATACGTGGGGAGCTTATGGTTTTCCTGCTGTTCATATACAAATGCCGCATACACCTCGGAGAACAACTCCATCCGGATCACCAGTTCTTCCAGCCGTCCTTCGTAGGTAAAGCCGATCAGACTGCGCATCTCTGTATACAGAAATGCCGCCAGTGCTCCGAATTCCTCTCCCAGCATCTTCACAGCATAAGCCGGATTGGCAAAACTGTTCTCGTAGTTTTCCGGTAAAATATCTTCATACAGGGCATGATTGCGCTGCTGTAATTCTTCCAACGTGGCAGTTTTCAGACCATCCTGTTCCAGGAATTTCCTGTTATCTTCGATCAGGAGCAAAAACTTTGCCACTACCGTAAAATATTCTCTCCAGGATTGTAACGCTTCCCCCTGCCAGTCCTCCCCGGGAATCTCCCGGATCCGGAGAAGCGCCAGTTCCAGACGTTCCAGTAAGAGTTCTCGCTCTTTCATATATTCATTTCTCCTTTTTTATCGCTCTAATATGATTCCCGGGGCAATAGCCCCGACTTTGATACTATGATTTTTGCCGGGCACCCGATTTTACAGCCGGCTCCCCAGATACAGTAAAAAACTGATGCCACCAAGGGAAATCACATTCAATATCGTCCCCAGCACAGGGAAGAACCGGTAAATATCCTTGTCCCGCAGTGTCAGAATGCCAAGGATCAGTCCGATCAGGGAGTAGACCGTTGCAAGCACTCCCGTGACACCATAGCCGCCGTGCATGACACCGCCCCGGCTGTAAGACAGATAGGTCACAATCCCCAGGGACACCAGGCTGATAATCCCCAGGATCGTTGACATGATCGCTTTATCGGAGTGCTTTTTATTTGTAAATATATAATTCTTTTTCCGCATACTCATCTCCTATGGAACCCGAAAAGGGCACTTCCTATGTGGAAATGCCCAATCTGCACGCCCAAACGGCGCCTTTCTTCTCTTTTGTCCTCAAAACAGGATGCGGGATTTGCCGGAGATAAGCTTGCCGCCGCTGATGATCAGCAGTACTCCTGCCGCAATTCCGACTACCAGGGAGATCACTCCCAATACGATATTCAATGCACCTGCTCCACGCATGATCTTATAGATTTTCTCTTCCATGGAATCCTCCTGTCTTCTTACTTCCTACTTACTTAAGCACCGTATACGGCGTAATATTCATCAATTGCCTTCTTCAGGGTGTCGTCGATGTATACTTCTCCCTTGTAAGGTCTGTTGTACAGATGATCTATAACATCCTGCATGGTCACGATGGCATGTGCATCGAAGCCGTACTTTTCCTTAATTTCTTCCAGTGCGCTGACTTTACCGCCCAATCCCTTCTCCATACGGTTCAGGGATACCATCAGACCAACGATCTCTACGTTGGCAGCTCCTCTTACCTTGGGAACCGTCTCTTCCATAGACTTACCGGAAGTGGTAACGTCCTCGATCATGATAACTCTGTCACCGTCTTTTAAGGAACTACCTAGGAAGCTTCCCTTGTCTGCGCCGTGATCCTTCTCTTCCTTACGATCGGAACAGTAACGAACCTCTTTGCCGTATAATTTGCTGTAAGCCACTGCAGTTACAACACTGATGGGAATTCCCTTATATGCCGGTCCGAACAATACATCGAAATCATCGCCGTAAGTATCATGAATTGCTTTGGCATAGCTCTCACCCAGCTTCATCAGCTGAGAACCGGTGACATACGCACCCGCATTCATAAAGAAAGGAGACTTTCTACCGCTCTTTAAGGTAAACTCTCCGAATTTCAATGCCTTACAATCCACCATGAACTCAATAAATTCCTGCTTGTACTGTTCCATTCTATGCAAAACCTCCGTAATTTCCGCGTTTTTCAGTTCTGCCCTATATCATACCATACTTTTTTTTAAGATTCAATCTGTGAATTGCGCCAAAAGCAGCGGCATCCCTGCCGCCGCTTCCTTTCATAATCCGTTATAGCCTGTTTTTATATACTTTCGCATTCTTCATAATAAACAACATATTGTCTTGTACTGACAATACATCCAGATCTTCTATGGGATTACCATTTACGATCAGGATATCGGCAAAAGAACCTGCCTCCAGCACACCGATCTTCCCCTCCGGGTACGGGTTCTGGTAGGTGGAAAGTTTGAAGAGTTCATGGGCGTTTCCGGTAGCTGCCACGAGACCTTTGAAGCTTCCGAAACGTCTCTTAAAATACCGGAAATCCTCCAGCTGGTGTTCCTCCGCGAAATGTGGATCACCGAAGGAATCCGTGCCGAACACGATAGGCAGATCGTACTTGTTGATCACCTCTGTGGCAATCTCGCAGCCCGCTTTCACACGCTCTGCCTTGCGGATCACATGATCCGGCTGTGGCCCGTGGGATGTCACGGGACGCTGGGACTGGGGTCCCGGCATCACCCAGATTCCAAGGTCTTTGATGATACGTCCGGTCTCGTCGTCCATCATAGTTGCATGCTCGAAGCTTTTGATTCCCGCTTTTGCTGCACGCTGCATGGCTTTCGGGGTATAGAGATGCGCCATGACATAGGTTCCGTAATCTTCCGCTGCATCTACGGCTGCCTTCATCTCTTCATAAGTAAACTGCACCGTATCCAAAGGATCATATCTGCTGCTGATACCGCCGCCCGCCATCAGCTTGATCTGGGATGCACCTAAAAACAGCTGCTCTCTCACCGCCCGCAGCATCTCCGCAGGACCATCTGCAATATAATTTGCGCGGTACTGTAAGGTGGCATTGAGAAAATTACCGTCCGGCAGTCTGGTCTCCGCACGGCTTTTTCTGCAGTCACCGTGTCCGCAGGTCTGAGAAATATAGGCATTGGAAGGAAAAATTCTAGGGCCGTCCAGGTAGCCGTTATCAATATTGCGCTTCAATCCCACTGTGACACCGCCGGCATCCCGCAGAGTGGTAAAGCCACGCATCAGCATATCGTATGCATAGCGCACACTGCGTACTGCCATGTCATCGATCCGCTGCTCCTCACTTCCGATGGGCACATTATGAGAGACATGCACATGGGCATCCGTCAGTCCCGGCATCACGAAATGATCTTTCGCATCATAGATCTTAGCAAATCCCTCTTCCGAGATCTCTCCCGTATAGATTTCTTTTACCAGGCTTCCTTCGATGACGATATTGGCATGTTTCTGTAATCTACTGCTTTTTCCGTCAAACACTGTGGCATTTTTGATCAACTTTCGTTCCATGTATCTTTATCTCCTTTTCGCGGGAAATGGATCGTCAATTGCTCTCATCGCTTTGAAATTGCCGTTCTCGGCACCATGCATCTGCAACAGCATCGCACCGATGCCCGCAGCGCCGTCTAAGAATCCGATGGGAGTGGTCAGTACATTCGGTGCCACACGGTCTAATGCGAACTGCCATTTTGCAGTCAGACCTGCTTCTGTCTCTTCGTAGATTGCCCGGTCTAACAGGATCTTTTCGCATTCTTGTGCCTTCTCATAATATCTGTCTTCTCCAAAAGCTGCCCAGAGCCCCAGATACATATTGAGAATGCCCGCGGTACCGCAGCAGATATTGAGTACATTCCAGTAGCCGGCACTCTGCTTCGCCGGAACTCCCAGCGATTCCATGCCGTCTGTCAGGTCTTCAATCTCTTTTTTATATTTTTCATCCCCGGTCATCTGATATAGCTGATAAAAGAAACGGTTGGTTCCCGCCGGTCCGTGACAATATCCCGCATAGAACAGGTCTCCTCTGTCCGGCAATCCGTGGGGCAATAATTTTCCGGCTTTCATTTTCACCGCTGCCGTATCCATATATTCTGTCACCCCCGTCACTGCATCTAAAAATCGCTTGTCGCCGCTTGCTTCATACAGCTTCAGCAGAGCAAAGGCAACTCCTCCGGTTCCCATGGGGAAATTCGGATCGATATAATCCTTCCCGGCACCAAAATACGTAGGATCCACTCCCTGGTAAACGATCCTGCCATCTCCCATAGATCTTCCCTGATGTAAAAAGATCTGTCCGGCATCCAGTGCAAAATCCCGGAATTTCTTGTTTTGCAGGACTTCCGCCGCTTTCAGCAGAAAAAGTACGGTTCCCGCATTGCCGACAATTCCTTGGAAGGTAGACCACTCATAGCCCTCTCCGGATGCGGCCGGTCTGGCATCCCGGATTGCCTGTTCCACGATAGAATTCACCGTGTCCGCATTAGTCTGCTCCCCGGTCACCTGATACAGTTGCAACAGTGCGAATCCTGCGCCGCTCCAGCCGCTGGAAAAAGCATACTGAGAGAAGTTTCTCTTTAAGGTTCTCTGGTGATTCCAGCGGTACTGCAGGTATCTGGCAACTTCTTTTGCCTCCTCCAGGTACTCCCGATCCGCAGTGGCATCATAGAGCCCCAGCAGAAAACAAAGGATTCCGGATGCTCCCGCATACAGACAGATCTCATCGTAGTAGGAAGCATGTCCCGTCTCGCCATCCTCTAAGGAAAAATAGATACCTTCCGGTGCCTGTCTTTTCCTCGTATTAATAAATCTCATAGCCGCCTTTGCGGTCTCCAGTGCGTTATATTTATATTCCATATCTCTCTCCCGGGATCCGTCGCTTGTATAAAATCATCAGATTGAAAACTCCGGCGGAATCACAATACTGTTTTTAATCAAAAAGTCTCTCGTCCTTTCATTTTTCGGGTTTACGAAGACCTGCTGTGGGGTACCCATCTCTACGATCTTGCCGCTCTCCATGAAAATCACCTTGGTTGCTACATTTTTTACGAAATTCATCTCATGGGAGACAATTAACATCGTGTTGCCTGCTTTGGCGATCTCCCGGATCGTCTCCAACACTTCTCCTACCAGTTCCGGATCCAGGGCACTGGTGGGTTCGTCGAAGAGAAGCAACTCGGGCTGCATGGCGATGGCTCTTGCGATGGCGACACGTTGCTGTTGTCCGCCAGACAGATGCTTCGGATAATAGTCCTTGCGTTCCAGCATCTTTACTTTTTCCAGCTGTTTCAGTGCGATTTCTTCCGCCTCCGCGTGGGACAGCTTCTGCACCTGGGTCAGTCCTTCCATGACATTCTGCAGTGCTGTCTTCTTACGGAACAGGTTAAAACTCTGGAATACCATGGTAGTCTTCTTGCGGAGCACCAGAAGATCCTTGCGGTTCACTTTCTGATAATCCAGTTCAAAATCATCGATGGCAATTTTCCCTTCATCCGGGGTCTCCAGCATATTGATGCAGCGTAACAGTGTGGATTTTCCGGTGCCGGAGGGTCCGATGATTGCCACCACATCGCCCTTTTCTATATCAAAGCTGATGCCGTCGAGGACTGTATTATCTCCAAAGGATTTCCTTATGTTTTCCATTCTGATCATTACAGGACACCCCCTTTGTTTTTCTGGTTTTTCTCTGCCGTCTTGCCTTCTTTGCCGACCACATCGGGTACCCGTACCCTGTTCATCACCAGACGGATGATCTGTTCCAGCACAATGGTGATCACCCAGTACAGAATCGCCAGTGCAACATATGCCTCAAAGTACCGGTAACCTCTGGCTCCCAGCAATTTACCCTCTGCAGTCATCTCCACGACGCCACAGGTAAATGCTAAGGAGGTTCCCTTGACCAGACCTATGATCTGATTGCCCAACGAGGGCAGAGCGATCTCCGCTGCTTCCGGCAGAATGATCCGGAACATTCTCTGGGGTCCTGTCATGCCCAGTGCAATTGCCGCCTCGATCTCACCCTTATCCACCGCTTCTAAGGAAGACTGGATGATGACCGAGCAGAATGCCGCGTTGTTCAGCGCCAGCGCTACGATAGCGTAAAGAATCGCCGGGATCTCGGCTATCTGAATATTTTTGTTCTGATAGTAGTTGATGTATTTAATTATAATAGGAATACCAAAATAGGTCACATATAACTGTACCAGAATAGGCGTTCCGCGCATCAGTGAGATGAATACTCCCGCGATCTGATGTAACACCACAATCCTGCGGGTCCGTATTATTGCCAACAGAAATCCTAAGATCAGTCCCACGATTCCCGCCGCTGCAGTCAGTCCCAGCGTAATGGGAATATAGCCGATCAAAACACCGATATCGTCAATTACTACTGATGGATCAAATATATTCAGCATAACCTTATGCCCCTTTGCCTTATGTTAGTTTAGTTGGTTGCAGCCTGATCGTTTGCAATGTACTCTTTTGCAAATTCGATATATTCTCTGTTCAGAATCGTATTGTTGTCAGCATCGTCACCCAGATACTGTTTGGATATCTCCAAAATCCTGCCTTCCTCCAGCGCTGCTTCAAATGCAGTGTTGATGTCTTCCACCAATTGAGGATACTCTTTCGATACCACGAAGAAGTTACCGCTTAATTTATCCATGAATGCAGTGGAATCTTCAATGGGCACGTCAATGATCTTGACATTGGTCAGTCCGTATTCCGCTACCTGGGACTGCAGTGTGGTCTTGGAAAACAGTTCAAAATCAATCTTGCCGTCGGATACACTCAACGGTGTATTATTGGAATCCTCGATATAAGATACCTCGATCTGTGCATCGGGATGTGCCTCATTGTAGGACTGATACATGGAAGCATTATAGCTGGTCGGAGAGGTCTCTGTAGTATGTCCCGGCAGATCATCCAGTGTCTGAATATCGGTATTATCATCTCTGACCAGAATACCGTAGGTACTTACACTGTACACATCTGAGAACAAGTACTTTTCGCCTCTCTCTTTATTATAAGAAATGTTATTCACGCCCATCTGATAATATCCTGCATCGATTCCGGTGAAAATAGATGCGAACTCTGTCGTCTGGAACTCCAGCTCATACTGAGGCAGTCCGGAGAATATTTCCTTGATCACTGCGATATCATAACCGTCCAGATTGCCATCGTCTCCCTGAAAAATAAAGGGGCTGGGACCGGTTCCCGTGGTGGCTACGATAATTTTGGTCTTCTCCGTATTGTCTGAAGTTGCACTGCCCTGGGCTGCATCGCTCTGTGCTGCACTCTCCTGTGTTGTACTGCCCTGGACGCCGGTCTGTGCCCCGCCTGCGCTCTGATCCGCATTACCACATGCAGCAAGAGATACCGCCATTGTTCCTGCTGCCAATACTGCTACTGTCTTTTTTAAGATGTTGTTTTTCATAACTTGTCTCCTCCTGCATTTATTTCATACTATTCATATTATTCCCATCTATCCGATAGGATTAGTATTGTTATATCATTCTACGTCCATTATGTCAACATATAATTACAAAAAAGGCAAAAAAATACCTCTCACCCATTTGGATGAGAGGCTTTGTAAATCTACTCTCTGTTCTTTAATACCTCCGCGGGTACCAGCTTATTCAATCTGCCTACCAATAGGAAATTGATCACCATGTAGCATAACCAAATTCCACCATAAATCATGATATATATCTGCGGCGTGAACTTTAAGTCCATACCGATAGCAACATTTGCAATGCAATACGGATACACCAGATCCATGCTCCATTTTGCCAGTGGAACACAGATCAGCGCCCCCAGCAGAATCACATAGAAATTCCCATCCAGATAGAGTTTTCGGATCTCCCTTCTACGGTAACCGAATGCTTTCATCAGTGAAATGGAAAAGGCGGAACGATCGATCATCACTTTCATCATCAGGTACATGACGATCATAAAAATCAGCGCAGATATTGCCACGAGCATTACCACCATCGGTCCCATCATATCTGTAAAAATCTGTGAACTTTCCTCCACATTTTCTTTGGATACTGTGGCATATAATCTGCCATTATCAATATCCAGTGCATGATCCGCAAACACTACATTATAATAATCGTCCTCCTGATCAAACAATTCCTGCATGACATCCCTATCCAGGAAAGCATGGACGCCGGATGTAAAATTCACAATATTTTTCACAGTAAAAGCATAATCTCTCTCATTCACCTCATCGGAAAGCACCAGCTTGTCGCCCACCTTCACACCGAATTTCTGTGCCGCAGCACTGGATATCACGATTTCATTTTTCTTGTCGGCGGTCACTATGGGGAAATACGGATTGTCATCATCAATCCCCAGCACTGTCACATCCAGATTATACCCATAATGTCACACCTTTCTCCGTAATCTGAGCGATCTCATCGTCTGTCAGTGGGACAAATACTCCAAACTGTCCATCCTCCCTATGATGAATCCTGCCACTCTCTTTTGTTCCCTGCATGATCGTCCCTGCTGCTCCCACGATTGCCACTACCATATACATGACCAGTGACATCAGGAAAAACAGTGCCAGATATCGCAGGAGATTTTCCCTGATATCTCGAAGTACCCGTTTACTCAATATCCACTGCATCCTACAAATTTCCAAGTCCTGCCACTTCCATCCCGTCTACGACAATCGATCCGGAATCTACTGTATCCAAGCCTCCGATACAATTGAGTAACGTGAATTTACCGGAACTGCGTATTCCGCTTGAACGGAACAGCCTGCACGCTTCAGCGGGAAGGCTGTCCGC
>CAMEOT010000003.1 GCA_945929965.1 uncultured Lachnospiraceae bacterium
TGAGTCCTGTGACGGTTCCGACAGGACGGTAAAATAAAAATTGACCGAGCGATGAAGGATTTGGCGAGAGGCTGAATAGCCTCTCGTTTTTTACATTCTACGAAGGAGGAAAAATGAATTTACCGGAAAATGATTATCAGATTTTAAAATTAACACCACGTTTCTATGAGGAACATCCTGATCCACCATACCATGAAATATTGAAAAAGAACCAACGGGCATACAATTGTTTACTGTTTCAATCGCATTATGATTATTATATATGTGTGCCATACAGAAGCGAAATATCACATCCATATTCTTTTAAGTTCAAAAAATCTCAGAGATCCAAAAGCCATAGATCGGGTCTTGATTACACCAAAATAGTTATCATAACCAAAAGTGAATATATTGATACGAAAGATGCTCTTATTGATAAGGATGAATTTAACGAGACGATAAAATATCTCGACCGTATCAAAGAAGAGGCAATGACGTTTGTAGAAGAATATGTACAGCATGTATCAGGAAGCAGAAAAATGGATCCGCGGGAATTCAAAAGAAGATATACATATTCGCCGCTTATCTATTTTCATCAGGAGCTGGGAATATAATTTTTCACAGAAATTGCAACAAAAGTACTAAAAACAATTTACACAAATCTAAAATATGCTATAATATTTTAGTGTTGAGCCAAAAAAATTGTAAGTTGTAACGAAAAATGCTACAATTATGCAGATATCCCAAATATGTAAAAGTAACAGGTGAATGATCATGGAATTAGGCAGAAAAAAGGTCCGTTTAGGCGAATTACTGGTAAACAGCGGTGTTCTCACGAATGAACAGCTGCAGCAGGCGTTGGACAATCCCGCCCGTCAGGGTAAGAAGTTGGGAGAATTCCTGGTAGATGAAGGCATCGTATCGGAGGATGACCTGGCGAGAGCACTGAGCAAACAGCTGGATCTGGATATGATCGATCTCCAGAGCGCCACTGTGGACAAGGAAGTGCTGAATCTGGTACCGGTCAACGTCCTGAAGAAGAACAAGATCTTCCCCTTCGGATACAAGGAGAATAACTTCAACGTTCTCATGGTCGCCATGGCGGATCCCCTGGATTACAACGCCATCGATGACATCAATATCATCACCAACTTCCAGGTGGAGCCCGTAGTAGCCACCACCCGCAGCATCATGCTGGCGATCGATAAATATTTCGGTCAGGAAGAAGTAACCGAGGCACTGGCTGCCTACGCCAAAGAGAAAAAGCTGGATGTGGTGGAAGATATCGCCACGGAGGAGAACATCAACAGCTCCCCCATCGTTATGCTGGTCAAGGACATGATAGAAAAGGCCGTCCGCCAGCGTGCATCCGATATCCATATCGAACCTATGGAAAATATTATCCGTGTCCGTTACCGTATCGACGGTGCCCTCTATGAGAGAGCGAGATACGGTGTCAACGTACTGTCCGCCATCATCGCCCGTATCAAGATTATCGGCGGCATGGATATCTCCGAGAAGAGAAAACCCCAGGACGGACGTATCACCCAGATCGTAGACCGCGTGGAATACGATATCCGTGTATCCGTCCTGCCTACCGTATATGGGGAAAAAGTTGTAATGCGTCTTGCAGCGAAGAGTGCACTGAACCGCGACAAGAGCCAGTTAGGCTTCAAACCATACGAATTAAAACAGTTTGACTACATTCTGAAAAATCCTCACGGTATCATCCTGGTAACCGGACCTACCGGAAGTGGTAAGTCCACCACCCTGTATACCGCACTGAGCGAGTTGAACAAAGAAGATGTGAACATCATCACCGTCGAAGATCCTGTCGAGGCGAACATCGACGGTATCAACCAGGTACAGGTCAACACCAAGGCAGACCTCACCTTCGCGACGGCACTGCGTTCCATCCTGCGACAGGACCCGGATATCATCATGATCGGTGAGATCCGTGACCAGGAGACCGCCAGCATCGCCGTACAGGCATCCATCACCGGACACCTGGTCGTAAGTACCCTGCATACCAACTCCTCCGCCAGCACCATCACCCGACTGGAGGACATGGGTATCGAATCCTACCTGATCGCAGACTCCGTCATCGGCGTTATCGCACAGCGACTGGTCCGCAGACTCTGTCCCTTCTGTAAAAAGCCGAAGCAGGCCACCAGGGATGAAAAAGAATTCATGGGGCTGAAGGAAGAGGAAAATGTAACCATCTACGAACCCTGCGGCTGCAGCAAATGTGACAATACCGGATTTAAAGGAAGAATCGGTGTCTACGAGATCATGCAGATCACTCCGAAGCTGAAGACCATTATCAGCAAGCGGGAAGGTGCCGATATATTAAAGGAAGAAGCATTAAAAGAAGGAAT
This sequence comes from uncultured Lachnospiraceae bacterium, assembly GCA_945929965.1. Lineage (GTDB taxonomy): Bacteria > Bacillota > Clostridia > Lachnospirales > Lachnospiraceae > Acetatifactor. The sequence continues at coordinate 2,358 of CAMEOT010000003.1, forward strand.
GCATACCCTGCGTATGAGTGCCACGGACTACGTACTGGACGGCACCACCTCCTTCTCCGAGATGGTAAAGGTATCATTTGACGTATAATTCTATAAAAACCGCAAGATTTTATAGAAATTTCTCAAAATTTATAAAAATTTTTCAAAAACCAGGACCTTTTTAGGACCGGGGCACGTCTTACATAGTTGGGGAGATAGTTAAAGATAGAGACGTAATTGGAGGGAAGGCACATGGCAACCTATGGTTACAAGGCCATCACAAAGGCTGGAAAAGAAGTAAAGGGAAGTTTGGAAGCGGATAACAAAGATCTGGCAATGGCAGAACTGAGAAGGCAGGAGCTGACCGTTATCGATCTGGGAGAACAGAGCTTCCTGACGAAAGACATCGACATCCAGATCGGCGGATGGCCCAAGGCCAGGGATCTAAGCGTCATGTGCCGCCAGTTCGTCAGCATGACCAAAGCGGGCGTCAGCATCCTCGAATCCCTGAAAATGCTCTGCGAACAGACAGAGAACAAGAGATTGCAGGATGCACTGAAGGAAGTCCGCATCAGCGTGGAAAAGGGTGAGACCCTGGCAGATTCCATGGCAGAGCACCCGAAAGTATTCCCGGCGATCATGGTGAACATGGTGGCTGCTGGTGAAGCGTCCGGTAGTCTGGATACGGCTATGGATCGTGTGGCTACACAGCTGGAAAAGTCCCATAAGACACAGGCTATGGTAAAAAAAGCAATGATTTATCCAATAGCAGTGTGTGTGGTCGCAATTATTGTTACGATTGTAATGCTGGTTAAAGTTATTCCTTCTTATGAGGACATGTTCAGCCAGATTGGTGGAGAACTTCCATGGATCACACAATTTTATGTGAATTTGAGCCATGGTATTATCAATTACTGGTTTATTATTGTACCGGTTATTGCAGTTATTGTGTTTGCAATCAGAGCATTTGCCAAAACAGATGTTGGAAAACATTTCTTTGGTAAAATTGCTTTAAAGATTCCTCTGTTTAGTAAGCTTACTATTAAGTCGGCGTCTTCTCTGATGGCTCGTACATTAAGTACACTAATGGGTGCCGGAGTACCACTGATTGAGGCAGTGGACATTGTATCCGGGGTTATGAGCAATGTATACTTCAAAGAGGCATTAGAAGATGCAAAGGAAGAAATTACCATAGGTATGCCCTTGTCCAGACCTTTACAGGAGAGTGGATTATTTCCTCCCATGGTGTATCAGATGATCCGTATCGGTGAAGAATCCGGTAATACAGAGGAAATGTTGGACAAGCTTGCCGATTATTATGAGGAAGAAGTGGAAATGGAAGTACAGTCCCTCATGGCAGCACTGGAACCTATGATCATCATTGTACTGGCTGTTGTAGTCGGCGGATTGTTGGCTGCATGTATGATGCCTATGATGTCCATGTATGAAGCACTGGATGCAATGTAATTATATTGGATTATCCGTCCTGTGTAGGGACAGGACGATAATTAATAAATGGGGCGGAAAACTTACTACCCTGAAATTAAAAAACACATAAAAAGGAGAATGTTATTATGAACAAGAAACAGAAGAGCTTAACAAACAAAGGTTTCTCCCTGGTAGAGCTGATCATCGTTATTGCTATCATGGCAGTACTGGTAGGTGTACTGGCACCTCAATATGTAAAGTATCTTAATAAGTCAAAAATTTCTGCAGATACTCAGTTGGCTGACAGCATTCATAGTGCAATTACCAATACAATGTTGGATCCGGCAGTGACTGCACCGGCAACAATGACTGCAGCAGAAAAATTACCAGATGCTAGTGCAAGCGACTTTTGGAAAAATGTATACGAAATTTTAGGCGAAACTACCCATAACGCATTGGTTGGTGATTTAAAGTATGATAAAGATGCGACTAAAGTAACTATTCAGTATCAGATTGTATCTGATTCAAAAGTTACTGTAACAATTTCGGGTGGCAAATATACAACAGATAGTCAGACCATAACTATAAACTAATTTTGAAAGGCACCTGACATGCTCCCAACAATTCTTCTCTACATAGTGATTTTCCTTTATGGAATCGTGATCGGTAGCTTCCTCAATGTGTTGATCTACCGCATTCCGAAAAAAGAGAATATTGTAACGACCAGGTCTCACTGCATGAACTGCGGTTATCAGTTGCGGTGGTACGACCTTGTACCGCTGTTCAGCTACCTGGCGCTGGGAGGCAGATGTCGGAAATGCAAGGCACATATCTCCGCTCAGTACCCCATCATCGAGGCACTGAACGGAGTGCTGTACCTGCTCGTATTCTGGAAGTATGGGATGAGCGTGGATTCCCTAGTCTACTGCTTGTTGTTTAGTGCACTTCTTGCTTTAAGTGTGATTGATTTCAGAACATATGAGATCCCTGTGGGATTTAACTTATTTTTACTGGCACTGGGGCTGATCCATGGAGCTTTCCACTATACACAGTGGCTGGATTTCCTGATCGGCTTCCTGTGTGTCAGTGTATTTTTACTTATTCTGTATTACGCTACCGGTGGCAGAGCCATTGGCGGCGGTGATGTGAAGCTGATGGCGGTCTGCGGACTATTGCTCGGCTGGAAATTGATTATTTTCGCATTTTTACTGGGATGTATCATTGGTTCCGTGATCCATCTGATCCGTATGAAAGTAAGCGGCGAAGGGCATGTCCTCGCCATGGGACCGTATCTTTCCGCAGGGGTGGCAGTCGCTGTCCTGTGGGGCAATGAATTCTTACAGTGGTATCTGAGTCTGTATCATTAGAGACCGGGTACTTACATCTGATATGAGATTAGAAAGTTCTTGGGACACTTTTTCTGTCCCAAATACGATAAAGAACCGATAAGAGGAAGGGTAGAAGCATGGCAATGAACAATCGCGTATTGAGTATTGAGATCGGTAACTCCTTTACGAAGATCTGCGAGATCGACTATAAGGTGAAGAAACCGAAGGTCTATAAGGTATTGACCGTCGAGACCCCGGAAGGCGTTGTGGTGGACGGTATGCTGCAGCCGACGCAGGAGTATGCGGATCACCTGGTGAACGCGCTGGGTACGAACGGCATCCGCACGAAGAAAGTGATCTTCACCATTTCCTCTACCAGAGTGGCGAGCCGTGAGGTACAGATCCCGAACGTGAAGGCGAGCAAGATCGAGGCACTGGTGAAGACCAACGCGAACGATTATTTCCCTGTGGATCTGACCCAGTATGAGATCGGACATTATCTGGCAGGCGGACTGACCGAGGAAGGAAAGCTTCGTGTCATGGCACTGGCAGTGCCCAAGGCGCTGTTAAACAGCTATTACCAGCTGGCGCAGATGTGCGGCTGGGAGGTTGAGTGCTTCGATTACAGCAGCAACAGCTTGTACCAGATCCTTCGTGACGAGAAGACCGAAACCGTTACCATGATGATCAAGATCGATGAGAACAGCACCATCGTGACCGTGCTTTCCGCCGGCAAGGTGCTGCTGCAGAGAACTGTGGCATACGGCGTGCAGGATGCCATCGAGACCATGATCGCTTCCGGTGCCTATGCCGTGAACGATCCCATGAGCGCGGTAGAGCGTTTCCAGAAGAAGACCTGCCTGAACAGAGTACTCCATCAGGGAGATAAGCTCTGGGAGGAAAATGCCGGACGCTGGGAAGACGAAGATGCCGGCAATATCGAAGTGACAGCGGCCAGACAGAAAATCACCGCTTCCCTGGAACCCCTGATCGTCGGCGTCAGCCGTGTTATTGATTTCTATGATTCCAGAAATGGTGATACACCTATCGAGAAGACTTACGTTACCGGCCTGGGCGGCAGCTTCAGCGGCATGAGCAAGCTGTTCACCAACTGCCTGGAGCGTAAGGTACATACCCTGTCTGAGATGGATGACAAGATCGGCATGAGCAAGGCCATCCGTTCCACCAGACCCGCAGCCTATATTTCCTGCCTGGGCGCAGTACTTGCCCCCGTGGGACTGATCGATAAGAGCCAGCAGAAGGCCAAGGGCATGACCGTAGTCAGCGGCACGAACTACACCTTCGTCAGCGTGGCAGTACTGATCCTCGGAATCATCCTATCCGGTGCCATGGCAGTGACTTCCGTGAGCAGATATCTCGGAAACGCGGCAGAGAATGTGGCATTGCAGGCAAAAGTGCAGGAACTGCAGCCCGCGCAGGCAGTATATAATGAGTACCTGGCTGCAGCGGCACAGTATGATAAATACCAGTATCTGTATGACTACACGGAGACTCCCAATGAGAACCTGGTAGAATTTATTAACGAACTGGAACAGATCCTGCCGGATAGCTTCTATACCAACAGCTTCAGCTCCGATGATACCGGCATCAGCATGTCTGTAACCGTAGTTGGCAAACCGGCAGCGGCAGAGACCATCAAAAATATTCGGAATATGAAGAGTATTGAGGAAGTATCTGTCAGCGGTATTACAGACAGTACAGATGAAGCCGGCAATTCCATGGTGACCTTCAGTATCAGCGGTACCTATAAAGAACTGACAGACGAGACAGAAGAGAACGGTGAAACACTTAGTTCCACCCAGACAGCACAGTAAAGTGGGAGGCAGATAACAGATGAAAGTTAAAAAAAGTGAAATACAACTTTTAGTTGCAGTAATCGGTATTCTCATTGCTGTGTGTACGTATTTCCTGGTATATGCTAAGTTTAATGAAAAATCAGATGCGCTGGAGTCCCAGAATGCATCACTGGCATCACAGGTAGCAACCTTGCAGGTGTTGGAGGAACGTAAGGCGGATTACATTGCTGCAACGGAGAAAATGAGGAATTATATAATCTCTTTTGAAAACCGTTATCCGGCAGATATTTTACCGGAAGACAGCATCATGATGATCAATACTCTGGAAGGCATGACCAGGACCACCGTTGCAAGCATTGCATTTGGTGAGAGCAGTGAGGTGGTATATGCCGCAGCACAGACCACAGATACGACAGCCGCTGATACTGCATCCGCAGACGAAACAGAAGCATCTGCTGACACCACAGTAACAAGTGGGCCAATCACCACAGAGGCAACTACATATGCAGATACACATATGTATGAAGTACCTTTAAGTATCAGTATTGAATGTACTTATAACGACTTCAAGGGATTGATCCGTTATATTTACAGTTTACAGGAACGCAAGAGTGTCCATGGAATCAGCATTGGTTACAATGCGGAGACCGGAATGCTCTCCGGCAGCATGAACCTGTCATCTTATTATCTGCAGGGCACTGATAAAATCTACACTGAACCGGATATCTCCGGAGTCGGCTTAGGAGTAGATACGATTTTCGGAAATATGGAGTAAACACGATGCAGAAGCACACTAAGGAAAAACAACTGAATAATGGTGGATTTTCCCTGGTGGAGCTGTTGATTGCAATCGTAATTCTGGCAATTATCGTAGTGCCGCTGCTGCATAGCTTTGTAACTAGCGCCCGTACCAGCGCCAAGGCGAGAAATACCATGCATGCAACCGCCATCGCGGAAGATGTTATGGAGGACTTCGAGGCGTATTCCATAGAGGAAATGGCAAAGCAGTACCGGGATGCCGGCTTTACGGCACAAGAGGATGCAGACGGTAAATGGATATTTAGTAAGCAGGACGATAAATCTACTACCTCAGGTACCTATGATGTAGTTGTAGAGTTGGATCCCACAGTGACACAATATGTGGATATCAATGAGAAAAAGCAGGTAGATATTCAGAATCTGGCAGGCAGCCTGAATGCTGTCTACACAGAATCAGAAGATGCATCAAGAGAAGCGTATCAGTATTTCCTTCAACACAGTGGCAGTAACATAGAAGGAATGACCGAAGATCAGATTGCACAGCTTGCCGTCAGCCTGGCAGAAAATGTGACTAAGACCATAGAGATTACCATTGACAGCAGTCGTGTGAAACTGGATCTCGGTAGTGCGGGAGAACTGGAGACGGATGTTTATTTGGTGACTGCCAGATCACAGTACCATTGCGATACGAGTCTGTTGGAGGGCCCTGCATATGGAGACTATCCGCAGACTGGAAACGATGCCATCATTTTCTCCAATGAGGAGAATGTGCGTAAGAGAGCGGCAGAATTAAAGGCAAAGGCAGATACCGGTGCCATACTGACAGATGCGGATAAGAGATTGTCCCAACTGGCGAATATTATTATCTGTATGCAGCCCCGGTATGAAGCAGCTACCAGTCCCAGAGTTGTAGATACCGTGATCGTAAATAATCCGGATAATGTGCAGACGAATGTATTTCTGGTAAAGCAGGAATTGTCGATTGCCAGGGAGACCGAGATGCAGGAATCCTTCTCTAACTGGAATTTCCGCAAGTTAAATTACGGCGCAGAATATATTCTGAAGGAGAGTCATCCGGACTGGATCACATCGGAAGGCAACGCAGCATGTAGATTACGGACCAATCTGCTGCCGGACAGAAATATTAAGTATACTTTTTATAATCTGGGAATTTCCGGACATACCAGATCCGGAGAAGCCTATCGTCAGGAAGACCAGACGGACTATCAGCCTGCAGGTTCCGATGGGGCAAAGGTACTGACGATTCTGTCCGCAGACACATTGACTCCGAAAATACAGAAAAATCATATATATGATATCAGAGTAAAGGTATATGAACAGGGAATGAAGGACAGCGGCACTCCGCTGATTACCATGGACGGTACTGTAGTTCAATAGTAGATTTCATTACATTTTCATACCGGAAGGACATAGATATGAGTAAGAAGTTCAGACAATTGGCACAACAATATAAGGAACGGAAGAATAAAGGCTCGGCTATGATCGTAGTGATCATGGCTATGGCCTTTATCGGCATTTTAGCCAGTGTCCTGATGTATATGTCTATGCTGAACTATCAGATGAAAGTAAATAACCTGAAGGCAAAAGATAACTTCTATTCTGCAGAAACGGTACTGGATGAGATTCGTGTGGGAATGCAGAGCAGAGTATCCGAATCCATCGGAACAGCTTATCAGAATATTCTGCTGAATTATGATTCTGTCAGTATGGAAGAGAAAATGGTAAATCTGCGTTATGGATTTTTATCCAAGATGCAGCAATATTATGGAATAAAGCAGGGCTCTGGATCTATGGTACAGGATGTGTACAATCCGGTGGTAATGTTTGCATATCTGTCGGATGACATGGCAGAGGATACGACTCTTACAGTAACTTATGAAGTATCTGCCGGCAATAAAGTAGAATACTGTGTGAAACGCGATGCAGACGGGAATATAGTAGGTGGCAGAGTCGGCGGAAATATGCATACATTTACCATTGATGCAGATGGAAATGCAGTGTATGATCCGGGGCTGACACTGGATGATATTCCCCACGGTAATACGAAATTATATACGGACGGGCTGTCTTATTGTAACCTGAAGGTGACCTATACCGACGCCTCCGGTTATGTGTCTGTGATTCAGACGGATCTGCGCGTGAAAATGCCGGATATGGAATTTGCACAGTCTGTGTCTCTGCCGGCGTTGACATCTTTTTCATTGATTGCAAATGATACATTACAGGTGATCCCGGCAAATGTGAATAATATCAGCAACAATGAGATTGCAGGAAGCTTCTACGCAAAAGAGATGATCGTGGGCAGCAAGACTGCAGGCGAAGGTTATAATGTCAGCCTGGCATTGAAAGAAGTAAGCGATGATCAGGCGAATGCCGGCAAGCGGATGGTAGTAGCAGGGGATCTGTATGTAGGACAGGGAGCAGACTTGTCTACCGACAAATACGGAGAATTATGGGCAGGAACGATTTCCATGCATGGCGGTGCCAACGGTGGAAGCAGTACCGTTGATTTTGCAGGCAATGATGTCTATGTATCCGGGGATCTGACGATTGCCGGAGAAAATAATATATTCCGTGCAGGAACCGTAGACGGAGAAGAATATATCGGAAAATACATAGGCTTTGGCAGTGGTCAGGATGACAGTGCCAGCAGTGCAATCGTAGTCAATGGTAAAGATACAGAACTGGATCTGGGCAAGCTGAAGAACCTGTCTCTGGCAGGCAATACCTATATTGCATTAAGCAAAACGGATGATCAGCTTACCGATGCAGATACCTATCGCAATGATGCAGCAAATAAGCAGGATTTACTTATGGGACAGTCCATCGCTGTCAAGAGTGATCAGCTTGCCTATTTGGTACCGGCAGCGTGTATTGGTGTCAAAGACGGTAAAAATGTATTAAGCCAGGTATCGAATCCGGTGACACTGGAGCAGTATCGGGATCATATTGATCAGAAAGGCGTTAAAAAAGTTGCAGTGAATGTAGCCTGCAGTGAACTGGGCGGACATGATCTGGCATATTACGGAATTGATGAGAATCATATCCGGACATATTACAAGCGTATCAACAGTAAGATTACGCTGGTGTATTTCTACGTTGCATTTGATAAAGACTCTGATACTGCAAGACAGCAGGCAAACAAGTATTTTCAGGATTATTACAATGTCAATAAGTCTACCATGGACGCTTATGCGAGCCTGTATACTAACGATATTCAGATTCGCGATGAGGCGGCGGGAGCTTATATTATGCATCTGGCAGGCAATGTCGTACAGACATCGGATGCCGGGAGGAAGCTTCACAGCGCAACTCTGACAAGTGATGAAGAGAACAGCGGATATCAGTCCCTGCTTGCTACCGACCGGACGAAGTTCCAGGCTCTGTGCAGGAAAATGTTGGATGTCTATGAACAGCTGTCTTCCGCAGAAAAAGAAAGAACGATTTTCAAAAATCTGGTGGATGATGGCAAGATTGTGGAGTATGAGAGCGTTCTGAATGCAGACACAACATTGACACCCCAGCAGAGAGCGGATGCAAGATATTTCGGTGAATCGGATGCGGAAGATAAAGCCCTGATCATACAGGGGGATTATATTTATACGGGAAATGGACAGGACAAGTTCGACGGACTGATCATTGCCACGGGAAATGTGACTGTCAATAAGAACTTTAATGGCACGATTCTGGCAGGAGGTAATATCACTTTGGGTGAAAACGTGAAGGTACAACCTGACAGAGAGGCCGTGTTACATGTATTGACATATACCGCACAGGCGGGAAGTAATGAGTACCATGTGACGGATTTCTTAAGAGGGGGAGAAGGTTACCTGCGTGGAGACAGCAAGGTATATTCAGAAAGTGATATTAATCTGGGAGATCTGATTGTATATGAAAACTGGCAGAAACAATAGCAACAGAGGATATTCGCTGGTGGAGCTCATCGTGGTAATTGCCATTATGGCGATTCTGGTCGGTGTGTTTTCCATTTCCGTTGGTTCTCTGTCCGGCAGAAAAGTAAATAAATGTGCGGATGAGATCGTAGCTACCCTGGAACGGACCAGGGTGCTTACTTTGGGAAAAGAGCAGAACCAGGTAGAATTCCGACTGTATTATGATGCTACACAGAAAGAGTATAAGGCACAGATCTACCAGGGAGGAACGTTAGTGTCAGACCGCACAGTAGGAAATGATGCCATTACAATTAAGGTTACCTTTGAAGGCGACGCTACGGAATATGACCTGAAAGCCGGCACCATACAGGGAAGCGAACCGTATGTAAATATCGGAAGCAAGACCGATGCGGAGAAGATTGGTCTATTCCTGGTATTTAACCGTTCCTCGGGAGCTTTTGAACAGAACACCAACAGTGTAGGTGGAACGGATAAGACTTATTGTAAAAAAGTGACAGTAAGTGGTGGGAACAGAGAAATTGAGATCACTCCGGTAGGAAGAACCGGCAAGATTTTAAAACAATCTAAGTAAGGAGGCTGACTATGCATATCGGTAAAAAGGGTTTCACATTAGTAGAAATCATCGTTTCACTGGCAATCATGAGTATTGTTGCAGGAGCCGTGGGAGCATTTGTGATCGCCGGCAATAATTCTTACATGAGAGGGAACAAGGAACTGACCCTGCAGGAAGAAGCACAGCTTACTGCCAATCAGCTCATTGACCTGATCATTGATGTAGAACGTGGCATCAGTTTCCGCACGACTACCGGACAGGCAGTGGATGAAGCGGGGAATCCCGTTGCGGACAATGTGCCTGTTTCTGAATTACTTTTGCGCAATAATGATAATGTGTATATGGTCCGCTGGCAGGGGCAGACTGCCGGAGCAGAATATGCATCGGCGAACCAGCTATATCTGTACGAAGCGGCGAATACAAAAGATGTCGATGGCAAGATCACGGCATGGGGAGATCCTTCTGATCCTTCCCAGGCAACGCCTTCCCTGATGGCGGAATATGTCACAGCGTTTAATATTGACCTGACCGATCTGGAGAAGCGCAAGGTAAAACTGGAGATGACATTCGTCTACCAGGATAAGTCCTACAATGTCTCCGAGACCATCAAACTTCGTAATGACCTCTCTGACGAAGAGAGTGACGGATATGTGTGGATCGATGGACTGTCCATTGCCCCCAATAAGGCAAATGTAGCCCGCGGTGCATCCCAGACCTTCACCTATAAATTCAGCGGAGACAGTGCGGCAGTAAAGGCAGCAACGGCACAGGGCGTGAGCTGGTCTGTCAGCAAGGCTGACGGAAGCGCATGTGGCAGCACCATTGACAGTGATGGCAAATTATCCGTGGCTCTGGACGAACAGCTGGGTGATGGTGTACTGACCGTAACCTGTACATCTAAGGCGGATACCTCTAAGGTTGCAACGGCGGTGGTGAATGTTGAGACGAACGTGCATTATTCCATCTCCATCAGCCCCAAAGCAGAAAATATCATGCAGGGACAGCAGAAGACCTTTACCTGCACAGTCACCAAGACGGAAAACGGTAAGACAGAAGAAGTAACCGGCATGGCTGTAGATTGGGATGTGGCGGCGGACGGTGTGACCAAAGATGCCGATACCAAGATCGTAAACGGTGTACTTACCGTAGGCAGAAATCAGAAAGAGGGAACCGGAGTATTACAGGTGACCTGTATGCTCAGTAACGATAAGAGCATAAAAGATACCGCAATGGTGAATGTATTACCGTATAGCGTGATTGATGGCAAATATGATGCGAAGCTGATCGCGGAGACACTGACATTGTATGATCTGGATACTCTGGGTGAACCGAATGTAAACTCTAAAAGAGTAGGATATACGGGACAGATTGAATGTCTGCCGTCCTGGGCGGATTATGCACACGGCTTTCCTAAGATTGTGTGGAGTATTCCGGAAGATCCTACACAGAGCAAATATACGATCACCGGTAATGAGGGACCGAATGAATCCCAGTATACAGCCACATTGAGATGCGGCACCCAGTACAATGTGAATAATCCGGGTGTCAGAGTCGTGGCAAATGTAAAGCTTTCTGAAGATGTGATGGTGGTATTGGATATCGTTATCGTAGTTCCGGATCTGAAGACGGCAGTTATTGAAGAGGCACCTTATATTTATTCGAGTCAGTTTGTATTAAACAGAAACGATAAGATTACATGTAGTATTAAGAACTATAACCAAGACGGTGGAAAGGTACTTTGGAAGATCGCGGATTTGCAGTCTGATTTATATAGCACGTGTACTCATAATGGGGTTAGCTATAGAAATCCAATGGTTGGATTAACTCCTTTAAAACATATGGGTGTTGGAGATAGATGGCCGTCCTATGAACTTGGAGATAACGATATTGATGGATGTAAAGATCATGGTACATTTGATTTTACAACAGAACGTATCGGGACGACAACGGATGTGTGGGCAAAATGGTATGTTGATATGGATAAGGAATACCATCTAAATCTCCAGGCATGGTCTTTGGATGGAACAACCTTAGTAGCAGAAACGACTATTTTGATTCCGAAATTTGATATTTTGTTCTATAAGGGTGAGCATGTGAAGGAGATAGTAATACCGACAGACAATGACTTCCAGATTCAGGTCGAATTCTATGGTTTTACAAATTATAGCGTTGTTATGGATAAGTACAAAGATCAAGCAGAAGGTATTGGACCTCATAAGTTGGAACTTGATGCAAAGATTACGGGAGAATATATTAGCACAGAGGATCACACTATTAAACCAGGTGGATACTCAGATTTGATTTCGCTTCGAAAAAATGGTCTGTATGATTCTCCGCCAAGCGTGGAAGTGAATATTGGAGATAATAGTTCTTGGGCGCAATGGGGAGGACAAGTTCAGAAAAATGAATATTTATTATTGTCATTTTGGGATGTAAATCATCCGGAGCTTAAGCGAAATCTGATGCTTGTGTTAAAGAAAAATAATTCTTAAGTCGGTGAGACAAAATGAAACATTTGAGAAAACAAAAATGCAAAAAGTACATAGCAGGTATCCTTACCATAGCTTTGGCAGCCGGAGTCTGCCAAAGCTATGGCTCCATGGAAGCTATGGCGAAGGAAGCGACGCTTCCCGGAATTGAAAAGCTGGTAACCGATACCATGAATGCGGGGGAAGTATTCCATATTCTGGAGATCGTACCGGATAAGAAGAATGCATCCATAGGATATCTGATCGGTGGAGAAGAACCGGTGACGGAAGGCAGAAAACTGTCTGAATTAGTCTCCGCAAAGGAACGTCAGAATGCCATGGCGGAGATGAAGGCTGCGATCGATGCCGGAAACGGGGTCCTGAAGGGACTGTCAGGGCAGGACGGAGCGTTTAACTTCAGCAATTATGAAGAGAAGGAGGATGGCTCCGGGAGTGTGGAACTTCGCGGTCATTTTGTATTTCGCGGAGAAGGCGGTCATTACAATTATGTGAGTGAAGATGCACAGTATGGTATGCTTACGGATGGTGAGGATTATCATGGAACCCGTTATGACCGTTACAGCAGTTTTAGCAAAGTCGATGACACCGACCCGGTGAAGAAGTATGTGATCCCTACTTTTTCCATGATATCCGGGAATTCCAGCAAGCAGCTGCAGGCTACCATTACGGAAAATGGTGCCGATTCCTCAGCATATGCTATCGGGAAGTATGCTCTGTCTTATTATGATAAGATTCCGGATGGCAGAATGGACAGCATTGATACAAGTAATTTTATAGCTGCAGATTATATCAATAAGGAACTCTGGCAGAGACAGGGAAACAGTGATGATTATTCCTATAGCTATCTTGGAAGAATTGTATTGGGTCTTCCGGAGAATTGTACGAAAATTGGTGGCAGTACCCAGGATACTACTGCGTCGAATGCAGATAATTTCGCAGTCACCTCAACAGCGGCGGAAACGGGTACGGTGGCGGATACAACGGTATCCGACGGTGATGCGGATACAGTTACTGTAGAGCCGGGGAGCACTGAGAATGCGGATGCAGAAGTAGAGGAACAGAGTGTCAGCGGGAATGATCCGGTTGCAGTGGCTGTTCCCACAGCGGATAATGCCGCAACACAGACGGTTCCGATGGCTTCCGGTATCGAAGAGAATCTGTATATTTTAGACAAAAATGCGAATACGGCAACCTTATGGGCAGAAAAAATCGGGGAGACTTACCGATTTACTCCTGCTGCAGATGCCTATTTTCTGCAGTTCGAGATAAACGAAGCTGGAGAATATTATGTATCCCGTGCTGAGGTTGGACAGAACGGCGACTGGAGTCTCACGGATAACTATAGTGTCAGTGATACCGGACTTTACAAAATGACACAGGAAGGCAGCATGCAGGTGACTGTAGCCGGGGAAAACGGATTTGACACTACGCAGACCTACGATTTTATCCGTAATCTCAAGGAAGACAGCATTGGAACGGTCAGATACAACGGAGGATTTGATAACCGGGAATGGTTCAAGACAAATGTACTGAACCTGTCGGAGGAAGATGCTGCGAGACTGCAGATCAGTGTGACGACACTTACTCCGGGAGAACTGGCAGATTTGGTAATGAACGGGACAGACTATGGGGTAACTTTGTCTGATATCAATATGATCTATCTGTCCGGGCAGGGAGATTATGCAGGGGCACAACCGGATGCGACGGCGACGGTTCCTGAGGAGAATGCTGCATGGCAGATGGCAAATGCGGTTGCCCGACTGGCATTTGGTATCCAGAATGACACAGATACGGCGCAGAATCGTAATAATGCGATTCGTGTACCGGTAGTGATGGATTATAATTTTTACGACAGTAATAACAAGGCGAAAAATACTACCATGGTCCGCCTGGCACAGACTTTGCTTCTGGTATCCGATGCAGAGGTATATAATGCACTGGCGAAGGAAGGATTGAATTATTGGAATGCCGCGGGCAGCGTAATCTCAGAATCGGGCTGTGCTGATAAAGTTAACAAACTGATGCAGAGCTTTGTAACCGAGCAGGGAATAGACAAAACAGAAGCAGATAAGATTAATCTGAGTACACTGAAAGATTTCCTGACAGATAATGTGTATCTCAATAATGATGAGGATACAAAGTATGTAGCGTCAGATTACCTGACCAATATTTCGGCGAGAAGCAACAAAGATAACAAAGATAATGCATGGGTATATAATGCTGTTTTACAGGAAATCAAGTACGAAAATTTCCTGCTGCAGAAGGACAACAGCTCCCAGACAGATCTCTTAAAAGAAGAGATCACCAAAGCTTCCGTGACCAGATATATTTTAAACTGGTATCTTCACAGAGTCATGGTGAAATCGAAACTGACGGTGCTGGATCTGGAGCCCTGCTATGACTATAGCGATACTACAAAACAGCAGCTCCAGAGCTTTGTCAGAAGTATTGCAGGAGTAACAGATCCGACGAAGATGGAAGTTGCGGTTGTTAATATGTCTTCGGAGGAATTCATCGGCAAGATTGAAGACCTGAATGCTACATACGACCTGATCTACCTCGGAAGCCGTACCGGAATGATGAATACCAAGGATGGAAGTACGGTGTATAATAATACATCCATGGATGGGTTGATTTATACGCATGTTGGAGATTATTTTGATTACTCTTATGAGAATGATACGACAAGAGACCGGTGGAAGTCGAGACTGATAGATGATGAACTGGTGAGTGACAAGAAAAAAACTGGAGAGACGAACACATACAGAGCTCCCGGTAATGATATGAATTCTACCAGATATGAAGAGTTTTTACAGTATATTAAAGCAGGATATCCGTTAATTATTTCGGATGATCTGGTAGATACTGCAAAGCTTGTACCGGCAGATACTTTAGATGTTAATTCATACTATTATCAGCTGGTCAAATTTGCGTTGGGTAAAGATTATTGGCAGAAAAACGTATTTACAGAAAAACAGCTTGCAGAAGCTGACGAGAATGATACTAACGGCGCAAAATTACAGCAGAGAAGAAATACATTCTGCAATTACTTGAATATGTCAAAGCTGTCAGTGGACTGGGTAACGAATCTTGGGGAAACTTATATTCCTCAGGAGATTCACCCGGGAAAGACAGAGCAGGGAGCATTGAATACAGCTTATCTGCAGGCAGTGGATGGTGTTTATCAGCTGCAGTATATTTTTTCCATGACAAATAATTCGGCAATATCTCCGACATCTACAACGTATGATTGCAAGCTTTTTGTAGATAATAATGCGGATGGAAGATTTGCCGGATCAGATTACGTGGAAGGACAGAACAATTCCACAACGGAAGAATTAGCGGGACTGTCTGTGTATCGCAGGGATGGAAGTAACTGGGTGCAGGAGAATCGAGTGGTAATAAACGGAAGTGAATGCTATGCGCTCCGTACGGGTACGACATACAAAATTGTTCGAAAGTTACCGGATGATTATCAGGGAGTATTGCCATGGAAACTTGTGTTTTATGATAATAGTGATCCGTTGGTGAGAACAGCTAAGAGTGGGTATACTGCGGTAAAAAGATCCGGTACGGAACCGATTAATATCTTACAGCTGATGTCGGATAAATCGATTGAGGGAGGAGGAAAAAAACGTTGGAATCTGGAAAGGGATTCCGACATAACGGAAATGCGTGCCACCCTCAAGGCACAGACCGGCTTTGATATAGATATAGAATCAGTTTATACTTCAGTTTTTATTTCCGATTTGCTGGATGGATCGGAAAAAAATAGAATTGAAAAAATGTCTGATGCAGATGCAAAAAAGGAGTATTACACACTGGCATCCAATAAATTGCAGCAATATAATATGCTGATTCTTGGATTCGGCGATAATTATTCCTTTGGAGTATCGGATGAAAATGTATATCCGAAGCCGGATATTGCAAACATGGCGGTAGCGGAAGCCGTTCGGGACTATATTGAATCCGGTAGGAGCGTATTGTTCACTCATGATAGCAGTTCGTATGTCAACAGTTTGAACAATAAGACTTATAAGGAAAACGGCAAGAAGAAATCCACACCATGGCGCTGGGGATATGAGTTTAACAAAACAATTAGGGCTTCGGTAGGACTGGACCGTTATGGTGCGTTGAAGGAATATTATAACAGTTCAGACCCGTATTATGCTGTTTTGAATAATTATCAATATGATTCCATTAAACAGCCTACGTCGAACGCATCCATAGACATTAATTTGAATGCCAAAGAAGGACTTACCAGGTATACTGTGGTACGATTCCTGAAATCGCAGCTGGATAAACTGGCAGCTGGTAAAGGGCAAGAAGATATCAAATTCCCGGTGAATAATAAGAAGCTATATGCAGCATTGGACGGCTCGGGATTAAATGGTGATTATTCCAGCAGTAACCTGACTGCAACAGAGGTTAATCAGGGGCAGATTACGAATTACCCTTATTATATCGGTGATGAACTGGTAGTTGCACCGACGCATTATCAGTGGTTGCAACCGAATATGGAACTGGACAGAGATGGAGACGGGAAGAATGATATCGTTGTATGGTATTGCCTGTCTAATGTTGAGGGTTCTAGGAAAGATAACAATATTTACAGTCTGACACCCAACGATGTAGTGAACAATTACTATATTTACAATATGGGTAATGTCACTTATTCCGGCGCTGGACATACACAACCGGCAGATGATTCTGTAGAAAAGAAACTTTTTATGAATACCATGATTGCTGCATATAATGCAGGAACCAAAGCACCTACCATAAGCTTCCAGAATGAGAATGGAACCAGCATCGATTCCGTATATATGATGTACGACAGGGCGAACAAAATCGTGCTGCAGCAGGATGATAAGGTTAAGGTAAGCTTCAAAGCTAACGATTACAATATATTGGCTTCTGTTCCGGAGATTCGTGTAGAATTCTACAAGGCTTGCGGAGAGAATGAATCCGGTGCCATGGAAGTAGCCGGTATTGCTGGAAAAGTGAAACTGCTAAGCGGAGTGAACGTTACTAAGGCTTCGGACGGTTCTGCGGTTACGGCACAATGGTCCGGAAATACGCAATACTATGTAGTATCGTCGGATACCGTATACAATCTGTCAGTTCCCCTCAGTGAAATGGGATTGTTCAGTATCACAAATAATGGTTCAGAACGGGAATATACATTAGGCGGTACGGATACAGATCCGGTGGGACCTGCCGGAATCTATGCAAAAGTAACAACCTATTATGACAACGGTAATAAAAAGACCGATAGCATGGCGGTAAAACTTAGTGTCAGCGTTGCAGATTTGTTTGATCTGAATTAATATTTTTTTACTCGTAATATTGCACAAAAAGCAGAGTTGTGAGAAATATCCAATTTCCACAGCTCTGTTTTTGTATAGTTTTGCAGCACTTGTTTTGCTGGATTTTCTTGCAGAATGGATACCTCTGTGCTATAGTAAGTTCATCTACGAAAAGTGTTTAAGCACACCTCTTGTGGAGCAGTCAAAGGCATGTCGCCAAAAAATTCATTTTTTTATAATTGCATATACGTTGGAAGATTTCGTGACAATATATAAAGAGGAGTTATGGTTATGAAGAGTGTATTTGAGAGCATCATGACTGGCTTAAACGAAGCTATAGAAGATGCACAATCAGAAGATAAAAATTAAGTCGACAAACAGTAACTTATCATCGGAACGTGGATGATACCGAAGAAATATTAAAAGAATTAGATATTACAGAGGAGGATGAAATCAGCATGTGTGAATTGTTTGATCAGTATACGAGACGGGGAAGAGAAGAGGGAATGAGAGGAATGATTATAACGTGCAAAGAGTTTAATATAAATTATGATGACACAATGTCGAAGTTGAGGAAAAATTTGAATATTACAGAGAGTGAAGCAATAGAAGGCATGAAAAAATTCTGGTGAATTGATAAATAACAGAAAGGTGTACAGAATATGTGTGAATTATTTGACCAATATTGGAGAAAAGGATACATTGAAGGATACATTCAAGGATATATGCAAGGATATATTCTTATGGGAAAATGTTATAATGTCGCATATGAAAATATTTTGCAGAATTTATGTCAAAAATTGAATATTTCAAGGGAAGAAGTAGAAAAACAGATGAAGCCTTATTGGTAAAAAAATATTGACTTTTAGTTCTTACTATGCTAAAAATATACTATACCTACTGGAACAGTAGGAAATATAGCGAGATATCATAAAAATATTATACAAAGGCATAGGAGGAGAAAAAGATGGCATTTGCAGCAGAGACCATATGTGTCCAGGGAAGTAATGAGAGAAAGGATCAGTTTGGAGCCATCAGCATGCCCATCTATCAGAATGCGGCGTATGCTCATCCGGGACTGGGGCAGAGCACAGGATATGATTATTCCCGTTGCGGTAACCCTACAAGAGATGAAGTGCAGAAGACGGTTGCTTTATTAGAGCAGGGAACGGAGGCTCTTGCATTTTCTACCGGTATGGCAGCAATCACCGCACTGATGGAGATTTTTTCTCCCGGGGATCATCTGATTGCTACGGATGATCTGTATGGCGGTACGTTGAGACTGTGGAACACGATCAGTCATAAGAACGGAATATCGGTAGATTGTGTGGATACTTCAAATGTTGAGACCGTGAAGGCAGCGATCCGTCCAGAGACGAAGGCGATTTATTTAGAGACTCCGTCCAACCCTATGATGAAGGTCGCAGATATTCAGGTAATCGCAGAACTGGCACACGAGCATGGCTGTCTTCTGATCGTTGATAATACCTTTTTATCCCCGTATTTTCAGAAGCCGCTTACCTTAGGAGCAGATATTGTTGTGCACAGCGGTACGAAATATCTGGAAGGCCATAACGATACTTTATCCGGATTCCTGGTAGTAAAGGATGATGCCCTGTACCAGCAGCTGAACAATATTTATAAGACGACAGGTGCCTGTCTCTCTCCGTTTGACAGTTGGTTGTTACTCAGAGGTATCAAGACACTGGCAGTCCGTATGGAGCAGCATCAGAAAAATGCCCTGACGATTGCACACTGGCTGGAACAGAGACCGGAAGTGGAGAAGGTATATTATATCGGTCTGGATTCGAGACCGGATAAGGCTCTGATCGACAGACAGTGCAGCGGATACGGCGGAATGATCTCATTCCGGTTGAATTCCCCGGAGAAAGCTGTTAAAATCTTGGAGAGCGTTAAGCTGATCCGCTTTGCGGAGAGTCTGGGAGGCGTGGAAAGTCTTCTGACCTATCCGATGAAGCAGACCCATGCAGATGTACCGGTAGAGGTGCGTGATGCTTTGGGAGTGGATGAGAAGCTTTTGAGAATGTCAGTAGGCATTGAAAATATTGATGATCTGCTGGCAGATTTAGAGCAGGCATTTGCTTAGTGTGGAAATATTCAGTTGTTGAAGGATAGAGGATTAAGTATGACTACATACAATTTTGATAAGATTACGAACCGGAAGGGAACGAATTGTCTGAAATATGATTTTGCGGTGGAGAGAGGAAAGCCGGCAGATGTGCTGCCCTTGTGGGTGGCGGATATGGATTTCCCGGTATCCGAAGAGATCACGAAGAGTCTTCATGCTGCGGTAGAACATGGAATCTACGGCTATACCCAGCCAAAGGATGCTTACTACAATGCTGTGATGAACTGGATGGAGAGGAATCATAATTGGAAGACGGAGCGGGAATGGATCGTGAAGACTCCGGGTGTGGTATTTGCTCTCGGTGCAGCGGTGAAGGCATTTACTGATCCGGGAGATGCTATACTGATTCAGAATCCGGTGTATTATCCGTTTACTAATATTATCCGTGATAATGACCGGAGAGTAATAGACAATACATTGATCTATGAGAAAACGACCGCACAGAGCGGAGAGAATGGATACCGGATTGATTTTGAAGATTTTGAGCGGAAGCTTGAGCAGGAACATGTAAAACTGTTTATTCTGTGCAATCCTCACAACCCGGTGGGCAGAGTGTGGACGGTAGAGGAACTGCAGCAGCTGGGAGAAATCTGCCTGCGCCATCAAGTGATCGTGGTCAGTGATGAGATTCACAACGATTTTGTCTATCCCGGTTACGAACATACAGTGTTCGCCAACGTAGATCCCCGTTTTGCGGAGTTTACTTTGACTTGTACGGCACCCAGCAAGACATTTAACCTGGCTGGCTTACAGATCTCCAATATTTTTATCCCAAATGAAAATCTGCGTAAGGCATTCAAAGCAGAAATTGACAAAACTGGCTATGATGAGCCCAATGCCTTAGGTGTGGTGGCATGTGAGGCAGCTTACCGTGCGGGAGAAGACTGGCTGGATCAGTTAAGAGCTTATTTGCTTAAGAATCTGAATTTCTTACGGGATTTTTTGCAGGAGAAGATTCCACAGATTCATCTGGTGGAGCCGGAAGGCACTTATCTCGTATGGCTGGATTGCAGTGAACTGGGAATCACCGGTAAGGAGCTGGATCAGTTCATTGTGGACAAGGCAGGACTTTGGCTGGATGGAGGATCCATGTTCGGACCCAGCGGAGCCGCTTTTCAGCGCGTGAACATCGCCTGCCCCCAAGCTACGCTGGAACTTGCCTTGAATAAGTTAAAAGCAGCGGTGGATAGTTTGAAATGAGGATTCGAGCGATTTCGCGAGACCGTTCCGGAGAATGATATCTGCTGACAGATTCGCGAGACCGTTCCGGAACAGGATAATATTGCCGGATACATGGTATATTTTTACATTCTTGTCCATATACTGTAACATATCAGGCCATTCATGATAGATTATGATAGTTCCTACGGAACCTGTGATCCCTGATGAATGGTCATGCTTTTTCGGATCACGCGGCAGGAATCTTGATCCGCAGATCCATAGGATTGCCATCAGGAAAGGAGCACACAGTATATGCCAAGAGGACAGAGAAAATCCCTGGAGGAAAAGATCCAGGCGAAGCAGGAGTTGATCAATGCGTTAAACATTCGCATAGAATCAGAACAGCGTGAGTTAGAGGAAATGTTTGAACAGAAGAGGCGCAAGGAACTGGAAGCGGTGAGTGACATCATCGAAGATGCCGGTCTGGCACCGGAGGAAGTCACGGAAGTCTTACAACAGTATATTGAGAGCCGCAGAGCAAACGCATCATAATAGCATATTGTGGTTTCATCGGAAGGACCGGACGAACCGGTCCTTTTTTCTGTATAGAAAATGTGTTCCCATACGTAAAAACGTCCCGTATGGACTACGTTGCGAGTGATCATGCTGCGAGTGATCATGCTGCGAGTAATCATGCTGCGAGTAATCATGCTGTGAGTGATCATGTTGCGGAGTGATCACACCGCGGAGCCCATCTCACTATGGAGCAACATCTTGTGAGGCTTTTTGAATATTCTTGATTACCTTTAGTCAATGTCAGGAGAATTTTCATGTAGGGAATTATGGATTTAGAGGAAATATTGCGTAATGATCTGCTGCACCTGATCTGTGGAAATGGGACATTTGATTGTCTCATAAGTGGTGATCAGCTGCATGGATGGGAAGATTCCGTTATAACAGTAGGTTTTCAGCTTATTACAAGCAGTATCACAATAAGGCGCATTATCCATCATACCGAAATGCTCCCAGTAGAAGATTTTATTTGTAACCGGATGCATAATCGTAAAATCCGGATAAGCCGTGAATTCTTTTAACGGCAGCGCCGCTTCATATCGATAGGGAATATGGTTGGTATAGAGCAGATTCGCAATGATGACTTCTGATTTTGAACGGACTTTATGCCCGGCCAGCGTAGTATGGATCAGATGCTCCGGATGAGAAGAATTGGTTTCATAGCTCTCCGCGCACCATTTCTGCGCAGACACAGGAAGCTTGTCCTTCGCAAAATAGCTTTGCAGTAATGGGTAATAAGGGGAGGAGTCGGCCAACAAGTCAGTAGCCTTTTCTCTTGGAAGTGTGGAGGAAAATTTCTTTTGATATGTTTCAATAAATGCTATTTCTTCTGAAATTTCACGCAGCATAAGCTCGTAGTATTTCTTTAATGCAAGAGCTTGCGCCAGTTCCTTTTGAGATTTCTGAAGATACTTTCTAGTACCGTCCTTCAGATAGAACCAACTGGTATAACCTGATTTGCTAACTGTGCAGGAAAGATTTCCTTTAGGCAATTTGCGGATTTTCTCGAGAAGAATATTTCTTTTTGTAAATAGGCATTCTTTGTATTTGAGTAATTCGGTATTGTTGATAATATGACCTCCTTAAATAATGAAAACAGGGATTAACTGAAAGAATTTTCATAGGAATTTAAGAACAAAAGAAACTATGAATGTGCTCATTATAACTTGAACAATAAGAGACGTCAAGGCGGAAAATATCAAATCTTTTTTTGAAAAGTGATTAAAATCCTTCAAAATAGTAAAAAATCAACGGGGTGAAAGGCACTATTTTTGAGAAAGGTATTTAAATCAGCAGAAAAATAAAAAAATTTGAAGATTTTAGTGATTTTTTTTACTAAAACCGTTGTTTATATGATTATAAGAAAAAGCATGTCACGAAGAAACAAAATAAAAAAGGAGAAGCAGTTTAATGTCCCCCTGTGATGAGGATAAGCTTAAATGGAAGAAAAAAAACACCCGCAGCAGGGATTCTGCGAATCCCCTGCCGCGGGTGTAGCTTGCCTTATGACGGTGCTATCGACTGGGTAGGCTACTTTCTGCATGTACCTCGTAAGTGCCACATTCGGCAACGTGCCGCCAATATCGCATAGTCGTTATTTGCTATCACACATCCGGCACCGTGCCGTCAATATCGCATAGTCGTTATTTGCTATCACACATCCGGCAACGTGCCGCCATTACCGCCACATATCAAAAATAGTTTCTTTATTCCACACCCTCGCCCTTTTTCAGATTCTTCTGGGCGGTGGAGAGCATAAGCTTGATTCGGTTGAGCTGGTTCACTTCGCTGGCACCGGGATCGTAGTCGATGGCCACGATGTTGGAGGAAGGATAAGCCTTCCGCAGGGCTTTGATAACGCCCTTGCCTACGACGTGGTTCGGCAGGCAGCCGAAGGGCTGGGTACATACGATGTTCGGTACGCCTTCCTTGATCAGCTCGACCATCTCACCGGTTAAGAACCACCCTTCACCGGTCTGGTTGCCGATGGATACGATGGGCTCCGCATAGGAGACGATCTTGTAGATGCTGGTGGGCGGATCAAAATGCTTACTTTCTTCAAATGCCTTCACGGCAGAACCGCGGAGGATATGCTCAATCGCCCAGATGCCCAGTGCAGAGATCTTCGCGGTCTTTTTGCTGGTGCCTAAGTGCTCTGCCTTGTAGATCTGGTTGTAGAAGCAGTACAGCATGAAGTCGATCAGGTCGGGAACTACAGCTTCCGCACCCTCACTCTCTAACAGCTCCACCAGGTGATTGTTGCCGGCAGGAGAGAACTTCACCAGGATCTCGCCGACCACGCCGACGCGGGGCTTCTTGATATCCAGTACCGGAATCGCATCGAAATCACGGATGATCTCGGTACACATTCTGCGAAACTTGCCTATGCTGATATGCTTCGCAGATACGAAATCCTGTACCTTCTTAAGCCATTCTCTGTGCAGGGCATCTACGGAACCCGGAGTTGCTTCATAAGGACGCATCCGGTAGACACAACGCATGAAAATATCACCGAACTCAGCACCTACCGCAGCACGTAGCATAAGATCTGCATTCAGATGGAAGCCGGGATTGCTCTCGATACCCGCCAGGTTCAGGGAGATGACAGGAATCTGCTCCATGTCTGCCTTCTTCAGGGCACGGCGGATGAAGCCGATATAGTTCGTCGCACGGCATCCGCCACCGGTCTGGCTCATGATAATAGCGGTCTTGTTCAGGTCATATTTGCCGGACAGCAGAGCTTCCATGATCTGTCCGACTACCAGCAGGGAAGGATAGCAGGCATCGTTGTTAACGTATTTCAGGCCTACATCCACGGAGTGCTTGTTGTCATTGTCCAATACGACGAAATTGTAACCGCAGGCATTGAACGCAGGCTGTAAGATCTCAAAGTGGAACGGGGACATCTGCGGACAGATGATGGTGTAGTCCTTACGCATCTCTTCGGTGAACGGTACCTTCTCAATAGCGGAAGAACGGATGGTGCGGTGCTTGCCCAGTTTCTCACGGACACGGATCGCGGACAACAGGGAACGGATACGGATACGTGCCGCACCCAGGTTGTTGACTTCATCGATCTTTAAGCATGTGTAGATCTTGTCAGAGCCGGAGAGGATATCGTTCACCTGATCGGTGGTAACGGCATCCAGACCGCAGCCGAAGGAATTCAGTTGGATCAGATCCAGATTCTCTACCGTCTTCACATAGCTTGCAGCTGCATATAACCTGGAGTGATACATCCACTGGTCGGATACGATCAGGGGACGCTCCGGTTTTGCCAGATGGGAGATGGAATCCTCCGTCAGCACTGCCATATCGTAGGAGGTGATCAGCTCGGGAATACCGTGGTTGATCTCCGGGTCTACATGATAAGGACGACCAGCCAGCACGATACCGCGCTTGCCGGTCTGACGTAAGTATTCCAGCGTTTCTTCGCCCTTTTTCTCCACATCATGACGGGCATTCGCCAGCTCCTGCCAGCCCTTTTCGCAGGCTGCAGCAATCTCAGCAGCGGGAATCTCGGTGAATTCCTTCGTCAGTGCATCCGTTACTGTTCCCAAATCCCTGAAGGACATGAACGGATTGCGGAAGGTGATCTCACCGCCGGCAATTTCCTCCACGTTATTCTTGATATTCTCGGAATAAGAAGTAACGATGGGGCAGTTGTAATGGTTGTTCGCATCTTCGAACTCATTACGCTCATAGAACAGCGCAGGATAGAAGATGAACTTAATACCCTGTCGGATCAGCCAGGTCACATGACCATGAGCCAGCTTTGCCGGGTAACACTCGGATTCACTGGGGATAGACTCAATACCGAGCTCGTAGATCTTGCGGTTGGAGCTGGGAGAGAGTACCACTCGGTAGCCCAGTTCGGTGAAGAACGTGAACCAGAAGGGATAATCCTCGTACATGTTCAGCACTCTGGGGATACCTACCACGCCTCTGGGAGCCTTGTCAGCGTCCAGGGATTCATAGGAGAATAATCTATGTAACTTGTATTCGTATAAGTTCGGTACATTATGGGCATTCTTCTGACCGCCGATACCACGTTCGCAACGGTTGCCGGAGATGAACTGACGGCCGCCGGAGAATTTGTTGATGGTCAGACGACAGTTGTTGGTACAACCCTTACATTTTGCCATACTGGTCTCGAACTGCAGGTCGCAGATCTTCTGATAATCCAGCATGGTGGTCACATAACCGTCCTCGTAATGCTCTCTGGCGATCAGCGCTGCACCGAAAGCACCCATGATACCGGCGATGTCGGGACGGATGGCCTGGCAGCCTGCAATTTTTTCAAAGCTGCGCAGAACGGCATCGTTGTAGAAGGTACCGCCCTGTACCACGATATTTTTACCAAGCTCGGAAGCATCAGAGACTTTGATCACCTTAAATAAAGCATTCTTGATAACGGAGTAAGCAAGTCCTGCGGAGATATCCGCTACGGAAGCACCTTCCTTCTGTGCCTGTTTTACCTTGGAGTTCATGAATACAGTACAACGGGTACCCAGGTCGATGGGATGCTCTGCGAACAGGGCAGCCTGAGCAAAATCCTGCACGGTGTAGTTCAGGGATTTCGCAAAGGTCTCGATAAAGGAACCGCAGCCGGAGGAACAAGCCTCATTTAACTGTACGCTGTCTACGGTCTGATTCTTGATCTTGATGCACTTCATGTCCTGACCGCCGATGTCCAGGATACAGTCTACGCTGGGATCGAAGAAAGCAGCGGCATAGTAATGTGCCACGGTCTCTACTTCGCCGTCATCTAACAGGAAAGCGGACTTCATCAGCGCTTCGCCGTAACCGGTGGAACAGGAGCGCACGATCTCCACACCCTCGGGCAGGAGAGAGTAGATCTCCTTCAGGGAACGGATCGCCGTCTTCAACGGACTTCCGTCATTGCCGGAGTAGAAGGAATATAACAGGGATCCGTCCTCGCCCACCAGTGCGATCTTCGTGGTGGTGGAACCGGCATCGATACCCAGGAATGCCTTGCCCTGATAGGACTGCAGATCACCGGTGGTTACATGATGCTTACTGTGACGCTCTACGAACTCCTGGTAAGCAGCCTTGTCGGCGAACAGGGGCTCCATACGTTCCACTTCAAACTCCATCTTGATATCGGAAGACAGCTTCTTCACCATATCGGACAGGCTGATGCAGACATCTTCCTTCGCGTTCAGTGCGGAACCGATGGCTGCGAACAGATGGGAGTTGTCCACGTCGATGATGTGTTCGTCATCCAGATTTAACGTACGGATAAAAGCTTTCTTCAGCTCGGACAGGAAATGTAACGGTCCGCCTAAGAATGCAACATGACCGCGGATCGGCTTACCGCAGGCCAGACCGGAGATGGTCTGGTTCACCACTGCCTGGAAAATAGAAGCGGACAGGTCTTCCTTGGTGGCAC
This sequence comes from uncultured Lachnospiraceae bacterium, assembly GCA_945929965.1. Classification (GTDB taxonomy): domain Bacteria; phylum Bacillota; class Clostridia; order Lachnospirales; family Lachnospiraceae; genus Acetatifactor. Next base: position 29,248 of record CAMEOT010000003.1, read on the forward strand.
CTTCGTTGATCAGGGGCTGGATATCGGTCTTGGCAAATACACCACAGCGGGCAGCAATGGTGTAGAGGGATTTATAATTTTTGGCATATTCGTTTAAGCCCGAAGCGTCCGTCTGGATCAGGCTTGCCATCTGGTCGATGAAGGAACCGGTACCGCCGGCGCAGATACCGTTCATACGCTGTTCCACGTTGCCGCCTTCGAAATAGATGATCTTCGCATCCTCACCGCCCAGCTCAATGGCAACGTCGGTCTTGGGAGCCAGTTCCTGCAGGGAAGTAGCCACGGCTACGACCTCCTGGGTAAAAGGAACGCCCAGATGATTGGCTAAAGTCAGTCCGCCGGAACCGGTGATCATAGGGTGCAGCTGCAGCTCACCTAACTGGTCGTATGCTTTCTTCAGAAGCCCGGACAGAGTCTCCCGGATATTGGCGAAGTGACGCTCATAATCGGAAAATAAAATATTGTGTTCTTCGTCCAAAATAGCAATCTTGACAGTGGTAGAACCGATATCTATGCCGAGAGTTGCGTATTTTTCCTGTGAATTCATGTAATACATCCTTCCTGAAATAAAACTAAATCTTCTTATTTAATGCAATTTTTTCATTAACAAAACATTCTCATTATACGACAAAAAACGCTATAATGCAACGAAGAAAGCGCCATATAAGTTGTTAAAGTTTTGTAAAGAGTAACTTAAAATTTTCGGGAAAACTCTGAAAAAAGAGAACGCGCGGTTTACTTATTTCCCTGTGGATGTTACAATCCCATATAGAGAAAAAACGAAATATCAATGCATCTATAGAAAGAGAGAACCGGATTTATGAGTAAATTTGAAAAAAAATTCGGAAAGTATGCAATTCCGAATCTGACACTGATCCTTATCTTAAGTTATGTGGCAGGATATGTAATAGAACTGATGGGAAGTGCGGCAGGTGTGAATCTGCTGGGGTATCTGACACTGGATCCTTACCGGATCCTGCATGGGCAGATCTGGCGCCTGGTGACCTGGATCATTGTGCCTCCCAGCAGCCTTGATATTTTTACCATAATTATGCTGTACTTTTATTATAGCCTGGGTACCACATTGGAGCGCACCTGGGGAACCTACCGGTACAATGTCTATATTTTCTCGGGAATCCTGTTCACTGTAGTCGGCAGTTTCCTGTGTATGGGCGTGGTGTATTTGATGTATGGCAGTCTGCCCGCAGAACTGGCATCCGTGTATTTTTATAACGGTTCCTATGCGTTCAGTACGTATTATATTAATCTGTCGATCTTCCTTGCTTTTGCGGCAACGTATCCGGATATGCAGGTGCTGCTGATGTTCGTGATCCCCGTGAAGGTAAAATGGATGGGAATCCTGGATGCAGTCTTAATGCTGTACTACGTGATCGTCGGTGGTGTGTTCACCAGATTTGCGATCATAGCATCTTTGCTTAATTTTGTGTTATACTTTTACAGAATGCACAAAAGCCGCATCTCGCCGAAGCAGATGCACCGCAGGGCGCAGTTTGAGAAAAAATCAAATGCCGGACGGGCAAAAGCTACGAGACATAAATGTGCGATCTGCGGCAGGACGGAAGAGGACGATCCGAGCCTGGAGTTCCGTTTTTGCTCTAAATGTAACGGTAACTACGAATATTGTCAGTATCATCTGTTTACGCACGAACACGTGAAATAAAGATTTGCAATATCCGTTACGGCATGACTGCTCGCAGGCAATGCCGTGCGGATATTAGCAAATCGAACAGACATGAGCAAGAAGGACGATAGTCCGGATTGCGAATGGATGTACACTTTCGAGAGTGCGGAGCACGGAGAAAGTGTATTATTGTAAGAGGCAGACGTCATGAACACTCGCAGGCAATGCGCGGAGCACGGAGAAAGTGGATTATTTAAAAGGAGAATTTTTATATGAACAAAGAAGTATTATTTGCCAGGACCTTAGAGGAGGTCCGCAAGACCGCCAAGGAGCAGGGGAACTGCATCAGCGAAGAGCAGGTAAAGGAAGCCTTCGCGGAGCTTGACTTGAGTGGTGAACAATTACAGATGGTATTTGACTATCTGTTAAAACATAAAATAGGTATCGGACAGCCCATGGATCCCGACGAATTCCTGACGGATGAGGAAAAGGATTATTTACAGGAATATCTGGATGAAGTGGCAGCTCTGCCTGCCTACACGGATGGAGAGAAACAGGCATTTTCCATCGCCGCCATGGCGGGGGAGACCGATGCCCAGCAGCGTCTGATCGAGATCTATCTGGCAGATGTGGCACAGATCGCGAAGCTTTACGCCGGACAGGGTGTCCTGTTAGAGGATCTGATAGGCGAAGGGAACCTGGCGCTTTCCTTCGGAGTGACTATGTTAGGCAGTCTGGAGAAGCCGGAGGAAGTGGAGGGAATGCTTGGCAAGATGATCATGGATGCCATGGAAGAGTACATTTCCGAGCACACAGAGAATTCTAAGATCGACAAGCGCGTGGAAGACAAGGTCAACAAGGTGGCGGACAAAGCGAGAGAACTGGCGGAGGAGCTGAACCGCAAGGTGACCATAGAGGAACTGATGGAGGAGACCGGCATGTCCCGCAAAATGATCGAGGATGCGGTGCGGATGAGCGGTTTCAAGATTGAGGATATCGACAACAATGCAAAAGACAGTTTATGAGAATTATAAATACAGCCTGCAGGACACGGCAAAAGTCTACATAGGTGCAAAATATACTTTTGCAGAGCTTTTGGAGCAGGATGAGGTGGCGTTTAAATTCCGCCTGATCGTGGAACGCTATATTTTAGCGGAAAAGGAAGTGGATCCCGAGGATACGCTGGAGACCCATCTGTATTATTTGAAGCCGGACAGCTTTCTGGTCAAGATCTACGACCGGATCAAGGCAAGAGTGAAGATCAATATCATCGAGGAGCAAAAAGGGATCTTCGGCAGAGGGAAGAAACGGTATGTGACGAAGGAGCTGAACATCCGGGAACTGACTGCCATGAGCCCGGAAGAAAAAGAGGCAAAGGGCGTCGTGATCCAGGAAATCTCCATGAGCAAGCTGGCACTGGCAGGCTTCTGATAGATTAAGCTTCCCCACAGAAAACTACGCGGCTGCTTGCAGAGCGGAGAAATCGATTAAGCTAAAAAGTAGGAGACGTAAATAAATGAGAGTAGAAGATTTATCCACATACGAGATCATAGAGAAACGGCAGATCCCGGATATCAACAGCGTGACCTATCTGTGTCGTCATAAGAAGACCGGAGCAAGAGTGGCACTGGTATCCAATGACGACGAAAACAAAGTATTTTACATCGGTTTCCGTACCACCCCGAAGGACTCCACCGGCGTGGCACATATCCTGGAGCACTCCGTATTATGCGGCTCGAAGGAATTCCCGGTGAAGGATCCTTTTGTGGAACTGGTAAAGGGATCCCTCAATACCTTCTTAAATGCCATGACCTATCCGGACAAAACCGTATACCCTGTGGCAAGCTGCAATGACAAGGATTTCCAGAACCTGATGCATGTCTATCTGGATGCCGTATTTTACCCGAACATTTATAAAAACGAATCCATTTTCCGGCAGGAAGGCTGGCATTATGAGCTGGAAGGTGACGAGGAAGAGATGAAGGTCAACGGTGTTGTCTACAATGAGATGAAGGGAGCATTTTCCTCTCCGGACGATGTGCTGGAGAGGGAGATCATGAACTCTCTGTATCCTCATACCACCTATGGCTGTGAGTCCGGAGGTGACCCGGAGGTGATCCCGGAGCTGACGTATGAAGAGTTCCTGGATTTCCACCGGAAGTTCTATCATCCCTCCAACAGCTATATCTATCTCTACGGTAACATGGATATGGCGGAGAAGCTGACCTTTATCGACGAACATTATCTGTCGGCTTACGATGCTCTTAAGGTGGATTCCGAAGTGACCGAGGAGCCGGCTTTCGATAAGCCCGGCCGTATCGTCAGAGACTGTCCCATCGGCGAGGGAGAGGATGAAGAAGAGAATACCTATCTGTCCCAGAACTTCTGCGTCGGTGACAGCCTGGATCCGAAGCTCTACATTGCATTTCAGATCCTGGATTATGCGCTGTGCTCCGCACCGGGTGCACCCTTAAAGCAGGCGCTGGTAGACCGCGGCATAGGCAAGGATGTTTACAGCATTTACGAGAACGGTATCCGTCAGCCATATTTCAGTGTCGTGGCGAAGGACACTTCCGTAGAAAAAGAACAGGAATTTTTACAGGTAACAGAAGAAGTACTAAAGAAGCTGGTAGCGGAAGGCTTCGACGAGAAGGCATTGCTTGCCGGTATCAATTACTACGAATTCAAATACAGAGAGGCAGATTTCGGCTCCTATCCCAAGGGACTGATGTACGGCTTACAGGTGCTGGACAGCTGGCTGTATGATGACAGACTGCCGTTCATTCATATCGAGGCGAACGATACCTTTGCGGAGCTTAGAAAGGAAGTTGAGAGTGGATATTTTGAGGGCTTGGTACAAAAATACCTGCTGGACAATACGCACCGCAGCGTGGTGATCCTGCAGCCGAAGTTAGGGCTCTTAGAGGAGCAGGAACAGAAGCAACGGGAGAAAATGGCACAGGTGAAAGCCGCCATGAGCCCTGAGGAGCTGGAAGCTGTAAAAGAGACCTTCCGCAAGCTGACCGAGTTCCAGGAGAGCGAGGATGCAAAGGAGGATCTGGAGAAGATTCCTCTGTTAAAACGGGAAGATATGAAAAAAGAGGCAAACCTGCCGGTGAACGAAGTGCAGAACATTGGAACTACCACACTTTTGTATCATGATCTGTTTACCAACGGCATCGGATATTTGCGTCTGATCTTCAAACTGGATCAGATCCCCGGGAAATATTTCCCGTATATCGGCATCTTAAAAGGCTGCCTGGGACTGTTGAACACGGAGAATTACGCTTACGGAGATCTGTATAACGAGATGAACCTGGTCACCGGCGGTATGGCTGCGGTGAACAATGTCTACGGTAAATTGCAGGATACGGACCAGTTTACCCTGACACTGGAACTGAAGACCAAGGTGTTCTACGACCGCATCGCGGAAGCCATTGACCTCATGCGTGAGATCGTCATGACCAGTGATTTCACGGATACCAAGCGTCTCTATGAGATTCTGGCGGAAGGAAAGTCCCGCATGCAGGCACAGATGACCTCCGGCGGACACAGCGTGGCAGCCGGAAGAGCTCTGTCCTACGGCAGTATTCCCGGAGCTGTCAGCGAAGAGATTTCCGGTATTCCGTTCTACCGCCTGATTACCGATCTGGAAGCACATTTTGACGAGAAAAAAGAAGAACTGGTGGAGATCTTACAGACTTTGTTAAAAATGATCTTCCGTCCGGAGAATCTTATGGTGGATTTCGTCGGTGAAGAGAAGGCAGTGGGACTTTTGGATGCCCCGGTGGGAGCTTTCAAGGCAGCACTCTATACCGAATCTGTGGAAAAAGAACATTATATCCCCGAAGTCTCCCGGAAGAACGAAGGTTTCTTAACCTCCGGTCAGGTCAATTATGTATGCCGTGCCGGTAATTTCCGCAAGAGCGGTCTCAAATATACCGGAGCTTTGCGGGTACTGAAGGTGATGATGGGGTATGAGTATCTGTGGGTCAATGTCCGGGTAAAGGGCGGTGCCTACGGCTGTATGTGCAGTTTCGGCAGATCCGGTGACAGTTACTTTGTCTCCTACAGAGATCCGAACCTAGGAAGAACCATTGATATTTATGAAAAGGCAGCGGATGCTATCACAGAATTTACTGCGGATGAACGTACCATGACCCAGTATATCATCGGTGCGGTCAGTGATCTGGATGTGCCCATGAATCCGGCAGCGAAGGGTCTGTATTCCTTAAGTGCCTATATGACGGGACTGGACAATGCCGCATTGCAGAGAGAACGTGACGAACTGCTGTCCGCTACCGTAGAAGATATCCGGGCACTGTCCGCGCATATCCGGGCATTTATGCAGGAGGATCTGCTCTGCGTGGTAGGTACGGCTTCCAAAGTGAAGGAAGAACAGGAGAGATTCCTGAAAGTGGAAAATCTCTTTTAAAAAATCAAATTAAGAAAGAACTTCTGTGAGAATATTTCGTTTATAGGGGTGAAACAACAAAATGTCAACAGCAGACGGAAACTCCGGGCAGCCGGAAGCACCCGTCCGCGGAACGGAGAGGGTTATGAAAAAACGAAATTTTGAAACAAGAATGATAACAGGATTACTTACTGCCGGCATGATATTGTCCCTGACAGCCTGCGGCAGTTCGGCAGGCAGCAAATACGGCATCAGTGATCTGATGGATGCGGATTTTGCGGTAGCAAATCAATCGGAAGCAGCTATTGCGGATTCTTCTTATGATAGCTCTTATGACAGTGGATTCGGCATGACGGAGAACAGTTCCGGCGCGGAGACTACGGTGTCTGAAGAAGGTGCGGCAGCCGTGACTGCCACAGAGCGGAAGCTGATCAAAAACGTGGATATGGATGTGGAGACCAGAGAATATGATAAGCTTCTTTCAGCCGTGCAGAACAAGGTGACGGAGCTCGGCGGATACATAGAAAACATGGATGCCTATAACGGCAGTACCTATTACGGTTATCGGGCTACCCGGAATGCTAACCTGACCATCCGCATCCCGAAGGACCGGCTGGATGATTTCCTGGATACCGTATCCGATCTGGGCAATGTGACGAATCGTTCGGAGAATGTGCAGGATGTGACATTGACCTATGTGGACCTGCAAAGCCACAGAGATGCCCTGCAGACAGAGCAGGAGAGACTGCTGCAACTTTTGGAGCAGGCAGAGAGCGTGGAAGATATTATCACCATCGAGCAGCGTCTGTCCGATGTGAGATACCAGTTGGAGAGCATGGAATCCCAGCTGCGCAGCTATGATAATCAGGTTGACTACAGCACCGTCAGCCTTTATATTGATGAAGTGGAGGTCTATACTCCGGTGGAGGAAGAGACCACATGGGAACGAATCTGCGCAGGATTTATGGATAGCTTAAAGAGCATCGGCGAAGGCATTAAGGAAGCAGCCATCTGGTTTGTAATTAATATCCCTTATCTGGTGATCTGGGCAGTGGTGATCCTCATTATCATCCTGGTCCTGAAAAAGATTAAAAAGCGCACAAAACGTATCCGTGCGGAAGAGCAGAAGAAATTCGCCGAAGAAGAAGCAAAAATGCAGAAAACATTGCAGAATATAACTGATACCGCAAAAACAGAGAATACGGAACAGATAAAAACACAAGAACAGGAGAAATAGAAAATGAACGAAAATCCGGCATACAAATCCGGCTTTGCCACACTGATCGGACGTCCCAATGTAGGTAAGTCCACTTTGATGAACCGACTGATCGGACAGAAGATCGCCATCACATCCAACAAACCGCAGACCACCCGTAACCGTATCCAGACGGTACTGACCCTGGAAGAGGGACAGATCGTATTCCTGGATACCCCCGGTATCCACAAGGCGAAAAACAAACTGGGCGATTATATGGTGAATGTTGCGGAGCATACATTAAATGACGTGGATGTGATTCTGTGGCTGGTGGAGCCCACGAATTTCATCGGTGCCGGAGAACGTCATATTATCGAACAACTGAAGAAGACCAAGACGCCTGTAATCCTGGTCATTAATAAGACGGACACTGTGAAAAAGGACGATATTCTGGCATTCATTGATACCTACCGCAAGGAACTGGATTTCCAGGAGATCGTCCCGGTATCCGCATTAAAGGGTGACAACACAGATGTACTGATCCAGTGCATTTTGAAATATCTGCCCTACGGTCCGGCATTTTACGATGAGGATACCATCACCGATCAGCCCATGCGCCAGATCGTGGCGGAACTGATCAGAGAGAAGGCACTTCGGCTTTTATCCGAAGAAATTCCTCACGGTATTGCCGTAACAGTGGAAAGTATGAAAGAGAGAGGCAATATCTGCGACATCGAGGCGACCATTATCTGCGAGAGAGATTCCCATAAGGGCATCATCATCGGCAAGGGTGGACAGATGCTGAAAAAGATCGGTTCCCAGGCACGCCCGGAGATCGAGGATATGCTGGAAATGAAGGTCAATTTACAGCTCTGGGTGAAGGTGAAGAAGGACTGGAGAGACAGCGACATCTTACTCAAAAACTTCGGTTATAATCCGAAAGACATCGAGATGGGCGAATAGAAAAACAAAATTTGCAGACCCTATTTTTACAGAGGATAACACGCTGATAAACTGATAAAAGAGGGGGATGCGTAGGATGCAGTTCATAAATTACTGGCAGCAATTTGAACATACCGGCAAAGTGGAGGATTACCTGAGTTACCTGCAAAGTGTGGGGAAGGAGAAGCCTCCGGCTACGGAAGGCGGCAGACATGCGGTGGACTGCAGGGCGGAAGGATGTACAGACCTTGACGCCGGGGAGGGCGGATCATGCAGGAATCCCTGTATGTAACAGGAATTGTATTAAAACAGACACCGTTCGGTGAATATGACAGGATTGTGAGCCTGCTTACCAGAGAAAAAGGGAAGATCACTGCTTTTGCCAGAGGGGCGAGAAAGCCGGGCAACCGGCTGGCGGCAGCGACCAACCCTTTTGCTTTTGGTACCTTTCGTCTGTATGAGGGAAGGAATTCCTATACCATATCGGAAGCGGATATTAAGAACTATTTTGAAGAACTGATGACGGACTATGTGGGAGCCTGCTACGGCATGTATTTCGCGGAAGTGGCAGATTATTACTGCAGAGAGAACAATGATGAGCGGGAAATGATGAAACTTTTGTACCAGTCGCTGAGAGCCTTGTGCGCACCGGCTCTTCCCAACGAACTGATACGCAGTATTTTTGAACTGAAATCCATCGCGGTGAACGGAGAATATCCGGGAGCGCCCGAAGGCAGGAGTCTGGAAGAATCTACATTGTATGCGCTGAACTACATAGCGGAGAGCCCCGTGGAGAAACTGTATACTTTTACCGTATCGGACAAAGTTCTGTCAGAACTTTCACAAATTGCATCGGAATATCGCAGGCGTTTCATGGACAGGTCGTTCAAAAGTCTTGAAATACTGAAAACTCTATGTTAAAATCGGTTATGGCTGATGCCAAAAAAGGAGACTCATTTATGAGGCAGAATAGAATAAAAAAATGTCTTACGGCAGTATTGTCGGGAATCCTTGTACTGTCCTTAAGCGGCTGCGGTCAGACCGCGAAGCTTCCCGAGGAGGTCGTGAATACGTCTCTGGTGGTGGAGAAGGATGGGAAAGTGATCTCTTACCTGGTCAATACCTTCGATAAAGATTTCTACAGTTTAGACGGACTGGAAGAGATGGTGAAAAACGAGGCAGAAGAGTTCAATGCCACACACACGGATACACCGGAAGAGGCAATGACGGTGAAGGCGGTACAGACTTTGGGTGACGGAGCCATGGTGCAGGTCGTGCAGGAATTTGACAGTGCGGACAGCTATGCCGAATATAACGAACAGGATCTGTTCTACGGAACCAGAGTGGAAGCGCTGGCGCAGGGGAATCCTGTGAATATGGAACTGGTGAATGCAGCGGACGGCACTCCGGCAGATCCGGATAAGCTGGAGAAAGTACTGGAGAAGGGATACCTGATCATCACGAATGCCAGTGCATACATTTATTGTCCATACCCAGTACTGTATATCAGTGAGGGCGTGGTCATGGGTGAGGATGGCTATGTGGATGCCTCCCAGTCCGATGGTGTCGTTACGATACTGATGAAAAAGTAGGTTATACAGCAATACAAATATATAGAGTAAGAAAGGTTTGGTACTGACATGGAAAAGACAATGGAGAAGATCGTAGCTCTGGCAAAAGCAAGAGGTTTTGTATATCCCGGTTCCGAGATCTACGGCGGACTGGCAAATACCTGGGATTACGGTAACCTTGGTGTGGAGCTGAAGAATAATGTGAAAAAGGCATGGTGGCAGAAGTTCGTGCAGGAGAGCCCTTACAATGTAGGTGTGGACTGTGCGATCCTGATGAATCCCCAGACCTGGGTAGCCAGCGGACATCTGGGCGGCTTCTCCGATCCTCTGATGGATTGTAAGGAGTGTCATGAGCGTTTTCGCGCAGATAAGCTGATCGAAGATTTCTGCGAGGAGAACGGTATCGCCATCGAAGGCAGCGTGGATGGATGGAGCCAGGAAGAGATGAAGAATTTCATCGAGGAGCATAATGTTCCCTGTCCTACCTGCGGCAAGCACAATTTTACCGACATCCGTCAGTTCAACCTGATGTTCAAGACTTTCCAGGGAGTTACCGAGGATGCTAAAAATACCGTATACTTAAGACCCGAGACCGCACAGGGTATTTTCGTTAACTTTAAAAATGTACAGAGAACTTCCCGTAAGAAGATTCCTTTCGGTATCGGACAGATCGGTAAGTCCTTCCGTAACGAGATCACTCCCGGTAACTTTACGTTCCGTACCAGAGAGTTCGAACAGATGGAGCTTGAGTTCTTCTGTGAGCCCGGTACTGATATGGAGTGGTTCCAGTACTGGAGAGGTTTCTGCCGTGACTGGCTTTTGTCCTTAGGTATCAAGGAAGATGAGATGAGACTTCGTGATCATTCTCCCGAGGAACTGTGCTTCTACAGTAAGGGAACTACCGATATCGAGTTCCTGTTCCCCTTCGGCTGGGGTGAACTGTGGGGTATTGCGGACAGAACCGATTACGATCTGACCCAGCATGCCAATACTTCCGGTGAGGATATGTCTTACTTCGATGATGAGAAGAAGGAGAAATATATTCCTTACGTTATCGAGCCTTCTCTGGGAGCAGACAGAGTGGTACTGGCATTCCTGTGTGCAGCTTATGATGAGGAAGAGTTAGAGGGCGGCGATATGCGTACCGTACTTCGTTTCCATCCCGCACTGGCACCTGTGAAGATCGGTGTACTGCCTCTGTCCAAGAAGCTGAACGAGGGCGCAGAGAAGATCTACGCAGAACTTTCCAAGAAATATAACTGTGAATTTGATGACAGAGGAAATATCGGTAAAAGATATCGTCGTCAGGATGAGATCGGCACTCCTTTCTGCGTAACTTATGACTTTGATTCTGAGACAGATGGTTGCGTAACCGTGCGTTTCCGTGATTCCATGGAGCAGGAGCGCGTAGCGATCGCTGATCTGGATGCTTATTTTGCAGATAAGTTTACATTTTAAGAGAGCTTTTTAGATGTGAAATCAGGAGCAGAAGGTATTCTGCTCCCTTTTTCTTATGATAATTTTCTTATGATAAAGAACTGACGGAGGGGATGTGGAACACAAGTATGAGTAATATTCTGAATCCGGGAAAACACAGAATCGTATTTGCCCTGTTGTTGGCACTCCTGTTGGAAGTGACGGTATTCCAGTACCGGACCTACCTGACATTGGGAAACGACCCCATCGAGGTGACACCGAAGGTGTACGCGGGTGGTGTGCAGAATGCAGATGGCAGCTTTACCGTCGAGGAGACGTTAAAGCTTAAGACGGACAATATGGAAGAAGATGTCAACTCTCTGCGGTTGTCATTTTCGATAGAAAACAGTGACAGCAAAGAGGACGCCTATGCTTCTTATGTAGCCATCTATGCCAGAGACGAAGCCAATGAAGATTATTACATCGTGGGCGAGAGGAATGTCTTAGAAGAGGTTCCTTCCACCGGCGATATGATCCTGCATTTGTCCGGAAAAATGCACAGTATTGTGATCATTTTTTCCGCGGAAGAAGGGGAGACGGTACGGGTGAGTGAGATGACGCTGAATCCCCGGATTCCCATGCGCTTTTCCGTACTTCGTGTTCTGCTTGCCTTCCTGACGATTCTGTGGATATGGCTGGCGGTCTGCCCTGTGGAGAAGAAACCGTATGAAAAAGGGATCCTGGCGGTGGTGATATTATTACAGATCGGGCTGTTTATCGGAGCGGTCCTGTTAAATCCCATTTACAGGGAAGATGTATGGGAACATCATATGCAGTATCATAAGCTGGCGGTGGCACTGAGTGAGGGACATCTGTATTTGGACGATGTACCGCCCGCGTCCCTGCTTACCATGGAGAATCCTTATGATTTTGATTCCCGTAACAGAATTTTAGAGAATGCCGGAGAGGAATGTCTGTGGGATGTAGCATATTATCAGGGGGCTTATTATGTGTATTTCGGAGTGGTACCGGTACTGGTATTTTACCTGCCCTGGTATCTTTTGACAGGTACGGCATTTCCGACCTGGGTGGGCATCCTGATCATCGGGATCCTGCTTATCGGGGGGACGTTCCTGTTTACTTATGAACTGCGGCGGAAGTATTTTCCAAAAGTTACATTTATGACATGGATCCTTACGACATTAATGATGATCAACGGCTGTGGGGCGCTGACCATTATGCGGAGACCGGATTTTTACTCCCTGCCGATCCTGATGGGCGTCACATTATCTGTATATGGAATCACATTCTGGCTATCCGCCTTGGAAGAGACAAAAGTGAACGGCTGGAAGCTGGCTGCGGGGTGCCTGTGTATGGCACTGGTGGCGGGATGTAGACCTCAGCTTTTGATCGGCTCGTTTTTGATCTTTCCGATTTTTTGGAATGCTGTATTCGTGAAGCGGCAATTGTTTTCTAAAGACAGTAAAGGGAAAACCCTTGCGGCAATTCTTATGTATGTCCTGATTGCCGCATGTCTGATGATTTATAACTACAAAAGATTCGGATCGGTGTTCGACTTCGGAGCTAACTATAACCTGACCACGAATGATATGACGAAGAGAGGCATGGAGCTGGGGAGAATCCCCTATGCACTGTTTACTTATCTGTTCCAGCTGCCCGCTGTATCCGCAGCCTTCCCGTACCTTTTAGAGGTCATGCACAAGACCACTTATCTGGGAAAAACCATCAGCGAAGGAACCTTTGGCGGATTTTTTGCGGTGAATCTGATCCCCCTTGCAGCATTTATCGTATTGCGGCATAAAATATGGTTTGCGGAGAACGCAAGGATGACGGAGAGCGCGAAGCGGATGTACGGAATGGCAGGTCTGTCCCTGCTGTTTGGAATTGTGATCGTCATCGCGGATGCGGAAGCAGCGGGGATTTTACAGCGGTATTACAGTGACTTTGGCTGGCTGTTTTATATCGGTGGGATCATCTGCTTCTATGCCGCATGGCAGCATAATGTGGAAAGCACCGACAGAACAAAGCTGCTTCACATTTTCTTAAATAGCAGCTTCGCCATATGTATGGCTTATAATTTCCTGCTATTGTTCATTGATAACAGTGAGACGCTGATAAGCACAGCTCCAGTGAGATTTTATTCCATCTGTCAGCAGCTGGCGTTCTGGAGATAGCAGAGGAGTGCCGTTTTATTCTTGACGCGGCGAAACGATAACATTATAATGTAGAAATGTAGGTTTATTTTCCGAAAGGTGTAATTATTTAGACAAGGAGACCGAGAGAATGAGACAATTCACTTCTGATGAACTGAGAAAAGCCTGGAAACAATTTTATATAGACCGTGGTCACGTAGATGTGGGAGCAGTATCCTTAGTATCCGACGGTTCCACCGGTGTTATGTTCAACGTAGCGGGTATGCAGCCTCTGATGCCCTATCTGCTGGGACAGAAGCACCCTCTGGGTACCAGACTCTGTAACGTACAGGGCTGTGTACGTACCAATGATATCGATTCCGTAGGCGACAAGAGCCATGTAACCTTCTTCGAAATGATGGGAAGCTGGAGCCTTGGTGATTATTTTAAAAAGGAACGTTGTCAGTGGAGTTTTGAACTGCTGACCCAGGTGTTCGGATTTGATGCTGACCATCTGGCTGCCACTGTATTTGCCGGTGATGAGAATGCCCCCAGAGATGAGGAGGGCGCACAGTATCGTATCGCTTCCGGATTCAAGAAGGAGAACGTATATTATCTGCCCGCTGACGATAACTGGTGGGGACTGGAGTATGGTCCCTGCGGTCCCGACAGTGAGATGTTCTATATCGCTGACAGACCGGATTGCGGACCGAACTGCGGACCCGGCTGTGACTGTGGCAAATATACCGAGCTGGGCAATGATGTATTCATGCAGTACGAGAAGCATCATGACGGTCATCTGACCCCCCTGAAGCAGAAAAACGTAGATACCGGTTGGGGACTGGAGCGTATCCTGGCATTCTTAAACGGTACCAGAGATGTATACCAGACAGACCTGTTTGCCCCGGTGATTGCTTATATTGAAGAGGCTTCCGGTGTGAAATACAATGCAGATGAGAAGCTGACCAGATCCATGCGTATCCTGGCAGACCATCTTCGTACCGGTGTTATGCTGATCGGTGATGAGGCGAAGCTGCTTCCCTCCAATACCGGTGCCGGTTATATCCTTCGTCGTCTGATCCGTCGTGCGGTAAGACACGGCCGTACTTTAAATATGACCACAGAGCAGCTGCTGCACATTGCTGCCATATATATCGATGAGATCTACGCAGAGAGCTATCCTCTGATGAAGAAGAACAGAGAGTTCATCCTGACTGAGTTACAGAAGGAGATCGCTCGTTTCGAGAGTACTCTGGAGAACGGTATGAAGGAGCTGCAGAAGATCCTGGAGCAGAAGAGAAGCGAAGGTAAAAAGGAGATCGACGGTAAATCTGCATTCTACTTATACGATACCTTTGGATTCCCTCTGGAGCTGACCGTAGAGCTGGCACAGGAAGAAAATCTGACTGTGGATGAGGAAGGCTTCGCTACTGCCATGGAAGAGCAGAAGCAGAAGGCAAGAGAAGGACAGAATTTCTCCCAGAAGCTGACTACCGCCGCAGGCGTATTCGATGGACTGGATGACAAGATTACCAGCGAATTTGTAGGTTATGATGCTCTGACCGCAGAGGGCCAAGTAGTGGGACTGGCTTCCGAGACCGAACTTGTGAAGTCTTTAAATGAGGGAAAGACCGGTACCCTGATCACCGATGTGACTCCGTTCTATGCTACCATGGGCGGACAGAAGGGTGATTTTGGTGTGATCCACACCGAAAACGGTACTTTTGAAGTGACTGAGACCGTGAAGATCGCAGGCGGACGCATCGGACATGTGGGTAAGGTTGTATCCGGAACAGTTACTGTGGGAGACAAGGCAGAGCTGGCAGTGGATACCGACAACAGAAAGAGCGTATGTAAGAACCATTCCGCAACCCATCTGTTACAGAAGGCATTGCAGATCGTACTGGGCGATCATGTAGAACAGCAGGGCTCCTACCAGGACGGCGCAAGAACCCGTTTCGACTTCAGCCACGGACAGGCTATGACTGCGGAAGAGCTCGCTAAGGTAGAGGCTCTGGTCAATGAGAAGATCGCAGAGGATATTGCAGTCGTTACCGATGTCATGAATATCGAAGATGCGAAGAAGAGCGGAGCTATGGCTCTGTTTGGTGAAAAATACGGTGAGACCGTCCGCGTGGTATCCATGGGAGATTTCTCCAGGGAACTGTGCGGTGGTACCCATGTAAAGCACACCGGAGAGATCGGCTATTTCAAGATCCTGTCCGAGAGTGGTGTCGCAGCCGGCGTCAGAAGAATCGAAGCACTGACCGGTGCCAATGTGATGGCATACTATCAGGCAATGGAAGAGAGCTTCAATAAGGCAGCCGCAGCAGCCAAGGCAACTCCTGCAGCCCTGATTGAGAAGATCCAGCATATGCAGGCAGATCTGAAGACTCTGACCGCAGAGAATGAATCCCTGAAGGCAAAGATGGCGCAGTCCGCACTGGGCGATGTACTCGATCAGGTGGTGGAAGTGAAGGGCACAAAACTTTTAGCAACCAGTGTAGACGGTGTGGATATGAATGGCTTGAGAGACCTGGGCGACCAGCTCAAGGATAAGCTTGGCGAAGGCGTTGTCGTACTGCTGTCTGCACAGGACGGTAAGGTAAATATGATCGCTATGGCAACTGACGGTGCTGTAAAGGCCGGTGCTCATGCAGGCAACCTGATCAAGGGAATTGCCGCACTGGTAGGCGGTGGCGGCGGTGGACGCCCTAATATGGCGCAGGCCGGCGGTAAGAATCCCGCAGGCATTCCCGCAGCGATCGCGGAAGCGCCTAAAGTACTGGAGGGTCAGCTCGCATAATGGAACGAGAGAATCTGAAATCCCGTTTAGGTTTTATCCTGTTGTCTGCCGGCTGTGCCATTGGTATCGGCAATGTATGGAAGTTCCCGTACATGGCCGGCCAGGGCGGCGGTGGCGCATTTGTATTGTTTTATCTGATCTTCCTGGTGATTCTTGGTCTGCCTATTATGACCATGGAATTCGCTGTGGGGAGAGCAAGTAAGAAAAGTCCCGTAAAGGCTTACCATGCACTGGAGAAGCCAGGACAGAAGTGGCATATCCACGGATATTTTACACTGGCAGGCTGCTATCTGCTGATGATGTTCTACACTACGGTAGCTGGCTGGATGCTGCACTATTTTTATATGACGGCTACCGGCAGACTTTCCGGACTTTCCGCGGATGCGGTGGCGGAACAGTTTACCTGTATGCTGGCAGATCCGGGGGTCATGATGTTCTGGATGGTACTGGTGGTGATCATCGGTATCGTTGTGTGTGCCGGTGGACTGCAGAACGGTCTGGAGCGTGTGACGAAAGTCATGATGATCGCATTGCTTGCCATTATGGTAGTACTTGCCATCAACAGCTTCTTCATGACGGGAGCAAAGGAAGGTCTGAGGTTCTATCTGGTACCTGATTTTGGACGTATGCAGGAAGTTGGTGTGGTAGCTACACTGGTAGGTGCCATGAACCAGGCATTCTTTACCTTAAGCCTTGGCATTGGTGCCATGGCGATCTTCGGAAGCTACATCGGCAAGGAGCATTCTTTGATGGGAGAGTCCGTCAGAGTTGTGGTACTGGATACTTTTGTGGCAATTACCGCAGGACTGATCATTTTCCCCGCCTGCTTTACTTACGGAGTGGATCAGACCTCAGGGCCAAGCCTGATCTTCATAACCCTGCCGAATATTTTTGCCAACATGCCTTACGGCCGCCTGTGGGGAAGCTTATTCTTCCTGTTTATGGCGTTCGCAGCATTGTCCACGGTGCTGGCTGTGTTCGAGAATATCATCTGTTGTGGCATGGAACTGACCGGCGCTAGCCGTAAGAAATCTTCCCTGGTGAACCTGTTCCTGATCATTGCATTGTCCGTACCCTGCGTACTGGGCTACAATGTGTGGAGTTGGGACGGCTTCTCCGTCTTCGGCGGAGCGGTTCTGGATTTTGAAGATTTCCTGGTAAGCAATCTGTTCCTGCCCTTAGGATCCCTGGTATACCTGCTGTTCTGTGTAACCAGATACGGCTGGGGCTGGGAAAATTACAAAAAAGAAGTAAATACCGGAGAGGGTTTAAAAGTCCACGACTGGATGCGGGGATATGTGACCTATGGACTGCCCCTGATTGTGATCTTCATTTTCCTGTTCGGAATTTATGATAAGTTTTTTAAATAGTGTATACTCTGCGGTTCTTATTCTTGTGCGAGCTACGGAGAATATAATAAAAATTGAAAAAAGTAGTTGACGAATACATTTTTTATGTTATAATATCAAATGTGTGTAGAACAACTGCGCATTAGAATAACCCAGTCAGTCATGTTACTTGAAGGGACTGAAGGGAGGTCGGGTGTAAGATGTCAAACGTAATCGTAAAAGAGAACGAGACTTTAGATAGCGCTTTACGTCGTTTCAAGAGAAGCTGCGCTAAGGCTGGTATCCAGCAGGAGATTCGTAAGAGAGAGCATTACGAGAAGCCTAGCGTAAAACGTAAGAAGAAGTCTGAAGCAGCAAGAAAACGTAAATATAACTAATGTAAAACAAAAGTCCTCGGCGTTATCACCGGGGACTTTGTACTTATGAGGAAAATCAAATGTGGAGTTATGAAATACTGGGAACAGATATCTATCATCTGTTAGCGGCATTTGTATTATACAGTATTCTCGGATGGGCACTGGAGTCTACGTATATGTCATTCTGTAATCGGAAGCTCACCAACCGTGGATTCGGCAAAGGACCGTTCTGCCCCATCTATGGATTTGGCGGAGTGTTGGGCTATCTGATCTTAAGCCCTTTTCGCGGAAAGCTTTTAAAACTGTATATTTGCGGAGCAATCCTGGCTACGACCTTTGAGTATTTCGTAGGAGTCGGCATGATCCGCATCTTAGGAGAGCTCTGGTGGGATTATAACAACAAACCTTTCAATTATCGAGGCATTATTTGTCTGGAGAGTACCATTGCCTGGGGCTTTTATGCCATCGGTATCGTACAGTATGTTCACGATGCCATGTACCATATCATTGACAGCGTACAGATCCAGGTGGGTACCAGAATAATTCAGGCAGTACTGACCATTGTAGCCATAGATTATACAGTACAGTTACTCAAAGTATTTCACGTAGATGTGCGCAGCAAGGGACGGGAACTGAAGGAACACTGTCAGGCGCTGATCGCCAGATGGTAAGATAGTCAGGTGTCAAACGTAAGATTCGCAGGTATATACAGAGCCACACGACCATATCTTTTAGAAAAGGATAAGGGAGTGTGGCTTTTTTATGCAAAAAATCAGGAAATACATTTGTAGTTGGATCCTGCTTCTTAGCGTCAGCATGCAGGTATTCTGGTGGAACGGCATCAGCGTATCTGCGGAACCGGCAACAATCGAGGCTCCCAGTGCGGTACTTTTGGAGAGCTCCACCGGGAAAGTAATTTTTGAGCAGAATGCAAGAGAACGCCGAAGCCCTGCCAGTATTACCAAGATCATGACATTGCTTTTGACTTTTGAAGCGCTGGATCAGGGGAAAATCAAATTGGAAGATCCGGTAACGGTCAGCGCCTATGCCAGTTCCATGGGAGGATCCCAGGTGTTTCTGGCGGAGAATGAGGTGCAGACCTTAGAGACCATGATCAAGTGTATCGCCGTGGCTTCGGGCAACGATGCCAGTGTGGCGGTGGCAGAATACATAGCGGGAAGTGAGGATGCTTTCGTGGAACAGATGAATGCGAAGGCGGCGGAGCTTGGCATGACGGATACCCATTTCGAGGACTGCTGCGGTCTGACGGATTCCGACGGTCATTATACGACAGCTATGGATGTGGCAATCATGTCCAGGGAGCTTACAGTAAAATATCCGAAAATATTTGAATATACAGGAATCTGGATGGAGGACATCACCCATGAGACCAGGCAGGGGAGTTCCACGTTTACCCTAAACAGTACCAACAAGCTGTTAAAACAGTACCAGTGGGCAACAGGACTGAAGACCGGATCCACCTCGAAAGCAAAATTCTGTCTGTCCGCCACGGCAACGAAGGATGGCATTGATCTGATCGCGGTAATTATGGGAGCGCCGGACTATAAGGCCCGTTTTAAGGATGCCCAGACACTGTTAAGCTATGGCTTCAATATCAGCGATCTGTATCTGGATGAGAATACAGACCCTTTACAGGATCTGCGTGTGCAGGGTGGTGTAGAGGATACGGTACCTGTGAAATACCAAAGTGAGTTCCGATATCTGGATACGGAGGGAAATTCCCTGGACGGCGTGGAGAAAAAGATTGAACTGCCAGAGACTGCGGTGGCACCGTTTGCCGGAGGAGATACGGCGGGCAGGGCGGTCTATCTGCTAAACGGTGTGGAGATCGGCAGTGTGCCGATTTTGTATGAAAATACAGTAGCAAAGGCGGTTTATAAGGATTACCTGCGAAAAATAATGGAATTTTATCTTTTGTAAGATAGAGAAATATGTTATACTATAGAACAAATTGGCAATAATCTGGCAACATACCATGGGGGCAAAAAAGTTGGATGTAGTGATTACCGTGATCGCAGTAATCCTTGTGATAATGCTGTGGATAATGCTGTACGACAGTAATCGTTTTGTGGTGCGGCATTATTCCCTGCGGGATCAGAGAATCAAAAAGCCTGTGAAGGCGGTGGTTCTGGCGGATCTGCACAATAAGAGATACGGAAAAGAGAATGAACGTCTGCTGCAGGCAATCGATGAGATCGGACCGGACATGGTCCTGATCGCCGGGGATCTGCTGACGGCGAAGCCAAAGGCAACACTGGACGTGGCGGTGGGATTCCTTACGGAGCTTGCGAAGAAGTATCCTGTCTATTACGGTAACGGCAATCATGAACACCGCCTGAAGCTATATCCCGAAAATTATGGGGATATGGCGGGACGGTATGAAGAGGCTCTTACGAAGATCGGTATTCACAGGCTTGTCAATGAGCACCAGCTTCTTCCGGAATACGGGATCTGCATCTATGGTTCTGAGATAGACAAGCTGTACTACAAGCGTTTTGGGATACAGCCCATGAATCCGGAATATCTGCCGGGGCTTTTAGGACAGCCCTCCGAAGCATATTTCAATATATTGATCGCGCACGACCCGGATTATTTTCCGAAATACGCAGACTGGGGTGCAGACCTGGTGGTATCCGGGCATGTCCACGGCGGCATGGTGAGAGTTCCTTTTTGGGGCAAAGGTGTGGTGTCTCCCAATATCAGACTTTTTCCAAAATATGATGGCGGAGAGTTTACAATAGGGAAGAGCAGAATGCTCTTAAGCAGAGGACTGGGAATGCACACGATCCCGATCCGGCTGTTCAATCCGGGCGAGATCTTAGAAGTGGAGCTTATGCCTGACGAGGGGAAATAGGAGTTTTATCACATGGCAATATCTGTAAAACTGGAAGCGTTTGAAGGTCCACTGGATCTATTGCTTCATTTGATCGAGAAAAATAAAATAGACATCTATGATATTCCTATCGTAGAGATCACGGCACAGTATCTGGATTACATTAAACAGATGCAGCGGGAAGATATGAATGTCATGAGCGAATTCCTGGTAATGGCGGCGACACTGATCGACATTAAGTGCAAGATGCTGCTGCCCAAGGAAGTCAACGAAGACGGCGAGGAAGAAGATCCCAGAGCGGAACTGGTCCAGAAACTGCTGGAATACAAGATGTACAAATACATGTCCTTTGAACTCAGAGACCGTCAGGTGGATGCGGCGAGAAATATGTACAGAGAGCAGAGACTTCCGAAGGAAGTGGAAGCCTACAGACAGCCCATTGATTACGAAGAACTCATCGGTGATATGAATCTGAACAAGCTTCATGAGATTTTCAAATCCATCGTGAAGAAGCAGGAGGATAAGATCGATCCCGTCCGCAGCCAGTACGGCAATATTGAGAAGGATGAGGTGGACATGGACATCAAGATGCTGTACGTGGAGGCGTATGCCAGAGAGCATAAGACCTTCAGCTTCCGGAAGCTTTTGGAGAAGCAGAACAGCAAAATGGAAGTCATCGTTACTTTTCTGATCATTCTGGAATTGATGAAGACCGGCAAGATCAATATCAGCCAGGAAAACATATTCGATGATATTATGATTACATCTAACGTTTAGGATACAGTGAGGGTTTAGCATGGAACGCAGTAAAGCAGAAGCAGTGATAGAGGCAATCCTTTTTACCATGGGAGATTCCGTGGAGATCAGCAGACTTGCGGAAGTGATCGAAGAGGATGTGAAGACGACAAAATCTATATTAAAAGATATGGCGGCACGGTACGAGGAAGAGAACAGAGGGATCGGTCTGACACAGTTTGACAATTCCGTACAGCTGTGTACCAAGGCGGATATGTACGAATATCTGATCAAGATTGCCAAGACTCCCCGGAAAATGACTCTGACGGATACCGTACTGGAGACATTGTCCATTATCGCTTACAAGCAGCCCGTAACGAGACTGGAGATCGAAAGGGTCAGGGGCGTCAGCTGTGACCATGCCATTAACAAACTGCTGGAATACGATCTGATCACGGAACTGGGACGTCTGGATGCGCCCGGAAGACCCTTATTGTTTGGCACCACGGAACAGTTCTTACGCTGTTTTGGAGTGAAGAGTCTGGAAGAACTGCCGGAACTGAACCCGGTGCAGGTGGAGGAATTCAAACAGCAGGCGGAACAGGAAGTACAGCTTACTTTGAATATATAAACATATCATTGAATAGGACAAAGAATCAGCCTCATAGTAATAAGTAACCCTTTTTGGGAGCAACGATTATGCGAGGCTTTTTTTGTGCCCTTTTTGCGGGAATTCTGTGCCTGGAAAGTCTGTGGGGCTTACGATCCGGTGAAGATATTATAAAAGATTACGAACAGGCATCCGGGATTCTGTATGAGACCGAAGAATCTGATCTGCCGCAGGAGCTTATACTGTATGCGCAGGGAGCGGTACTTCTGGATGCGGATTCCGGACGCGTGCTGTATGGGAAAAACGAAACTGTTCCCATGGCAATGGCAAGTACCACCAAGATCATGACCTGCATTCTGGTACTGGAAAACGCAAAGGTGGATGAAACCGTCAGCGTCTCTGCCTATGCAGCCACCATGCCCAAGGTGAAGCTCTATGTGAAATGCGGAGAAGACTATACCGTGAGAGAATTATTGTTTTCTCTGATGCTAGAAAGTCATAACGACGCTGCCGCAGTGCTGGGAGAATACATCGGCGGGAAGCTGTTGGGGGAGACAGGGGAAATCTCAGAGCATACCACCGAAGAGAGCAGGGCGGCATTACACAGATTTGCGCAGGCAATGAATGAAAAGGCGGAAGAGATCGGCTGCGAGGATACCTGGTTCATCACGCCAAACGGGCTGGATGCCACAGAGACGCTGACACTGCCGGACGGAAGTATATTAGAGAAGGAACACCATACCACAGCAAAGGATCTGGCGGAGATCCTCAGGTACTGCATTAAAGATTCTCCACAGAGGGATCTGTTTTTAGAAATCACACAGACGCAGGATTATAGTTTTACGGAGAACGGACGCTCCTTTCAGTGCCATAATCACAACGCTTTTTTGCAGATGATGGATGGAGCATTCACCGGCAAGACCGGATTTACGAACAAGGCGGGATATTGCTATGTGGGAGCGTTGAAACGGGACGGAAAATGCATGATCGTGGCGCTGCTTGCCTGCGGATGGCCGAACCATAAGACCTATAAATGGAGCGACAGCAGGGAATTGTTTACCTATGGATTGGAGAACTATAGGTATCGAAACTTTGAAGAAGAACCGTTTTCGGGCAGAGAACAGCTGCTTGTGCCGATTCCGGTGCTTTGGGCAAAGAATGATGCACTGACAGAGAAGGTTCTGCTGCCTGTGGAACCGGATCCGGAGGCGGAAGGCATGGAGGGACTCTTAATGCGTCCTGACGAGAATGTGGAGATCCTCTACCGTAAGGAACAGTATCTTACGGCACCCGTGGAGGCAGGTGAGTACGTGGGAGAGATCAGCTATCTGGTAGACGGCAGGGTATGGCACAGAGAGCGCCTGATCGCAGCAAAGGATGTGGAAGCCATAGACCTCATATGGTGTGGCAGGCAGATACTCCTACGCTTTCTGGTGAAAACCCCTATGAAAAAATGACGGGGAAATTGTTCAAAATAAGGAACAATGTATATTTTTTGTAAAAATCTGCAATTCGTTCTTTGCGAGTTGCAGATTTTATGTTATACTAACGACTGTTAATCATGGGGGCATTTGTGCTTCTATATTAATAGAGTTTTCTATATTTATTTTATTATATTATCAACGGAGGGCTGAAACATATGAGCACTACTTCAAAAGCGAGTCAAAGAATAGCAGCTTTACTCGATGACAACAGTTTCGTTGAAATCGGCGGACTTGTGACCGCAAGAGCTACGGATTTCAATCTGAAACCCAATGAAACTCCTTCTGACGGTTGTATTACCGGCTATGGAGTGATCAATGGTAATCTTGTATATGTATATAGCCAGGATGCTTCCGTACTGAACGGAACCATCGGTGAGATGCATGCCAAGAAAATTACAAACCTCTACGATCTGGCTATGAAGACCGGAGCACCTGTGATCGGACTGATCGAGTCTGCAGGCTTAAGACTGCAGGAGGCAACCGATGCACTGGCTGCATTTGGTGAGATTTACTTAAAGCAGACCATGGCTTCCGGCGTGATCCCTCAGATCACCGCTGTATTCGGAACCTGTGGCGGCGGCTTGGGTCTGTTCCCTACCATGACGGATTTCACTTTCATGGAAGAGAAGAACGCCAAGCTGTTCGTGAATGCTCCCAACGCTTTGGACGGCAATGTGATCACCAAGTGTGATTCTTCTTCCGCTAAGTTCCAGGCAGAAGAGAGCGGTATCGTTGATGTGGTAGCTGACGAAGCAACCATTCTGGAGAAGGTAAGAGAGCTGGTAAGCTTCCTGCCTGCCAACAACGAAGATGATGCAAGCTTCTTAGAGGACTGCACCGATGATCTGAATCGTGTGAACCCTGAGATCGCAGGTTGTGTCGGCGACACTTCCGTTGCTCTGTCCATTCTGGCAGATGACAACAATTTCTTCGAAGTAAAGTCCGGATATGCCAAGAATATGGTAACCGGTTTCTTACGTCTCGATGGTGTTACCGTAGGTGCGGTAGCTAACCGTTCCGAGATCTGCGACGAGGAAGGCAAAGTAGCAGAGAAGTTAGACGCTGTACTGACCGCAGAGGGCTGCGAGAAGGCTGCCGAGTTCGTGAACTTCTGTGATGCTTTCGGTATCCCCGTACTGACTCTGACCAATGTCAAGGGTTACGAGGCAACTTTAGCTTCCGAGAAGACGATTGCCAAGGCTGCTGCAAAGCTGACCTACGCATTCGCTAACGCTACCGTTCCCAAGGTAAACGTTGTGATCGGCAAGGCTTTAGGAACCGCTTATGTGGTAATGAACTCCAAGGCAATCGGTGCTGACATCACCATGGCATGGCCGAATGCACAGATCGGTGCTATGGACGGCAAGCTTGCTGCCAAGATCATGTATGATGGTCAGGGCGCTGATGTGATCAATGAGAAGGCTGCAGAGTACGAAGCTCTGACTCTGAATGTAACCAGTGCAGCCAAGAGAGGATATGTGGACCAGATCGTAAATGCAGCTGACACCAGAAAATATGTGATCGGCGCATTCGAGATGTTATTCACCAAGAGTGAAGACCGTCCTGCCAAGAAACACGGAACTGTATAAGAAAGGGTGATTATAAAATGAAGAAATTTTTAAGCTTAGTATGTATGATTACCTGCATCTTTGGTTTGACGGCGTGCGGCAGTGAGGAGACCTATACAGATTACGAGCAGCGTAAGATGGATACTGCGATCCAGATTGCTACCCAGTATGTGATCCCTTCTCTTGAGAACTTTGAAGACGAAGCTACTCTTGAGAGCTTTTCCGAGTATACCGCTGATGAAGTGGCATATCTGGTACAGGAAAATGTAGGTATCACCGTTGACGGTTATGCATACAAGACTGCTATCGAGTCTTTCAATTCCGCTAAGGAAAGCATTGGCGGTATCACTGCTGTCGGTGATGCAGATGCCACCATCGATGATGATCAGATCATTGTACATGTAGATGTGACCGGAGCAAACCAGAACGCACAGGCAGAAGTGATCTTCAGCAATGATATGTTCCTGAGCATGGAGTCAGCAGCATTGAATCCCGTAGAATCCATGGGTGGTCTGATGACCAAGGCTGCACTGAATACTCTGATCGGTATGGGAACAGTATTTGTAATGCTGATCATGATCTCACTGATCATTTCCCTGTTCAACTTCATTCCAAAGATCCAGGCTGCATTCAGCAAAAAGGACAAGAAGGAAGAAGCAAAGAGCGCGGGCATCGATAATGCAGTAACTCAGAACGCTGCACAGGAAGAGGCCGAGGCAGATGGCACTGAGCTGGTAGCCGTAATCGCAGCTGCGATCGCAGCAAGCGAAGGTGCGGCAAGCACTGACGGATTTGTAGTTCGTTCTATCCGCAAAGTTAGATAATCTAAAATCGTAGGAGGATATTAAAATGAAAAATTATACCATTACCGTAAATGGCAACGTATATGATGTAGTAGTAGAAGAGGGCGCATCTACCGGAGCACCCGTAGCAGCAAAGGCTCCCGCAGCTCCCAAGGTAGCACCCAAGGCTCCCGCAGCTCCCAAGGCAGGCGGCGCAGCAGGCAGCATCAAGGTTGAGGCCGGTGCAGCAGGTAAGATCTTCAAGGTAGAAGCAAGTGTTGGACAGGCTGTTAAGAAGGGTGACGCAGTCATCATTCTGGAAGCTATGAAGATGGAAATTCCCGTTGTAGCTCCCGAAGACGGTACTGTTGCAAGCATTGACGTTGCAGTTGGTGATACTGTTGAGGCTGGTGCAGTTCTGGCAACTCTGAACTAATTTTTTTATCAGCTCTATAAACAACAGGAGGTCATCAAATGGAATATATAGCTAGTACGCTTAACAACCTGATTCATCAGACAGCGTTTTTTAACCTGACCTGGGGAAACTATGTCATGATTCTGGTTGCATGCTTTTTCCTTTATTTAGCTATCCGTCATGAGTTTGAGCCGCTGCTCTTACTCCCGATAGCGTTCGGTATGCTGTTGGTTAATATTTACCCCGATATCATGCTGCACCCTGAAAATGCAGCAAACGGTGCCGGCGGCTTACTGTATTATTTCTATAAGCTGGATGAACTG
This sequence comes from uncultured Lachnospiraceae bacterium, assembly GCA_945929965.1. GTDB lineage: Bacteria > Bacillota > Clostridia > Lachnospirales > Lachnospiraceae > Acetatifactor. The sequence goes on from CAMEOT010000003.1 coordinate 55,863, forward strand.
GCAATCCTGCCGTCCCTGATCTTCATGGGCGTAGGTGCCATGACAGACTTCGGTCCTCTGATCGCAAACCCTAAGAGCTTCCTTTTGGGAGCAGCTGCACAGTTCGGTATTTTCGCAGCATACTTCGGTGCGATCTGGCTGGGATTCAACGACAAGGCAGCTGCAGCCATCTCCATCATCGGTGGTGCTGACGGCCCTACCTCCATCTTCCTTGCTGGTAAGCTGGGACAGACGGCAATTCTGGGACCTATCGCGGTGGCAGCATATTCCTATATGTCACTGGTTCCCATTATCCAGCCCCCTATTATGAGGCTTCTCACCACTGAGAAGGAGAGAAAGATCAAGATGGGTCAGCTTCGTCCGGTATCCAAGCTGGAGAAGATCCTGTTCCCCGTCGTTGTTACTATTGTTGTATGTCTGATCCTTCCCACCACAGCTCCTCTGGTAGGTATGCTGATGCTGGGTAACCTGTTCCGTGAGTCCGGCGTTGTTCGTCAGCTGACTGAGACAGCATCCAATGCTCTGATGTACATCGTAGTTATTCTGTTAGGTACTTCCGTAGGTGCTACCACCAGTGCAGAAGCATTCCTGAATGCTGATACACTGAAGATCGTAGCTCTGGGGCTGATCGCCTTCATGTTCGGTACTGCTGCAGGTGTTCTGTTCGGTAAACTGATGTGCGTACTGTCTCGCGGCAAGATCAATCCTCTGATCGGTTCAGCAGGTGTATCCGCAGTTCCAATGGCAGCACGTGTATCCCAGAAGGTTGGTGCGGAATCCGACCCTACCAACTTCCTGCTCATGCATGCTATGGGCCCTAATGTGGCAGGTGTTATCGGTACTGCCGTAGCAGCCGGTACATTCATGGCAATCTTCGGAGTGTTTTAAAGCTAATTAAAAGAAAATTATATTTTGGAGGATATTCGTAATGTCAGAAATTGAAAAGAAACCGATTAAGATTACGGAAACTGTTTTACGTGATGCACATCAGTCTCTGATCGCTACCAGAATGCCGACCGAATTCATGCTTCCTATCGTAGATAAGATGGATAAAGTTGGTTATCATTCCGTAGAGTGCTGGGGCGGTGCTACCTTTGATGCATCCCTTCGTTTCCTGAAGGAAGATCCCTGGGACAGACTGAGAAAGCTGCGTGACGGCTTCAAGAACACCAAGTTGCAGATGCTGTTCCGTGGACAGAATATTTTAGGTTACAGACCTTATGCAGATGACGTGGTAGATTACTTTGTACAGAAGTCTATCTCCAACGGTATTGATATCATTCGTATTTTCGACTGTCTGAATGACCTGCGTAACTTACAGGAAGCAGTAAATGCTACCAATAAGTTCAAGGCACAGGAAGGCAGAGGTGAAGCACAGGTTGCTCTGGCTTACACCCTGGGCGATGCTTATACCTTAGAGTACTGGACCGGCATGGCTAAGAAGATCGAAGAGATGGGTGCAGATTCCATATGTATCAAGGATATGGCTGGTCTGTTAGTACCTTACAAGGCTGCTGAACTGATCAAGGCTATGAAGGAAGTTACCAAGCTTCCCATCCAGCTGCATACCCACTATACTTCCGGTGTTGCAAGCATGACTTACCTGAAGGCAGTAGAGGCCGGCGTTGATGTTATCGATACCGCTATGAGCCCCTTCGCTATGGGTACTTCACAGCCTGCTACCGAGGTTATGGTTGAGACCTTCAAGGGAACTCCTTACGATACCGGTCTGGATCAGAACCTGTTAGCTGAGATTGCTGATTACTTCAGACCTTACAGAGATGAGTGCCTGGCTAACGGTCTGCTGAATCCCAAGGTTATGGGCGTTGATATCAAGACTCTGCTGTATCAGGTACCCGGCGGTATGCTTTCCAACATGGTGAGCCAGCTGAAGGAGCAGAATGCAGAAGACAGATACTACGATGTACTGAAGGAGATCCCCAAGGTTCGTAAGGATCTGGGTGAGCCCCCTCTGGTTACTCCTTCTTCTCAGATCGTTGGTACTCAGGCAGTATTCAACGTACTGCTCGGTGAGCGTTACAAGATGGCTACCAAGGAGACCAAGGCAGTGCTTCGTGGTGAGTACGGTCAGACCGTTAAGCCCATGAGCCAGGAGGTTATCGACAAGGTTATCCCCGGTGAGGAGAGAATCACCTGCCGTTACGCTGATCTGCTTGACAACGAGATGGATAAGCTGGAAGGCGAAATGAAGGAATGGAAACAGCAGGATGAGGACGTATTGAGCTACGCTCTGTTCCCTCAGGTTGCTACCGACTTCTTCAAATATCGTCAGGCACAGCAGGAAAAGGTTGATATGACCCAGGCTGACACCAAAAACGGTGCATACCCTGTCTAAATAATTTTTCAATAAAAATGCCGCACGGTTGCTAGCAACCGGTGCGGTATTTTTATTAGAAAAACAAAACTCATGAGCATAAAAGGGCTTCAGCCCGGATTGCGAATGGGCTTAATTACATATTGACAAAAGTGCTTCTCACCAACTAAAATAACAAGTGTTATAGAAGGACACATTGTTTGCTGTAAAAACAGCGGAATGAGAGGGATTATGGCTCGTAAAGAGATGATCACGATTGACAGGATCCTGGATACGGCATTCGCCATGACCAGAGAGGAAGGCTTTGCCAATGTGACCGCGAGAAAAGTTGCGGCGAAGGCAGGATGTTCCACGCAGCCTATTTTCAGAGTATATAAGAATATGGAAGAACTGTGGGATGCGGTCTATGAGAGAGCTGCGGCGTATTTTCTGGATTATTACAGCCTGTATCCCCGCACCGGGAAGACACCTTTTGCCAACTTGGGAATGGCGTACATAGCTTTTGCACGGGAAGAAAGACACCTGTTTGAACTTCTGTTTGTATCCGGTGATCAGGGCAGCAAGCATAAGACGAAAAGCATGTATGAGATCCTGAACGGTGATGCCGGAAATGTGGTCTATGAGATCAATCTGGCGAGAGTGGCAGGATGTCCGGACCCCGGAGATCTGTTTATGAAAATGTGGATTTTTATCCATGGAGCTGCCTGCATGTCTCTGACCGGAGATTATGACCTGACAGATTTACAGACGATGCAGCTTTTGGAACATTCCTATTATGCTTTTTACAATGAGACAATGCGAGGTTAAAATCAGTGGCAGAATATGATGTTTTTACCCGGATCAAGGAACACTATGCAAAAATGAGCAAGGGGCATAAAGCCATTGCGGATTATATTTTAGAGCATTTCGATCAGGCGGTATTTATGACAGCAGCCAGGCTGGGGGAGACGCTGGGGATCAGCGAATCTACCGTGGTACGTTTCGCTGCGGGCATCGGCTATGACGGATATCCGAAGTTCCAGAGAGCGTTGGAGGGCTGTGTGCAGGGAAAATTAAACGGCATTCAGAAAATGGATGCCAAATACGGTAAAAGTTCTCAGTCGGAGATATTGACCTCTGTGCTCAGTGCGGATATCGAGAAGATTCAGGACACGATAGACAATCTGGATCCGGCGGCATTTGAGTCGGCAGTAACTACGATCTTAGAAGCGGAGACCATCTATATCATGGGACTCCGCAGCAATGAGCCATTGGCGGCGTTTTTGCATTTTTACCTGAACATGATCCGCGGAAAGGTATTTTTACTGAACACCACCAGTGTCAGCGAGACATTTGAACAGATGATCCATATCGGATCGAAGGATTGTTTTATCGGCATCAGTTTTCCAAGATATTCCATGCGGACGTTAAAGGCAATGGAGTTCGCCAATGACCGAAATGCCAAAGTGATTGCGATCACCGACAGTGTCCATTCCCCTATGAATCTGTATTCTTCCTGCAATCTGCTGGCGAGAAGTGACATGGTGTCAGTGGTGGATTCTCTGGTGGCACCCCTTAGTGTGATCAATGCGCTGGTGGTAGCGCTTTGCCTGAAGTGCCCGGAGCAGGTTCGTAAGAATCTGGAGACACTGGAAGAGACCTGGAACAATTATCAGGTGTATCTGAATGATGAGATTGATTTTATAGATGATGAACCGATGTTGGATTATTCTCTGCGACGCAAGGAGCAGTGACGTCGATATGTCGGCAAAAAAGGATGAAAATGAGTAATGTGATAGTAGTCGGCGGCGGTGCTGCCGGTATGATGGCTGCCATTGCGGCAGCAAAATGCGGACATAATGTAACCCTTTTGGAAAAAAATGAAAAGCTTGGGAAAAAGCTGTTTATTACGGGAAAAGGCCGTTGTAATGTGACTAATGGGGCGGATATGGATGTTTTGTTCCAAAATGTCTGCACCAATGAAAAGTTCCTGTACAGTGCTTTTTATAGCTTTGACAATACACAGGTGTGCGATCTGATCGAACAGGCGGGCTGCCCCCTGAAGACAGAACGCGGAGACCGGGTATTTCCGGTATCCGATCATTCTTCGGATGTGATCGCCGCTCTGCAGAGAGAACTGCATAAATATCATGTGGATATTCATCTGCACACAGAAGTGAAAAAGATCCTGACGAAGGAAAGTGACGGGAAGTCTTACTTTTACGGAGTGGAATGTGCGGATCATAAGAAAATGACGGCGGATGACTGCATTATTTGTACCGGTGGCTGTTCCTATGCCAGTACCGGATCCACCGGAGACGGTTACCGGTTCGCAGAGGAGACCGGTCATAATGTAACGGAGCGAAAACCGGCACTGGTTCCCTTAGTGATCCGCGAGAACTGGTGCAAAGCTCTGATGGGATTATCTCTTAAAAATGTGGAGATCCGGATGCAATGTGGGAAGAAGACCTGGTACGAAGGCTTCGGAGAGATGCTGTTTACCCATTTCGGTGTCAGCGGGCCGTTGATTTTGTCCGCCAGCAGCTTTTATTCCAAAAATATTTCTAAACGAAAAGGTGACGATGAGGTAAAGCTTTTCCTGGATCTGAAACCGGCACTGACACCGGAACAGTTAGATAAACGTCTGATTCGGGATTTTGAGGAAGCGAAGAACAAGCAGTTTAAAAATGCACTGGATCATCTGTTTCCTGCGAAGCTGATTCCTGTTATGATAGAACTGTCCGGAATCTCTCCGGAGAAGAAGGTCAATGAGATTGGCAGGGAAGAGAGAAAAGCGTTCGGTATGCTGATCAAGGCATTGCCCATGACGGTGACGGGGACGAGATCTTTTGCGGAAGCAATTATTACCCAGGGCGGAATCTCTGTAAAGGACATCAATCCTTCCACCATGGAATCCAAGCTGGTAAAGCATCTGTATTTTGCAGGGGAAGTACTGGATCTGGATGCCATGACCGGTGGCTTTAACTTACAGATTGCCTGGTCTACGGGACATCTGGCGGGAGACAGCATAGAAGTGGGATGATAATCCCACGCGATCCGTAGGTATCAAAGTCGGGGGCTTTTGAGTCCAACATCATAATCACAAAGAAAAAAAGAAAATAAAAAGAAAAGAGGATATGAATATGAGCTTTAATGTAGCGATTGACGGACCGGCAGGTGCCGGCAAAAGCACGATTGCCAGAGCCGTGGCAAAAAAGAAGGGCTTTATCTATGTGGATACCGGAGCAATGTACCGTGCCATGGCACTGTTCATGTTAAGAGAGGGTGTGGATCCTGCGGATGCGGCAGCTATCGCCGATAAATGTAAGGAGGCAGACATCACCATTCAGTATGTGGAGGGAGAACAGGTCGTATTGTTAAACGGCGAAAACGTCAATGCTTATCTGCGTACCGAAGAGGTGGGCAATATGGCATCCACCACCAGCGCACAGCCGGCTGTACGTACCAAACTGGTAGAACTCCAGCAGGCACTGGCAGCAAAAAGCGATGTGATCATGGATGGTCGTGATATTGGTACAGTGGTACTTCCTCATGCACAGGTAAAAGTCTATCTGACTGCCAGCAGCATGGTGAGGGCAAAAAGAAGATATGACGAGCTGACTGCCAAGGGAGAGACCTGTGACTTAGTAAAGATCCGTCAGGATATCGAGGACAGAGATTACAGAGATATGCACAGAGAGACTTCTCCGTTAAAGCAGGCGGAGGATGCGGTACTTGTGGATACCTCCGACATGACCATTGAACAGGTCATTGACCGGATCGTGGCATTGATTGGCTAAATGGGAGACGATATATGGAAGTAAGACTGGCAGACTGTGCAGGCTTTTGTTTTGGTGTAAAGCGCGCCGTGGATACTGTGTATGAACAATTAAAAAACGGGAAGACTATCTATACCTATGGTCCCATTGTACACAACGAGGAAGTGGTCAAAGGACTGTCGGAAAAGGGTGTACGGGTTCTGGAGAATAAAGAGGAATTGAAACATCTGAAAGCCGGGGAGAACATTCCCACCGTGATCATTCGTGCTCACGGTGTGGCAAAAGAGATCTATGACATCATGGAAGCAAACGGTCTGGAATGTATCGATGCCACCTGCCCTTTTGTGAAAAAGATCCATCGTATCGTGGAACAAAAAAGCACCGAGGGGTATCATGTAATTGTTGTGGGAGATCCGAAGCACCCGGAGGTAGAGGGAATCGTCGGCTGGTGTCCGGGTCCCGTTACCGTTCTGGAGACACCGGATCAGGCAGAAAATTTTGTAAAAACAGAAGGCGAAAAACTCTGTATTGTTTCTCAGACGACATATAACTACAATAAATTTCAATATATAGTTGAAATTTTTGAAAAAAAAGGTTACAATGATAGTGTTGTGAACACTATCTGTAATGCTACAGAAGAGCGACAGCGATCGGCAAAGACCATTGCAGCGGAAGCTGACGTTATGATTGTAATAGGAGGGAAGCACAGTTCCAACAGCAGAAAGCTTTACGAAATCTGCAAAAGGGAATGTGAGCACACCTATTTTATACAGACACTGGATGACTTGCATTTAGATCTACCTAAAGCTGTTCGACTAGTGGGTATTACCGCGGGGGCTTCCACCCCAAACAAATTAATTGAGGAGGTTCAAAATTATGTCAGAATTAACTTTTGAACAAATGCTGGAAGAATCATTAAAGACAATACATGCAGGAGAGGTAGTCGAAGGTACAGTCATCGATGTGAAACCGGAAGAGATCATTCTGAACATCGGATACAAGTCTGACGGTATTCTTACCAAGAACGAATACACCAACGACTCCAGCGTGGATCTTACCACGGTTGCCAAGGTTGGTGACACCATGGAAGTTAAGGTTCTGAAAGTAAATGATGGTGAGGGTCAGGTTCTCCTTACCTACAAGCGTCTTGCTGCAGACAGAGGCAACAAGAGAATCGAAGAAGCATTTAACAATCACGAAGTACTTAAAGCAACCGTATCCCAGGTACTGGACGGTGGCTTAAGTGTAATCGTGGACGAAGTAAGAATCTTCATCCCCGCAAGCCTGGTATCCGATACTTATGAGAAGGATCTGACCAAGTATGCCGGACAGGAGATCGAATTCGTAATCAGCGAGTACAATCCTAAGAGAAGAAGATACATCGGCGACCGTAAGCAGCTCATCGCAGCTAAGAAGGCTGAACAGCAGAAGGAACTCTTCGAGAAGATCAAAGAAGGCGACATCGTAGAAGGTGTTGTTAAGAACGTAACCGATTTCGGCGCATTCATCGATCTGGGCGGAGCAGACGGACTGCTTCACATTTCCGAGATGTCCTGGGGCAGAGTTGAGCATCCCAAGAAGGTCTTCAAGGTTGGCGACAAACTGAAAGTCCTGATCAAGGAGATCAACGGCAACAAGATCGCATTGTCCCTTAAATTCGATGACGCTAACCCCTGGAAGAATGCAGCAGATAAGTATGCAGTCGGCAATGTGGTAACCGGTAAGGTTGCAAGAATGACTGACTTCGGCGCATTCGTAGAGTTAGAGCCCGGTGTGGATGCACTGCTTCATGTATCTCAGATCGCCAAGGAGCATATCGAGAAACCCTCCGATGTACTGAGCGTAGGCGATGAAGTAACTGCAAAGGTTGTAGATTTCAATGAGGCAGATCATAAGATTTCCCTGAGCGTTAAGGCACTGACCGCTCCCGAACCCACTGAGGCAAAGGAAGAGTCTGACGCAGATGTAGTATCTGTAGATATCGACGCTGTAATCGCTGCAGAAGCTGCAGACACTGAGGAATAATCAACCGTTAGGTGGTAGATATTCGTGATATACGATTATGAGTACTTTAAAAAAGAGATTTATTCTCTGACTACGATCGATCTGAATGCTTACAAAGAGAAGCAGATGAAGCGGCGTATCGATACTCTGATTGCCAAACATAAGATCGTAGGATATGACAAGTATGTACAGGCACTGAAGACGGATAAAGTACTATTCGAGGAATTCGTGGGATATATTACGATTAATGTCTCGGAATTCTATCGTAATCCGGAACAGTGGAAATATCTGGAAGACACCGTGATCCCGGAATTGATCCAGCGCTTTGGTAAGAATCTTAAGATCTGGAGTGCTGCCTGTTCCACAGGGGATGAGCCTTACTCACTGGTAATGGCTCTGTCACGGCACATTCCGTTGCAGCAGATTCACATCTATGCTACCGATCTGGACAAGCAGGTCATTGCGAAGGCAAAGGCCGGTCTGTACGGTGAGAAGAGCATAGAAGGAGTGCCGGAAGATCTGAAGAAGAAATATTTCACGAAGATCGGTCCTTCTTATAAGATAGCAGATGAGATTAAAGCGAGAGTGGATTTTCACCAGCATAATTTACTGAAGGATACGTATCCTACCGATTGTGATCTGATCGTGTGCAGAAATGTACTGATCTACTTTACGGAAGAAGCAAAGGATCAGATATTCCGGAAGTACTACCATTCCCTGGCGAAGGGCGGCATGCTGTTTATCGGAAGTACGGAACAGATTATGAATTATCGTGAGATTGGTTTTGACAGAAAGAGTTCTTTCTATTATGTAAAACCTTGATAACAAACAAAGAGGAAAGCGGATTCGGATTCGCTTTCCTCTTTTTGGCTGACAAATTTATTTTAGTAAGTAGATGCGATCATGGACAGAACATGGTTGGCATACTGCGTAAAACCTTCTCTGTTTTTCTTCATCTCATCGGTTAACTCGAAGAACAATTCTTTGCTCTTATAATCTCTCTTAAAGAAAGGAGTAAATAAGATATCCCATTGCGGCAGATAGCAGGAGAACTTCCTGGTATAGCAATTTGCTGCCGAGGCCTGGATCCTATGCTCCTTATCGACGAAACCGGCAACGGATTTATGCAGTGCTACATCCTCTGTGGGAAGATAATAGTAATCCGTGTAATTGGAATAGAAATATTTCAGCTCTTCCTCATAGATCGGTACTTTTAAGGTAGCATTGTCTCCTTCGCCGCGGAAGTAGCAGTTCGCAGCGGATGCAGTTATGGGCTTGGGCAGAGGAGTGGGGAGCTGCAGAGTGATCAGCAGCTCTTTGCGCTTGGAACCGTTCACGTCTTTATAGTAATTTGCCTGTACCTTCTTAGCCTTTACACTGTTTTCGTTGAACAGATCGTAATATGCCAGGATCGGAAGAACCTCTAACATCCCCTTTAAATCATCTGCATTATGTAAGAACAATGCCTTTTCGGTGAACTCCGAAGGATTCTTCACGTAATCATGGTACAGACCGATCAGTTCACCACCGGAGAAGACATCGGTACGGGCAATCCCCAGATATTGTTCCAGGGTTTTCTGCTTACAGTTTGGAAGCTTTAAAAAGAACTTATAGGGAGAGATCCTGCGGTAAATATCGATTCCCCGGAATCCTTCAAAGGAGAAGGGAAGCTTTAGCTGTGTACACTTTTGCGTAATAAAAGGAAGATCAAAATTATTACCGTTAAAATGTACGAGATAGCGGTAATCTCTGGAAAAATCAAAGAAAGCGGTGAGAATCTCACCTTCTTTTGAATAATCCTCTGCCATCCACTGGATGGTATGCCATTTGCCTGCCTGATAATAGGCACAGCCTATCATATATAAATAAGAAGTACGGGAAGTGAAGCCTGTGGTCTCAATATCGAGAAAAAGTATCTGTTCCAGAGGCGCCAGCTTATCCAGGGGATAGGAGATCGCGAAATCCTCCAGAGTCTCTTCTGATTTTTTCATGTATGACCTCTTTCTGCCGCGTGGGCGGCAACTTAATAAAAGCTTGTGTTACCTGCAAGCAGTCACACAGACTTTCTATGGGTGAATTTATTTTACCATAAATTAAGAATTTGCAGTAGCATTTTGTTGATAAAAGTTGATAAAAATTGATAAAAATAGTACAATTATCATAATGCAATTTGAAATACAAGTAACTATTTAGAAAGGATGTTAGGAAATGGCAAAGTTGACATTTGTAGGCGGAATACATCCCTATGATGGAAAAGATCTGTCCAAGGACAAACCGATCCAGGATGTCCTGCCCAAGGGAGAAATGGTCTATCCTCTGTCACAGCATATCGGTGCTCCTGCAAAGCCTATTGTGGCAAAGGGAGACAGAGTGCTGGCGGGACAGAAGATCGCGGAGAGCGGCGGCTTCGTGTCGGCACCCATCTATGCATCTGTGTCGGGTACGGTGAAAGCCATTGAGACGAGGCGTGTGGTAACGGGTGATCTGATACAGAGTATTGTAATTGACAATGACGGTCTGTATGAGAGCGAAGAATTTCATCCTTATGCACCGGTGGATAAGTTGCAGAAGGAAGAGATCATCGATATTGTGAAGGAAGCCGGAATCGTAGGTATGGGTGGTGCCGGATTCCCTACCCATGTAAAACTATCACCGAAAGATCCTGATAAAATTGAATATGTAATCGCCAACTGTGCGGAATGTGAGCCTTATCTGACTTCCGATTACCGCAGAATGATGGAAGAACCGGACAAGCTGATCGGCGGTCTGAAGATCATGCTGAAGCTGTTCGACAATGCCCACGGTATTCTGGCGGTGGAAGATAATAAACCGGATTGCATTTCACTGCTGAAGCAGCTGACAAAAAACGATCCGCAGATCACAGTCAAGGCATTGAAGACGAAGTATCCCCAGGGTGCAGAGCGTCAGTTGATCTATGCCACAACAGGGCGTAAGATCAATTCCTCCATGCTTCCTGCGGATGTGGGATGTATTGTAGACAATGTGGATACCGTAGTGGCTATCTACAGAGCTGTGACGGAAGGACGTCCCTTGATGGAACGTATTATAACCGTTACCGGTGATGCTGTGGCGAATCCCCGTAACTTCCGTGTACCCATCGGCATGAGCTATCAGGAACTGTTGGATGTGGCAGGAGGATTTAAACAGCAGCCGGAGAAGATCATCTGCGGTGGACCTATGATGGGATTTGGTATGTTTGATCTCAATGTCCCTACGACCAAGACATCCACAGCGCTGCTGGCGCTGACCCGGGATGATGTATCTGCTATGGAGCCCAGCCCCTGCATCAACTGCGGACGCTGTGTAGAAGCATGCCCCGGTCGTATTGTGCCCAGTCTCCTGGCAACTTATGCAGAGCATTTTGATGAAGAAGCATTCGTAGAACATAACGGCATGGAATGTTGTGAGTGTGGCTGCTGTAGTTTTGTATGCCCTGCAAAGCGTCCTCTGACGCAGGAGATCAAATCCATGCGTAAGATCCAACTCGCCAAAAAGAAAAAGAAGTAGGAGGGAAGAACATTGAGCGGACTTTTGAAAGTATCTTCAAATCCTCATATAAGGTCAAAAGTAACGACCAGCAGTATTATGACAGCTGTGGTGATCGCACTGCTGCCTGCTGCCGGTTTCGGAATCTATAACTTCGGTCCCAGAGCACTGGCAGTGATGGCTGTGACCATTGCAAGCACAGTCCTGACAGAATTGTTATTTGGCTGGCTCTGGAAGAAAAAAATTACCATTACCGATATGTCTGCGGTAGTAACGGGACTTTTACTGGCACTGAACCTGCCGGTGAGCATTCCGCTGTGGATGGCGGCTTTGGGTGGTGTGTTTGCAATTCTGGTAGTAAAAATGCTGTTCGGTGGTCTGGGACAGAATTTCATGAACCCGGCACTGGCAGCCAGATGTTTTCTGCTGATCTCTTTCCCGTCACAGATGACGGATTTTACCTGTGATGCTTATACCGGAGCGACGCCGTTAGCAGCACTGAAGGCAGGAGAGAGCGTCAATGTCATGAACATGATCGTAGGTAAGACTGCCGGTACCATCGGTGAGACTTCCATGATTGCGTTGCTAATCGGTGCATGTTTCCTGATTCTGATCGGTGTGATTGACCTTCGGATTCCCGGCACATATATTGTTACCGTGATCCTGTTTGCCGGAATTTTTGGCGGACATGGATTTGATCCTGCATATCTGTCTGCACAGCTTGCCGGCGGTGGTCTGATCCTGGGAGCTTTCTTCATGGCAACGGATTATGTGACCAGACCCATTACCATCAAAGGACAGTATGTATACGGCATTGTTCTGGGACTTCTCACCGGAATCTTCCGTATCTTCGGACCGGGCGCGGAAGGCGTATCCTATGCGATTATTTTAGGTAACCTTTTAGTACCTCTGATTGAAAAATTCACCATGCCGACAGCTTTTGGCAGAAAGGCAGGTGCGAGACGTGAAAAATAATAAAGATATTCAGACAATGTTAAAAGAAGCGGGCATTTTGTTCGCAATCACTCTGATTGCGGGGCTGTTGCTTGGTTTTGTCTATGAACTGACCAAGGAACCCATCCGTCTGCAGGAGGAAAAGGCAGTGCAGGAAGCCTGCCAGGCAGTTTTTGCGGATGCGGAAAGTTTTGAAGAACTGGATGCTTATACGCCTTCCGCGGATACTGCACAGAAGTTATCCGATACCGGAATTACCATCGGTACGGTCTATGAGGCACAGGATGCTTCCGGAGCACAGTTGGGTTACGTGATCCAGACAACAACTTCCGAAGGTTACGGCGGTAATATCGTGTTGTACGTAGGTATCCGTCTGGACGGAACGGTCAATGACATTTCCATCCTAAGCATCTCCGAGACTCCGGGACTTGGTATGAAAGCCGGCGATGTGCTGGTACCGCAGTTCCATAATAAGAATGTGAAGAGCTTTACTTATACGAAGACCGGCTCTGCCTCCGACAGCGAGATCGATGCCATCAGCGGAGCGACCATCACAACGAAGGCCGTAACAAATGCTGTGAACGGCAGCCTTCTGGTATTTACTGATTATGTACAGGGAGGTGCAGGCAATGAATAAAGCGGGAGAAAGACTTTATAACGGTATTATAAAAGAGAACCCTACCTTTGTACTGATGCTTGGAATGTGTCCTACACTGGCGGTTACCACATCTGCTATGAACGGACTGGGCATGGGACTGACCACAGCTGTGGTGCTTACCATGAGTAATCTGATCATTTCCCTGCTCAGAAAAGTGATCCCCAGCAGAGTAAGAATTCCTGCGTTTATCGTGATCATTGCATCTTTCGTAACTGCAGTACAGCTGCTGTTACAGGCATATCTGCCGTCACTGAACGATGCCCTGGGCGTGTACATTCCACTGATCGTGGTAAACTGTATCATTTTAGGAAGAGCGGAGAGCTATGCATATTCCAATCCTCCCATCCCGTCATTGTTTGACGGACTGGGCATGGGGCTTGGATTCTCCCTGGCGCTGACCTGTATCGGTGCGGTGAGAGAGATCCTGGCGGCGGGATCCGTCTTTGGATTTCAGATCATGCCGGATTCTTATGTGACCATCAATATTTTCGGGCTGGCACCCGGTGCGTTCTTCGTACTGGCTGCACTGACAGCACTGCAGAACTATGTGAAGAATAAGAGAAAACTGGCAGGAAAAGATTACGAGAAGATTCAGTCCGGCTGCGGACATGACTGTCTGCACTGCGGCGAAAGCGGCTGCTCGGAGCGGTTCTATGATACGACAGAGAATGCCGGACAGACAGCAGGATCTGCAGTATCAGAGATGCAAAAAGCAAAGGCTGCGGCAGATGCACTGGAAACGATAGATTTAGATAAGGAGGACAAATAAATGGATAGTGTTAAAGATATGCTTCTGTTACTGATCAGTTCCTCCATTGTCAGCAATATCGTCTTAAGCCAGTTCATGGGACTTTGTCCTTTCCTCGGGGTATCCCGTAAGATCAAGACGGCAGGCGGTATGGGCACGGCGGTTATTTTCGTCATTACCCTTGCGAGTGCGGTGGCTGGTGTGATCTATAAGTTCATTTTACAGCCGTTACACATTGAGTACTTAGAGACCATTGTATTCATTCTTGTCATTGCGGCGCTGGTACAGTTCGTGGAAATGTTCCTGAAAAAGGCAATGCCTTCTCTGTATCAGGCACTGGGCGTATATCTTCCTCTGATCACTACCAACTGTGCGGTCTTAGGTGTTGCTATTACCAATGTACAGAAGGAATACGGTATTTTAACCGGTATTGTGAACGGTTTCGCCACAGCACTTGGTTTTACCATTGCCATCGTGATCTTAGCGGGACTGCGTGAGAAGATGGAATACAATGAAGTTCCGGAATCCTTCAAGGGAATGCCTATGGTTCTGCTGACAGCAGGACTGATGGCAATTGCTTTCTGCGGATTCTCCGGTCTGATTTAGGAAGGGAGTAACTTAAAGATGAGTATAACAGGAATTCTGATTGCTGCGGCATGTGTCGGAATCGTCGGCATCTTTGTGGGACTGTTCCTCGGCGTGGCCGGTATTAAATTCAAAGTAGAAGTAGATGAGAAGGAGGAGGCGGTGCTTGCCGCCCTTCCCGGTAATAACTGCGGTGGCTGTGGATTTGCCGGATGTTCCGGACTGGCAGCTGCCATTGCAAAAGGAGAGGCTTCGGTCAATACCTGTCCGGTAGGAGGAGAAGAAGTCGGCAAAAAAATTGCTGCGATCATGGGAGTGGAGGCTGGAGCTTCCGAACGTAAGGTGGCGTATGTTCACTGCCAGGGAGACTGCGACCGCACGAAGACGGATTATGATTATTACGGCATCAAGGACTGCCGTATGATGAGCTTTGTCCCCGGTGGTGGTCCGAAGTCCTGCAACAGTGGCTGTCTGGGATTTGGAACCTGTGTGCAGGTATGTCCGTTTGATGCCATTCATGTAGAGAACGGTGTGGCAGTAGTAGATAAGGAAAAATGTAAAGCCTGCGGAAAATGCGTGGAAGTATGTCCCAAGCATCTGATCAGCTTAAGACCGTATTCCAATACCGTGCAGGTGGCATGTAGTTCCACAGACAAAGGTCCTGTTACCATGAAAGCCTGCACAACAGGCTGTGTGGGCTGTGGTATCTGTGTGAAGAACTGTCAGCATGATGCTGTGAAAGTAGAGAACTTCCATGCGGTCATTGACCCGGAGAAATGCGTAGGTTGTGGTGCCTGCATGGAGAAGTGCCCGAAGAAATGTATCGTAAAGGCATAGTATCAAAGTCGGGGACTTTTACCCCCGACATTATAATAAAAAGTACAAGAGGAGAAAAGGTATGCGTCTTCCGGACGATTATGAAGATCACGGAGGCGGGCTGACACCTACGGTGATCAGTGCCATTGTAGCTGTCACGATCTTCGTGGCGGTGATTCTTGCTGTGGTACTGATCATAAACAGGAGACCCACATCCCACCAACAGAATACTTCGGCTGCACAGACAGAGAATACTTCTCTGACGGGAAGTGATCAGACAGATAAATACCCGGATACGCAGGACCTGATCACCGGAAGCACGTTATCTCCCTCGGATCTGGACTTCTGGGACAAGTTTCCGGAAGCGACAGCTACACCCATGCCTTCTGCAGATCCTTCTGCACAGGATGGGAAAAAGGAGACGGTGGAAGCAGATCCTTCCACGGACGGGAAACACACCCTGGTGACCAACCGGGACGGCAAGGAAGAATGGGTGCTGATCAGTCCGTATCTTCCGAAGCATGAATATGATTTTACTAAACTGGTGTGCCAGTCGGATCTGATGAAATACTATCAGGACGGAAAATTAACTTCCTATGTAGGAGTGGATATTTCCAAATATCAGGATTATGTAGATTTTCTGAAACTGAAAAAAGCCGGTGTGGATTTTGTGATGCTCCGGGTAGGTGCCAGAGGTTACGGCAGCGGACAGATCGTGCTGGATGATTATTTTACGGATAACATCAAGAGAGCCACCGATGCAGGACTTCGGATCGGCGTATATTTTACTTCCCAGGCAATCACAGAGGAAGAAGCGATAGAGGAAGCGAACATGGTCCTGGAGAATATCAAAGACTACAAGGTTACTTATCCTGTGGCGTTTGATATGAGCTTTGTGGAGAATGACACGGCGAGAATCGAGAGCGTAAACAGGGCGGATAAGACGAAGATCACGAAGGCTTTTCTGGACACGATAGCTGCAGCGGGATATAAGCCACTGCTCTATGGAGACAAGGAATGGCTGATAAAGGAAATCGATCTGTCCAAGCTGTCGGCATACGATGTATGGCTGTCACAGTTTACAGATATCCCGGATTATCCGTACCGTTTTACTATGTGGCAGTATGCAGGCGATGTGGCAATTGACGGTATCGCGGGCTATGCCAATATGAATATCAGCTTTATTGATTATTCGGAGAAATAGTCGGATAATTCAAAATCCCCGGCGCTATGGTGAGGGCAGAATAAATCTCGGCATAGCGGCTGGGAGCGATTTCCTCCACGTAATTGTATGAAAAATTATTTGTGACACCTTTGCTTCGCAGAATGTCGATGGCTTTATTATAGGCGATAGCGGCTTCTGTCTCGTTAGCATAGCGTCCCACCAGATAATTACCGCGAATATGAATGCGGACAGTATAAATGTACTGTCCGTTTTTTGCTGCGGTTTTGCGGACACCGTGATAGACATTATGGATCTCTAAATTTTCCCTCCTAAAATCCGTCGGATCACCGTTGCGGAAACAGTAGTCTGTGCCGGGAACGGCATAACTTTTGATCCCGTAGCGGGAGGTCAGAGTGACCTGCATTCCATAATCCGCCACAAAGTAATGATTACCCCGGCGCATGATCTTGTGGGAGGAATAATAGAACAGATCCTCCAGATCGAACTTTAATACATGATGGGGAGACAGATAATAGTAAAACAGCTGTTGTCCCATATAGATGGGATTCCCAAGGTAGATCCCGTTGTCCCGGAAATTAAGAAGGCAGACCCACTTCTCAAAAGGAAGAGGGGAGCCGGGCTCGTAGGATTTAAGAGAGGTAGAAAGGTCTAAAAGCAGACGAAGTCCTTCTTCGTAAGCCCTATGGGCATCCTCTGCCACAGGGTAGCTGCCGAGACTGATATGTTTCCCATGCCGGGTCAAAGAGGCACGATAATAGACCGTCCCGTCTTTTTTGACGGCACGGAACACTCCTTTATATACTTGCTCTTTTTCACTGTTTTTTTCACTCATATTCTTATACTAACATTTTTCCCGGAAGAACAACAGATATATTTTTCGGACGAGCTGCATAGAATGAAGTTAGAGTCCAAATAAGAAAATGAGAAAGGGTCAGTTTTCAGCGATGTATAAAAAAGCTTTGAGCGGGCTACTGACGATAAATCTGCTGTTTTTGCTGGGAGTCTTAAGCCTGTGCAGAATGGAGGACATCAAACAGAAAATGCAGCAGACGGTCCGTCAGACACAGGCAGAGGAGAGGCTGCTGGCAGACAGAGAGAGCATGGTTATGGGGATTGCTTCCAGAACCTCCTCCGGACAGAGAGTAGTGGATTGCAATGAATTGCAGAGAAACAGCAAATATCAGCTGACAGAAAAGGAGCTGGAGGTATTGCTTCGGATTGTAGAGGCGGAAGCGGGATGTGAGGATGAGGAGGGGAAGCTTTTGGTGGCAAATGTGATTCTGAACCGATTAAATTCTCCCAAATTCCCGGATAGTATTACGGAAATCGTGTTCCAGCGGGAGAATGGAGTAGCACAATTCTCTCCGGTCTATGACGGGAGCTATGCCTGTGCAGAAGTCAGTGAAGAGACGGTAAAAGCAGTGGGACGGGCTTTGAAAGGCGAAGACATATCTGACGGAGCAATGTATTTTGCAGCCAGAAAATACGCGGAGGATGACAGAATGCGGTGGTTTGATGAAAAACTTACGTTATTGTTCCGTTACGGAGGGCACGAGTTTTTTAAAGAGTAATACAATGCAGGGATACTTTATCAATTCACCTTGCAACAGTACCTAAAATATGCTATACTTTTACGAAATTACAAGTGGATCATCATCCATAGATACATATAGATACGGAGGAGAGGAAATGGAAGTAATTTATCGCAGTACACGCAGCAACAGCGTACCGGTAACCGCATCACAGGCGATCCTGAAGGGATTATCCGATGACGGAGGATTGTTTGTACCGGATCATATTCCTACATTGGACAAGAGCCTTAAGGAGCTTGCGGGGATGACCTATCAGCAGGTTGCATATGAGGTTATGAAATTATTCCTGACGGATTTCACGGAAGAAGAATTGAAGAACTGTATTAACAGTGCTTACGATTCCAAGTTTGATACAGAAAAAATTGCTCCGCTTGTGAAGGCAGACGATGCATATTATCTGGAATTGTTCCATGGATCCACCATTGCTTTTAAGGATATGGCACTTTCCATTTTACCTCATCTGATGATCACTTCTGCCCGCAAGAACAATATTAAGAACGAGATCGTGATCCTGACCGCTACCTCCGGCGATACCGGTAAGGCAGCCCTGGCAGGCTTTGCAGATGTAAAAGGCACTCGTATCATTGTATTTTACCCGAAGAACGGTGTCAGCCCGATCCAGGAGAAGCAGATGGTGACCCAGAAGGGTACTAATACCTTCGTAGTAGGCATTCACGGCAATTTTGACGATGCCCAGACCGGCGTGAAGAAGATTTTCTCCGATAAGGAGCTGGCAAAAGAGATGGATGAGAAGGGCTTCCAGTTCTCTTCGGCCAACTCTATCAACATCGGACGTCTGGTACCTCAGATCTGCTATTATGTGTATGCTTATGCTCAGCTATGTAAAGATGGTAAGATCGCAGAGGGTGAGAAGATCAATGTTGTAGTGCCCACCGGTAACTTCGGTAACATTCTGGCGGCATTTTATGCGAAGAATATGGGCCTTCCCATTGATAAGCTGATCTGCGCTTCCAATGACAATAAGGTACTGTATGATTTCTTCCGTACCGGAACCTATGACCGCAACAGAGAGTTCGTACTGACGACATCTCCCTCCATGGATATTCTGATCTCCAGCAACTTAGAGCGTCTGATCTACCGTATCGCAGGCAATGATGCAGATAAAAACCGGGAGCTGATGAGTGCGCTGACCGGCAACGGTAAATACGAGATCACCGAAGAAATGAAGGCACAGCTGGCTGACTTTTATGGTAACTTCGCAAGTGAGGCAGAGACAGCAGCAGAAATTCGCCGTCTGTATGAGAAGTGCGGCTATGTGATCGATACCCATACCGCAGTAGCTTCCGCAGTATACGGAAAATATGTGGCAGAGACCGGGGATCATAAGACCACCGTCATTGCTTCTACCGCAAGCCCCTTCAAATTCACCAGAAGCGTCATGGATGCGATTGATACCAAATATGATGTAATGGGTGATTTTGAACTGGTGGATGAATTATCCAAAATTGCTAAGGTGAAGGTACCCGGAGCTATCGAAGAGATCCGTACCGCACCTATACTTCATGATACGCAGTGTGATGTGGATAAAATGAAGGATACCGTAAAAAGTTTTCTTGGTATTTAATGTGGAATAAGATCATGATCAGAGAATCCCTCTTGTGTGAGGGATTCTCTTTTTGTGGAAGGGTTAATTGTCACAGGATTCACAGCGGTCAAAACCGGGGTTAAAGGCATAGAAGTTCTTTGAATTCAGGTGGTCCTGTGTGATACGGAGGGCTTCTCCGAAGCGCTGGTAATGGACGACTTCGCGGGCACGCAGGAATTTGATTGGTTCGCAGATATCCGGATCCTTGATCAGACGTAAGATGTTGTCATAGGTGGAGCGGGCTTTCTGTTCCGCAGCCATATCCTCGTGCAGATCGGTGATGATATCTCCCTTTACCTGGAACTCACAGGCATTAAAGGGAACACCGCCTGCTGCCTGGGGCCAGACACCGATGGTATGATCCACGTAATAGTTGGCGAATCCGCTTTTCTCAATCTCTTCCATGGAGAGGTTACGGGTCAGCTGATGGACGATGGTGGCTACCATTTCCAAATGCCCCAGTTCTTCGGTCCCTATATCAGTAAGCAGTCCGGCTACTTCCTTATAAGGCATGGAATACCGTTGTGACAGGTAACGCATGCTGGCCCCCATTTCACCGTCCGGTCCGCCGTACTGGGAGATGATGACCTGCGCCAGCTTCGCGTTGGGCTCTTTTATATTTATCGGAAATTGCAGTCTTTTTTCATAGTTCCACATCAGTTACAGCCTCCTTCCCAGGGGAGAGGGGCACTGCCCCAGCGCCAGTCCCTGTTACTTTCGGCGAGATCCTTGCGCAGTGGGTAATGATCTCTGGCGAATTCCCGCTCCATCTGTGTTTTGATCCGTGCGTAGTGATTGAAGTATTCCATGGCTTTTTGATCCGAAGGGTGGGTGTCCAGATACAGCATCAGATCTGTCAGGACGAAATCAGCGATGCCGATATCATGCAGCTTTTTTTCTTCGCTGTTCATTTGATACATCTCCTTCCTGTAAAGGGTTTGTCAAGTTCGGGGAAAATGGTACCGGCCCTGTATCCTTTTTCCAGATTTTCATACATTTGCGTAAAATGCTGCCAGGGGACATAAGCCATGGCAAGAGGATATTTTTCAAAAGGTTCCTCGAAAGAATAATCTTTCATAGCAATCCGCTTTCCTTTCCGTAAAAACATTTATTATATGGTATGAACAGAGAAGAAAAGAGTGCATAGCTTTGGATGATACAAAATGGATACAATCAGGAGTTAAAGTAATATAAGAATTTATAGAATGAGGGGCAGAAGAAATGTTCAGGATATTAATTGCGGAAGATGAAGAGCCGATCGCTAATCTGATCCGGATGAATCTGACAAAGGCAGGGTATCTGTGTACCTGGGCGCCGGATGGAAAAAGCGCGGCAGATCTTATGGAACGGGAGAAATTTGATCTCGCACTGTTAGATATTATGCTGCCGGGGATCAACGGGTATGAGCTGATGGATTATGCGAAAGCCTGTGAACTGCCGGTGATCTTCCTGACGGCGCTGGGATCTACGGAACATAAGGTGAAAGGACTCCGAATGGGGGCGGATGATTATCTGCCCAAGCCGTTTGAAATCGTAGAGCTGCTTGCCAGAGTGGAGGCGGTGCTGCGCAGATATCATAAGACGGAGACGGTCATCCGGGCGTGCAATGTCACCATAGACACGGCATCCCACAGAGTGACTCTGGACGGGGAGGAAATCTATCTGACACCGAAGGAATTCGATCTGTTGTTATTATTCGCCAGAAATAAAAACAGGGCATTGTATCGGGAAACCATATACGAGACTGTATGGGGTGGCGAATATATGGGACAGAGCCGTACCGTGGATCTGCATGTGCAGCGGCTGAAGAAAAAGTTACATTGGGAAAATATTATAATAGCGGTATATAAAGTGGGGTATCGTTTGAATGAAGTTCACGTATAAATTATTTTTTTCCATCACAGCACTCCTTACGGCAGCCTTCATGCTGTTTGGAAGCTTTATGCTGTTTTTCTATTTTAACCGTATGTTAGAACGGGAGACGGAGCAGGGAAAACGTGAGAACCTGCTCTTTCAGACCATTTATGATATGGTGTATCAGAACATGGAAAAATACGGAGCAGAATTCGCGGGGATACAGGCGGGAAATTCCGCAACAGAACGGATGACGGATCAGAACGGTACGGAATGTATGATCCTTGAAACGGATGGCACGATCACTCTGGAGGGCAGCCTGAAGCTGCCACAGGATGAGATCAGGAGGCTTGCGGAAGAAATGATCCGCACCATGGATCCCGGTGCAGATCAGGTCTACGGTGTCCGCAAGGTAGGAACGCGTTATTATCTGCTCAGCATTATCACAGATCAGGCGACGGATTCGGCAGATATGGTATATCTTGGGATCCTGAAGGACCTGAGCGGCATTTATGAAGAGCGGAGCAATATGATGCGGCAATATGGTATTGCTCTGGCAGGTCTGCTGGTGATCGGTGGTCTGGCAGCTTTTTTACTGTCCAGATATCTGACCCGGCCCATAGAGCAGTTAAACCGCACGGCGGGGAGGATTGCCGAGGGAAATCTGGAGAAGAGGGCTGCCTATCAGGGTGCAGATGAGATCGGAGAACTGTCCCGGAGCTTTAACCGGATGACGGACAGACTGGTACGCCAGATGGAGGAAAAAGAGCTGGAAGCAAAACAGAAGGAGGATTTTACGGCGGCATTTGCTCATGAACTCAAGACACCTTTAACTTCCATCATTGGATATGCGGATATGCTGAACTCCTATGAACTGACAGAGCAGGAGCGGGGCGAAGCCACCTATTATATTTTCAGTCAGGGAAAACGTCTGGAAAGTCTGTCTCACAAATTGCTGGAGCTGGTGGGAATGGACAGACAAGAATTAGAATTCAAGAAGATTCAGACGAAAGAACTGGAGGAAAATATCCGGGATACGATGCGGATTCCCTTTGAACGCAAAGGGATCCGGGGAAAGATCAATCTGGAAAGAGGCGTGATTTTAGGCGACAGGGATCTGCTTTTGTCACTGTTATATAATCTGCTGGATAATGCTGTAAAGGCTGTGGAAGAAGGCGGATTTATCCTGATGAAGGGAAGTAAGCTCACACAGGGCTATGAGATCAAGGTTGTAGACAACGGCAGGGGTATCCCGCAGGAAGAGATCGCGAGGATCACGGAGGCTTTTTATATGGTGGATAAGTCCAGATCCCGCAAGGAAGGCGGAGCCGGCATCGGAATGGCTCTCTGTCAGAAGATCATCACCTTGCATCAGGGGGAACTGAAGATTGACAGCAAGCTTGGAGAAGGCACGGTAATGCGCTTATATTTTCCCGGGGGAATGCAGGTGGTAAAAAATAAAAGCAACAGGGGAGCAAAAGGCGGAATATGAAAAAACAGGAGAATAAGAACCGGCGCAATTTCCTACTATGTATGGGTGGACTGCTCGTGCTGATCGTATTTGCATTCGCAGGACCGGAAGGGTTGCTACAATTGCAGGATAAGAGCAGGCTGACCAGGTCAGTCAGCATATCGAATACAGGAACGGATTATACCGTCTGGAAGGAAGAGTATGAGACAGACACCATGCACAGACTTCAAAATCTGGCAGACGGTATCGCTGCGGGAAAACAGTACTATATCTCTGAACAAGATTATGAAGCTGCAACAGATGGTGAAATATATGGTCTGATAGATGAATATATTTTAAATACGGAATGGAATTACACTTTTCAGGATATGGGAGTGATCCCGGTGGATTATTTTTTCAAAAATATGGATACAGATAACATTTCCATCAAACGATATATTTTGTATGATGAAAAGCTGTCGGATGGAGTCGCGATCATGGCCTATGACATCTGTATGCGCATGAAGGAAGAGGAGGTTACGGGAGTCAGTATAGAGTGTGTCGTGGATTCTGAGACCGGAACACTCTATGCCATGAAGGTTGTGCTGGAAGATGAGACAGAACCTGTCACCTGGGATGATATCGGTGCAGATGCCCCTTATTATTTTGATTATATGCAGTCCTATCTGCATGATTATAATTCCGGGACCTATATTGAAATCGAAGGAGAGATGCCTTATGATACCAATGCACAGATCATGTGGGATAAAGAAGCTGAAATAGAAGCGAAGTCCCGGACGACCATGGAAAACGATAACGACGAGTATACGTGTGATCTTGCATACGGAGATCATAAGCTGCATCTGATCGCAACACTGCTCAATGCTTCCGAAGGACAACTGGAGAAAGGCATCGGATATCTGTTCGGGATTCGGGAGATCGCAGAAAAGATCCCGGGTTTTCTGCCGGATATCCAGTAAATGCATTCCGGAAATACAGGAATCCGGCAAAGCAGCCGGACAGTGATATCAACGTATAAAATAGAAAAATAAAGAATATATTTTAGAAAAATAAGTCAGGGAGTCAGACTTTTTATGATCACAGAGGTAACAGGCTTTTTACAGAAGACAGACCGGATCGTATGGGGACCCTGGCTTATTTTTTTATTATTAAGCTGTGGCTGCTATCTGATGATAAGTCTGTTCTTTCTTCCTCTGAGAAATCTGTTGGCGGCACTTGGGCTGGTGTTCCATCCTAAGAGCCGGAAAGGCACAGATGGGGAAGGGGTTTCTTCTTTTTCAGCACTGACTACGGAACTGGCGGCAACGATAGGTACGGGAAATATCGTAGGCGTGGCTACTGCCATGGTGCTGGGAGGACCGGGAGCATTGTTCTGGATGCTTTTGTCCGGGATCATCGGGCTGTCGACCAAACTGGTGGAAAGTACGCTGTGTGTCAGATATCGTGTAAGAGATCACAAAGGAAAACCGGTGGGTGGTCCCATGTATGTTCTTCAAAATGCATTTCCGTATAGACGTATGGGGCGGATCCTTGCGGTACTGTTTGCAATATTCGCAGTACTAGCCTCCTTTGGCATGGGGAATATGACACAGGGTAATTCTATTGCGGAGGCACTGGCAGTGACTTTTGGAGTCGAACAGACAGTGACAGGACTGGTGCTTGGTATCCTTACGATTCTGGTAATCCTTGGAGGAATCGATAAAATAGCAAGGGTCACGGAATATCTGGTGCCCTGTATGGCAGTATTTTATTTGTTCGGAACAGGCATGGTGATCTTTACGCATTTCCATAATCTACCGGCAGGAATTCTGCAGATTTTATGCGGTGCTTTCTGCCCGGAAGCTATGGCAGGAGGGAGCATTGGATTCTTATGTTCCGGCAGGCAGGCTATGCGCTATGGTGTCTCCCGTGGAGTATTTTCCAACGAAGCGGGACTCGGAGCAGCCGGAATTAGTGCGGCTTGTGCAGATACACCGGATGCGGTGCGGCAAGGCTATATCAGCATGACGGGAGTTTTTATCGATACCATTGTGATCTGTTCCCTGACAGGGCTTGCCATAGCATCCAGCGGTATGCTGGGACAGAGGGATGCGCAGGGGGAGCTTTTGAACGGAACAGCGCTTATGATCGCTGTATTTTCCACCACATTTGGCAGGGCGGGGGAATGGATGCTCACGATCTCTATCGCATTGTTTGCGTTTGCTACAATTATTGCATGGGAATATCAGGGAGAGAAAGCTTTTGAATACCTGGTGGGAAATAGTCGTCGCACAGGGTGGTACCGTATGTGCTATGGAATGTTTGCTTTTTTGGGGGCGGTCTGTTCGCTGGAAGCGGTATGGGATTTCTCGGATATCTGTAACGGTCTGATGGCAGTGCCGAATCTTCTGGCGGTAGTGATGCTGTCGAAGGGAATCTGCCGGGAAATAAGAACATATAAGCTATGAACGATCACACCGGAAATTATTTTTTAAATGAAATTAAATATTGAAGCGATGCTGTCACCATGATATGATAAATAAAATACGGCTATACGGATTTGAGAGAAGTACAAGCCCGGATAAGTTGTATTTGTGTAGAAACGTTAGGAGTGAGATTATGACTAAGACGATTGAAAACTTTTTACGATATGTGAAGATCGATACCCAGTCCAGTGAAGAGAGCACCACAATCCCCAGCACCATGAAGCAGCACGACCTGGCAGGTCTGCTTGTCAGTGAGCTGGAGACTATGGGTGCCACAGAGATCACTTATGATCGGGAGCACTGCTATGTCTATGCCACCGTTCCTGCATCCGCAGGCTGCGAGAATGCACCGGTACTGGGCTTTATCGCCCATATGGATACATCGCCTGCGGTGACGGATACCAATGTGAAGCCCCGGATCGTCGAGAATTATGACGGAAAAGATATCGTACTGAATGCAGCAGAGAACATCATTATGAAGACAGCGGATTTCCCGGAGCTGTTAAATTATGTGGGGAAAGATCTGATCGTGACTGATGGAACGACTCTGCTTGGCGCGGATGACAAGGCAGGAGTTGCCGAGATCATGACTATGGCGGAAGATTTGTTAAAACATCCGGAGAAAAAGCATGGCAAGATCCGCATTGGTTTTACTCCAGATGAGGAAGTCGGTGCCGGAGCGGATCATTTTGATGTGAAGCTGTTCGGAGCGGATTATGCGTATACCGTAGACGGTGGCGCATTGGGCGAATTGGAATATGAGAACTTCAATGCTGCCGGAGCAAAGCTTCATGTCTATGGCAGAAGTGTACATCCTGGTTCCGCCAAAGGCAAAATGAAAAATGCCATCCTGATCGCACAGGAGTTCCAGAAGCTGCTGCCGGTGGAGCAGAATCCAATGTATACCGAAGGCTATGAGGGCTTCTTCCATCTGGATGCCATAAGCGGCAATGTGGAGGAGGTTACTGCCGACTATATTATCCGTGATCATAACAGACAGCTGTTTGAACAGAAAAAAGAGCTGTTTTTGTCCTGTGCGGATTTCCTGAACCGGAAGTATGGGGAAGGCACCGTCATAGTGGATATGAAAGATTCTTATTATAATATGCGGGAGATCATGGAGCAGCACATGCACCTGATCGACAATGCGAAAGCAGCCATGGAAGAGCTGGGAATCGAGCCCAAGGTATCTCCCATCCGCGGCGGTACCGACGGCGCCAGACTGTCCTTCATGGGACTGCCCTGCCCGAACCTGTGCACCGGCGGAGAAAATTATCACGGCAGATATGAGTATGCCTGTGTACAGTCCATGGAAAAGACGACCGGACTTTTGATCGCCATTGCGGCAAAATACGCAGACAGATAATAGATACAGATATTTAGAAAGGCAATATTTTTTATATGACAAATGTAACACAAATGAACGAAACCGACAGACAGTATTATTTTATGGAGAAAGCCTCCGGTTATGTGGCAAAGCTTGGAGAAGAACTGGGAAGAAAGCCTACCTGCTGTGTGACTACCTTTGGGTGTCAAATGAACGCCAGGGATTCGGAAAAACTGGTGGGAATCCTGGAAAAAGTCGGCTATGAGATCATTGAAGATGAGAATGCGGACTTTGTGATCTATAATACCTGTACGGTGAGAGATAACGCCAACCAGCGTGTCTATGGAAGACTGGGAGTATTAAACGGCTATAAAAGGAAAAATCCGCATATGAAGATCGCACTGTGCGGCTGTATGATGCAGGAACCCACCGTGATCGAGAAGATTAAAAACAGTTACCGCTTCGTGGATCTGATCTTCGGAACTCATAATATTTTCAAATTCGCAGAGCTGTTATGCTCCCTGTTTGAAAATGAGGGAATGGTCATTGATATCTGGAAGGATACGGACAAGATCGTGGAAGATCTGCCGGTGGAGAGAAAGTATTCTTTCAAATCAGGTATCAATATTATGTTCGGCTGCAATAATTTCTGCAGCTATTGTATTGTCCCCTATGTCCGCGGCAGAGAGCGAAGCCGTAATCCGAAGGATATCATCCGGGAGATCGAGGGTCTGGTGGCAGACGGCGTTGTAGAGATCATGCTGCTGGGACAGAATGTAAATTCTTACGGTAAAAATCTGGAAGAGCCCATTACCTTTGCGCAGCTTTTACAGGAAGTAGAAAGAATCGAGGGATTGGAGCGGATTCGTTTCATGACCTCCCACCCCAAGGATCTGTCGGATGAGCTGATCGAGGTGATGAAGCATTCAAAGAAGATCTGCAGACACCTCCATCTTCCTTTGCAGTCCGGTTCCACGAAGATATTAAAAGCAATGAACCGTCGTTATACTAAGGAACAGTATCTGGAACTGGCGGAGAAGATCCGTAAGGAGATTCCGGATATGGCGATCACTACGGATATTATCGTAGGATTCCCCGGAGAGACGAAGGAAGACGTAGACGAGAGCATCGATGTGATCCGTCGCGTAAAATACGACAATGCCTTTACCTTTATCTATTCCAAACGAACCGGAACACCGGCTGCAGCCATGGAGCAGGTGCCGGAGGAACTGGTAAAGGAGCAGTTTGATCGGGTGCTTAAGACCGTGCAGGAGACAGCAAGGGAACAGGTATCCAGGTATCAGGGACAGATCTGCGATGTGCTGGTAGAAGAGATCAATGAAAATGACAGTTCCTTAGTGACCGGAAGAATGTCAAATAATACGCTGGTACATTTTCCGGGAGATGCATCACTGGTGGGAAAGCTTGTGAATGTTTCACTGGATGAATGCCATGGATTTTACTATATGGGGCATATGGTTCGGTCATGAACCTGACTGAGGGAAAGCGACATTCGCATAGGATTCTTCAGGTAAAGAGTTCATGACTTTGATGAATAAATATGACAGACGAATAAATTGTAAAAGGGAATCGAAATGGAAGAACAAGAGAAGAAAAAAAGAATAGAACTGGAACAGGACATGTCCTGGAAAATGTATCAGATACTGACGATAACGGCGTGCACCGCAAATCTGATCGGAACAATCTGCAATTTCTGTATTCACGGTACGAAACTGCCGACCATAATCTGCGGGATATGCCTGCTGATAATCGTGACCATCGGCATTATCGGATGGACTACGAAAAAGGTGCAAATACCGGCGGTCTTGATCATATTACTACTTGTATGGTTTGAATTTCCTTATTTGTATTATTGCTACGGGGATGCCTCTATCGTATATCTGATTCTGGGAGTCGTTGGACTGGCGATATTTTTTCCGAGAAATGTGGTGATCGTTTCTTTTGCAGTTACAATGCTGGACTATCTGGTGATCATGATGAGCAGCTTTGGACGGCCTTCCGTATGGAGAAATATGGATGAAGCGGGTAAAATAGGAACTACGCTTGGATCCTTTGCTATTGTGGGAGTGTCTGTATTTGCCATGATATTTGAATTGCTCAGAAGATACGAGGAACAACGAAAGCAATTGCTGAGTCTGAGTGAAGATTTGAACTTTGCAGCGAACCATGATCCTCTGACTAGGCTGTATAATCGTCGCTATCTTGTAAATCAGGTGAATGAATGGATGTGCAAGCCGGGCAAGAACTTCTGGATCGTATTGATGGATGTAGATGATTTCAAGGCAGTCAATGATACCTATGGGCATGGATACGGTGATGATGTACTGCGGGAAGCCGGCAGACTGATGCTGGAAGAAATGCAGGGAAAAGGAATCGCGGCCCGGTTCGGCGGCGAGGAGTTTATGCTGGTGTTTGAACAGGATGATCGGGAACAAGTGTTACATTCATTCCGGAATATTCAGGAAGGCTTAAGGAGATATTCCCAGAATACCAGGCAGACAGATATTACCATCAGCGGTGGAATGGAGCGTTATGAGGCTGATAAACAGCTGGATCTATTGTTTACTTCTGTGGACCGGAAATTATATACTGCTAAAAATAACGGTAAAAACTGTATTGTAGAATAGGTTTAAAATAGCTTTAAAATAATAAAAAAGTCTTGCAAAGCTTAAAAAATAGAGATATGATAAGACCCGTGTGATTTTATAAAAATTTTATAATTTCACACGGTTTTTTTACTGAGGAGATTATATTGAGGAGAATGTTATGGAAAAATTGAAACCGAAGCTTTTCTCTGTGATGAAAAGCTACACGAAAGAACAGTTTGTAAAAGATGTGATCGCAGGTATCATTGTAGCGATTATTGCCCTGCCCTTATCCATTGCACTGGCACTGGCTTCCGGAGTAACGCCTGAAAAAGGTATTTACACCGCCATTACGGCAGGCTTTGTGATCTCTTTCTTAGGTGGCAGCCGTGTACAGATCGCAGGCCCTACTGCGGCATTTGCCACTATTGTTGCAGGAATTGTAGCGAAGAACGGGATGGACGGTCTGATCATAGCGACATTGTTAGCGGGTGTGATCCTGATCCTGATGGGTTTCTTACGACTTGGCAATCTGATCAAGTTTATACCCTATACGATCACCACCGGTTTTACTTCCGGTATTGCTGTGACGATCTTTATCGGACAGATCAAGGACTTCCTGGGACTGACCATTGTCAGCGAAGAGCCGCTGATCGAGACCATGGATAAACTGAAAGCAGTATTTCAGTTCATCTCCACCACAAATGTGCAGGCGCTGCTTGTAGGTGTGATCAGTCTCCTGATCCTGATCCTGTGGCAGTATCTGCCGGGATTTTGCAAGAAGATTCCCCCTTCTCTGATCGCGGTACTGGTGGGAAGTGCCATGGTAGCACTGCTTAACATGAATGTTAATACAATTGGAGATCTGTATGAGATTTCCAATAAGCTTCCGTCAATTTCTCTGCCCACTTTCAGCCTGAAAACGGTACAGAACGTCCTGCCGGATGCTTTTACCATCGCGATTCTGGCGGCCATTGAGTCATTGCTTTCCTGCGTGGTAGCGGACAGTATGGTGAACAGCAGACATCGTTCCAATATGGAACTGATCGCCCAGGGTGCCGGCAACATTACCTCTGCATTGTTCGGCGGAATCCCCGCCACCGGTGCCATCGCGAGAACTGCTGCCAATGTGAAAAACGGCGGACGTACCCCTATTGCCGGTATGGTTCATTCCGTGACCCTTTTGTTGATTCTGGTAGTACTGATGCCTTATGCGGCACTGATCCCCATGCCCACCATTGCAGCTATTCTGTTCATGGTGGCTTACAATATGTGCGACTGGCGTAAATTTGTAGGTCTGTGCAAGACCGCACCCAAGAGTGACATTATCGTTCTGGTGACCACATTTGTACTGACTGTTGTATTCGATCTGGTAGTAGCGATTGAGGTAGGTATTTTATTGGCAGCCATTCTGTTCATGAAGCGTATGAGCGATGTGACGGAAGTGGAAGGCTGGAAATACGTGGATGAGGATGATGATGCGGACAGCCTGTCCTTAAGAGTCGTACCTCACAACACCATGGTCTACGAAGTGAGTGGTCCCTTATTCTTCGGTGCAGCGGACAAGATCCTGAAGATCACATTAGATGAGAAGATGAACTGCCTGGTACTGCGTATGCGCAGTGTGAGCGCCATTGATGCCACAGCTATGCATAATCTGGAGCAGTTATATGCAGACTGTAAGAAGAAAAACATCCAGATCATTCTGTCCCATGTAGGGGAACAGCCCATGCATGTCATGGAGAAGAGCGGATTCTTAGATAAGGTGGGCAGAGAAAATGTCTGTGCCCATATTGATGATGCACTGGAACGTGCAGCAAAGCTGCAGTAAGTGTGAAAAACTATCATTTTTCATAGGGGTTCTTTAATTTACAACCTCAATATTTTGTGCTAAGATAGATGCGGATACGCAAGCTTTTGCGTGTCCGCTTTGTCGTGGATCCTTTTTACAGAACAGGAGAAGATCATGGCTGAATTGACACCAATGATGCAAAAATATATGGAGACCAAGGAGCAGTATAAGGACTGCATCCTTTTTTATCGTCTGGGAGATTTCTATGAAATGTTTTTCGACGATGCGCTGGTGGCTTCCAAAGAACTGGAGATCACACTGACGGGAAAAAGCTGTGGCCTGGAGGAACGTGCGCCTATGTGCGGTATTCCTTACCATGCCGTGGAAGGCTATCTGTCCAAACTGGTAAGCCGCGGCTATAAAGTAGCTATCTGTGAACAGGTGGAGGATCCGAAGCTTGCCAAGGGACTGGTGAAGAGGGAAGTGATCCGTGTGGTGACACCCGGTACCAACTTAAACGTACAATCACTGGAAGCCGGCAAAAATAATTATCTGCTGAGCATCGCCTATACTTCGGATGGCATCGGCATCTCCGCGGCAGATGTAACTACCGGTGATTATTATGTGACGGAAGTTGAAGATTTGAAAAAATTAAATGATGAACTGATGAAGTACGAACCTTCGGAAATCATCTGCAACGAGGCATTTTTAGTCAGTGGCTTTGATGTGAATGACTTAAAGTCCCGCTTACATATCTCCGTCAATGCGCTGGAATCCCATATGTTCGATGATGACGGGTGCAGACGGATCCTTATGAAGCATTTTAAGGTAAATACGCTGATCGGACTTGGCGTCGAAGAATTCCCTACGGGACTTTTAGCGGCGGGAGCACTGTTACAGTATCTGTATGATACACAGAAGACGGATCTGGAGCATTTTACCCATATTTATCCCTATCTTACCAGCAGATATATGCTGCTGGACAGTTCCACCAGAAGAAATCTGGAACTGACGGAGACCCTCAGAGAGAAGCAGAAGAGAGGTTCACTTTTGTGGGTGTTAGACAAGACGAAGACTGCCATGGGCGCCAGGCTTCTGCGCAATTATATTGAACAGCCATTGATTGAGAAGGATGAGATGGAGAAACGTCTGGATGCTATCCAGGAGCTGAATCAGGACTCTATCTCCAGGGATGAGATCCGGGAATACTTAAATCCCATCTACGATCTGGAGCGACTGCTCAGTAAGGTGACTTATAAGACGGCAAATCCCAGAGATCTGATCGCATTTCGGAATTCCCTGGAGATGCTGCCGCCTATTAAGACGGTGTTGTCTGCATTTGAAAAAGATGAACTGACGGAAATCCGGGAGCAGATTGACGGACTGGAGGACATCTATCAGCTGATCGATGAAGCAATCATTGAAGAACCGCCGATCTCCATAAGGGAAGGTGGAATGATCAAAGATGGGTTCGATGAGACCATAGACAGACTGCGAAGCGCCAAGCATGACGGAAAACAGTGGCTGGCACAGTTAGAGGAAGAAGACAGAGAACGTACCGGAATCAAGAATCTGAAGATCAAATATAACAAAGTATTCGGTTACTATTTCGAGGTGACCAATTCTTACAAGGATCTGGTGCCGGAGGACTATATCCGCAAGCAGACTCTGGCAAATGCGGAACGATATACCACACCGCGGTTGAAGGAATTGGAGGACACTATCTTAAATGCGGAGGATAAGCTCCAGACGTTGGAATATGATGTGTTCTGCAGAATAAGGGATACCATTGCTCAGGAACTGGTCCGCATCCAGAACACCGCGAAAGCGATTGCAAAGCTGGATGTGTATGCGTCCCTGTCGTTGGTTTCGGAGCGCAATCATTATGTACGTCCGAAGTTAAATGAAAAGGGTGTTATTGACATCAAGGACGGAAGACACCCTGTGGTGGAACAGATGATCACCAATGATATGTTTATTGCCAATGACACTTATCTGGATAATGGCAGTCATTGTATCAGTGTCATTACCGGTCCCAATATGGCAGGTAAGTCCACATACATGCGCCAGACGGCACTGATCGTACTGATGGCGCAGATCGGGTGCTTCGTCCCTGCCAGAACCGCTAATATTGGTATTGTAGACCGGATCTTTACCCGTGTGGGAGCTTCGGATGATCTGGCCAGCGGTCAGTCCACTTTTATGGTGGAGATGAATGAAGTGGCGAATATCTTACGAAATGCCACATCCAAGAGCCTTCTGATCTTAGACGAGATCGGAAGAGGTACTTCCACTTTTGACGGATTGAGCATTGCCTGGGCAGTGATCGAACATATCAGCAACCGCAAGCTTTTAGGAGCCAAGACACTGTTCGCTACCCATTACCATGAGCTGACCGAGCTGGAAGGCAAAATGAATAATGTGAACAACTATTGCATTGCTGTGAAGGAATGTGGCGACGATATCGTGTTCTTACGTAAGATCGTAAAGGGCGGTGCGGACAAGAGCTACGGCATCCAGGTAGCGAAGTTGGCAGGAGTGCCGGATATGGTCATTGACCGTGCCAAGGAGATCGTGGAACAGCTGTCGGACAATGATATTACGGAAAAAGTGCAGAGCATCGCTATCGATAATAAAAACGATGGCAAGGCAAAAAAACAGCCCAAATACGATGAGGTGGATCTGGCACAGATGTCTCTGTTCGACACTGTGACGGATGAGGATATTCTGAAGGAACTGATGGAGATTGAGGTGACGACTCTGACCCCGTTAGATGCACTGAACACCCTGTACCGGTTACAGAATAAGTTAAAGAACCGCTGGAACGGTTAGTTATAAGGGAAAGGCATAGGTAGATATATGGGAATACATGTACTGGACTCCCGGACGATCGACAGGATCGCTGCCGGTGAGGTGGTAGAACGACCTGCCAGCGTGGTGAAAGAGCTGGTGGAAAATGCCATAGATGCCGGTTCCACGGCGATTACGGTAGAGGCAAAAGAAGGTGGTATTGAGTTCATCCGTGTGACGGATAACGGCTGCGGCATTGAACGGGAACAGCTTCCCACAGCGTTTCTGCGGCATGCCACCAGCAAAATCGAAGATGCGGATGATCTGAACCATATCGCAAGCCTTGGCTTTCGTGGTGAGGCTCTGTCCAGTATCGCGGCGGTGTCCCGTGTGGAGATCATCACCAAGAGAAAGGAAAATCTCACCGGAACCCGCATGGTGTTAGAGGGGGCAAAGGAACAGTCCATCGATGAGATCGGTGCACCGGACGGTACCACATTTCTCATGAGGAATCTGTTCTTCAATACGCCGGTCCGCCGGAAATTTTTAAAACAGCCTGCCACGGAGGGCAGTTATATCACGGATCTGATGGAACATCTGGCACTGTCCAGACCGGATATCTCCTTCAAATTCGTACTGGGGAATCAGACCAGATTCCATACCTCCGGAAATGGTGATCTGCGGGAAGTCATCTACCGGATCTACGGCAGAGAGATCGCTGCACAGCTGGTACCGATACAGATGGAAGAAAACGGCATTAAGGTAGAGGGATATTTGGGAAAACCGGTGCTGGTACGTTCCAACCGCAATTTTGAGATCTATTTTATCAACGGTCGCTTTATCCGCAGCGGTGTGATCGCTAAAGCCATTGAAGAAGGTTATAAGCAGTATCTGATGCAGCATAAATTTCCGTTGTGCGTGCTGCATATTACGATGGATACGGAGACCGTGGATGTGAACGTACATCCCTCCAAAATGGATGTACGGTTCTCCGATGGCATGGCATTTGCCAGAATGCTGAGCGAGAATATAGCAATAACCCTGCGGAACCGGGAAATGATCCCGGATGCTTCCTTAGAGGATGAAAAATCCATTCAGAAAAAGGAGCAGGAAGACAGAAAAGCTTCCTGGAAGGAGCATACGCCGGAGGTGTTCGAGAAAAAAAGAGAAGAAAGCTACCGCGTCATGGAGGCTGCCAAATACGAGGCAGTACCGAAAGACCGGAGGGAATTTATACAGAAGCCGATCTGGCAGGAGACACATGCAGGTATACAGACGAGTCTCCGTAAACCGGAACCGGTAAGTGAGCAGACAGGGGTACAATCTATTGCACCTGCGGCAACACCGGAATCGAAAGAGGACGATTTCTTCGTGGAGGCAGCACCGCCAAAGCCAAGGGCTGAGACTTCATCAGAGCCTGTTATCTGCCCGGAGACCGCTGAGGTAATCGAGCCAAAGGAAGATAGTCCTGCGCAGACACAGCCGGAAGATAAGGAACCTGAGGTGAAGGCTGTTCAGCAGATGAATCTGTTTGAAGAGAAACTGTTATCTGTGCAGAATCGCAGCCGCTACCGTATCATCGGACAGGTCTTCGATACCTACTGGTTGATCCAGTTCGAGGATAAGCTGTTCATCATTGACCAGCATGCAGCCCATGAGAAGGTGAAATACGAACGCCTGATGAAGCAGTTCCATGAAAAAAGTGTGATATCCCAGCGCCTGATGCCGCCCATCATTGTAAGTCTCACGGGACAGGAGGAAAGCATTCTTCACACCTATGAGGATGCCTTTTCACAGCTTGGATTTGAGATCGAAGCCTTCGGCGGCAACGAATATGCCCTGCGCAGTGTCCCGGTGGACCTCTACGGGTGCAGCGAGAGAGAACTGTTTTTAGCGGTGCTTGATGAACTGTCCCAGGAGACCGGCAACCGCGGAAGCTTCCAGGTCATCGAGGAGAAGATCGCATCCATGTCCTGCAAGGCAGCTGTTAAAGGTAACAACCGATTAAGCCTTCAGGAGGCGGATCAGCTGATCGATGAACTTCTGACATTGGATAACCCCTACAACTGTCCCCACGGTAGACCTACCATCATTGCCATGACGGTGACTGACCTGGAGAAGAAATTTAAGAGGATTGTATAATGCAGAAAAAAAGACCGTTAGTCGTACTGACCGGTCCTACGGCGGTGGGTAAGACAAAATTGTCCATTGCCCTGGCAAAGGCCATAGATGGGGAAATCCTGTCGGCGGACTCCATGCAGGTATATAAACATATGGATATCGGTTCCGCCAAGATCCGCCCGGAGGAAATGCAGGGAGTGCCCCATCATCTGATCGATATATTGGAGCCGTGGGAAGAATTTAATGTGGTGGTATTCCAGAAACGGTGTCTGGAATGCATGGAACAGATCTATGACAGGGGACATATTCCCATTCTGGTGGGAGGCACCGGGTTCTATATTCAGGCGGTACTTCGGGGGATTGATTTTACTGAGAACGAAGAGAATACTGAATATCGGGAAAAAATGGAACAGCTTGCGAAAGAAAAGGGACCGGAAGTACTACATGACATGCTCAGAAAAATTGATCCGGTTTCAGCAGATAACATTCATGCAAACAATATCAAGCGAACCATCCGTGCACTGGAATATTATGAGTTGACCGGGGAACCGATCTCTACTCATAATGAACGAGAAAAAGAACGGACGAGTCCATATAATTTCAGCTATTTTGTCCTGACGGATGACAGAGAAAAGCTGTATGCGCGGATCGAAAACCGCATTGATGAAATGCTGTCGGAAGGACTGGTGGAGGAAGTCAGAAGCCTGAAAACAAAAGGCTGTCACAGAGGAATGGTATCCATGCAGGGACTGGGGTACAAAGAGATCCTGGAGTACCTGGACGGAGAATGCAGCCTGGAGGAAGCGGTGTATACTCTGAAGCGGGACACCAGGCATTTTGCCAAGAGACAGCTGACCTGGTTCCGCAGGGAGAACGAAGTTACCTGGCTGGATAAACAGCAATTTGACTATGACGAAGAGAAAATTTTAGAATATATGATAAAGGAATTAGGAGAAAAAGGGATCTATGAAAAACAGCAATAACAGTAATGAAGAAATGTATCTTTCCATGGGGATCAGTAAGACGGTATATGACTATGGATGCGCCATTGAGAAAAGTCTGCAGGAGCGTTTTGACGAGGTGGACCGGAATGCGGAGTATAATCAGCTAAAGGTGGTAAAAGCCATGCAACAGCATCAGGTAAGTGAAGCCTGTCTGCTGGGTACTACCGGCTACGGATATAATGATCTGGGAAGGGATACTCTGGAAGCAGTATATGCAGCAACCTTCCATACGGAGGATGCCCTGGTGCGTCCCCAGATCACCTGCGGCACCCATGCACTTTCACTGGCTCTGATGAGCAACTTAAGACCCGGAGACGAGCTGTTATCCCCCGTAGGCAAGCCGTATGATACTTTGGAAGAAGTCATCGGCATCCGTCCTTCGAAGGGGTCTCTGGCAGAATACGGTGTAACTTATCGCCAGGTAGACCTGCTGCCGGACGGAAGCTTTGATTATGATAAGATCCGTGAAAACATTAATGAGAAGACTCATTTGGCAACGATTCAGAGATCCAAGGGATATCAGACCAGACCGACCCTGTCGGTACAGCAGATCGGTGAGCTGATCACCTTTATCAAAGGCATCAAGCCGGATGTAATCTGCATGGTGGATAACTGCTACGGAGAATTCGTGGAGACGATGGAACCCTCCGATGTGGGTGCGGATATGATCGTGGGATCCCTCATCAAAAATCCCGGTGGCGGACTAGCTCCCATCGGCGGCTATATCGCCGGTAAAAAGGAATGCGTGGAAAATGCGGCATACCGTCTGACTTCCCCGGGACTCGGAAAGGAAGTAGGAGCATCTCTTGGTATTCTGAAGGATTTTTATCAGGGATTTTTCCTGGCACCTACTGTGACGGCGGGTGCATTAAAGGGAGCGATCTTTGCAGCTAATGTCTATGAAAAATTAGGTTTTGCGGTAGTACCGAACGGTACAGAGAGCAGACATGATATTATCCAGGCGGTAACGTTTGGACAGCCGGAAGGCGTCATCGGATTCTGTCAGGGAATCCAGGCAGCGGCTCCGGTAGACAGCCATGTAACGCCGGAACCCTGGGATATGCCGGGATATGATGCACAGGTCATCATGGCGGCAGGGGCATTCGTATCCGGATCCTCCATTGAACTGTCAGCAGACGGTCCCATTAAGCCTCCCTATGCCGTATATTTTCAGGGTGGACTGACCTGGCAGCATGCCAAGTTCGGCATTCTGAAATCCCTGCAGGCGTTGCGGCAGAAGGGAATCGTGACAGAAGAACAGATAAGGCAGGCAATATAGAACCTGCCTGGGAATACGAATCCTGTAGAAAAAGCGCAAAATAAAATCCACTAAATTTGTGTACAGAAGAAGCTTTTTGTGATAGTATAAAAAGACGTATGGAAGATGGGACTTATGGGGAGACCCGGACGGATACAGAGAGTACACAAGAAAAGAAAGAAGAGGAAATGCCTTGAAGAGAATTAATTGGGTATTGATTGTCCTGGTACTGATCGGATTTGTGATCGGCAGATTTATAGGAACTTATTTTGACGGTACTTTTCTGAATTACGGACAGAATTTTGGACTCAGCAGCCCGGTGGAACTGAATCTCGGTTTTATCATTCTTACCTTCGGACTGGAGTTTAACATTACCATTGCCAGCGTGATCGGTGTGATCATTGCTTTTGTGGTATACCGTTTTATCCGTTAGAGCACATACGTCGGAGAAGGCAGAAGGAGACTTATGCCTGCAAAATTAACACAACATGTAACGGATTTACAGCTGCCTTATGAGAGATTCTTAAACTTCGGACCGGAGAACCTTACGGAAGCGGAGCTTCTGGCAGTTATCCTGCGAACCGGAACCAAAGACACTTCCGCATTGGAACTGGCGGAAAAGGTTCTGGCACTGGCAAAATATCCCAGGGAGGGACTTTTGGGCCTACACGACGTAAGCGTGGAGGAACTGACACAGATTCGTGGGATTGGCATAGTGAAAGCAGTGAAATTAAAATGCATCGCCGAATTATCCAATCGTATGAGCCGGGCGAGAGCAAGCACCGGGATCTGTTTTACCAGAGCGGGTATGGTGGCGGAATATTTCATGGAGAAGCTGCGCCATAAGGATACAGAGTGTGTATATCTGCTCTGCCTGGATGCAAAAGGACAGCTGATCCGGGAGAAAAAACTGTCGGACGGCTGTGTGAACATGGCACTGATATCTCCCAGAGAGATATTTTTAGAAGCATTGAAAGACAAAGCGGTGAATATTATCCTTGTGCATAATCATCCAAGCGGTGATCCAACGCCCAGCAGAGCGGACAGAGAACTTACCGACAACGTGGCCGGAGCGGGAGAACAGATGGATATTCCACTGTTAGACCACATTATTATCGGGGATAACAGGTATACTAGCTTTAAAGAACAAAAATTATTGAGATGATATAAGAAAGGAAAACGACAGTGGCAAACAACGCATTCGGTATCGATCTCGGTACCAACAACATAAAGATCTATAATCGCAATGATGACAATATTATGATCGAGAAGAATATGATTGCCATCGAGAATAAGAATACTTTATTTGCTTACGGCAACTCCGCATTTGAAATGTATGAGAAGGCTCCCGGCAATATTCATATTTCTTATCCACTTTCCAACGGAGTGATCGCAGATATTAAGAATATGGAGACGCTGGTGAAGTATTTTATCGGAGATCTGCAAAAAGGCAATACCAAGCCTTCCGATTTCTTCATTGCGGTGCCGACGGATGTTACCGAGGTGGAGAAGAGAGCTTTCTACGATCTGATCAAGGGTGCCAATGTGAAGGCGAAGAAGATCATGGTAGTGGAAAAGGCAGTTGCGGACGGTCTGGGACTGGATATCGATGTGAAAAATTCCCAGGGTGTGCTGGTGGTAAATGTCGGTTATGAGACCACGGAGATCTCCATCCTGTCTTTGGGCGGTATCGTATTAAGCCGTCTGATCAAGGTGGGAGGTATGAAATTCGACGATGCCATCCGTGCGGCGGTCAGAAGAGAATTCTCACTGATCATCGGTGGCAAGACCGCGGAGAATGTGAAGATTGCTCTGAAAGAACTGGAAGAAGAGGGCAAGGGTGCCATTGTATACGGCAGAGATATTGTAACCGGTCTTCCGGTAGAACGTGAGATTCCCACGAAAATGGTGGACGAGTCCTTGGAAGAGCATTTCAATACAATCATTGATAACGTAAAAGTAATATTAGAGAGGACTCCTCCCGAACTGGCAGCGGATATTTATCGTCACGGCATTTATCTGACCGGCGGCGCATCCCAGGTGAGCCATTTAGCGGAGAGACTGGCAACAGGTACCGGATTGCACGTTAATGTGGCAGAGAATCCTCTGACCAGCGTGGCAACGGGACTTGCCAAGATCATCAAGGATGATAACTATAAAACTGTAGCTTACGCAATTGAAGGGATGAGTAAATGAGCCCAGTCGTAAAAAGAAAAGGGGAGAGGTTTACTTTACCGAGTAAATATCTCCTTTTTATTTTAACTATCCTGTGTACTGTTATGATGTTGGTGACCTTCGGGACCAATGTGTTTAACCGCCCGTTTAACCGTGTGGTGGGATATGTGATCGTTCCCTTTGAACAGGGTATCGCCAAGGCGGGAGAGTGGTTATCGAACCGTTCGGATGAACTGGTGCAGATCCGCACGCTTTTAGCGGAGAACAGCGCCCTGAAGGAACAGGTGGCATCCCTCACGGAGGAGAACACCCTGCTGCAGCAGGATAAATATGAACTGAATGAATTAAGAGGCTTATTGGAGCTGGATGAGGAATACGGAGATTATAATAAGATCGGAGCCAGGATCATCAGCAGAGATTCCGGGAACTGGTATTCTTCCTTTGTCATCGACAAGGGCTCCAATGACGGACTGGCAGATGATATGAATGTCATCGCCGGAGGCGGACTGGTAGGACGGATTACCTCTGTGGGACCAAACTGGTCCAGGGTGACATCGATCATTTCCGATAATTCCAATGTCAGCGGTATGACGCTGGCAACAGGGGATAATCTTATTGTATCCGGAGATTTACAGCTGATGGCGCAGGGAGTGATCTCTTTCAGCAAGCTGGTAGACAGTCAGGATGCGGTCGCAGAGGGAGATAAGGTCGTAACCTCCGATATCAGTGACAAATATCTGCCCAATATCCTGATCGGTTATATCAGCACCATCAACAAAGATACAAATAATCTGACCAAATCCGGATATCTGACTCCGGTGGTGGATTTTGAACATCTGAGCGAAGTGCTTGTCATTACCGACAAAAAGCAGCAGGTTCCGGGAGGAGGCACAGATGGAGAATAACAGCAGTATTCTACGCAAGATCGTGGTTGTGTTACTGATCCTTGTATTCTTTATCCTGCAGTGCAGTGTGTTTAACAGTCTGGCGTTAGGTGGCATCATTCCCAATCTGATGATCATTCTGACTTCTTCTTTCGGATTCATGAGAGGGGAGAAGGCAGGACTTCTGATCGGGTTTGCCTGTGGGCTTTTATGTGATATTTTTTTTGGCAGCTTTCTTGGATTTTATGCCATGGTCATGATGTACATAGGCTTTGTGAACGGAAAATTCTGCCGGATCTTTTATCCGGAAGACATCAAACTGCCACTGGCACTGATCGTCGTAAGTGATATTTCTTATGGATTAATTTGCTATATTCTGATGTTCCTGTTGAGAGGGCGTTTTTATTTCCCGTATTATTTTACCAAAGTGATCCTTCCGGAGGCACTTTACACTATCGTTGTTACGATTATTTTGTATCCTCTGATTTTGAAGATCCATCAGAAGTTAGAGGAGAAGGAAAAAAGGAGCGCACAGAAATTTGTTTCGTGAAATCAAAGATCACATTATAAATATTGTGACCAGCAGACTGACAGTGTTGGCGATTTTATTTGTTTTTTTCGCCGGAGTGCTTGTTTATCGTTGTTTTAATCTGCAGATCGTAAACGGTAAAGAATATCTGAATGATTTTATTCTCCAAATTGAGAAGACCAGAGATATTTCCAGTACCAGAGGCCGTATTTTAGACTGCAACGGCAATGTCCTTGCGGAAAATGAGCTGGCGTACTCCGTGAAGATCGAGGATGTATTTGAATCCAGCCGGAATAAGAATGCCAAGGTGAACGATGTAGTATATCGTCTGATCAAACTGATTGAGAAAAACGGGGACAGTGTGATCACAGATTTTAAGATTGTGATCGATGAGGACGGTGATTTCACTTATTCGGTGGATGGTACGGCGCTGCTCCGTTTCCAGGCGGACGTACTTGGATATAAGACCGTCGACAAGCTGTCAGCGGAAGAAAAGGCCATGACAGCCCAGGAACTGATGGAATACCTAAGCCGTGCCAAGGGCTTTGCCATCGGTCAGTACGAGGATCCTGAGGACAATAAGACTCCCTTTGTACCCGGAAAGGGTTATACGAAGGAAGAGTGGCTGCAGATGGTGACCATCCGGTATGCCATGAATCTGACCTCTTTCCGTAAATACGTGGGAACCACTGTGGCAACCAATGTCAGTGAGAAGACGGTAGCCGTCATCATGGAGAATTCCGACCAGTTAGACGGTGTCTCCATTGTGGAAGACACGGTGAGACATTATATAGATAGTAAATATTTTGCACATGTGCTGGGATATACCGGCAAGATTTCTTCCGATGAACTGACGGAATTAAACGCGCAGGTCGTGGCGGAAGGCGGAAGTGAAGACTCGTATACTATCAATGATGTGGTAGGTAAGAGCGGTATGGAAGCCTATATGGAGACGACGTTGCAGGGTACCAAGGGCAGTGAGAAAGTGGTGGTGGATGTTACCGGTAAGGTAATCACCATTTTGGAGCGTAAAGAGGCACAGCCGGGAGCGGATGTCTACCTGAGCATAGA
The DNA here is from genome assembly GCA_945929965.1 of uncultured Lachnospiraceae bacterium. Lineage (GTDB taxonomy): Bacteria > Bacillota > Clostridia > Lachnospirales > Lachnospiraceae > Acetatifactor. Next base: position 98,959 of record CAMEOT010000003.1, read on the forward strand.
CAAGGACCTTACAGAAGCGGTTTATAATATTGTGGAGCAGAAGCTTGCCGGCCTGGTAGCCAGCAAGATCATCAATGCCAAAGAGTTTAATCTGCCGGAAAATGCGAAAAGTTCATCCATCAAGATACCCATTTACGATGTGTATTTTGCCATGATCAATAACAATATTCTGAACAGAAAACACTTTGAAGCAGAGGACGCAAAAGAGACGGAGCAGGCTGTATACGCAGCTTATCTGGAGTATAAACAGGGTGTTTACGATAAGCTGACCTACGAACTTACGGACGGGGCAACACCGTACAATAAACTATCCAAGGAGTATCAGGTCTACCAGAGTAATATTGTGAGCCTCCTTAGGGAGAACGGCGTCATCATGAAAGAACTGGTGGACGATAACGATGCCACACAGAATGCCTGGGCGAAGGAAGAGGTCATCTCTTTGAAGGAATACCTTCAGTACTGCATCGCCATGAACTGGATCGATGTCAGTAAGCTGGAATTGAATGATAAATATTCCGATTCCGCAGAGGTGTATGACAAACTGTTGGATTACATCATTGATGAGGTGGACCATACATCGGAATTTCAAAAACGTTTTTATAAATATATGTTGTTAAATGATAAGATCACCGGCAGACAGATCTGCATGCTCTTATGCGAACAACAGGTGGTGGATATTCCTGCGGAAGATGAGGAAGCTCTGTATTCCGGAAAACTGTCGGCATATCAGTTCATGATGAACCGGATCAATAATCTGGAGATCACACCGGCACAGCTGGCGCTGGATCCCTGCAATGCCTCTGTGGTAATTACGGATGTCAATACGGGTGACGTGCTTGCCATGGTATCTTACCCAGGCTATGACAACAATAAAATGGCAAATACCGTGGATGCGGAATACTATGCGCAGCTGAATGCGGACAAGTCCAGTCCTCAGCTGAATTTTGCCACACAATACAAGGCAGCGCCCGGATCTACTTTCAAGATAGTGTCTGCTACGGCAGGGCTGATGGAGAATGTGATCAATCTGCAGACCAAAGTGAACTGTGTCGGAACCTTTACTGAGATCACACCATCTCCCAGATGCTGGAGGATCTCCGGACATGGTTATGAGAATGTAACATCAGCCATCAAAGATTCCTGTAACTATTTCTTCTACAATGTCGGCTATCAACTGGCTACAAGAAGTGGAACTTATAATGAGGAAGAAGGTCTGGATACTTTAAGTAAATATGCGGATCTGTATGGATTGACGGATAAGTCCGGCGTGGAGATTGGCGAATATGCTCCGGATGTGTCTACCAAGGACCCGGTACGTTCCGCTATCGGACAGGGCAGCAACAGCTATACGACGGTAGGACTCGCCAGATATGTTACTACCATTGCCAACAGCGGTACCTGCTATAATCTGACCCTTTTAGATAAGACCACAGATTCCCAGGGGAATCTGCTGAAGGAATATCATGCAGAGGTGCGGAATCAGATCGATCTGCCGCAGGAATACTGGAATGCTTTCCATCTGGGAATGCGTCAGGTGGTGGAGAATAAAAAGTATTTCAGCGATCTGGCGGTAAATGTTGCAGGTAAGACCGGTACGGCAGAGCAGACCGCGTCCAGGCCGAACCATGCGCTGTTTATCTGCTATGCACCGTATGAGAATCCGGAGATCGCTATTGCGACCCGAATTCCCTTCGGATATTCCTCCGACTATGCGGCTCAGTTCACCAGAGACATTATTAAATATTATTACGGACTGGCAGAAGAGGATGATCTGATCACCGGTACAGCAGATGCACTGGATAATGCGGTATCGAACGAGATGTGATCCTATTCGCGAAGGGTAAGCTTTGAAAAAGCAATTATGCGAATGTGAGGCTTTAAGATAGATATCGACAAAGTAAAAAGACAGGTATAGAACATGAAAGATGCAGTATTGATTAAAAGTTTTCCAAATGGTATTACGCTTTTAATGAGAGAGGATGCTTCCATGGAGGAAATTTTACAGGAACTTACGGTAAAATTTACAGAAGCAAGGAACTTTTTCGGAAGCTCCACCATGGCACTGTCTATGGAGGGGCGAAAGGTGACAGAAGCAGAAGAAATTCTTATTTTGGATACCATCCGCGTGAACAGCAATGTCAGGATCGCCTGTATTGTAGGGCATGATGACGATACCAATAAAAATTTCATCAAGGCACTTCAACATATGGATAAAAAGCTGTCCGGTACGGAAGGAGGACAATTCTATAAAGGAACTCTGAAGAATCGGGAAGTGATCGAGACGGAGAACAGCATTGTGGTGCTGGGGGATGTTTATCCGGGAAGTGCAGTGTTTTCTGCAGGCAACATTATCATTTTGGGAGGCCTGTATGGCGAAGCTTATGCCGGAGGAGACGGCAGAGAAGATGCCTATATCGTAGCGCTTGAAATGGAGCCGGAAAGATTAAAAATCGGCGATTTCAAATACAAAACCAATGCGAAACAGTTGAAATGGGGAATACACCCCAAAGTACAACCGAAAATTGCACACCTGAAGGGTGGGAAGATCGTATTTGATCCCCTTACAAAAGAATTACTGGGTGCCTTTTAACAGGATCCAGGGGACGACAAAATAAAACAGGAGGAATCCAATATGGAACAAAATGTTTCCACGGAGAAGAAAAGCTCCGAAGTCATTGTCGTCACTTCAGGAAAAGGCGGTGTAGGTAAGACCACTACATCTGCAAATGTCGGAACAGGTCTTGCAAAGGCGGGCTGTAAAGTATGCCTCATCGATACGGATATAGGACTGCGCAATCTCGATGTTGTCATGGGACTGGAGAACCGTATCGTATATAATCTGGTGGATGTGGTAGAAGGTAACTGCCGCATCAAGCAGGCATTGATTCGTGATAAGAGGCATCCCGGACTCTATCTGATGCCTTCGGCACAGACCAGAGACAAAAGCGCGGTCACCCCGGGACAGATGGTGAAGGTCATAGACCACCTGCGGGAACAGTTTGATTATATTATTTTAGACTGCCCTGCGGGAATCGAACAGGGATTCCAGAATGCCATCGCCGGAGCGGACCGGGCGTTAGTCGTAACCACGCCGGAGGTATCTGCTATCCGGGATGCAGATCGTATCATAGGACTGTTGGAAGCCAACGGATTCAAACAGATGGATCTGGTGATCAACAGACTGCGTATGGATATGGTGCGCCGGGGAGATATGATGTCTGCGGATGATGTGGTGGATATTCTTGCGATACCTCTCATCGGAATCATTCCGGATGATGAAAACGTGGTGATCGCCACGAATCAGGGAGAACCGCTTGTAGGGAATGATACACCGGCGGGAAAAGCATATTACAATGTGGTGGAACGTCTGCGAGGAAGAGAAATTCCCTTCCTGGACTTCGAAAAAGGTATGTCTTTCTGGACAAAAGTAACCGGTATTTTTCGAAAAGTATAGGAAGGGGACGGATGAATATGAAACATTTTTTTCGCAGGAAAAGTTCCTGCCAGGTGGCAAAGGACCGGTTGAAAATTCTGTTGATATCCGACAGGGTAAACTGTTCGCCGGAGATGATGGAACTGATCAAGGCAGATATTACCAAAGTGATCTCCAAGTATATGCGCATTGACACAGACCATATGGAGATTGAGATACAGGCGAAGGGCAATAATAAAGGCGGACGGAATAAAACTCCCAGCCTGATTGCCAATATACCGATCCTGGATCTGCAGAAAAATGCAAAAATGCCATGAATACATAAGAAACAGAAAGGCTGATAAATGTTTAAGAATTATAGATTACGGGATTATGATTTCAAATTGATCATATTGGTGCTTGCACTGTCGGTCGTCGGAATACTGACGATCGGCAGCGCCGAACCGGCACAGCAGAACAAGCAGATTGCCGGTGTGGCAGTCGGATTGGTTATCATGATCGTCCTTTCCTTTTTTAATTATTCCATTCTGCTGAAGCTATACTGGCTGATGTATATTGGCAATCTTGTCCTGCTGGGACTGGTCATTTTGATGGGCGAAGAAGGCAACGGAGCACAGAGATGGCTGAAGATCGGCGGACTGCAATTTCAACCTTCGGAACTTGCAAAAATTTTATTGATTTTATTCTTTGCACAGTTTATTATGAAATATAAGGAGAAGCTGAACACCTTCCGTGTGATCGCTTTGATCGCGGTACTTATGGGAGTTCCATGGATCATGGTAAAGGAACAGCCGGCACTGTCTACAAGTATTGTACTGATCTTTATTTTCTGCGTGATTCTGTACACCGGCGGCATCAGTTATAAACTGATCTTCGGAACTTTGGCGGTAGCCGTTCCGGCTATCATTATCCTGGTATCACTGGCGATGCAGCCGGACAGTACCATATTGGAGACCTATCAGAGAAATCGTATTCTTGCCTTTGTGAATCCGGAGGAATATTCTACGGATCTGGCATACCAGCAGTTGAATTCCGTAACGGCCATCGGCTCCGGGGAACTGAACGGCAAGGGCTATAAAAATAACGAGATCACATCGGTGAAAAACGGCAATTTCCTGTCAGAAGCGGAAACCGATTTCATATTTGCGGTAATCGGGGAAGAGTTCGGATTTAAGGGAAGTATAGCGGTTATTATTCTACTGCTTTTAACGGCGATGGAATGCATATCCATTGCATCAAAAGCAAAGGATGTTGCAGGAACCATTATCGCCGCGTCTATGGGAGGCCTGATCGCCTTCCAGAGCTTTGTAAATATCGGAGTTGCAACATTTATTCTCCCGAACACAGGACTTCCGCTGCCTTTTGTCAGTTATGGACTGACATCATTACTCAGCCTGTATATTGGTATGGGAGTTGTAATGAATGTACGGCTTCAGGCGAAGAAAGGCTAAAGATAGAATAGAAGAAGGGGTATAGAGTATGAACATTGCACTGATTGCACATGATGCCAAAAAGAAATTAATGCAGAACTTCTGCATTGCTTATCGTGGAATCCTGAGCAAAAATGAATTGTACGCTACCGGAACTACCGGAAGACTGATCGAAGAGGTTACCAATCTTAACGTTCACAAATATCTGGCGGGTCATCTGGGCGGTGAGCAGCAGATTGGTGCACAGATCGAACACAACGAGATCGACCTGGTAATCTTTCTGCGGGATCCGCTGGCACCGAAGGCGCATGAACCGGATGTGAGTAATGTAATGCGTCTCTGTGATATGCATAATATCCCACTGGCAACGAATCTTGCCAGCGCAGAACTGTTGATCAAGTCCCTGGACAGAGGAGATTTAGAGTGGCGTGAGATGTACAAATAAATTTCGTATGATTACTTCCTGCATTTCGACAGTACTTTGTATGATAATGCTGACGGGATGTGGTAATGTAGCCTATGTGTTTCCCTATGACGTGGATTCTAACGTCAGCAGTTTTAATGTTCTCGCCGGAACGGGAGAAGACAAAGCAGCAACATTCGCCCAGGATCTGTGCGTGGTTACCGGGGACAATACCGGAGACGGCAGCGTGGATATGACCCAGGCGTCGGCGGCGGTATTGTTCGATGTGAATAACAAAGAGGTACTGTATTCAAAAAATGCCTATGGGCGGCTTTATCCCGCCAGCCTGACGAAGGTAATGACGGCATTGGTAGCACTGAAAAACGCATCTTTGGATACGATACTTACTGCCACGAATTCCGTTAAAATCACGGAGTCCGGTGCTCAGCTCTGCGGACTGAAAAGCGGCGATACCATGACGTTAGATCAGGCACTGCATATTCTGCTGATGTATTCCGCAAATGATGCAGCCATACTGATTGCGGAGAATGTTGGAGGCAGCGTGGATCATTTCGTGGAGATGATGAACGAAGAAGCAGCAAGACTTGGTGCAACCAATACCAGCTTTGCCAATCCCCACGGTCTGTCGGATGATAACCACTATACCACAGCATATGATCTGTATCTGATTTTCAATGAAGCGGTCAAATACGAATCTTTCAATGAAATTATTCATATGACATCTTATCAGACCACGTATTATGATAAGGACGGTAAGGCAAAAGAGCTTACTGTGAATAATACGAACCGTTTCCTGAAGGGAGACTTTCAGGCCCCGGAGAATATTACGGTGATCGGAGGCAAGACCGGTACCACCAATGCAGCAGGACACTGCCTGATATTGTTGTCCCGGGATGTGAGCGGAGCACCGTATATTTCCGTGATACTGAATTCTTCGGCAAGCGATGTACTGTATCCGGAAATGGTACAACTCCTGGAGCAAATCAACAAATAGATGTTGTTTTTTAAGGGTATATAAATTATAATAAGGTAAATAGGTTGCGTGAAGTTCCTATAAATTTTACGACAGGAGGGTTACACCAATGGTTCAGTTGATTGTAGGCAAAAAGGGTAAGGGCAAGACAAAACAGCTGTTGGACAAAGTGAACAGCGAGGTAAAGGCTATTTCGGGCAGTATCGTATATCTGGACAAAAGTACGAAACATATGTATGAACTGAACAACAAGGTGCGTCTGATTGACGTTTCCCGCTATATGATCGAGAATGAGAGCGAATTTTTGGGGTTCGTATGCGGTATCATTTCTCAGGATCATGATCTGGAACAGATGTATTTTGACAGCTTTTTGAAGATCGCAGCATTGGAAGGCAAAGATATTTCCGCAGTGATTGAGAAACTGGACAGAATGAGCGATTTCTTCCAGGTAGATTTTATCCTTAGCGTATCAATGGATGAATCCGAATTACCGGAGGCTGTTAAGGATAAGATCATCGTATCTTTGTAAGAAAACGTATTATAATTTTCACGTATGAGAAGCCTCGGATGTCAACCGGGGCTTCTCAAATGTAAGAGGATAAAAAGAGGAAAGGAGGTTTTTCTTATGGCACAGCAGCGAAAATCTAAAAATAATAAAGTAAAACAGTACAGAAAACCTTTGAACCTCAATATCGGTATGTTGATCTTCGGTGCTATTTTTATTTATGTGATCATCTGTGTGATCATGTATTACCAGACGGATCATATTGTCCGTTATGAAGTAACGGAAGGATCCCTGGCTACGAACAATATTTACCGAGGAATCGCTATCCGCAGTGAGAGTGTTGTGAACACCGATACGGCGGGATATGTAAATTTTTATGCAAGAGAGGGCGAACGTGTCGCTAAAGGAGATACGGTATATATCGTAGACGAGACCGGAAGATTAAGCCAGGAACTGGAAGATGCCAGTCTGGGAGAGAATACTCTGAGCAATCAGGAACTTTCGGAATTTCGAAATGAGATCGTGAATTTTATGCATGGGTATGATGACAGGAACTACGAGAATACCTATGATTTCAAATATTCGTTAAAAAATACAGTATTGAAGCTGGCGAATGTCAATATGCTGCAGAGTATTGAAAACGAAAACGGTGGTTCAGCCGCCAATATCGTGAACTTCTGCTATGCCCCGGAGACGGGAATCGTGGCATACTGGACCGACGGATACGAAGACCTGACCGTGGATGCGGTGACAGAAGCAGTATTCGACAATAAAGATTATGAGAAAAAGCAGATGCTGGGTAACGAACTGATGGCGGTAGGAGACCCGGTATATAAGCTGTCCACGGATGAAAACTGGTCTGTTGTGATTCCCATAGATGCGCAGCGCGGTGCCCAGATCCAGCAGGAAGATTATGTAAAGGTCCGTTTTCTGAAGAATCAGTATGAATCCTGGGGGCAGGCGAAGCTGTTCACCGGAAGTGACGGGAATACTTTTCTGTCTCTTACCTTTACCAATTCTATGGTAACGTTTGTATCCGATCGGTTTCTGGATATTGAGCTGATCTTAAACGATGAGACGGGACTAAAGATCCCGAATTCCTCTATCGTGGAGAAGGAGTTTTTCCTGATTGACGAAGACTTCGTTACGACCGATGAAAATGCGGGAACCCAGGGCGTCATCAGACAGTGCTATCTGGAAAACGGTAATATATCCAGTGAATTCGTGGAGACGGATGCCTACAGCTATGATGAGACAGAAGGTGTGTATTATATGGATACTTCCGTACTTAAGACGGGAGATGTCCTGTATAAGACGAACAGCCAGGATACCTATACGGTAAGCAAACGTGCCACTCTGATCGGTGTATATAATGTAAATAAGGGATATGCGGATTTCAAGCAGATCAACATCCTGTATCAGAATGATGAATACTCTATTGTAAAGGCGAATACGACCTATGGGCTGAATGTATATGATTATATTGTACTGGACGGATCCGCAGTATCGGATGACCAGATCATTACCAATGTGAAGAAGACCGATACGAATAAGACGGATACCACAGCTGCTTCCATAGAAACTATACCGGAGGAGACCGTGCCGGAAGAGACACAGCCGGAGGATACGGTCAGTGGTGATATGATCCCAGAGAATAGTACGGTGTCTGGGGAAGATAAGCTGGAAAGGACGGCGGATATTTAAAATGCAGATGACTGAGCAGAGCAAAAGACTTGCGGAAAATTATAATGCTGTAAAGGAAAATATCAAAAAAGCCTGTGAACAGGCAGGTAGATCACAAGAGGAAGTTACTTTGTTGGCGGTAAGCAAGACAAAGCCAGTGGACATGCTTATGGATGTCTACCATGCGGGTGCCAGGGACTTCGGAGAGAATAAAGTACAGGAACTGGTGGATAAGATTCCGCAGCTGCCTTCGGATATCAGATGGCACCTGATCGGACACTTACAACGCAATAAAGTAAAATATATTGTAGATAAGGTCTACCTGATCCACAGTGTGGACAGTCTCAGATTGGCAGAGGAGATCAGCAGGGAGGCTGTGAAGAAGCAGGTGGAAGCCAATATTCTGATCGAAGTCAATGTGGCACAGGAAGAAAGCAAGTTTGGTACCACAACAGAAGAGACCGAAAAACTGGTTCGCGATATTTCGTTTTTACCCGGTGTACATATTAAGGGACTTATGACCATCGCACCTTTTGTGGAAGACCCGGAGGAAAACAGAACATATTTTCAGAAACTTAGGCAATTAGCTGTTGACATCGGAAATAAAAACATTGATAATGTGTCTATGAGCATACTTTCCATGGGGATGACGGGAGATTATACAGTGGCAGTACAGGAAGGTGCTGCAATCGTCAGAGTCGGAACCGGTATATTCGGAGAGCGAGATTACAGTAAGACGATATAAAGAATATTTTAAGAAGATTTTAATAAAGGAGACTCTTAAGCATGGGCGTAATGGATAAGTTCCTGAATTATATGAAACTGAACGATGAAGAAGATGAAGGTTTCTATGATGATGATTATCTGGATGATGAGGAAGAAGTAGAGCCGGTGAAAAAGTTCGGCGCTGCCAAGAACAGACAGCAGGCACAGGATGAGGAAGACCTGGATGATAAGGGGAAGCGTACTTCACAGCCCAAGGTTACTCCGATCCATCGTACCGTTACCAAGAAAATGCCCGGAACCGGCATGGAAGTCTGTGTGATCAAACCTACTTCCGTAGAGGATGCACGGGAGATTACCGAGACACTTCTGGCGAATCGGACAGTGGTACTGAATCTGGAAGGCCTGGATGTGGATATCGCACAGAGAATCATTGACTTCACTTCCGGATCCTGTTTTGCAATCTCCGGTAATTTACAGAAAATATCGCATTATATATTTATTATCACACCGGCAAGCGTAGATATCTCCGGTGATTTCCAGGATATTTTCGGCGGTGCCGGATCCTTTGAAATGCCTATTAACAACGGAATGTCATAAAATGTCATAAACGGATAACTTCCTGCAGCGGGCTGTAGGAAGTTTTTTAAAAGAAAAGAATGAAAACACAGAAAGAACGGTTTGGAATCAGACCGGAGGGTGAAAACATGGCACAGAGATTACCGGTGCTTTATAACAAAAAGCCTTGTTATGATATTGTATTTCAGAAGTCTTTTGACGGCTTATGGGAAGAACTGGAGGAACTGGGCGCTGCCGAGAAGAAATTATGCATCGTCACAGATTCCAGAGTGGATGAACTGTACGGAGCGCAGGTCGCAGAACTTTTGGAAGGAAAATGCCGTAAAATCGTAAAATATGCATTTCCTGCGGGAGAGGAAAATAAGAACCTGGAGACGGTAAAGGATGTATATCGTTATCTGATCGAAGAGGGCTTTGACAGAAAGGATATGCTGTTGGCACTCGGCGGCGGTGTGACCGGCGATCTGACCGGTTTCGTTGCGGCAACGTATTTAAGAGGCATTGATTTTGTGCAGATTCCGACTACTTTGCTGGCGCAGGTGGACAGTTCCATCGGCGGCAAGACCGGCGTGGATTTTGACAGCTATAAGAACATGGTCGGCGCTTTCAAAATGCCCAGACTGGTATATATGAACCTGTCGGTACTTAAGACACTGGAAGAGAGACAGTTCTATTCCGGTTTTGCGGAAGTCATGAAATCTGCTTTGATCAAAGATGCTTTATTTTACGAGTGGCTGATCGAGAATATGTATGAGATCTGCGAGAGAGATCCTGCCACTTTGGAAGAGATGGTCATGCGTACCTGCTCCATCAAAAAAATGGTTGTAGAGAAGGATCCTACCGAGCAGGGAGACCGGGCACTCCTTAATCTGGGACATACCATCGGACATGCCATTGAAAAATACAAGAATTTTGAGTTGTATCACGGCGAATGTGTTGCCCTTGGTACGGTGGCAGCGGCATATATTTCATGGAAAAAGGAAATGCTCAGCATGGAAGAATTTTATGAGATCCGCGATATGTTCGTACCGTTTTATCTTCCAATCTCCGTGGATGATATTGATCCGCAGGAGATCCTGAAGCTTACCAGATCCGATAAAAAGATGGAAGCCGGTACGATTAAATTTATTCTGCTTAAAAAGATCGGTAAGGCAGTCATTGACAGAACCGTTACAGATGAAGAAATTCTGGCTGCTATCGAAGAAATCAATTTTAGTGAAGAGGATGCCCATGAATAAGGAAAAGAAAAATAGTCGTGTTGTTATGCTGATCATAGATGCACTGATCGCTGCCGTGCTTCTGGCACTGGATCAGTTCACCAAGTATCTGGCCGTTGTACATCTGAAGAACCAGCCGGCCTATGTTATTATTGACGGAGTGTTGGAGTTGCAATATCTGGAGAATAGGGGATCTGCTTTTGGTATGCTGCAGAACCAGAAGGTATTTATTCTGTTCGTGGGAATCGTATTTTTGGCAGTACTGTTGTTCTTTTTGTTAAAGCTTCCGGAACAGAAGAAATTCCGGATCGTTCATGTCCTGCTGGCGGTGATCATTGCCGGGGGAATCGGTAATATGATCGACAGATTCCGTCTGGACTATGTGGTGGATTTTATCTCCTTCGTACTAATCAATTATCCGATTTTTAATGTGGCGGATATTTATGTGGTGGTGGCTACCATCGGTCTGTTTATTCTGTTTTTGTTTGTCTATAAGGAAAAGGATCTTGAGTTCCTTAATTTTAAGCAGAACCGTTATCGGGAGATGAAATAGGAGAGTGAAAAATGGAAGAACTCCGATTTCAGATTACGGAAGAAACGGAAGACGAACGGATCGACAAGTGTATGAGTCTGCTTGTGGAGAATCTGTCCCGCTCTTTTATCCAAAAACTGATCAAAGACGGAAATGTGCTGGTAAACGGGAAACCGGTGAAAGGAAGCTATCGGGTCAAATGCGAGGATGAAGTGGTGTTTTCCGTTCCGGAGTCTGTGGAACCGGATATTGAACCGGAGAACATTCCGCTTGATATTTTGTATGAGGATGCGGATCTGATCGTGGTGAATAAGCCTAAGGGAATGGTAGTGCATCCGGCGGCAGGACATTATACAGGGACATTGGTCAATGCACTGATGTATCATTGCGGTAAAGATTTATCCGGAATCAACGGCGTACTTCGTCCCGGCATTGTCCATCGCATTGACAGAGATACCACAGGATCCGTGATTGCGTGTAAGAACGATAAAGCTCACCGATGCATTGCAGAACAGCTCAAAGAGCATTCCATCAACAGAAGATATCGTGCCATTTGCTTCGGGGAACTGGAACAGGAAGAGGGCACTATTGATCAGCCTATCGGCAGACATCCGAATGACCGGAAGAAGATGGCGGTGAATCCTCAGAACGGAAAACGGGCGGTGACGCATTATCGTGTATTGCAGCGGTTTCAGGGATATACTTATATAGAGTGTGTACTGGAGACCGGTCGAACGCATCAGATCCGTGTGCATATGGCAAGTATCGGACATCCGCTTCTGGGAGATGAGGTGTATTCCAATCGGAAAAGTCCTTTTAAATTGCAAGGGCAGACACTTCACGCCAAGACTCTGGGATTTATCCATCCTACTACCGGAGAGTATCTGGAAATTGACGCACCACTGCCGGAATATTTTGAACACCTTCTGGCTGTGTTGACACAAAAATAGGTCTTATAGATTATTTTTGTGCAGAAATGAGGCGCTTATGAATCTGTTTGATATTTTAGGACCCGTCATGGTCGGCCCCAGCAGTTCTCATACTGCGGGTGCGGTCCGGATCGGCTATATTTCTGGAAAATTACTTCAGGACCATGTGGTGAAGGCAGAAATCTTGCTGCATGGTTCCTTTGCTACCACGGGAGTCGGACACGGAACCGACAAGGCTCTGATCGCCGGACTTCTGGGAATGCGGCCGGATGATATCCGGATTCCCACAAGTTTTGAACTTGCGAAAAAAAACGGAATGGAATTTTCGTTTTCCACCGTTACTCTTAAGGATGCTCATCCAAATACGGCGGTTCTGCGGCTGACCGGGGAACATGGACGGAAAATAGAAGTGCAGGCGGCGTCCATCGGTGGAGGACGAATTCTGATCGCAAAGCTGGACGGAATCGATGTAAATTTCTCCGCGGAAAAACCGACGCTGATCGTGCATAACGTGGACCAACCGGGACATGTGGCACAGGTGACAACCATGCTGGCAGAAAAACAGGTGAACATTGCCACACTGCAACTCTACCGGGATAAACGGGGCGGTTATGCTGTCATGGTCATTGAGACGGACCAGGAAGTACCGGAGGAGTCAGTGACGTGGCTGGAGCAGCTGGATGGAATTATTAAGGTAACCTATATCAATGTGGAGGAATAGTGGGTATGTCCTATCAGTCATTTGAACAGGTTTTACAGAAATGTCATACGGAAGAAAAAGAATTCTGGCAGGTAATCATGGAAGATGATATGGCGGAACGGAATGTGTCCCTGCAGGAGAGTATGGAACATATGCGTGCTACCTGGGATGCCATGCTGTTGGCGGCTGTCACATATGAAGGAGACCTTAAGTCCTCCAGTGGACTGGTGGGCGGCGATGGCAGACGAATGGAGGAATACGCCCATAATACCTGTGAAGAGTCATTGTGTGGGGAATACATGGATGACTGCATTGCCGGAGCATTGCAGATGGGGGAATCCAATGCCTGCATGAAGAGAATCGTAGCAGCTCCCACTGCGGGGGCCTGTGGAGTATTACCTGCGGTGCTGGTTCCCTTTTTTCAGAAGAGGTGCCGGAATACGGATAAAATTCTGAAAGCTATGTATGTGGCAGCCGGAATCGGACAGATCATAGCAACCCGTTCTTTCATTAGTGGCGCTGCAGGAGGATGTCAGGCAGAAATCGGATCAGCCAGTTCCATGGCGGCAGGAGCACTGACATACCTGCAGGGCGGTAATTGCGAACAGATTGCCACGGCGGCAGCCATGGCGATGAAAAACCTGTTGGGACTGGTATGTGATCCGGTGGCGGGACTGGTGGAAGTACCCTGTGTGAAGCGGAATGTAATCGGTACAGTGAATGCCATGGCCTGTGCAGACATGGCCATGGCGGGAATCGTAAGCCGGATTCCTCCGGACCAGGTTATGGATGCCATGAAAGAAGTCGGCGATAAAATGGATGCTTCTCTGCGGGAAACGGCACTGGGTGGCCTGGCACGGACAGAGGAAGGTGTGAAAATAGCAGAAAAAATGCATGCATCACAGGAAAATTGGTGATAAACAACTAAAGAATCTGATAATTGGTTGATTTTTTGTTAAATATCACGTATAATAAAGGTACAGAAAAGCTAGTTATTAAATACAGCAGAAAGCGGGTGTGTGTATGAATACGATTATTACCATTGGACGTCAGTTTGGTTCTGCAGGCCGTGAAATTGGAGAAAAGGTTGCAGAGTATTTCGGAATCAAATGCTACGATAAGGAACTCCTTACCAGAGCAGCACAGGAAAGTGGTTTTTGCGAGGAAATGATTCAGAATCATGATGAGAGACCTACCAATTCCTTCCTGTATAATCTGGTTATGGATACTTATTCTTTCGGCTACAATGCATCCTCTTTTGTAGATATGCCTATCAGCCACAAGGTGTTCCTGGCACAGTTCGACACGATTAAGAAGATCGCTGATGAAGGCCCCTGCGTTATCGTTGGCCGTTGCGCAGACTATGCACTGGCAGATTACAAGAACTGCATTAACCTTTTCATCTTCGGTGATGATGATGTGAAGACTAAGCGTATCATGGCCAGATATGATCTGACAGAGGCCAAGGCAAAGGAAATGATCACGAAGAAGGATAAGCAGCGTCAGAGTTATTACAATTATTATTCTTCCAAGAAATGGGGCAGAGCTGACAGCTACGATCTGTGTATCAACAGCAGCATTCTTGGAATCGAAGGCACCGTTAGGCTGATCATCCAGTATGTGGAAGATTTCGAGAAGAAAAATAACGCAGATATTTTAGAAAAGTAATTTCTGCAATTTTTTCAAAAAAATAAAAAATATATCTTGACGAATCAGGGCACCTCATGCTATTATACTACGGTATGCCGCATAACTAGGTATAAGTGTGTTGGATTTTAGGATCTTTCACCACCAAAGTTAGCGAGTAAATAATAGGAGGTGCCTTATTATGTACGCAATTATTGCAACAGGTGGAAAGCAGTACAAAGTTTCTGAGGGTGATGTGATCAAAGTTGAGAAGATCGATGCAGAAGCTGGTAATACTGTTACTTTTGACCAGGTGATCGCAGTAAGTGACAATACCCTCAAGGTTGGTGCTGACGTTGCTAACGCAACTGTTACCGCAACCGTTATGGAGCAGGGTAGAGGTAAGAAGGTTATTGTATACAAGTACAAGAGAAAAACCGGTTACCACAAGAAGAATGGTCATAGACAAGCATACACTCAGGTTAAGATCGAAAAGATTAACGCGTAATCGTTATGACGACTATTATCATTCGTAAGGACCATGAGGGAATCTATCGTGGATTCTACTGCATGGGACATGCAGGATATGCCAAGAAAAGATTATTCGGTACGGAACCGGATATCCTCTGTGCGGCGATTTCCGTACTGGTGCAAAGTACCATCGGATCGCTTTCGCAACTGGCAGGTGAAGAACTCAAGCTGACCCAGAACGAGGAGACGGGCTTTATCAAATGTGATTTTCAGGATGTTCTGCAGGACAAATCCGTATTTCTGATGGATTCCATGGTGTTCTCACTACAGAATCTCAGCAGACAGTACGGGGAACAGTATTTGCAAGTAAAAATCGAGGAGGTGTAGACCATGTTTAACTTTAACCTTCAATTTTTTGCACATAAAAAGGGAGTTGGTTCTACCAAGAACGGTAGAGACTCCGAATCCAAGAGATTAGGTGCGAAGAGAGCTGATGGCCAGTTTGTAAAAGCTGGAAATATTCTTTACAGACAGCGCGGTACAAAGATCCATCCCGGTGTCAATGTTGGTATCGGTGGAGATGATACTCTGTTTGCTTTAGTTGATGGCGTTCTCCGTTTCGAGAGAAAGGGCAGAGACAAGAAGCAGGCTTCCGTATATCCTGTAGAGAAATAAGTTGATTTAACCAGGGCTTCAAACATACTGATTGTTTGAAGCCCTTTTAGTCCGTAAAGGATTTTGTCGGAAAGGAGAACAATATGTTTGCTGACAGAGCTAAAATTTACGTAAGAAGCGGTAAAGGCGGAGATGGTCATGTGTCCTTTCGCCGCGAAAAATATGTTCCCAGTGGCGGCCCTGACGGTGGAGACGGTGGTCACGGCGGAGACGTGATCTTTGTTGTGGATGAGGGACTGAATACCCTGATCGATTTCCGGCACATCCGTAAGTACAAGGCCGGAGACGGGGAAGAAGGCGGCAAAAAGAATTGCCGTGGTAAGGACGGAGAAGATATTATTATCAAAGTCCCTGCGGGAACCGTAATTAAAGAAGCACAGAGCGGGCAGGTAATTACGGATATGTCGGGAGACAACAAATGGGTTGTTCTTCTAAAAGGCGGTAAGGGCGGCAACGGTAACCAACATTATGCCACCAGCACCATGCAGGCTCCGAAGTATGCACAGCCGGGACAGGCAGCGCAGGAACTGGAGCTTTTGTTGGAGCTAAAGGTCATCGCCGATGTAGGACTGGTGGGATTCCCCAATGTGGGTAAGTCCACTTTTCTGTCCAGAGTAACCAATGCCAGACCTAAGATTGCCAACTATCATTTCACTACTCTGAATCCAAATTTGGGTGTGGTGGATCTGGAAGGAACCGGTGGTTTCGTTATTGCGGATATCCCCGGACTGATCGAAGGTGCTTCCGAAGGCGTGGGACTGGGACATGAGTTCCTGCGCCATATTGAGCGTACCAAGGTGATCATCCATATCGTGGATGCGGCAGGTACGGAAGGCAGAGATCCCATTCAGGATATTTATGCCATCAATAAGGAACTGGAAGCCTATAATCCGGAGATTGCTGCACGTCCCCAGGTCATTGCAGCGAATAAGATCGATGCTATTTACACCGAGGACGGTTCCGACCCCGTGGAGGCGATCCGTGCAGAGTTTGAGCCGAAGGGGATAAAGGTATTCCCTATGTCTGCAGTAACCGGTCAGGGTGTAAAGGAGCTTTTATATGAAGTAAATGAAATGCTTCAGGAAATTGGAGAAGAGACTACGGTCTTCGCACAGGAGTACTTCCCGGATAGCATGACAGGATCTGTGGACGATGCCTATACCGTAACCTATGATGAGGAAGAGGACGAGTATGTAGTAGAAGGACCTAAGATCGAGAAGATGTTAGGTTATACGAATCTGGACAGCGAGAAGGGATTTACCTTCTTCCAGAATTTCCTGAAGGATGCCGGAATCCTGGAAGAATTGGAAAGCTTAGGTATCCAGGAGGGTGATACAGTTCGTATGTATGGACTGTCCTTTGATTACTATAAGTAAAACACGGAAACGTTTGAGAAAGGAATAAATTATGACGAGCAAACAGAGAGCCTATTTGATGAGTCTGGCAAGCAATCTGAATCCGATTTTCCAGGTGGGAAAATCCAGCCTGACTCCGGAACTTACCGCAGCCATCGGTGAGTCTTTCAACAATAACGAACTGATCAAGATCGGCGTGCTGAAGAATTGTTTCGATGACCCCAGAGCGATCGCTGAGATGGTGGCAGAACGTACCCATTCCCAGGTGGTACAGGTCATCGGCAAAAAAATCGTACTGTATAAGCCGGACAAAGACAAGCCGAAGATTGAACTGCCCCGTTAATCGTTATATTGCAATCGGAATCCATACAGAGGGATGAAGTATGAGCAGAATAGGCATTATGGGAGGCACATTTAACCCAATCCACATAGGACATCTGATGCTGGCAGAACAGGCATTGGAGTCGGCACACTTAGACCAGATCTGGATGATACCGACGGGGTGTTCTTATCTGAAGACAAAAGAGGGCATTACGGTTCTGCCCGGGACAGAACGTTATGACATGGTGCAACTTGCTATCGCAGATAACGACAGATTCCGCTGCCTGGACATTGAGATAAAACGTCCCGGAGACTCTTACAGCTATGAGACTATGGAGCAGCTGAACAGAGAATATCCGGACCATCTTTTTTATTTCATCTGCGGAGCTGACTGTCTGTTTACCATGGAACATTGGAAATGCGCAGACCGCCTGTTTGATGCATGTGAGATTATAGCTGCGGTACGGGGAGATGCGGATATGAAAGGAATGCAGGAGAAGATCAGGCAGTTGGAGGAACATTTTTCTGCGAAGATACAGTTACTCTCTTTTCGAAGAATTGAGCTCTCTTCTTCGGAAATCCGAGCGAGAAGATCCCAAGGTCTTTCCGTGCGTTATCTTGTGCCGGAAGCAGTGAGAGAATATATGGAAGAAAAGGGGCTTTACCTGGATGAGTGATATCCTAAAAAAACTGACTAAAGAGATGCAAAAAGTACAGGATTCCAAGCGCTTTACTCATACATTGGGGGTAGAATACACGGCGGCGGCCCTTGCCATGCGATACGGTGAAGATGTGGAACGTGCACAGATCGCAGGTCTGCTTCATGATTGTGCCAAATGCATGGAAAATGATAAACTTTTGTCTGCCTGCGAAAAGTATCATCTTCCCGCGACGGATGTGGAAAAGCGCAATCCCTATCTTTTACATACCAGAGTAGGAAGCTATCTGGCGAAAAAGAAATATAAAATCGAAGATCCTGAGATCTTAAGTGCAATTTTGTATCATACTACAGGGCGTCCGGGCATGACTCTTCTGGAGCAGATCATTTTTACTGCAGATTATATTGAACCGGGGAGAAAACAGGCACCGAACCTTACCCAGATCCGCCACTTGGCATTTACGGATCTGAATGCTGCCGTGACGAAGATTTTAGAGGATACTCTGGAATACCTGAAATCGGGAGACGGTGAGATGGATCCTATGACAGAAGAAACCTATAACTATTATAAGAAGAATGAATCAATAAAATAGAAAGTGTGAGGAGTAAGCATGAGCGAAGAATCCAGAAAAATGGCAAAGCTTGCCGTAGAAGCATTGGATGATAAAAAAGCAGAAGATATTAAAGTAATAGACATCAGTAAAGTATCTGTGATCGCAGATTATTTTATTATTGCCGGCGGTAATAATTCCAGTCAGATTCAGGCATTGTGTGATAATGTGGAAGAGAAAATGGGAAGAGCTGGTTTCCCTGCCAGACAGACCGAAGGCTATGAGACAGCCAACTGGGTACTGTTAGACTTTGGCGATGTGATCGTACATGTCTTTGACAAGGAAAACCGTCTGCTCTATGATCTGGAACGTATCTGGAGAGATGGCGTACAGATTCCCGTAGAGGAACTTTAAGCCTCGCTATCTCCCAGATGGAGAAAGAAGCTGATGAGATAGAGTCCGCTGATTCCCACCAACACATATACAATTCTGGAAAACCAGGACATATCACCGAACAGGAAGGCTACAAGATCAAAGCGGAAAAGTCCGATCAGCCCCCAGTTCACGGCACCTATTATGGCTATGGTGAGAGCGGTTCCATCCAAATATTTTTTACCCATAAAATCTCCTTATCCTGTCTGTATGGACTTTGCTGCTGTAAGTTCCATACAGACATTTTTTTTGAAGTTTCTATTAAATGATTGTTTCGTAAATAGTCTTTCCTCCGGAATAAAAAATATACTATATTTATATTAAAATATGATTTGGTTGATCTATTTTAATGTAAAAAAACATCAAATTAGAAAAGAAAATCCATTGACAAAGGAAATAGAAGCGAGTAATATACAAAAATAACAATTATACATTGTATATTTGTATACATTGTTAAAAAGGAGGAAGATATTATGAAGAAATTTAACAAGTTTTTAAGTGTTGCCGTAGCATCTGCTATGGTAATGGCTATGGCTGGCTGTGGTAATACAGACAATGGTTCTGCAGCAACCGGTACAAACGCAGCAACTGAGAGTGCAGCAGCTTCCGACAGTGCAGCATCCGGCAGCGTATTTAAGATCGGTGGTATCGGACCTACTACCGGTGGCGCAGCAGTTTATGGACTGGCTGTACAGCACGGCGCAGAGATTGCAGTAGAAGAGATCAATGCAGCAGGCGGTATCAACGGTTATCAGGTAGAATTCAAGTTCCAGGATGACGAGGCAGATGCTGAGAAATCCGTAAATGCTTATAATGCATTAAAGGACTGGGGCGCTCAGATCATTGATGGCTCTACCACCAGTGGTGCATGTATTGCAGTTACTGACAAGACCAAAGAGGACAATATGTTCCAGATTACTCCTTCCGGTTCCGCAGTAGAATGTGTTCAGTATGATAACAACTTCCGCGTATGCTTCTCCGATCCTAACCAGGGTCTTGCATCCGCACAGTATATTGGTGAGAACGGTCTGGCTGAGAAGATTGCCGTTATTTATGACAGCTCCGATGTATATTCTTCCGGTATTTACGAGAAGTTTGCAAAAGAAGCTGAGAATCAGCCGTTTGAAATCGTAGCAGCAGAAGCTTTTACCGCTGATAACAAGACTGATTTCTCCGTACAGTTACAGAAGGCAAAGGATGCCGGAGCAGACATGGTATTCCTTCCTATTTATTATCAGGAATCCGCACTTATCCTAACACAGGCAGCTGCTATGGGTTATGCTCCCAAGTGGTTCTCATGTGACGGCATGGATGGTATTCTCGGTGGTGTAGATAACTTTGATGTATCTCTGACCGAAGGCGTTATGCTGTTAACTCCTTTCGCAGCTGATGCAACCGATGATCTGACCCAGTCTTTCGTAACTAAGTATAAGGAAAAATATGGTGAGACCCCCAACCAGTTCGCAGCAGACAGTTATGATGCTATCTATGTGATCAAGGCTGCTATCGAGAAGAGCGGTGTTACTCCTGATATGAGTGTTTCTGATATTTGTGATGGTATGAAGGCTGCCATGACAGAGATCACTGTAGATGGTCTGACCGGTAACGGCATGACCTGGACCGCAGACGGTGAGGCTAACAAGGCTCCTAAGGCTGTTGTGATCGAGAATGGTGCTTACAAGGCTATGTAATTTTGCTGACAAAGTTTCCAAAGAGGGTTACCGCAGGGTAGCCCTCTTTGCTTAATGTCAGAGATTTTGCAATAATAAGGAGCAGTTGTTTTTCCCGGTATGTTCTGCTATACTTTATTTTAGTTATACTTTATTTTATATGATAATTTGTGCATTCGCATGAATGGAGGTAGTTCACATGAGTTTTATCAGTTATCTGATCAACGGTATCAGCCTTGGAAGTGTCTATGCGCTGATCGCATTAGGTTATACCATGGTATATGGTATTGCTAAAATGCTGAATTTCGCACATGGTGATGTTATTATGGTCGGTGCATTTATTACTTATACAATGTGCAGTACCATGGGGCTTTCTCCTGTGATTGGTGTTCTGGCAGCTGTTGTTGCTTGTACTCTGCTTGGAATGGCTATTGAAAAGGTAGCCTACAAGCCTTTGAGAAAGGCAGCTTCTCCTTTGGCGGTACTGATCACTGCCATTGGTGTCAGCTATCTGCTGCAGAATGTGGCACTTTTGATTTTTGGCGCCAATGCGAAGGCATTTACTTCAGTAGTATCTGTTCCGGCACTGAAGCTGGCAGACGGACAGATCAATATTACCGGAGAGACGATCGTGACGATTCTGTCCTGTCTGGTTATTATGGCCGGCCTGATGCTCTTTATTAATAAGACCAAAGCCGGTCAGGCCATGTTGGCGGTATCCGAGGATAAGGGAGCAGCACAGTTGATGGGAATCAATGTGGACGGAACCATTGCGCTTACCTTTGCGATCGGATCCGGTCTGGCTGCAGTGGCAGGTGTGCTGTTATGCTCTGCATATCCTTCCCTGACACCCTATACCGGTTCCATGCCGGGTATCAAAGCTTTCGTAGCTGCTGTATTCGGTGGTATCGGATCCATCCCCGGTGCTTTGGTCGGCGGTATTCTGCTTGGTATTATTGAAATCTTCGGCAAAGCCTACATATCTTCCCAGATGGCAGATGCCATTGTGTTTGCGGTATTGATTGTTGTACTTTTGGTAAAACCTGCCGGACTGTTTGGCAAAAATATTCAGGAAAAAGTATAAGGGAAGAGGCAGGTGAATAATATGAAGAAATTATCGAATAAGAAAATGAATAAAACCTTCCGTGATAACCTTATTACTTACGGAATGGTGATCGCTGCCTATGTGATCATGCAGATCCTGGTGTCTGCCGGTGCGGTGAGCAGTCTGATACAGGGCTTATTGGTTCCTCTGTGTACTTATGCGATTCTGGCGGTATCTCTGAACCTTACGGTAGGCATCCTGGGAGAGCTGAGCCTCGGTCATGCCGGATTTATGTGTATCGGTGCCTTTACCAGTGCCTTTTTCTCCAAAGTCATGGAAAATACCGCATTGCCTTCCGGGCTTCGCTTTTTCTGTGCATTGTTGATCGGCGCTTTATTTGCGGGTATTTTCGGCCTGCTGATCGGTATTCCCGTACTTCGTCTGAAGGGTGACTATCTTGCCATTGTAACGCTGGCATTTGGCGAGATCATTAAGAATCTGGTCAATATTCTGTTTGTTGGACTGGATGAGAATGGCTTCCACATTTCCTTTACCAACACCATGGATCTGAATATGTCAGAGGACGGTCAGGTCATTATTAAAGGGGCGCAGGGTATCACCGGAACTCCTCATGACTCCAATTTTACCATTGGTATTGTGTTATTACTTGTGACGCTGTTTATTGTATTGAACCTGATTCATTCCAGAGACGGTCGTGCGATCATGGCTATTCGTGATAATACCATTGCAGCGGAATCCGTGGGAATTCATATTACCAAATATAAGCTGATGGCTTTCTCCATCTCCGCAGCTCTCGCAGGCGTGGCAGGAGTATTGTATGCACACAATCTGTCTACCCTGACAGCACTGCCTAAGAACTTCGGATACAATATGTCTATTATGATTCTGGTGTTCGTTGTACTGGGCGGTATCGGTAACATCCGCGGTTCCATTATTGCTTCTGTAATTCTGACGTTATTGCCGGAACTTTTACGTGGACTGAACGATTATCGTATGTTGATCTATTCCATCGTACTGATCGTTATGATGCTGTTTAACTGGGCTCCGAAATGTATTGAATGGAGAGAGAAAGTAGCAGCCAGATTTAAGAGTAAGAAGTCTGTGAAAAAGGAGGCTGAATAATCATGGCATTATTAGAGGCAAAAAAATTAGGCATTTCTTTTGGCGGACTTCGTGCGGTAGATGATTTTAATATCAGTATTGAAAAAGGTGCACTGTATGGACTGATCGGTCCCAATGGTGCCGGAAAAACCACCGTATTTAATCTGCTGACCGGCGTATATAAACCCACAGAGGGAATTATTACTCTGGATGGCAAGGATATCACCGGCAAAAAGACTATCGACATCAACCAGGCGGGTATTGCAAGAACTTTCCAGAATATCCGACTGTTCAAGGATCTGTCTGTAATCGATAACGTAAAAGTAGGACTACACAACCATATGGGGTACAGTATCATTACGGGAATTTTACGTCTGCCCAAATATTATAAAGTAGAAAAGAAGATGACGGAGGAAGCCATGGAGCTTCTGAAGGTATTCGGACTGGAAGCGGAAGCAGATACACTGGCTGATAATCTCCCCTACGGTAAACAGAGAAAGTTAGAGATTGCCAGAGCACTGGCTACCAAACCGAAGCTTCTTCTGTTAGATGAGCCTGCTGCAGGTATGAATCCCAACGAGACACAGGAACTGATGGATACCATTCGTTTTGTCAGAGAGCATTTTGATATGACGATCCTTCTGATCGAGCATGACATGAAACTGGTAAGCGGAATCTGTGAGGAACTTACGGTGTTGAATTTCGGCCGTGTGCTGTGTCAGGGTAAGACCAGTGATGTGCTGAATAATCCGGAAGTAATCAAGGCTTATCTGGGCGAATAGGAGGATAGATGGCTATGGCAATGTTAGAGGTAAATGATATCAAAGTATATTACGGCATGATACAGGCCATAAAGGGTGTGTCCTTCCATGTAGATGAGGGTGAGGTCATTGCACTGATCGGCGCCAACGGTGCCGGTAAGACGACAATCCTGCATACCGTATCCGGACTGCTGACGCCGAAGGAAGGTTCCATTACTTTTGAAGGTCAGGATCTGGTCAAAATTCCGGGACACAAGATCGTATCCATGGGTATGGCGCATGTACCGGAGGGAAGACGAGTATTTGCACAGCTTTCCGTATTACAGAATCTGATGATGGGTGCTTACACCAGAAAAGATAAAGAAGAGATCGCTCAGACCTTAGAGACAGTATTTGAGCGTTTCCCCCGTTTAAAGGAACGTCAGAACCAGATGGCAGGAACTTTAAGTGGCGGTGAACAGCAGATGCTGGCAATGGGCAGAGCCCTGATGTCTCATCCCAAGATTATATTAATGGATGAGCCGTCCATGGGACTGTCTCCGATTTTCGTCAATGAGATCTTTGATATTATTCAGGAGGTAAGCAAGAGCGGTACTACGGTTCTGTTAGTTGAGCAGAATGCGAAGAAGGCACTGTCTATCGCTGACAGAGCGTATGTATTAGAGACTGGTAAGATCGTTCTGGAAGGCAAAGCAAGTGACCTTCTGAATAATGATTCCATTAAGAAAGCATATCTGGGTGAATAACCCTTGATGTAAGTCGCTGCGGGTGGAAGCAGCAGTGACAGAAAGGTATGGTGATTGGAATGAATAATGTAGTTATTACCATTGCAAGACAGTATGGAAGCGGAGGAAGAACCATCGGCGAGATGCTGGCAAAGAAGCTGAATGTCCATTATTATGACAAAGAGCTGATGAAGCTTGCCAGTGATGACAGCGGAATCAATGAGGCTCTGTTCGTGAATGCGGACGAAAAAGTGAAAAACACCAGTCTGTTCCATATTGCCAGGAAAGAATATCATGGAGAACTGATCCCTCCGGAAAGCGATGATTTCACATCAACAGACAATCTGTTTAACTATCAGGCGAAGATCATCCGTGACCTGGCAAAAGAGGAATCCTGCGTCATTATCGGTCGTTGTGCGGATTATGTATTGAAGGATTATCCTAATGTCCTCAGTGTATTTATTCATGCCCCGAAGGAATATTGTCTGGAAGGCGCAGCGAAGAAGCATAGCATGAGCCCTAAGGAATTGGAGCGCTTTATCAATAAGACGGATAAGCACCGTGCGGAGTACTATAAGTATCATACCGGACGGGAATGGACAGATGCAAGGAACTATGATCTGTGTCTGGACAGCTCCAAACTGGGATATGAGAGATGCGTGGACGAGATCATTTCTTATATGAAGGTACGATTCCCAGAGGAGTAATATCTGACAGATTACATAATGTATATATAATTTCATAGAACTGTAGTTTTTTTGAATTAAGAATTCCTCTGTAAAGATACAGAGGAATTTTTTTAATACCATTATAGAAAATCAGATAGAGAATAATAGCAAAGTGCTCAAGCTATTTGTAGAATCGGAACACGCCGAACACAGTGCCAAGGATCTGGCAGTCATCGACGATGATAGGATCCATGGTGTCATTCTCCGGCTGGAGACGGATATGTCCCTTTTCCTTATAGAAGGTCTTAACTGTAGCGGAATCATCGATCAGAGCAACAACAATCTCGCCGTTATGTGCAGTGCTCTGAGAATGTACAAAGACACGATCTCCATTGAAGATACCGGCATTGATCATGGACTCTCCGCGAACGTTCAGGATGAAAGATTCTCCCTTGGGTACCACATCGGCGGGAACGGGGAAGTAGTCCTGAATATTTTCCTCAGCGAGGATTGGCTGTCCGGCAGCTACATTGCCGATGACAGGGAGGCTTACCATCTCGGTACGTACCATCTGAAAGCTGTCGTCACAGATCTCAATGGCACGGGGTTTGGTCGGGTCTCTGCGGATGTAGCCGTTCTTCTCCAGAGTCTCTAAATGAGAATGCACGGAAGAAGTAGACTTTAGATTCACCGTCTCACAGATCTCACGGACGGTAGGGGGATAACCTCTCTTCAAAATCTCATCCTTGATATAATCTAATATTTCCTGCTGCTTGGCAGTGATCTTTCCATAACCCATAAATGACCTCCGATAAATGCTGGTTCTTGTTGTTTTATATAACGATTATAGCATAGCAAAAAACAAAAAGCAAACATATATTCCAAAAATATGTTCGATTTTTGACTTGACATCAGAATGCATGTTCGATATAATACAAACATAAAGAACAAATGTTCCCGAACACGTTTTCTTATATGAGGTGAATGAGTTATGAGAGTACAGAAGAGTGTATACTATATGACAGACAGAGAGTTAAGAATATATAAGAGACAGCTGAGACGGAGACGTCAGCTGCAGCGCAGAATAGTTACCATGCTTGCTACCATCTGTGTGATTGCATTCTGTGCAGTGTCTTATCACGGAATCCGTTCTTTGGCAAGCTCCGGGGAAGATCAGCTGAAGTTCAAATATTATACACAGGTAACTGTTGCATACGGAGAGACCTTATGGGATCTGTCCGATGATTACATCGATTATGATGAATACAAGGATAAGAAGGAATATATTGCAGAAGTACAGAGTATCAATCATCTGGCGGAAGAGGACAGCATCCGTGCCGGACAGACACTGATCGTACCCTATTATTCTTATGACTTTGTGAAGTAATTAAGATGAAATAATATAAAATACACCGGATCATAAGTGTAATGTGATTCGGTGTATTGTTATTTATAGCAGGAGATTAGCTGTCCGGATGCTCCGAATGTTTGCCAGAGTGTTCCCTCAGATGAAAGGCATTGGCTGCCTGCTTACGACGCTGTTCTTCCAACGCTGCGTAGTGTTTTCTTGTGGTATTGACATCCTTATGCCCTAGGACATCCGCCACCAGATAGATATCGCCGGTCTCTTTATAGAGCTCGGTACCGTAGGTGCTGCGTAGTTTATGGGGTGTGATTTTCTTCAGGGTGGTGACGCGGGAAGCGTATTTTTTCACCAGATTCTCTACGGAGCGGACTGCCATACGCCGGTTCTGCAAGGACAAAAACAGTGCATTTTCATGTCCCTCCGCGGGGATGATATGTTCTCGCTGTTCCAGATAGTCGAGCAGAGCGGTTTCTACTTCCTCTCCGAAGTAGACGATTGCCTCATATCCACCTTTTCTCCGGATCTTGATGCCGCCGTTATCGAAATCCACATCATTAATATCTAGTCCTACACATTCCGATACACGAATACCGGTTCCCAAAAGAAGGGTCAGCAGAGCAACATCGCGAAGTTTTGTTTTCTTATGATATTCCAGCTCTTTTTTGGTCAGCTTAGTGCCGTCCTCCACCTGATCCAGCAGAATAGCCACTTCGTTGGGCTCTAACCGGATAATCTCTTTTTCGTGGCGTTTTGGAAGGGGAACCAGTGCCGCGGTATTTTTCTCAATGCGTTCACTCTGAAAATAGTAATTATAGAAACTCCGTAGAGCGGCAAGCTTTCTTGCCTTACCACGTTCATCGTTGGTGATATCTTTTCCGTCCTTCTGATACAGGCTCATATAGTCCAGATATTCTTCGATATCCGTCCGTTGTACCATATCCAGGACGGACAAAGGCAGCTCGGTAATCTCTCTTTTTTTACAATAGCTGTTCGTCTCATGGAGAAATTCAAAAAAGAGACGGATGTCATAGGCATAAGCAAGTCTGGTTCTAGTGGAGGTATAGGGTTCGATCCCACGGAAGAAATCTCGGCAGAACGGCGGTAGCGTATCCAGTACCTTACGAAGTTTGAGAATATTGTTCTTATTTTGTTCATCGTGGTAATTTTCTTCTTTAATGACTGCCAAAGTAATCGGTCCATCCTTCCATATTTCCTTTTTGAATCGCGGTAAAGATACGGTTCTTGATGCCGGGATTCTCTCTATTAAGTTGCCCAAGCAGTTCTTTGACATATTCCCGCCTGGTATGTCCGTCGGCGGGACAGGGACTTTTTACGACAGGGATCTGATATTTGTTCACAAAGCCGATGACTTCCGATTCCTGCATATAGATCAGAGGCCTTATCACGGTTAAGTCTGTTTTATCCAGATGAGTTACCGGAGAGAATGTATGCAGACGCCCTTCATAGAAGAGAGACAGCATCATAGTCTCCACTACGTCATCCTCATGGTGTGCGTATGCGATCTTGTTACATCCGGCAACCTTGATGGCATCGTTTAAGGCTCCTTTTCGCATTTTGGCACATAAGGAACAGGGATTGTCTTCCTTACGATCTTCAAATACGATTTTGGCAATGGAGGTATTCACTACGGTATAGGGGATGTCTCTGTCAGCACACAGTGTACGGATTTTATCCAAATTCAGATTGTCAAATCCAAGATCGACCGTTACTGCAATAAGCGTAAAATGCTTCGGATAAAATTTGCTGAGTTCATTTAAAGCCAGCAGGAGAGTAAGACTATCTTTGCCGCCGGAGATTCCCACGGCGATCCGGTCGCCTTCTTCAATCATATGATAGTCATCCACGGCATGTCTGACACGGCTCAATACTTTTTGTAATGTCATTGTTAACTCCATTCTTTTACTGGTATCTATTTTATACTGCCCGGAATCCTTTTTCAACTGAAATGACAGATTTCTTCTTGTGGTAAGGTCAAAACCATAGTATATTAAAAGAGATAAGATTTTATGAAGAAAGGTGTAGTTGAATGAAATACGACTTAAAAAACAATAAGTATTTTCGTTGGGGTCTGACCGCATTTCTGACTATTGCAGCCAGTATCTGCTTCTATTATCTGTTATTCCATGGGAACAGTATCAAATCAGGATTCCGTACGATCACAGGAATTCTTATGCCCGTGTTATATGGTCTGGTGACAGCATATCTGTTGACTCCGGTATTGAATTATATAGAGACAAAGCTGTTATTCCCTTTGTGTCGGAAACTGAAGGTGAAGGAAAATAAGAAGCGCAATTCCATTGTCCGTGGAATCGGTATTCTGATCACAGCATTTTTGTTTATTACCCTGATTTACAGTTTGGTTGCTATGATGCTTTCTCAGATTGTTCCCAGTATTGTAAACATTGCATCTAATTTTGATACCTATATCAGTAACTTTACAAAATGGATCAGTAAGATCATGGATGATAATCCGGAGTTGGGAAGTCAGATTACTTTACTGATCGATAAATATTCCGTAGAGCTGGAGAACTGGTTAAATAACACGGTGCTGACCAAGACCAGTCAAGTGATCATGACAGTATCCTTAAGTGTGATAAATATTCTGAAAGGTCTGTGGGATTTCATTATAGGATTTATTATTTCTATTTATGTTCTGGCAAGCAAGGAAAAGTTTGCCGGACAGGCGAAGAAAATGGTATATGCTTTCTTCGAACAGAAGTCTGCCAACCGCCTGATCAGAAGTTTTCGTTTTACCCACAATACTTTTATCGGATTCATTGGTGGTAAAATCGTAGATTCTTTTATTATCGGATGTCTTTGCTTTATCGGAACCTCCTTACTGCAGACTCCTTATGCAGCTTTAGTCAGCGTAATCGTGGGTGTGACTAATATTATTCCTTTCTTTGGTCCTTACCTGGGAGCAATTCCCAGTGCTATTCTGATCCTGGTGGTTGACCCGATGCATCCGCTAAACTGTGTTTATTTTGTACTGTTTATTCTGGTATTGCAGCAGTTTGACGGCAACTTCTTAGGTCCAAAGATCCTTGGCAATTCCACAGGACTTACGGGATTTTGGGTTATTTTTGCAATAACGGTGTTCGGAGGATTGTTCGGAATCCTTGGCATGATCGTCGGTGTGCCCATTTTTGCGGTAATTTATGCGGCGATTAAGGCAGTAGTCAATACGTTTCTTCGGAAAAAGGATCTGCCGGTAGAGACTGTAAAGTACTCTTATCTTAAGAATATTGATGAGGAAGGATTCCATCAGTTGGATTCCAGGCTACAAAGGGATCATGAGATCAAAGATCAAGTTGATTTTGAACAGGATAAAAAAGATCAAGAAGAGAAAAACGTAGGAGAGAAGTAGGCAGATGCGATTTGTAATACAGCGAGTACAGCATGCAGAGGTAAAGGTAGATGGTGAGGTAACCGGCAGCATCAGCAAAGGCTTCCTGGTGCTGATCGGCGTGGCTGAGACAGACACCAGGGAAATTGCCGATAAAATGATTAAAAAGCTTCTTGGTCTGCGGATCTTTGAAGATGCCCAGGGCAAGACCAATCTGGATCTGCATGCCGTTAACGGTGAATTGTTGCTAGTATCACAATTTACACTGTACGCAGATTGCAAAAAAGGAAATCGTCCGTCCTTCATCAGCGCCGGTAAACCGGATATGGCGAATGAACTGTACGAATATATCATCAGCAGGTGCCGCGAAAGTATTCCCAAGGTAGAAAAAGGAATCTTTGGCGCTGATATGAAAGTATCCCTGCTGAATGACGGTCCATTTACCATATTGCTGGATTCCACGGAAATCTGCTAAAACAGACAAAACAAGTTTTATGAAGCGTTACAGAGTCATCTTTCTGTAGAACTATTCGTTAAACTTGTCTTTTGCGCATAGTTGGTTCGGTGTCTGCTATCGTAGTAAGGGCTGATTTGTTCCGTCAAAATTTTACAGAAGTTGTATTTTTACACCGCTTTTTACAATACCCTTGTAAAAATTTTATCCAGTAAACATAAGTGTTTGAAACCACTTTTTACACTTTACAGAAGTTGCCTAGGGGTAATACTAACTCTAGGGAACAGCCAATATTGTAAAGTCCATATGATTGCTCCTTTTTAAAATTCTTTTTTGTTCATAATTGACAAACTGATTTTCATTGAAACCAATAACATCAACAAAGCGATAATAATTGCAATAGCGATAAGAACTCCCATGCTTACAGTTGGCAAATTATCTAACAGACTAACTAAATCAATATTGAAAATGGCTTCTGCTCCTTTCACGATAACAAGAGTGATTACTGCCAGACCGCCAAATGCACCAATCATAGCAATTCTTCCTTTATCTCCACCGAATTTTAGCTGAAAAGGAAGCATGATTGCTTGAACGACAATCATAATAGGTAAAATCATCAATGAACTCTGTACTAAGTCTGTAATAGGTAATGTATCTTTCAATACAGTTGTAATTATTCCTAAAACAGTTGCCAAAACCCAAGCCATACACCCCAATAATAGACCAAGAAAGTATTTTTCACTCACATAATGATTACGTGTAATAGGTAATGTAAACAGAAACGCATTTCCATTATCAAAATCATCATAACTGATTGTGCTTACTGTAAAAAGTGATACAATGAAACTCAGAAAACCTAATGGGAATATCACATCATTAGTAAATATCATCATTCCGATTACAATCGCCAAAATGAGCAACAGAAAATTTTTCTGTAACATCATCAATTTCAAATCTTTTACGAATAAACCTTTCATTGTTCTGTCCCCCTTATCATCATGGTAATGACTTCATCTATTGTACCTTTTTCAATTGCAATTTTAGGATAATTCTCCATATAATACTGTTTCTGATTTGTCAGACAGCTATATCCATATGTTTCTTTTTTGGAACGCAATATAAACTGTTTATCCAGCTTGCTGTATTGTTCTGCGTCTACTTTTAATAAAGCATAGTCACTAAGAAGAACGTCCGTATCTTCATGCAGAATAATTTTTCCGTCATGTATCATATAAAGGTCATCACATAGCGACTCCAAATCACTGGATATATGAGAACTGATTAAAATGGAGCGTTCTTCATCTTTTTCCAGAAATTCTCTTAACATTTCAAGCAATTCGTCTCTTGCGATTACATCTAAACCTGCTGTCGGTTCGTCCAGTATCAGCAGTTTTGCATTGTGTGAAATTGCAACCAGCACTTTTAATTTTGCTTTCATTCCTGTTGAAAATTCTTTTATCTGTTTATTCATAGGTAGTTGAAATTTCTGTACCTGTTCTATAAATAGTGATTTGTCGAATTTTGAGTACATATTCTGCAATATAGGGATAATATCTTTTATCTTCAGATACCCACTAAAACCAGAATCCGACAATACTACACCCAATTCCTCTTTATCTTTTGCTGTGAAGTCTTTTCTGTCCTTTCCAAGTATGGTAATATTTCCGCCGTCAGTTGAAATCAAACCTAATATCGCCTTAAATGTTGTGCTTTTTCCAGCACCATTTTGTCCAATCAAGCCTGTTACACATCCAGACATAAGCTCTAATGAACAATCAAGAGAAAAATTATCATAATGCTTTTTCAAGTGTTCAATTTTTAACATACATCAACCCTCCAATATCAACTCAAATAAACTTTTTATATCTTCATCACTAATACCACATCGTCTGCCTTTTTGGATAGCCTGCTCCAAATCCGCTTCCAATTCTTTTTTCTGTTCTTCCAAAAGCAGTTCTGTATTTGTAGCCGCTACATAAGTGCCTTTTCCATGTACTGTAACCGTAAAACCCTCACTTTCCAAATTGTCGTAAGCTTTTTTTACAGTTAAAGCACTTATTTTTAGTTCCTTAGAAAGTGTACGGACAGATGGAAGATTGTCGTTTTCCTTTAGTTCCCCGTTGCGTATGAGCATTTTAATCTGGTCAACAATCTGTTCATATATGGGAACCATTAGGGAAGTATTGATTATAATTTTCATTCTTTATATCCTTCCTTCTTTTCTTGATAACAGTATATAACAGTTACAAACTGTTGTCAAGTGTTATATAGTGTTTACTTTAAATTTTCTTTTGAAATTAAAAACATGCAAATCAATATAGAAATGCATGTTAAAAAATATAGTATTCTATTGTAATTCCTTTAACGCAAGCAGGTGTTTCATGGATTGTTTCTAATATCCTTTTGTTGGGGAAACTCCATTTTCCCAATTTGAAACAGTTTGTCGAGTAACATGAAACACATTACATTGCATATATCGTTGTGCAAAGATTCTTTGACAGGTGCTTTTAAAAGCATTATTATTTTATTTCACAGCTTCCATAAAGTAAATCCGGGAGGAAAAATCCGGGAACAGTCGGGTGTCGGAATTATATCCAGTTCCGGCAAAAGCGGGCTTCAGTGCGATTCCTGCACGCATCAGGGTATCTCCGTAAGCAGTCAGGTCTTCTTTTTCACCATCCATATTCACGAATCGCGAAAGAATCTCTTGTAATGCAGATCCCTGCTTGATATGAACCGGAGAAACGGTGTTCACAAGGTCTCCGAAATCTTTCAGATTGTACTTGATATTCCTGCCGTAGAAATGATATTTCACATCCGGAAGTAACCCCACCGGTCGATAACAGTCATGGGACTGGTTCGGAACTGCCAGGCACCGGAAGAACAGCCCCACTGCTCTTCTGCCATCCGGGGACACGCAGGTCCAGGATAAGGTTTCCGAGTCGGAATCCTCGTTTTCTGTTCCACGGTAAAAGGTTCCAAACTGGAAAACATCCCGCCATTTTTTATAAAGTGTAATCTGTTCCCGGATTGCGTTGAGATCACTTCCGGACAGATCCTTTAAATTGCATTCATATCCTAAGACGCCGAAGGAAGCTACCTGAAAACGGGTTTCAAGGGGCGTGATTCTTAAGGTCTGATGATTTGGACAGGATGATACATGTGCTGTAAATACCGATAAGGGATATCCATAGCTGTAACTGTTCTGAATCCCGGTACGGCACAGTGCGTCAGTATTATCGCTTGCCCAGATCTGCGGGAAATAACTTAATATTCCCAGATCAAAACGATTTCCACCTGAACTGCAGCCTTCAAACAAAATTTCAGGGAAACGTGTGGTCAGCTCATCCATAATGTGATACAGCCCCAGTACATAACGATGTGCCGTCTCTCCCTGTTTCGCAGCCGGCAGATAAGGGGAATAAATATCACTGAAATTACGGTTCATATCCCACTTTACATAACGGATGTCTCCGGAGGAAAATACCTTCGTCATGGAATCTATTACATATTGCTGTACTTCGGGATTGCACAGATCCAAGAGGCGCTGATTACGTCCCTCGGAGTGGGGATGTCCCGGAATCATCATTGCCCAGTCGGGATGCTCTTGATAGAGACGGCTGTTCTCACTGATCATCTCCGGCTCTACCCAGAGACCGAAATCCATCCCCAGGGCTTTGATTTTTTTACTGAGGGAAGCAATTCCTCCGGGCAGCTTCTTCGGATCCGGTTCCCAGTCTCCCAGGGAGGAAGTATCGTCATTCCGCCCGGAAAACCACCCGTCATCCATGACGAACAGTTCGATGCCGACATCTGCTCCCGCTTTTGCCAGCTGTACAAGCTTTCTCTCATCAATCTTAAAATAACATGCTTCCCAGCTGTTTAACAGA
Organism: uncultured Lachnospiraceae bacterium; assembly: GCA_945929965.1. Lineage (GTDB taxonomy): Bacteria > Bacillota > Clostridia > Lachnospirales > Lachnospiraceae > Acetatifactor. Next base: position 133,244 of record CAMEOT010000003.1, read on the forward strand.
ACCGGACGAGGTCTTCTCTTCCACACTCCCCGCACAATATGCTCTCTAATAAAGGAATGTAACTGTCGGCTGAGTCCGCCATACCCCTTCGAAGAATAGCTTAAAACAGCCTCTGGTGTATCAAAATGCGTTTCCGGAGTCAACTCCCGGGAAAAGCTCTGTGGATTGATCCCGCTTACAAAGCGCAGTTTTCCATAAGAGTCTTTCTCAAGGGCTTCATAATGATTTCCACTGTAGATCAGATTACAGCCGATACAGGAGTCAAAAGTCTCACAGGTGTTCTTATGTCCCAGGATCATAAAAGGATTCGAGCGGTTCGAAGAGGTTCCCGTATAAGACGCATTTATAAATTTGCCGGAACGTAAGGAAATCTGTTCTCTGTGCATCTCTCTTGCCCAGGCACCGCTGAAATGAGTGATCACGGAATAATCCTCTGTCAGATCTAACTGTGCACTGAGACATCGCTCCAAGGTGACAGATGTGTCACTGTGATTGATCAACCGTGCGCTTCTGGTAATGACATCACATTCTTCGAATACGGTATAAAACAGCTGCAACTCCAAATGATTCGTAACATCCTGCAAAACAATCTGAAGGCATTCCGCGGAATCAGTTCCCACTTCCGAATAGCTGTGAGGAAGTCCGGAATCCTGCAGGCACTGCTCTCTTTCCTTTAAAGTAATAATTTCATAGGAATCAAAAGTAAAGTCAGAGGTGACACTTCCGTCGGCAAATCTGACTTCCAGAAAAGGTTCTCTGATATCTCCCTTTCCCAACGTACCAACCTCCAAGCAGACATCTTCCATGGAGATCTGCGGATGTTCCCTGTCGTAGGTACAGGTGTTGCCCGGAGCGAAGGCTCTCTGTATGACAAGGGGCGCACAGGAGGAAGGATCCTGTGAATCCACAGTGATCCGCTCCCCGTAATACAGATGTTCTAAATGTCCGGTATTCATGACACGTATTCCGTAGGTTGTGTGGGCTGTTTGTAAAAAGAACCATGGTCTTGTATCGGAATCTTTTACAATCTGAATCATGCTTTAAGCCTCCTGAATCTCTTTTAATCGTTCCTCGGTCAACTGATACTTCTTATGAAAGAAAATGACACCGATGACAAGGAGCAGAATGGGGAACAGTGTCATCGTCATACGAAGTCCAACCACAGAGCTTCCGGAAGCTCCTGCAGTTGCCGCAGCATCGCTGGTATCAGAGCTTAAGTTGCAGAGGTTCAGGCACAGGGATGCCACTAACGCAGCAATACCGGAAGCCAGTTTTACCACAAAGGTCTGCATGGAGAAAATGACACTCTCGTCTCGGCGATGATTTTTCCATTGACCGTAATCTACGGTATTGGCTAAAAATACGGTAGTCAGTACTGTCAGCATACCATTGGCGGCAAAGATCAGGAAGCCGGGAATGAACAGTAAAAATACAGTACTCATATTCGTAAAACATAAAAGAAGCAATACAGCATAACCGGCAATTGCCATCAGGAAGCTGACATAGAAGATCCGGATGGTACTCATCAACTTACGAAGTAACGGGAACAAAAGCATCATGGCGAGAATCTGTACTGCCCCGCCGAAGGTGTTGAACAGTGTATAGGAATTGTACCAGGTATCTCCGCCAAAATCGTATTTAAAGAAATAAATTACCAGGTTGGAGGTGGTATAGACCGCGCAGTTGATCAGTACGATGGTAATGACCACTGCCATCGCCTGATCGTTCTGAATTAATGCCTTGAACATCTGACCGATGGAAGGTGCGTCCACATCTACCGTAGATTTTCCTTGATATTAATACAGGTAACGGCAATAAATATCACGAACAGCGCGGCAATGATCAGGGTGAACCGGGAAAATCCGACCCGCTCTTCTCCTCCGCCCAGGGCATTGACGCAGAGCATGGTGATCACGGTGATAATGGCAGAGCCTACACCGGCGCAGGAACGTCCCAGCGTAGACAATCCTTCACGCTCTTTTCCGCTGTGAGTAAATGCCGGTATCATGGACCAGAAGGGAATATCCATCATGGTATAGGTCACGCCCCAAAGAATATAGGTGACTGCCGCATATGCTACCAGTCCATTGCCATTCAGTGCAGGCGGTGCCGAGAACATCAGATACAGAACAACAGCATTGGTTACTGTGCCGATCATCAGCCAGGGGCGGAACTTCCCCCATCTGGTTCTGGTCTTTGCCACGATGACGCCCATGAAGGGATCGTTAAACGCATCGAACACTCTTGCAACCAGCAGAATGATACCCATGGCTACGGCGTTCACGCCTAAAATATCCTGATAATAATACAAAATATAGCTGGCAGACAGCATGTATACCATATCTTTGCCTACCGCACCCAGTCCATAAGAAATTTTTTCTTTTCCGCTTAAACTCATGATTAATCCTGATCCTTTCTTTTGAAATCCTTTGAAATATTTCTCTCAAATGAAACCCATTAAATCAATTAAATCTTAATCTGAAAAGGTATCCGTACTTCCCCTGCCGTCAGTGACTGCAACAGCAAAGCTCCCTGACCGGATCTTCCCAGACTCTTAACATAAGTTCCACCCATGCCTCCCTGTAGGGCAATGGTGTCAGGTCCGATGATGGAGATGTCACCCTCCGTGATCAGACGAACCGGCTCCTGATAAAAGGGAAGGACATTTCCATGGTCATCCACTGCACGTATCCGCACCAGTGCCACATCATAGCTGTGCTGTTCCGTCAGAATGGTATGATCTGCTTCTGCTTCCAGCCGGATTTTGCGAACCGGTTCTTTGGTGACGGATTTTACGACTTTACCGTCTTTGATAGCGTCAAAACGGTATACGGTAGCTGTACCGCCCCAGTCACCGATGTACTTCGTATACAGCCTGGTCACTTCTGCAAAATCGATATGATAGATCAGAAGCAGTTTTAAAGCCGTAAGATATAATCTCTTCGGAATGTGGTTCAGGCTTCCTCGCGCTACGAGATTCATGGCATCCGTGATCTCCTTTGCATGTTTCGGACGGAATCTTTCGTTCTTTGCAAAAGAATCTCCGATAAAATCATCGATCAGGATGGGACCGTGCTTTAAGTGCTTATAAGGTGACATTCCCGGCAGATATTCCTTGATAAACCGGTCATTTTTGTACATTTTCACGCTTTCTGCATTGGATAGAATATAAATGTTGCCACGGTTACAGCCGGGATGCTCTCCGATATCCATGGAGGAAGTGATCTCCAGCACAGGAGTCTGTTCCTGCTCACAGGCATAGATATTTGCAGCCAGCTTCGGATTCCGGAACATATCCATGACACCATGATAACAGATTCGGTCACCGCTTCCGAAGTCTTTGTGAGTATTGTAGTCAAACATGCACCAGCCGAAGCTTCCGGCGATATCGGGCTGACCTGCCACAGCATCCAGTACGTTGGCGTGGCGGATGGCATGCTCACTTCGACGTTCTTCGTTATCGAATGCCTTGGTGGGATACATATGTCCGTTGTATTCGCTGATCAGATAAGGCTTCTCCATGTCTGAGGTGACTTTTTTCTTAGAATTACAGCCGGGCATCTCACCGTCGTGCAGAAAATCATTATACGTATAGACATCTTCTAACAGATGACTTTTTTTCATGGCACGGACACCACCGGTAGGTCTCGTGGGATCCAGCTTATGCGCCACAGCATTGGTCTTTTCGTAAAAAGCATCGTCATCCGGTGACTCATTGATGCGTATTCCCCATAAAATGATGGAGGGATGATTACGGTACTGACGGATCATGTCTTCGGCATTTGCCACAGCCTGTGCTTTCCAGGAATCATCACCGATATGCTGCCAGCCGGGGAATTCCGTAAATACTAAAAGTCCCAGCTCATCACAGCGCTCTAAAAAATAATGGCTCTGGGGATAATGGGAAGTCCTTACGGCATTTAACCCCAACTCCTTTTTCAGAAGATCCGCATCCAGCCGCTGCATGCTCTTAGGCATGGCATATCCCACATAAGGGAAGCACTGGTGGCGGTTTAAGCCGCGGATCCGCAGCTTCCTGCCATTAAGATAAAAGCCGTCCTTTTTAAATACTGCTTCCCGGATGCCAAACGTGGTCTCTGTCTCATCCAGGAGCGTTTTGTCCTGATATAGCTGTGTCTTTAAAATATAGAGATTAGCTTCTTCGGTGTCCCATAACAGAGGAGCGTTAATGGTTGCCGTGAGTGAGAGCTCCTTGTCGCAGGAAGCATCCGCAGAAACAGTCTGCTCGCACAAAAGCCTCCAGGATTCCTGCGCGGCTGCGGTACTTTTCGGCATGTAGTACTGTCGGATGGTCACGTTCTCATCGCTTGCAGTAAGTGTGATCTCAGAGGTGATCTGCGCTGTCACGGGAGACGATCTGAAATCTATTGCTGTATGGACGAAGATATCCGAAAGGGAGACTTTTTCCTTCACTTCCAGCCGGACATCCCGGTAGATACCGCCATAGGTCATATAATCGATCACATAGCCAAAAGGCGGAACGTTTAAATTCTCTCTGCTGTCTAAGCGGACACAGAGCAGATTATCCTGTCCATAGAGGACATTGTCCGTTAAATCTACGGTAAATGCAGTGTAACCGCAGTGATGCTCTCCCACTTTTTTCCCGTTACAAAATACAGTACTGTCATGGGCAGCTCCCTCAAAAGTAAGCAGGATCCGTTTTCCCTGCCAGTCCTTTGGAATCAGGAGATGGCGCCTGTATCCGCTGACCATCTGGTAGAGGGATTCGTCAAAATAATGAAACGGGGTCTCCTTACAGGTATGCGGCAGACGTACCGGCTGCAGCGTGTTTTCCGGATATTCCGGTGCCGCTAAACTGTCCTCAAACTGTTCAGTGAACAGCCAGTCGTCGTTTAAGTAAAATATATGTGTCATAAGTTCTTCTCCTTTTTTGCCTGCGTGTTTACTGCCTCTGTGTGATTCCGTACATGAGAATATTTACAACCTCATTTAAGGCGTCCACGTAAGTCAGATGGTTCTGCGCGAGGATATCTCTCTGGAAAAATTGCTCAATGGAGGCTTCCAACATCATTTTCACCAGGCAGATGGGAACCGGGCGGATACTGCCCTCTGCCATGCCTGTCTCGATCAGCTGGATCGTAGGCTCCCAGCCGGTCTCTAAACGAAGCTCCACTTTATGGTAAATCTTAGGATATTTGTCGCGTAGGGAATACAGCTTTCTGAGGTCAATATTCTGATAGCCTTCCGGCAGGACACCTAAGATGCGATGCAGCTTTTCGATGGTTCCCAGCGCAGGATCCGTCAGGATCATCTGCTCGCTTTCCTTGATGGAGTCAAAAATATAATCTACCATGGCCAGGAACAGCGCTTCTTTGTCGTCATAGACCGTATAGATGGTCTTTTTACTGATGGAAAGTTCCTTTGCCAGATCATCCATCGTAAACTTCAGTCCTTTTCGATCGAAGACACGAAGGGTGGCATCCAAAATGTTTTTTTGCAGAGCATCTGTGGTATCCATAGGTATTCCTCCGTCTTTAGAATAGAATGCTTTCATATGTTTCTATGGAAACTTAAATATAAAATTTAGTTTCCTTTGATACAAGAGTAGCATTTTGTAAAGGAATATTCAAGAAACGTTTTTACTAAAAAGAGTTTCCTGAAATTGTGAAATATAACAAAAAACCAGCCAAACGAGTGTTGACTGGTTTATAAACAGGTTTTTATATTTTTTTCCATTGTTCTGCCAGAGTTGGATGGGACTTTTTACGGGTGATCTCCACCAGACCAAGTGGTGTCATATCCACGATCCGGGGATGCATTGGATCTCCGGCGGTCAGCGTTTTCAGGTAGTCCAGAAGTTTCTGACGATTTTCCTTTTCTGCCATATTGATGAAGTCTACAATAATGATACCGGACAGATTCCGAAGACGTAACTGTCTTGCAACCTCTTCTGCCGCTTCGGCATTGACCTGGTAATAGGTCTCTTCTCCCATCTTCTTAGATTCATTTTTGCCGGAATTGACATCGATGACTGTCATGGCTTCCGTGGGCTCAATGACCAGATATCCGCCGCATTTCAGCCAGACTCTTGTATCCAGTGCCTCATCCATTCCCCGTTCGAGAGAATATAAAAGACGCAGGGAAATGGCAGGATCATCATACAACCGGAGGCTCTTCTGCTGCAAAAGCGGATGACTGCTTTCGGAAAGCTTGTGGAAGATCTCCGGGTCATCCGTAAGGACTTCACTGTATTCCGATGAATCTGCCAACTGCTCCAGTACCTCATAGATGACTTCAGAAGGCGCAAAAAGGCAGGTAAGGCATACTTTATGGTTCGCCTGATTCAAAAGGCTCTGAAGGGCTTCAGACGCATTCTCAGGGGTAGAGCCGTTTTTGACAAGCTGCTGCTTCATCCGGGAAGGATCTGTGGTAACGGAAGCCCGCTTTGTTTTCTGGGCATCTCTGGTGACCATGACCACCAGTTCATCCCCGGCTTTTAAGCTTCCGTCCGGCTGTCTGTTGGTAAGATGTGCCGTACCTGCTTCCCGTAGTGGCAGAAAGCACAGTTCCCCGGGCGCAATCTCCACGAAACAGGCATCGATGTTTTTCGCCACATTCTGTATTTTTCCCAGGTAGATTCCGCCAATCTTACTGGCATTCGAACGTAGCACCCGCACAGCGGTAATTCCACCGGAGTTCACAAGTAATGCCACATTTTTATCCCGAAGCTTCGTAAGTATCATTTTTCCGGTGGTACAGTCCGTGCTCTTACGGATCTCATTTACTTCTTTTTCTCTTGCCGGTCTGCCGCCGGTGAGACTGCGGCTCATTCGGCATCTCCGGAAGCTGCTTTGTAAGCTTCTTCGCTGTCATAACCGATGGCATCTAAGGGAAGCAGTTCTAAGGCATCGCTTCTTAAATAGGTCTCTTCTCTGTTGACCATAAGGGCATTCTCAGGGAGGGGTTCTCCATTTTCCGCAAATAATGCCTCCACTACCTGCATCGGTTTGATATTTCCGGCGCTGGATGCATCTACCAACAGATACAGGCTGTTACCATCCACGGCTTTCAGCTCATAGATGCCTTCTTTTAAATTGATTTCCCGGCTGCCTTTTTTGGTCTCCTTGGTGATCAGGATCTCGTCCTTTTTAAGGAAGCGTTCCACAGCAGGTGCCAGATCAAAATGAGGACCTCTGCCCTCCCGGAAGGTTACGGTATATCCGGCGGCAGCCACACTTGCCATGGCATTGCCCGCCTTATCCGGCAGGATCTTCACGGAAGTGATCTCAATGCCGGGTACAGATACGGCATTGAGCCGTGTCTTAACATCCTCGCAGGAAGTCAGGGAATATACTTCCAAATCCATATATTCTCCGTTGCTGGTCAGTCCCACGCCTAAGGGTGCGGCAAAGGACATGATCTGATGCGGGCTGAAGCCTCCGGTGTATGCTACATCCAGCTCCGCTCTGCGGTTGGCTTTCTGGAAAAAACGCATTACATCCAGATGGCCAATAAAACGTACCGGTCCGTATTTTTTGAATTTAATTCTTAATTTCATAATTTCTGTCAGATTTCTATGCGGTCTTTCTTGAAAGACCTGCAATTCCCTTTCTTCTTATTCTTCAACATTCAATAACGTGCCATAAGGGTGTGTCTCGTACGATCAGTCTCTGGGCTCTATGCAGATACCGCAGCCGAATCTGGCGGCACCGCAGCCCTGACATGCCTGTTTGCAGTTCGGTGAGGTCGTCTCGTTTTTCGCCTTCTGCCATTCTCTCTCCAGGAAAGAACGGGAGACACCGCAGTCCAGGAAATCCCAGGGCAGGATCTCGTCCAAGGGTCGTTCTCTGTGGGAATAGAAATCCGGATCCAGACCGCAGGCAGCGAAGGCTTCCATCCAGACATCATTGTGGAAGTATTCGCTCCAGGCATCGTAGAAGCAGCCCTTGTTATAAACATATAAAAGCACCTGGGACAATCTCCTGTCGCCTCTTGCCAACACACCTTCTAAGACGCTGACATCTGCTTCGTGCCAGTTGTACTTGATACTCTTCTGGTTCAACTGTTCGGAGATGGCTTTTCTGGTCAGATATGCCTTTTCCACGAATTCTTCCTTGGTACACTGGGGTGCCCACTGGAATGGAGTAAAGGGCTTCGGTACGAAGAAGGAGGTACTGGTGACAATCTGTACTCTGCCGTTGACACGTTTCTCCTTCGGGACCGTATCAAAGAAGGTGGCTGCGATCTTATTGGACAGTTCAGCGATGCCGCGGATATCCTCCTCGGTTTCAGTGGGATGTCCCAGCATGAAATACAGCTTGACTCTGGTCCAGCCGCCCTCGAAAGCCAGCGCGGAACCATGCAGGATCACTTCTTCCGTCAATCCTTTATTGATGACATCACGCAGTCTCTGGCTGCCGGCCTCCGGAGCAAAGGTCAGACTGGATTTTTTCACATCCTGCACCTTACTCATGACATCCAGGGAAAAGGCATCGATACGTAAGGACGGCAGGGAGATATTGATATGTCTCTTGTTGCATTCTTCCATCAGGAAATCAATCAGTTCCGGCAGTTTGCTGTAATCACTGGAGCTTAAGGAGCTTAAGGAAATCTCCTCGTGACCGGTATTTTTCAGCATCTCCATGGCGTATTTTTTCAATACTTCCACGTCACGCTCTCTGACCGGACGATACAGCTGCCCAGCCTGGCAGAAACGGCATCCGCGGATACAGCCTCTCTGAATCTCTAAGACCACTCTGTCCTGTGTGACCTTAATGTAAGGTACCACGGGCTTCATGGGATAAAAGCTGTCGGTCATATCCGTCACCAGTTCCTTGCGGATCGTAGCGGAAATCCCCTCTTCGGTCGGTCGGAAGGAAGCGATGGTGCCGTCCTCATGATAAGTAGTTTCATAGAATCTGGGAACATACATGCCGGGCAGCTTCGCAGCACGGCGTAAGAATTCTTCTCTTCCTGCCTTCTCTTCTCTGCACTTTTTATACAGATCGATTAGTGGACGATACTGGGTCTCGCCTTCACCGATATAGAAGATATCGAAAAAGTCTGCAATGGGTTCCGGATTATAGGTGCAGGGACCGCCACCGATGACAATGGGACAATCATCCCCACGTTCCTTTGCAAGCAGCGGGATCTTCGCCAGATCCAGGACCTGTAAAATATTCGTATAACACATTTCGTACTGGATGGTGATTCCAAGAAAATCAAAATCCTTTACCGGATCCTGACTCTCCAGGGCAAACAGAGGGATATTTTCCTTACGCATGATGGCATCTAAATCCACCCAGGGAGAATAGACTCTCTCACACCAGACATCGTCCCAGGAGTTGAGCATGCCGTACAGAATCTGAATGCCCAGATGGGACATGCCGATCTCGTAGACATCGGGGAAACACATACAAAAACGGACATCAATGTTATTTAGGTCCTTCACCACCGCGTTCACTTCGTTGCCGATGTAACGGGCAGGTTTTTCAATCTTCATCAGAATATCATCGCTTAATGCTAATTTTTCGTTCATAATCAATATTTACCTCAATTTATTTTTCATCTGCCGGACATCTTCCTCCGTGCAGGGAATCACGGAATATCTGGCTTTCTCATAGATTTCCGCCATTCCCGTAATGCCGAGAGCTTTTTGCGCATCTCTAGCAGTATAAAATGGGATGCTCATCTTTGCAAGCCCGCAGGAGTTTATTTTTTCTGATACTCATTTCCTGTTTGCTCTGTCGTGATCTCTCCCAAATTGCTCATAACTATTCAGAACTTCATTATATCTTAAAAAAACCAGTTCTGCCAGTACCAAAAGGTACATAAATATGAACTGCAAAGCATGGTCATGTAGGGAGGAATATTTTTGGAACCATTGGATGATAAGAATACAGCACAACTTTTGCAGCAAATGCGCAGACAGACAGAAATAAGGCCGGAGCAGGAAGAATCCAGTGGTTCCGGTAGTTCTCATACCGGGACTTTCAGAATCCGTCTTGCTCTGGCCGGAGTATTACTGCTTACAGTGATATTGCTTGATCGGGAAAATAAAAGCTTTGCCGGTCTGTCCATGGATCAGGTGCTGTCTTACGTTACGGAGGTAGATTACGGAACATATATCGAGACCTGGATGGAAAATGCGGTTAACGATTTGCAAGCTCTGTAATGATTTCTTCCCAGGTGACATTTTTCTCTGCCATCAGTACCATCATATGATACAGGAAATCACTGATTTCGTATTTGACTTCATTGGGGTTGGGATTTTTCGCGGCAATCACGATCTCTGTTGCCTCTTCTCCCAATTTTTTAAGGATTTTGTCAATGCCCTTGTCGAATAAATAATTGGTATAAGAACCTTCCTTGGGGTGAACCTTACGGTCCTTGATCACATCGAAGACTTCCTCGAATACCTGTAAGGGGTTGCTGCTTTCCTCGTAATCTTTTTTCGTGATCTCATTGAAGAAGCAGCTCTTGCTGCCGGTATGGCAGGCAGCACCGATCTGGGATACTTTTGCAAGGATCGTATCCATATCACAGTCAGCCACCAGTTCCTTCACATACTGATAATGACCGCTGGTCAGTCCCTTCAGCCATAGTTCCTGTCTGCTTCTGCTGTAGTAAGTCATCTTGCCCAATTTTAGTGTCTGTTCATAGGCTTCCTCATTCATGTAAGCCATCATCAGAACTTCCCGGGTACGATAATCCTGCACGACAACAGGTACCATGCCGTCACTGTTTTTCTTGAAATCTTCCCACTTGTAAGCAGCCTGGAAGGATTCGATGGGAATATCATTTTCCCGGCACAGATCCTTTAGGGCAACGATCTCTTTCACATTATCGTTGATGGTATTGCCGGTGATACCGCATACATTTTCATATGCGAAGATCTCCAACAGCTTGTTCAGTGCTACCTGATTGATCTGCACGAAAAAGGGAAGGGACAGAATACTCTGCGTCTCCCGGATCTGGTGAGGATTCATCAGGATCATGGCAGAGACATACTTTTCAATTTTCTCTTTATGTAATTCCAAAACGGCGGGATCATTATAAGAGATCAGTATCTTCTCCTTGCCGAATTTCAGGGAGACTTCCTCCGTGATCTCAATATTACTCTCTTTCTCATAGTCGAGAACCGCCTTTTTACATCCGGCATAAAGTAATTTCTTAATGTCCTCCATGCGCTTTACATTGCCGGCACCGATGACATCTACTTCTGCTTTGGCACAGATATCCTTAATGATATCCAGAGCAGCGTCATGCTCTGCATCTTGCTCGGACATATCGAACACGATCAGTTCATCTGCGTTGTGTTCACAGTAATAATCTGCCAGACGGACAGGATCTGTATCTACGATAGTAGTATCCGTAAGGTTTCTCACAGCATGCTCATGATATAAATAAATACAGGGAACAAATTTCTTGATGATCATAGTAATCCTCGCGTTTTTCTATGCCTGCATGGCACGGACCCCAGGCACATATTTTCTTACAGGCTTCCTTTGGTACTTAAGACATCCGTTACCTTCGGGTTATAGGAAACGGCCTGATCCAGAGCCTTGGCAAATGCCTTGAACATGGCTTCGATCATATGGTGATTGTTGCCCGCAGACAGCATCTTGATGTGTAAGTTCATACCGGCACTGTAGGATACAGCATAGAAAAATTCCTTCACCAGCTCGGTATCCAGCTCACCTACCTTAGGTACAGTGAATTCACATTCAAAATTAAGATAAGGCCGACCGCTTAAGTCAACGGCACATAAGGCAAGCACTTCATCCATGGGCAGGATAAAATAACCGTAACGGTTGATGCCCTTCTTGTCTCCCACCGCTTTTTTAATGGCTTCGCCTAAGACGATACCGGTGTCCTCCACCGTATGGTGGCCGTCCACCTGTAAGTCTCCCTTTACCGTGCAGTCCAGATCAAAAAAGCCGTGTCTGGCAAAGCCGTCCAGCATATGATCAAAAAATCCGATGCCGGTAGACAGATCAGCTTTTCCACTGCCATCCAGATTCAAGGTGATGGCGATATCGGTCTCCTTTGTTGTTCGGGTCACAGATGCTTTTCGTTCCATAATGTCTCCTAGTCTTCAAATCTCACTTTAATACTGTTTGCGTGTGCGGTCAAGCCTTCGCTCTTCGCAAAAGTCTCGATCTGTGTATGTACCTTTTCCAGTGCCTGTCTGGAATAAGAAATGATACTGGTCTTCTTGATGAAATCATCTACATTTACCGGAGAGAAAAATCTTGCGGTACCGTTGGTAGGCAGAATGTGGTTCGGACCTGCAAAATAATCTCCCAGAGGTTCAGAGGCATACTCTCCTAAGAAAATCGCACCGGCGTTGCGGATACGGGTCATGGTGTCGAACGGATTCTTTGTAATGATCTCCAAGTGTTCGGAGGCAATGGCATTAGCTGCATCAATGGCATCTTCCATATTGTCAGCTAACAGAATGTAGCCGTAATTGTCCAAAGACTTCTGAATAATGGGAGCACGCTCTAAGACTTTGACAAAACCGTCCACTTCCTCGGATACCTTCTCGGCAAGCTCCTTGGAAGTAGTGATCAGAATAGCACTTGCGAGCTCGTCATGCTCTGCCTGGGACAGAAGATCTGCCGCAACGTATCTGGGGGTAGCAGTCTCATCCGCCAATACCAGGATCTCGCTGGGGCCGGCAATGGAATCAATGCTCACATAGCCATAGACTGCCTTTTTGGCAAGGGCTACAAAGATGTTGCCGGGACCGGTGATCTTGTCGACCTTAGGTACGGACTCAGTTCCGAATGCCATAGCAGCAATAGCCTGTGCCCCGCCCACTTTATAAATAGTATCTACACCGGCAATATCAGCAGCTACTAAGGTACCGGGATTGACTTTTCCGTCTTTTCCGGGAGGAGTGGTCATAATGATCTCATCTACACCGGCTACTTTCGCAGGGATTACATTCATCAATACGCTGGAGGGATAAGCTGCCTTTCCACCGGGGACATAGACACCGGCTCTCTCGATAGCGGTGATCTTCATGCCTAAGATGGTTCCGTCGGGCTTTGCATCGAACCAGCTGTTACGAAGCTGCTTCTGGTGAAAAACACGGATATTTTCCGCAGACTGACGGATCACATCCACCAGATTCTCATCCAGCTGCGCGTAAGCTTCTGCAATCTCTTCTTTGGTCACGCGGATATTCTCTGCACTTAATGCAAATTTATCAAATTGTAAAGTATAATCGAATAAAGCCTGATCTCCCTCGGCGCGGACTCTGTCAATGATCTGATTCACAGTGCTTTCGTACTGAGAGTAATTATTCGGACTTCTCTTTAAGAGGTCGTTCAAAATACTCTGTTTTGATTCTTTATCCAATGCTACGATTCTCATAACGGTACTCTCCTAATCAATATGCTGTGATTTATCTGCTCTATTTTCTGATTTGTCTGGTTACGGCTGTATTTTTAACTGCTCGCGGATGGCACCTACCAGCTTGCGGATCCGGTCGGCTTCCATCTGCATGCTGACAGGATTGACGATCATACGGGCGGACAGAGGGCACACCTCTTCTAAAACTTCCAGTCCGTTTTCTTTTAAGGTGGAACCGGTCTCCACAATATCTACTATTACATCAGATAATTCCACCAGAGGTCCTAACTCCACCGACCCGTTTAATTTGATGATGTCCACGGTCTGATGCTTTTTATTGTAAAAATATTCTCTGGCGATATTGGGATATTTGCTTGCCACACGGATCCGCTCATGGTGCTTTAACAGTTCTCTGGCGGAGGCGGGACCACAGACACACATCCGACATTTGCCAAATCCAAGATCCAGTACCTCGTAGACGTTACGGTTTTCTTCTAAGATCGTGTCCTTACCGACTACACCGATATCGGCGGCACCGTACTCCACATAAGTGGGAACATCGGGACCCTTTGCCAGGAAAAAGCGAAGCTTATATTCTTCGTTGACGAAGATAAGCTTTCTGGTATCCTTGTCTTTCATCTCTTCACAGGTAATGCCGATCTTCTCAAAAAGTTCCAGCGTTTTCTTCGCAAGTCTGCCCTTACCCAGGGCAAAGGTAAGATATCTTTCTTCACTCATTACTGCCTTACCTCCTCAGCTGCTTTATTTTCCGGAGAAAGCACGGTGGGAATTCCTTCTTTTCTTAACTTCATAGTTTCGGCAAGCTTTGCCTGATAGTCCGCCTCGTCTCCTATACTGTAATATAATACCCTGCCGGAAGCCGGAAGCGCAATATCGACTTTTTGTCGGGACAGCGCCTCCAGCAGATCATCAATGACTATGACGAAGCCGATTGCTGCCGCATCCTTGCCGAATTTGCGAAGGAGATTGTCATAACGGCCACCCTTTACCACTGCATCACCGATGCCGTAAGTATATGCATTGAAGACCACGCCGGTATAATACTGGTATTTGCTGAGCATTCCGAGATCAAAGGAAATATATTCCGCCACTTTGTACTGCTCTAAACGCTCCTTTAATTTTTCCAGTCGGGCAATTGCCTGTAAGGAACGTTCATTTTTCGCTAATGCCTTGGCAGATTCTAAGGATTCCATATCCTCGAACATATCGGCAAGCTTTAATAAAATACTGTGATAGGGCTCCGGGATCTGTTTCTGCTCCAGCAGTTCCTGGGCGGCAAAAAAGTTCTTGCCCGAGATACAGGAACGGAGTTCTCTCTCAGTATCCTCATCAAGCCCGGCTTCCTCACAGAGTCCGCGGAAATAGTCTACTTCACCGATGGTTACCTGGAATCTGGTAAGTCCCGCACTCTTCAGTGCCTCGATGACCATGCTGATGACTTCCGCATCTGCTTCTACGGAAGGATCGCCGATGAGTTCCGCGCCCATCTGTGTCACTTCTTTTAATTTACCCTGTAGATTGGAGGTGTTGGTGAAGGTATTGCCGTTATAACTGAAGCGAAGGGGAACCTTCTCTTCCATGAAATATTTGGCTGCACAACGGGCAATGGACGGGGTAAAGTCCGGTCTCAGCACCAATGTATTTCCTTCCTTGTCAAAAAACTTATAAAGTTCCTTGCTGGGTGTGGTTCCGATCTCCTTGGAAAATACATCGAAAAATTCAATGGAGGGTGTCTGAATATCCTCATATCCGAAGCAATGGATCGCCTTCTGCAGCTTCTGTTCCACTGCCAGTTTCCTGGCATATTCTTTGCCGTAAATATCTCGGACACCTTCCGGTGTATGTAATAATCTGTTATTCATAATGCATCCTCAATTCATGTACTTTACTATATTAACGTGCTACCTCGTTATCATGATAACATATGAAACTATTTGTAGTATAAGCGGAGTCTTTCGCTGTGTCAAGCGCTTCTTCATTAAATTATTCTTCTTATTCTTCTCTGTCTTCCAGATCTTTTTTCAGAATATCCAGATAAGGAACCAGAATTCCCTGATGTTTCGGAAGAATATATTCCGGATTCAGTTCTTCAAACCGGAAGCTTTTCCTGCCGCCGTCATTTGCTCTGTCCCAGAAAAACCGAAGCATCTCATAAGGCAGATAATACAGCAGATCCTTGTGACTGTAAAAGATCAGGAAAAAAGCGATGCCGCCCTGCTTTTCGAACTGCTGCATGAATTCCACCTGATGGGGATGGATATTCTGCAGGGAAAACGTATCCACCGCACATTCCTTGGCATCAAAGCATACCGGGATACCCTGTACTGCACCGATATAATCAACAGTACTCTTCTGCTCGAAAAAAGCCAGCGTGATCTGGCGGCTCTCCTTATCCATTTTTATCGGAGTAATGGGTGTGGGAATTTTCTGGATCAGAGCAAGTCCGGCTTCCGCATATTTTTCATTGGTACGGTTAACCATATCCTCCAGTGTGGATCCGCGAAGTCCGCGGGTGTTCCATGTAGCCATTTTCGTGTATCCTTTCTAGCAGGCAGTATCCGGTATCAGATTCAGTGCCTGTAAGATCATAGCAAATTTACCGGGAAGCGGGGCTGTAAAAGTCCTGCCGCTTACCTTTGCAAGAGCTCCTTCTTCTCCCTCCGGGAAGCAGACCATCCCGGCATGTAGAAGCTGATGGTGCAGGGAAAATTCCGACTGCATTTTACGGTTCATCTTGGGATCTCCGTATTTCGTATCGCCGAGTAACGGATGCCCGGTGCTTGCCAGATGGGCACGGATCTGATGGGTTTTACCGGTGACCAGCTCCACAGTTAAGAGGGTATAGTCTCCCGCTACGGCTTCCGGAGTATAGATCGTCTGAATATAAGAAGCCTCTTCCGGTCTTTCCGGCTTCTTGGCATACACCTTTACAGTATTGGTGTGCTCATCCTTGGACAGGTAGCCTTTTAACGTGCTTTCCTGTAAAATCTTACCTTTGCAGATCGTCTGATAGTATTTTCGAACCGTTCGTTCCTTAATGATGCGGCTTAAGTCCTGGGATCCCGCCAACGTCTTGCCGCATAATACAATGCCACTGGTATTGCGGTCAAGACGGTTGCAGACGGAAGGATGGAACGTGGCAAGATCCGCTTCTTTTATAGCCCCGGTCTCCAATAGATGCCCGATCAGCCATTCATTCAGGGAAAGATCTTCCGGTTTTGCTTTCTGCGTCAGAATCCCGGCAGGCTTGCTCAATAATAAGATATCATCATCCTCGTAAATGACACAGACATCCCTTAGCAAATGGTACGCCTTTCGGTAATCGGAAGTATCTTCCGCACTCTTAGTACCGGACAGGGAAGCAAATGTCTCCTCGGAGAAAAAGCATTTTACTTCATCCCCTTCGGTAAGAATTTCTTTTCCCTCTGCCTTTTTTCCATTTAATGTAATGTTTTTCTTGCGCAGCATTTTATATAAAAATCCGGTGCCTGCGCCGGGCAGAGCTTTTTTTAAATATTTATCCAGGCGCTGTCCTGCCTGATTTTTGCCGATGGTAAGTAACTGCATAAGACACCACTCCTTGAAAAGTATATTAAAGAAAATAGGTTACAGAGACACACTCTTTAAAGTCTGGCAGATTCCCGACGTCAGTTCCGGCTGTGTGGGCAGTTCCTTTAACTGTTCGCAGCGCTTTACGTATTTATCCAGATCGTTAAATATTTTCACAGAAGTCTCTCTGTAATTGTCTTTTTTCAGAATAGCCTGAATGTGTTTGTTAAAAGCCTGCTCCTCGAACTTCGGGTCCGCAGTGTATCCACAGATCGTATTGCCACAGACTGTCAGATGATGAATACAGAAATTCTTCTCATAAGAAGTAAATACACAGTCGTAGAGTCCGGTAAGTCCTTGCGTATGTGCCGCGATCAAAGCGGCATCCCGCTCATCACAGCCCTTGTAGCGTAAATACATGAACATTTCCACCAGGCTTTTACATGCCGGAAGACATCCCAGTACCGCCACGATGGTTAACAGGTTCTCTCTGCTTCCGGTGCTGACCCAGCCGGTGATAAACAGTGCAAGAGAAATGGCAAAATAAAGCACGGTTCTTATAATCTCATAATTTTTCTGGGTACGAAGATACCCTCTGGTTCCTTTCACATCATCTGTGGAAAACATTCTTTTCAATTGCATATAAAATTATCTCCTTTTGTAGCTTATTTCTTCTGATTCTGTGTGTTAGCCAGTGCGCAGATCTCTTCTTCTGTCAATGCACGATGCGCTCCTCGTGGAAGTGAGGGATCAAGGGTCAGCGGTCCGAAGGATACTCTCTCCAGTGCACATACCTGATTTCCCACTGCCTGTAACATTCTTTTGACCTGATGAAATCTGCCTTCGTGAATTGTAAGCAGCAGATCGCCGTCCGGAGTGATCACCGCTTTTGCGGGGGCAGTCGGTTTGTCATCTCCAATATCAAGCCCCTCTTCCAGACGGTGGATATCTTCCTCGGATAGAGGATGATCTGGCTGCACCAGATAAGTTTTATCCACATGCTTTTTTGGTGACAGTAGATCGTGTGCCAGGGCACCGTCGTTGGTTAAGAGCAAAAGCCCCGTGGTATCCTTATCCAGTCTTCCCACCGGGAACAGATCCTTTCTGCCCTGTGCGGGAAGCAGCTCTAACACGGTAGGTGCCGTATTGTCATTGGTGGCAGAGACAACTCCCTCCGGCTTATTCAGCATATAATAGACATATTTTTGATACCGCAGTTCCTGCCCCTGAAAGGCGATGATGTCTTTGGTTTCCTCTATTTTTTCTTCCGGTTTTTTGGCAACCGTGCCGTTGATCGTTACCATCCCTTTTCGGATGGCATCCTTTACCTGGCTTCTGGTTCCTATATTATTTTCACATAAAAATTTATCCAAACGCATGAACTTTTCACTTTCTATCATTTCTATTTATTTCATTTTAGCATATAGTATACAAACCGCTTAACAGGAACCTCCATGAAAAAAATAATGGACGTTTTTTTCTTTGTATTTTTGACATTCTGTATGTTGACGAATTCGTCCTTAAGTCTTGCCTATGCAGCCCTGGGGTTGAGACTCTGGTATGAAAAAATGGTTCCGGTGCTTTTCCCGTTTATGGTTCTGTCCGGAACGCTGATCCGCATGGGGCTGGTGGAAAGTCTCATCCGTCCCATAAGACCTTTTTTCGGTAAACTGTTCCGTTTATCCGATCCTGCGGTTTATACGATCCTTATGGGCTTTTTATGTGGCTTTCCCATGGGTGCACGTACGACGGCTGAGTTTCGTAACAGGCAGGAGCTATCTGTATCGGAGGGACAATTCCTTCTGGCCTTTTGCAATAATTTCGGACCGGTTTATTTTTTGGGATTTGTGCTGCCTTTGCTGCACCGGACGCTTAAGCTGCCCTATCTTATGGGGATGTACGGCATTCCTGTTATCTACGGATTATTTTTAAGATACACAGTCTATCGCATGCGTCTGCAGGACACTTCTATGGTTTCACAGCCTGTAACCAATTCCTCTGTCAGGACATCCCTGCCGGATGCCCTGGACGATGCCGTGAATGCCGCAGGCTTAAGTATTTTGCGTCTTGGTGGATATATGATCTTTTTCAATCTGCTGAATCTGTTGCCCGGGCTTTTCCTGCACCAAAGTCATCTCCTTGCACCACTTTTGGAGATTACCGGAGGGTTGCAGATGTTGGCGGACCGCTATCCGTTATATACTTTACTGTTACTTCCGTTTGGGGGCTTAAGCGGTATTGCCCAAACTGCCGGCTGTATCCGGAATACGGGGCTTTCTCTGAAAAAATACATTATTCATAAGCTCGTTCTGACACTGCTTACCGCATTTTATTACCTGGGATGGCGGCTTCTGTCTCCGGATACATTTCTGCTCTGATTTCTATTCTGATTTTTATTATGATTTCTACGTCTGCGTTTCTTATGTCTGCTAAGCTGGATCTGATATAGCAGAAATATCACGAGAAGCAGAGTAGCCCAAATTCCGCAAATGATCAGAAACACACCGAAATTCACTTGCTTTTTATCATTCAACACCTGGAATATGCCATTATTTCCAGCGGCATCCGCCATGGTAATTACGGAATCGGAAGTACTGTCTTTGGAGGCATTCTCCAGGGAAGCGGCATCTTCTGCCGCAAGGCTTGCTTCCAAGGTTTCTTTGGCTGCCTTTTCCTGATCAACAAACGGCTTATCAAAGGTGATGGAAGCACTCTCGGTAAATAGATCCGCCTGATTGTATCCTCTGACGGTGATCACCGGCTGCTCGCCCTTCGTAAAGTTAAGTGAAAAGGTAAAGGTGTCGGGATAGGTTCCTGACATAATATCCAGATCCGGCCAGGGCTGTAGCTCGGAATATGTCCTGCCCCCGTCTGTACTGTAATCATAGTACATCATGGGACAGTCATAATCTGTTCCCGTGACTTCCAAAGTCACCTCACCGGTGTCATAATCTGCACTGAGCAGTGACAGCAGACAAATATCCGGTTCCGTCTTATCTCGTATGGTGGCGGGCAGAATGGACTGCAGAGAGACTTCAGGAAGTGCATCTGCCTCAGCACTGTAATCGACACCCAGGCTTGCACTGGACAACCCGAAGTATTTTGCAACGGACAGCGCATCCTCTCTGCCGAACCTTTTCCAGTCCTCTTCCGTCTGGCAATACGGAATATCCCTGCCCTCATCTACATGGCAGTGCTCAATGATGGCAGACGGAATACCTTTGGCAGTGCTCTCCCTTATGATTCCGTAATAATCATCTCCGTTATCCTTAAGCTTCGTCTTCACACCGCGTAAAAACAGTCCCATTTCTTTCATCTGCTGCATCTGTTCCCAGCCGAACTGGTAACCATAGGCATTGTAGGGCTGTACGGAAGAAATCCATACCTCGGAACCGAACAGATCATGATCTACGGAAGCGTTATAATGAATGCTGAACAGAAAATCCGCATTCCGCTCCGCAGCAAACTGTGCGCGGTCTGCCAACGACATGGATACATCGTCGGTATGGGTCAGGTAAACATCCACATTGTCGTATTTTGTCAGTTCCTCATACATGGCCAGGGCAGTCACCATGGTCATTTCCTTCTCTTTGGTAATTCCCTCCAGGGTTCCTTCGTTGTCGCCGCCGTGTCCGGGATCGATGACAACAGTGACCCTCTCTCCCGTCTCCTGTGCTCTTGGCGATGCCTGAACGTTCAGGGAAGCTTCAAAAAAACAGGCTGCAGCAAGACTGACCGCACAGATCATTGTCCTGACTAACAGCCCTTTTTGTATATTGCTTACTTTCATTCTCTTGATTCCTTTATTTTTAAAAAACCAGCTTTCTACAGAAAACTGGTTTCTTATGATTAATTATATGATTACATGACATCGAGATTGTCAGTTCCGCCTGCGGGAACATCCACATCCTCCAGATCCTCATCTACCGGATGAAGTTCACTGCGGTTGGATTGGATAATATCACGATACTGGTTCAGGTTGCCGATCAGGGCATCGTAATTTGCACTTGCCTGCTGGGTAGAGGAAGCAATAATATTTTCCAGATGGGCCAGCATATCATCCATGTACTGCATGGCAGCGGATTTTACGTTGTTGGCCTCAATCGTGGCATTATCTAAGATATCTTGTGCCTGCTTGCTTGCCATTGTGACGACCTCATTCGCCTGGGCATATGCCTGCTGCATGATCTCATGCTCGTTGATCAGCTCATTGGTATGAACCGTGGCTTCGTTGATCAGAGCTTCTGCTTTGGCTTTGGCATCATTTAAGATTGCTTCCTTATTGCTGATGATCTTCTGATAACGCTTGATCTCATCCGGAGTCTTCATGCGCAGCTCCCGCAGTAACTCATCAATCTCATCCTTGTTGACGATGATCTCTGTGCTGGACATGAACTTCGGCTTACAACCTTCAATGTATTCTTCTATTTCATCAATTACCTGTTCGATTCTGCTGCTCATGAAACTCTCCTTATTTACACATCACTATTCTCTGAAAGTTTTTTCTGACGATATTTGTCATAAATCAGATTCGCCACAAAATCCGGAACACAAGGGGTAATATCTCCGTCAAAGCTGGCAATCTGTTTGATCGCGGAAGAACTGAGATATGCGTATTCCAGGCTGGTGGTCAGAAATACCGTGTCTATTTTTCCATGGGATAACATTCGGTTCGTCTGTGCCATCTGCAGTTCATACTCAAAATCCGTAATGGCCCGTAAGCCTCTTACGATGACATGCAGATCCTTTTCTTTGGCATAATCTACCAAAAGACCGCTAAAACTGTCAATCTGCACATTGGGCAGATCTTTTGTAGCTTCTTTAAGTATCTTAACACGTTCTTCTACAGAAAACAACGGGGTCTTTTCTTTATTATTCAAAACACTGACGATCAGAACATCAAATATTTCGGCTGCCCGTCTTATGATATCCATATGCCCGTTGGTGACAGGGTCAAAGCTTCCGGTGTAAACAGCTCTTTTCATAAAAATCACACCTTTCAGTGTTACTTCCGGCGAAGGAACACATGCTTGTTGGTTTTGTATTTTTTCTCGCGGATCACTTCAAATCCCAGATCTTCTGCATAGGAAAAATCGGTATGCAGAGAAGCTTCTACGAGGATCAGGGTCTCTTCAGAGACATATTTTGCATAACGCAGCTGCTCTAACACTCTGCGCTCCTGCTCCTGATCGTAGGGAGGATCCATGAAGATGACATCCACGTGTTTTTCATAGATACCTGTCAGTCCTGCACAGGCATCCTGCTTTAATACTATAGCACGGTCTTTCATTTTCGTAAATGCCAGATTATCCTCGATACATGCTAATGCCTTCGGGGCATTTTCGATAAAATATGCTTTTCTGGCACCGCGGCTCAATGCCTCAATACCAATGCCGCCGCTGCCACTGAAAATATCCACGAACACACAGTCCGGAATATAGGTCTGCAGCATATTAAAAAGGGTTTCCTTGATCCGGTCGGTGGTGGGTCTGGTATCCATTCCTTCCGGAGTCCTAAGGGGCAGACTTCTTGCAGTTCCCGCAATGACTCTCATATGATCACTCTCCGTTTTCTCTATAAATGTTTTTCTGAATGATTCTACTAAAAAGTTACACTCTGACTTTGGTGCCCTTGCTGTCACGTTTGCCGAGCTTCAGATTATTCAGGATAAGCTCCTTGCCCTTATATTCAATGGTGGTCTCTACGGCATTTTTTGTATAATATACATTTTCCACTACATCCTTGTCAGCCAGTTTCATACCGCGGACACCGATGGCACCTTTCTTTTTCTCGGGGATCTCATCGATGGAGAAGCGCAGGAAAAATCCTCCCCTGGTCTGCAATACGATGTTCCGCTGGTCAGTCAGGGTGGCAACGCTGACAACGCAGTCACCCTCCGCCAGCTTCGTAGCGGCAACGGTACGTTTGGTCACATCGAATTCCCCACCGTCTACCACTTTTAACATGGACTGGGCGGTGGCGAAGATTACCCGGCACAGATTCAGCTCCTTCTGGCTGGTGATATATATGATCTCCTCGTTCTTCTGACTGAAGTTACTTACATTGTCAATGGGTGTGCCTTTCTCACGGAACTTGCCGTAAGGCAGATCCAGCACCTTGATGGTATGCATCTGTCCGGTGTTGGTGAACAGACAGATCCTTCCGGTATTTTTACAGGTGAAGATGTATTTATTTTCTGCATCTGCAGCTTCTTTATTCCGCTCGTAGGTGGAGACATCCACAGTCTTGGCATAGCCGAATCGATCCATGAGAAATACCACATCCATCTCTTCCAGCTCTTTTTCCTTGTAGACCGCTTCCTGACCGTTCTCGATGACAGTCTTGCGGGGATGGCTGTATTCCTTTTTAAATCCATCCAGTTCATTCATAATGACCTGTGCCATGGAATCTCTGCGGTCCAGTATGTCTTCGTAGCGATAGATATTCGCCATGGTCTCTTCGTGCTCGTTTATCAATGCTTCCAGTTCCAGACCGATCAGCTTATACAGACGCATCTCTAAGATAGCGTTCGCCTGTTTCTCGGTGAACATCAGCTGGGCTGCCATGATCTTTGATTCTTTTGACTTGAACTTGATCCCGTCCACCTTGCCTTCTACGAGGCAGCCCTTTGCCATGGCTCGATCTTTGGAACCACGTAAAATTTCAATGACAAGATCGATCACATTGCAGGCCTTGATCAGACCCTCCTGAATCTCCTTGCGCTCCATTTCTTTGGCAAGCAGATTGGTATATTTTCTGGTGGCTACTTCAAACTGGAAATCCACATTCGCCTTGATGATCTGCTTTAAGCCCATGGTCTCCGGTCTGCCGTTTGCAATGGCGAGCATATTGACACCGAAGGTATCTTCCAAGCGGGTCTTCTTATAAAGCATATTTACAAAGTTCTCTGGATCGGCATCCTTGCGCAGTTCGATCACAATGCGGATGCCCTCCTTGGAGGACTGGTTGGATATATCCACGATATCCTGGGTCTTCTTTGTCTCGGACAGGGCCGCTACATCGGATAAAAATTTTGCAATATTGGAACCGATCATGGTATAAGGGATCTCCGTGATCACCACATTGGTCTTGCCGGCTTTTCCTTTTTGGAATTCTACCTTGCCACGCAGCTTGATCTTACCGATTCCGGTCTCGTAGATATCTTCCAGTTCATCTTTATTAATAACGATGCCGCCGGTAGGGAAATCCGGCCCCTTCAGGTAACGCATCAGTTCTTTTGTGGTAATCTCGTTGTTCAGCATATAAGCTTTTACGGCATCAATGACTTCTCCAAGGTTGTGAGGAGGAATGCTGGTAGCCATACCTACGGCGATACCCTCCGATCCGTTGACTAAGAGGTTCGGGATCTTTACCGGCAGTACGGAAGGTTCCTTTTCCGTCTCATCGAAATTCGGTACAAAATCTACCACATCCTTATCAAGATCCGCCAGGAAAGCTTCCTGGGTCACTTTCTGCAGTCTTGCCTCGGTATAACGCATGGCAGCGGCTCCGTCACCTTCGATGTTGCCGAAGTTGCCGTGACCGTCGATCAGAGGCATGCCTTTTTTGAAATCCTGGCTCATGACTACCAGTGCCTCATAGATGGAACTGTCACCGTGGGGATGATATTTACCCATGGTATCCCCTACGATACGGGCACTTTTACGGTAGGGACGGTCATAGCGGATCCCAAGCTCGTGCATATCGTAGAGGGTTCTTCTCTGTACCGGCTTCAGACCGTCTCTGACATCCGGCAGGGCTCTGGCAATGATAACGCTCATGGCATAGTCGATGAACGATTTCTGCATCTCCTCGGAGTATTCTGTTTTTATGATTCTGCTGTCGTCCATTTCTAATCTCCGTTCTTCTGATATCTGATATTAAATATCAAGCTCCGCATCTGTCGCGTGATCGTAAATAAAGGCTTTTCTGGGCGGTACATCCGTACCCATGAGAAGCTCGGTCATCTCGGAAGCCATGCGTGCATCCTCAATCTCCACTAATTTTAACAGTCTGCGTTCCGGATCCAGCGTGGTCTCCCACAGCTGTTCGGCATCCATTTCACCCAGACCTTTGTATCGCTGTAAGGTAAAGGGACCCTTATGGGTCTTACGATACTTTTCCAGTGCTTTGTCATCATACAGATATTTTTCTTCCCCTTTGGATGGCATGGCCTTATATAAGGGAGGCATGGCTATGTATACGTGACCTTCAAAGATCAGATCCGGCATGAAACGGTAGAATAAGGTCAGTAACAATGTGGAAATATGCGCACCGTCCACATCGGCATCCGCCATGATGATGATCTTGTCATAACGTAATTTGGTAATATCAAAATCATTGCCGTAGCCCTCGGAAAATCCGCAGCCGAAAGCATTGATCATGGTCTTGATCTCTGCATTGGCAAGCACTTTATCGATACTGGCTTTCTCCACATTCAGAATCTTACCGCGGATCGGAAGAATGGCCTGATACATGCGGTTTCGCGCTGTCTTGGCACTGCCGCCCGCAGAATCGCCCTCTACGATGAAGATCTCACATTTGGAAGGATCTCTGGACTCGCAGTTCGCCAGTTTTCCATTGGAATCAAAGGAGAATTTCTGCTTGGTCAGCATATTGGTCTTCGCTTTTTCTTCGGTCTTACGGATCTTGGCCGCCTTTTCCGCACAGCCGATGATGCTCTTTAAAGTCTCCAGATTGCGGTCGAAAAATCTTACGATCTCTTCACCCGTCACCTTAGCCACAGCTTTAGCAGCGTCCTGGTTGTCTAACTTCGTCTTGGTCTGTCCTTCAAAACGGGGATCCGGATGCTTGATAGATACGACGGCGGTCATTCCGTTCCGGACATCGGCACCGGTAAAGTTTGCATCCTTTTCCTTCAGAATATTTAATTCTCTGGCGTAAGTATTAATAACATTTGTGAACTGGGTCTTGAAACCGGTAAGGTGGGTACCGCCCTCGGAGTTATAAATATTATTACAGAAGCCCAGTACATTCTCATGGAATTCATTCACATACTGGAAGGCTACTTCCACGGAGATGCCTTCGCTCTCGCCGGAAAAGAAAATGACATCATGGACAGTCTCTTTGGAACGGTTCATGTCTTTTATGAAGCCAATGATGCCTTCCGGTTCATGGTAGGTAACCTTCTCCGGTTCTTCTTTTCTCTTATCTTCGAAAATAATCGTAAGCTTCGGGTTCAGATAAGCGGTCTCATGAAGGCGGCTCTTAACCTCATCTTCCTTGAAACGGGTCTTGTCGAAGATGGTGTCATCCGGCAAAAAGTTGATAGTCGTACCGGTCTCTCTTGTCTTGCCCACCACAGGGAGCAGACCGTCCACCAGATCCATCACGGGAATACCTCTCTCATAACGGTCCTCATAAATGCAGCCGCCACTCTTGACTCTGACGGTCAGCTTTGTAGAAAGGGCATTTACCACAGAGGAACCTACGCCGTGCAGACCGCCGCTGGTCTTATATGCGGAATTGTCGAACTTACCGCCGGCATGCAGAGTCGTAAATACCAGACGCTCCGCGCTGATCCCTTTTTCGTGCATTCCCACGGGAATACCACGTCCGTTGTCTTCTACCGTGGCGGAGCCATCCGCTTCCAGCGTTACTTTT
Source organism: uncultured Lachnospiraceae bacterium (assembly GCA_945929965.1). Lineage (GTDB taxonomy): Bacteria > Bacillota > Clostridia > Lachnospirales > Lachnospiraceae > Acetatifactor. The sequence continues at coordinate 159,782 of CAMEOT010000003.1, forward strand.
ATCGTATCACAGTATCCGGCCAGATGCTCGTCCACAGAGTTATCTACAATCTCATAGATTAAGTGATTCAGACCTTTGGTGGAGACACTGCCGATATACATTCCGGGTCTCTTTCTTACCGCTTCTAAGCCTTCCAGGACAGTAATACTTGAGGCGTCATAATTATTGTCTTTTGCCATGAACTGGAACTCCTTCTCAACACATTATTGTTTTAAGTATATCATAGATTTTGTGTTTGGAAAAGTAAAAAAATACAAGGGATAGGGTATGAAAAAGCTCCCGGAGCATTACACTTCCGGGAGTTTAAGAATTCTAAAGGGTTATTTTCTTACAGCATGCCAGTGCCAGGGCACCGGGGCCGATGTGGCAGGCAACACTTAAGGACAGAGGATCGATATGAACATCGTAGCCAGGGAATTCCTCCTCTACCTCGGTGCGAAACTGCTCTGCTGCGGCTCTGTCGTGGGTATAAGCGATCTGTAACCAGATGTGCCTATCCTCCGTCATGCCGCCGAAACGCTCGTTGATGTCCTTCTTAATAGCATTGATCATCATGGTTTTGCCCTGCGAGGTGGTTCTGGCCTTTGCGAAGGCATCCAGTTTTTCTCCCTGAATGGTCAACACCGGCTTCAAACGAAGCATGGTGCCGATGGCTGCCGCCGCCGGAGTGATCCGCCCACCTTTTTTCAGATAATACAAGGTGTCCAGCATGATATAGATACTGCTGTTGAATTTATCATTTTCCAGGAATTCTTTAATCTGGGCCGCGTCTTTACCGGCTGCTGCAAGCTGCAGGGCATCCAGCGCAGATTGACGTTGGGTTACGGAGATCCGCTGGTTGTTCACGACCTGAACTCTGCCATCATACTCTGTAGCAAAGGCCATGGCACTCTGGCAGGAACCGGACAGACCGCTGCTCATGGGAATGTGTACGATCTCGTCATATTCCTGTAAAAGCTTGTCCCACAGGCTGGTGACACTGTCAGGAGACGGCTGGCTGGTGGCAATATTCGCACCTGATTTTAACTTTTCATAGAACTGCTCCTGTGTCAGGTCAATATCTTCATAGTATGTGACTTCATCGATCATAAAAGGCATGGGCAGAACATGGATTCCGCGACGGGCTCCTTCTGTCTGTGTAATGCCGCTGTTACTGTCGGTTACAATTGCGATTTTTGACATTCTGGTATCTAAACCTTCCCTTTGCATAAATTAACATAAATTATCTGATCCTAAGCATAAAGCTTTGAACCTAAAAGTAATTTTACTGTCAGATGGTCCGAAAGTCAACAACATTTACTTCGGTATGTTCTTTGAAATAGTTCACCAATGCCAGACTGTCGTCATCTGTCATGTCCGGATCGGATACAAGCAACTGTTCCACGGCATCGGAAGCTTCTTTTAAAATATTTGCATCTGTATATATATCACCCAGCACAAATGCAAATTCACCGCTCTGTCGGATACCGAAGATATCTCCCGGACCTCGCAGTTTCAGATCCTCGGAAGCAATATGGAAACCGTCATTGGAATGGTTCAGAATCTGCAAACGTTCCATGGTCTCTTTGGCTTCTGATGTGCTGATAAAAATGCAATAGCTTTGGAATTCACCGCGTCCCACACGCCCACGCAGCTGGTGCAGCTGTGCCAGCCCGAAGCGCTCTGCATTCTCCACCATCATTACTGTGGCATTGGGAACATTGATACCTACTTCAATTACCGTGGTGGAGACTAAGACATCGATCTTCTTATCAGCAAATTCTTCCATGATACGGTTTTTGTCCGCCGGGCGCATTTTTCCATGGAGGTAAGCTACTTGAACGGAAGGTGGCAGAACTGCCCGGAGTTTCTCCGTATAATCTACTACATTCTCCAGGTCTTCCGATTCGCCCTCTTCCACCATGGGACAGATGACATAGGCCTGTCTTCCCGCTGCCACCTCTTTTGCGATAAATTCATAAGCCTTAGGACGATAGGAAGTCCCTACAACACAGTTTTTGATAGGCAGACGATTAGCAGGAAGTTCATCAATGACGGAGACCTTCAGATCCCCATATAGGATAATAGCCAGTGTTCTGGGAATCGGCGTAGCACTCATAACTAACACATGAGGCTCACTCCCCTTGGCGGCTAATGTCTCTCTCTGCCTTACACCAAATCGGTGCTGTTCATCCGTCACTACCAGTGCCAGAGAAGAATATTCCACCTTTTCCTGGATCAGGGCATGGGTTCCAATGATCAGGTTAGCTTCTCCGGAAGCAATTTTCGCATAAGCCTCCCGCTTCTCCTTCGCCGTCATAGAGCCTGTCAGAAGCACCGGACGAAAAGCAATGCCATATTTTTCTACATAGCCTGAAATGGTCTCAAAATGCTGAACAGCCAGTACCTCCGTAGGGGCCATCATTGCTCCCTGATAACCATTAGCCGCACACATGAGAAGTGCCAGCACTGCCAGGATTGTCTTACCGGAGCCTACATCTCCCTGAATCAGGCGGTTCATGGCATAAGGACTTCCCATATCCTCCCTGAGCTCTCCCCAGACTTTCTTTTGAGCTTTGGTCAGTGGAAATGGCAGCTGTTCCAAAAATCTTACGGTATCTGCAGTCTCATACATGGGAAAATGATTCTCTGTCTTCGCCGCAAGCTCCTTATTCTTACGAAGAACCAGCAAAAAAGAAAAGAATTCTTCAAATACCATACGGTTTCTGGCAGCTAACAGCTCATCTCTGTTCTCCGGAAAATGCAGGGCGTAGACTGCTTCCCTATGGGAAAGCATGGGATATTTCTGCAATATTATCTGTGGCAGATATTCTTTTTCCGGTGGATAGTATTCCAGCGCCTGTGCCACAGATTTTCGCACCGTTTGATTGGTCAGGCCTTTGGTCAGGGCGTATCTTGGCAGGAGCCGTCCGGATTTCTGCTTATATTCATCCCAGGTGAACATCCGGGGCTGTTCCATGATCTTATGCGTACCGCGCTGCTGTATGAGACCGCGGAAGAGATAAAAACCTCCTGGCTTTAATACCTTTTTTAAAAAGGGCATATTGAAGAAGGTGAGCTGGATGGAATCATTGCTGCCATCTTTCAGAATGGCGTTAAGGATGGAGAGGTTGCGGACTTTCTTCACGTTGGGGATGGCGGTGATCTGTCCGTAGATAGCCTGGACACTGCCGGGGGATGCCTCCCGGATGGATACCGGAGCATCGTAAGTCTCATAATCTCTGGGATAATGCCCGATCAGATCCTCCACTGTAAAGACATTGATCTTACCGAACAGTGCAGCTGTCTTCTCTCCCACGCCCTTTATTCTGTTCACAGGTATTGCATCACTCATACCGGTCCCTCTTTTCTATACTAAATTGAGAGTTAGTGAAATAGTTGTTTTTAAATCCACGAAGATAGGACTGCCGCTCTGGACTCGGATGCTAGCTACAACTATGGGGAGCAGTCCTTTTCTGCTGGGTTACTGCTTCCCTAAAAGATTTTAGAGAAGTCCTGTTGATTACTTTGGTGTAA